>NC_006270.3:927500-1657500 GCF_000011645.1 Bacillus licheniformis DSM 13 = ATCC 14580
TATTCCTTATCTTGGAACGAAGCCGTAAGAATTTTTTCTTAAGGACTGCGAGCTCCGGAAGCTACGGGAACATACCGTGAGATTTATCGAAATGAGCTTAATACGGTGCAGAAACTTTTACAAAAGCAAAAATATATCTGATGATTTATTATCTATTTATAGGGCGAAAAGTAAATTATTGATACAAACTTCTTTGCAAAGATTGGTAACTTTCTGTAAAATGTTCTCATAGCGATAGAGGCAGTAAAGTGTGGGAGGTTTGACAATGAAAGCAGCAGCCTCTGTGAACGTAGCCAATCTCATCAATCAGTGGTATGTTCACATAAAAAAGAGAGATGTTTCAAATGCCGTAGAACTTAGGGACAGAATAAAAGGCCTTTTAAACGTAATGGAAGAAGATCAGGATGTTTTGCTTTACTTTAATCTACTTGATTACAGGTTCAGAGTATTAATGGAAGACGTCGCGGGGGAGCCGCAGCTTCCGCCTATTGCTGAAGATAAGGCGAAGACAGACGGTTTGTTACGATACTATTACTTTCTCTTTAAAGGAATGTATGAAAGTGCGAGGAGCAACTACTCTAAAGCGCTTAATTGTTTTAGAGTTGCCGAGCGGCAGCTCGATAATGTCGAAGATGAAATCGAAAAGGCCGAGTTTCATTATAAGCTTGGAAATCTCTATTATTTTACGAAAACAACTCTACTTTCTTTTCATCATCTTTCAATCGCGAAGAGCATTTATAGGGCTTATGAAGAATATAAGACACAGTCGATAAACTGTACGGTGCTGCTCGCACTCAATTATATAGACGACGGACGTTTAACAAGAGCTGAAAATATGCTTAAGAGTTGCGCAGAAAGACTGATCAAGATGGGCGATAATCATCTGCTGGCGGCTGTCTACTATGATCTCGGCTTTTTAAAAATTCAAGAGGATAAACATGAAGAAGCACTCGAGTATTTCGACCTCTCATTTAAAACGGATGATATCGAAAAAAATGCGCCTATTATGTACATGCAGTGCATATACGAGTCAGCTAGGTCAACTTATAAGATAGGTGAGGTTGATAAGGCGCTTAAGTGGGTTCATCTTGGTTTTGAGTTTGCTCAGAAAACGGATAATATCAACTTTTCGCTCAAATTCTCGATTCTAAATATATGCTATAGCGCTCCCATCGAGGGTGTACCGCAAGTAAAAGAGTTTATCGAAATGCTCGAGGAGAGAGAGGCTTACGTAGACATTGAGGCGCTTGCTGAGGATGTGGCCAACGTCTACAGCTCATTAAATAATTACAAATATTCCACATAATTCTTGGAAAAAGCAATAAAATTAAGTAAACTAACAGGAAAGGAGGTTCTTTAAATGAAAAAACTTATTGTAACTGCTTTCCTTACTGCATCGCTTGGACTCGTTTTAACCAGCGCAGCAGACTTCCTCGCAGAAAGTATCCAAACAGCAGACTCA
Organism: Bacillus licheniformis DSM 13 = ATCC 14580; assembly: GCF_000011645.1. Taxonomy (GTDB): domain Bacteria; phylum Bacillota; class Bacilli; order Bacillales; family Bacillaceae; genus Bacillus; species Bacillus licheniformis. The sequence continues at coordinate 928,963 of NC_006270.3, forward strand.
GTAACATTACTTGCCTCAAGAGGAGCGGGCTCATAAAACAAAAATACAACAGTAAGAGGGCGGCTATTACAGCCGTCTTTTTTATGATTTCAGTTTTCTTGGTAACTTGAATGCTATACTATAGTTATATCTAAAATGCGAAGTTAACGCTATGCTAGACCGTAATGGCTTATTATATCGAATATACCGCGGGCTAGGGCTTTCCGATAGAATCGGCACGACTCAAATTCGTGTTCCTTCGAGAGTGTCGGTTGACCCCGACCACCGGAATCCTTAGCTCTTTTTAAAGAATTGGATAGAAAACGTTATGATTTGAAATGGTTTTGCACATTCTTTACACATACACATCCTCAACTTCTTCAGGCTTTTCAACTTCCTCAACAGCCTATCTTCAAAAATGTTTACTGTCTCAGTTTCATCTCTTTCCCGAAGCTCTTTAATTAAGTGAGCATATGTATTTGACGTGGTTTCTATATCAGCATGTCCTAATTTCACTTACATAATAAATTGACACCTTTCTATAAAGCTGCACGCTTGTGAGTGTGCCTTAATCCATGAATTGTAGTCGGTTGAAATACTCAATTTCGCTAGTACGCCATTCTATATTCGGGATTCAAACGGTGAAATTGGTATCGCGCGCCGGCAATGTACAAGTGAATATAAAATACAGCCTGTAAACAGGGAAATTCGCTTGTTGCTTGGCTACAAGCTAAGGCAGCTCATAAAAGAAGTAGTACATCTTTGTAAAGGGATCAGCACTGACGAGACTCAAAGAGTTAAGCCGAGTCGGGAATGCTGGCAGATAGCTGAGCATCCACTGGTTGATGTGGCTTTCATAGATCGATCGCGCTACATCACTTATGTTGAACGCGAGGGGTTTATAACACATGCAAAATCTAATTGTATCGGCTGTCCTTTCCATGTTTTCAATACATGGCAAAATATGAATATAAAAGATCCAGTTTCATGGAATGACGCGGTGGAAATAGATTGACTCATCAGGCGGCTCCCGCACTTTAAAAATAATGCTTTTCTTCATAAGTCCGGGAAGACGGTGGAGGAAGTTGATTTCAACGAGAATTAGCTCAACATTGATCACTTTTTGAATGAATTTGAGGGGATGTTGGTGTTGATCGAATACAGCTGACGTGAGTAAAAAGGCCTGCTGTTCCAACTATGGGTGCAGCAAGGGGCATTGAGGAGGATATCATATCTTGATAAAATTAGTAGGATAAAGAAAAAGAAGGTGTTAATAAGTGAATCTTTTGGAAATCTTTAATGAATTATTGAGTTCTTTTGGAGTTCCGACCGTTGTTATTTTTTTATTTTATTTATAATAACAGCTTTTAGAGTATTCCAGCCGATACTTTGTTTTCTTCAGTTGTTTTTGAACAAAAGCTTTTTTCAAAGGAAAGAATGTTCATTGTCAGAGCATGTATGTATGTGGTTTATACGTTTGCTTGGATGGTCATTTTTGTATCTTTAGGTGAGACATTAAAAAAAAGTTTAATTTGGATTATAACGAAAATTTGTCTGTACGGCTGAAATATTAATTGCAGTAAACGTCTTTGTTCTTTTAACTTTGAATCTAGTAAAAAAACCAGAGCATACTTTATTTAAAATAAAGTCTAATAGATACTTCAAATTTTTCATGACTTGTTCATATTTGATTTTTTTATTCATTTTTTATACTGAGATATATTTGTTGCTTTCTTTTTCTCAGTTTAATGATGTTAAATCTTTAACTGTTGGGATAGTAATGTATTTTATTGCTTGTGCTCAGTTCCTATCTTTTCAACAATTGTATTAAATACGGTTGACTAGTCAACTAAGAAAAATGTATTCATAGAGGATGAAAATAATCAAGTTTGGTATATATTGCATCCAATCAATAAGGAAGTCATTTTATTGGGAAACGAATCTGAGCCTACGCTGTGTAATGAAATTAGAGGAACTATATAAAGTACCCATTAAGATTGAGAAAATTAATAATTAAGTCCAAGATGGAATGCCTGCGGACACTGAACTTACAGCTTTTACGCTGTTTGTTTGGTGTCCGTTTTTTATTTGTCATGCATGTGGTTTTAGTGAAAGGAGAAGAAGACATGAAACCCAATAAAAGAAAACCACCTTGAAAAAACGCAGGAGCACTCTGAGCGCTTTTGGCGAGAGATTACGGACAAAAACAAGCAAATTCTTAAAAGAGGCAAAGGCGGCGCTTAATTACAGAGTGGTTCTTCTGCAAGTACCAGATGATCTTCTGCCGAAAGTCACGGCGGGCTTTAACCATTTCCTCGCGCTGCAAGCTCGTGATTCCTAAAAAGGATGACGACAAGCCGAAATCAAAAGAGGAAGAGCGGTTCGGGGGCCGGATGTAATGCAAGAGGTCACCTCTGAAATTCTGATTGAGCGTTATGGGCTTAGCGAAAAAATACTTTCCGGTGAGATAAAGGCTTGTCAAAAGCATAAATGGGCTGTGCAGCGATTTTTTAAAGATGTCGAGGTGTTAGCGGACCCGGATTGCCCCTATTATTTTGATGCTGAAGCGGTGCTGGATTTTTACGAATGGGCGCGGCAGGTTCAGACATGTTGAGGGGATGCATCGGGTATTTATTGCCGGATGCTCACGGGAGCAGACAGACGAATTTTACCAGGCAATTTTTGAACAGGTATTGCGAAATATCTCGGCCTTTGTGGTGGATCAAGCAACCGGCAACATCGGCCCCGAAAAAGAAAGCACGAAAAAGCAGGAGCAAAAAAGTACCCATTCCGCCCGGAATTTACAAAAGCCTAATTATGAAGGGAACGGCCGTCCGACAGATTCAGGAGGCTTTAGCTGCCCTCTATTTCTATCCGGACAAAGGCGCTAAAAATAACGGCATTGATGTCTATTACGGAACGAAGACAAAGGCGCAGCTCGAGTCGCTATTGGTTTAATACAAAAAGGCCCTCTTTCAAGAGGGCCTAGATTTTATAAATTCCAACGTGTCAATTGTTATTCATCACTGTCTAATTCCCATATTGTGTTACCGTCTACTAAGATCTTATTCGGTGTATCTTCATAAAGAGAAATTTCAACTAGGGAGTTTTTCTCTTCCAATAGCCAATTATATAGACTATCTTCTTCATTATTAACGGGAGGAGATAAAACCTTATTTACTTGAAAAGCCGTTGCGTAATATTCTTTATAATTGATATCATCATCCTCCAGACCGTTGTCTGTTTCGAAAAATGTATCAGTTTTACCAATTACTCTTAATCCATTTTCCCATTCTAATATAAGTTCTCTATCTTTGTATTTTAATAATGTTTTGAATAAAGAATCAGGTTCCATGTATATCCTCTTTTCCTATATTTATTTAAGACGGTTGTGAAGGTACTATATGAGCGCCGTTTTTTCCATAATGTATCATGCCTCTTGTAGTCTCTTCATATTTACGGGTCTCTGTATTATAGTATTTTCCTATTACTTGACCAAAATCCACTCTTTCTTTGTTTCCTTTTTTTAACATATCTCCTGTGCCAGCATATTTATCAAGCAACTCTTGCGCTTTTTTATTATCCCCGTAGAAGATACTCTTGGTTCTGCCATTTGCAACTTCTTGTTTATAATTTGGTGTTCCTGGAATATGTTTTTCTTGAGCTCCTGGTTTAACTTTTGCAGGGAAACCATTTACTTCACGGTACGGACCTTTTGGTACGGATTGTTTGCCATAGGAAGGTGTTTTATCTACCTTCGCAACTTTCTTTCCCGCCTCTTCACCTTTAAATAACTTAAATCCTTTTTTCCCGTACTTTAGCAACCGACCAACAGGTGTTAAAGAAGTTCCGGACGCAGCACGCTCGACATTAGAGACTTTTTCACCTGTGTCCGGATCTCTGCCTGTTATGACCCGAACCGCATCATTACCGCCCGCTATTTCTTTTGCAACAAAATCCCCTATATCATTTACTGGTTCTAAAGGAGTTCCTTCAAAATCTCGCTTAAGATTCCCTTGGCTTCGACTTTTTGGAATACGTTTAACAGCTTCCATCTCTACTTTACCGTTTACAATGTACTCTCTTACGATTTGACCATTTTCATATACATGGTAACGCCCACCGATATATTTAATGTCTGCCGGATTTTGAACCACTTCATCGGCGACATCAACTGTTTTGACCCTTTTCCATCCTTTATGATTATATAGTTTACCATCAATGACCCGAATATCTCCATAAACCTTCGGATATTTTTCTGCTTCGTTTTGCAACGCATTCAAATCAAAATCGTTCGCATAAACGTCTTGATTGATATTTTCTTTATTGTCTTCCCTAATCACCGTATCCACATTAGATCGTTTATTTTTGTTGAGCTTTTCAAGCATCATCTCCATCGGAGACGGTTCGACATTCTCCAGTTGGCCCTGAAGTCCGCCAGGTAGTCCGTTTATTGTAGAGTTATCATCCGACTTTAAAATCGCGCCTTTTTGATAACTGGTGATTTCTATTTTGGGACCGGTATACATTTTTTCGAGCCTTGCGATGTATCTCTGCATCGTCTCAAGGTCGTTTTCAGCCGTCTTCAGGGCGTTGGTTTGCCCGCGGTCAAACGCATGGAGCTTTTCAAGAGTCGTGCTGATTTCCTTTAACGCTTTCTGATTTTGTTCATGAAAACCGCTGTCATTCAAATCCGGTAAATCGACAATATGGCTGACTTTTGCGATCGTGGCGTTGGTTTTAGAAACCAAATGTTTCGTTGTGCGATCAGCGGCATTCAAGCCATTCTCCAACTCATGCCCGAGAAAGGACTGTGAAATAAATCCGTTATGGTTTGGTTCCAGGGAATTCAGCGCGCTTTTCATTTTCTTCAGCGCGGAACTGTATTCCTCTATAAAAGTATCATAGAACTGTAGAAAAGGGGTGTGGCATTCCTCGTAAAAGGCGCGGATCGCGTCGCCGCCTTTTCCCTTTAAAGCATCATCAAGTGATGTGATGCCCTCAACAGCCTTTTTGACTTTGGCGATTTCGTCTGATTGTTGTTTTAATTGTTCCAGCGTTTGATCTATTGCATTGTGCAGCGCCTGAACATCAAGAGTCTTCATGGCATTCTCCTCTAATCCTTTTGGTTACAATCAGTATAGAGTTTACCACTATACGGAAACCAATTGGGGAATAAATCCTGTTCATCCATGAAAATGAATCTTATTGATCAGGTCTATAAACCTAAATACTATTGTTTTTGAGAATAAACCGATCTTGATTTTTTAGAAGCTTTAATAGCTTAAAAGATCTTAATTGGTTTTCGAGGATGGAAAACCATGATATAATTACCAGTAAAGCATTTTTCAAGATCCAGGAGGTCCGCCCTTGTTTAATATATATTGTGATGAGAGTTGCCATTTAGAAAAGGATAATAGTGATGTAATGGTATTAGGAGAAATGAAAGTTGATGCTCGTTTTCTTCCTGATATCTATAATCGCATTCGTCAAATTAAAGTTAATCATGGTTTAAGCTCTTGGTTTGAAGTAAAGTGGACAAAAGTTTCAATGAGTAAAATAGACTTTTATTTAGATTTAATTGATTATTTTTTTGATACTGCAGCTTTAAGTTTTAGAAGTGTTGTAGCTACAGGAAAAAAAGAAGTTAGACCACAATACATATAATGAAAGTGATTATGATAATTGGTACTATAAAATGTATTTTCAATTGTTAAACCCATTCACGACGTTAACCGTGTGGCGAATAAAGTCAAACGATTCCAGCTGATGAACGATGTTTTCTGATGGGATTTACGGACTAAAAATGAAGGCTAAATTGAACCGTTACTGAAGTAATGAAAAAGGCCCTCTTTTCACAGAGAGCCTACTTTTTAAACGAATTCATACTGACATATTTAATCTTGTTGCTGGGGGTTATACTGTTTTAACCATTCTTTTGCATTTCCACATGCACTTAGTATATCGTGATGGTTAAAACTTAATAAATAATCATTGTTTTTATTAGTGACATAGAATTCGACATTAAACATTTCAGATAATATCTTTACTACATTATTCCCCCCATCAATTTTATAGGAAGATTTTTCATCTGAAGGGTTAAACATTAGAATTGCTTCAGAATCTGCAATATAATCGGCTATCCATTGCCAAGCATCTTGGTTTTGTACAGAAAAATCTTTCTCTACAAACTCCCACAACGGAAAATGCTTTTTCCCATTCGCGTATTTATTAGCCAAATTATGAAATATGATTTCTGTATCATTTGTTGATAATTCATTTACCTTAATGTCAACTGACTTAGCGGCAGTTAAAATTTGTTCTTTAAGATCCCACATACTAACTCCTCCAAAATTATCTGTTTATAGGGACTGAGTCTACTAAAATATGACCTCTAATTGCTCCTCCGCCACCTCTTTTCCCAGCGGTTTGATATCCAGTGTGAGGAACATCCGGGCCGTTTTTGGTATGGCCAACATCTATATTAACTTCCGCCCCATTTTTAGATCTCCATTCAACAGGGAATGATTTTCCATTTTCGTCTTTTCCCCATTTTGTAACTTTAAATTCTTTTTTAGGTACTCCAGTTCTTTTAAAGGCTTCATCTAATGCATCTTTATATGTCTTACCTGTTCCTCTAAAATCCAAGTCTATACCTTTTTTAAACTTGTATCCTGTTATACTTCCCAGCTTAGTGTTTTTTTCTTTGGTTGCAACGGGAGCGGTCTTCTTACCAACATCTCCAGCTGTTTTAGCCCCTTTATCCACCTTCGAAACTTTTGCTAGCTTATCTCCCTTGCGAATCCATTTGACAATCCTCAATGGAGGCGTTAAATTAACAGCGGCCTCGAACCGTTCAAAGAGAGAAAGCTTTTTGTATGTATCAGGATCATATCCCAATGCAGCTCGTTCAAAGTCACTTTCACCTAAGAGCTCCAAGCCAATTCTTGAATATTTCTCTAAATCACTTACTTCTTTATCCTCTGCAGGAGGATCGTCAACCAACTGTATGCCGACGACATATTTACCATCTAAATAATAACAGTATTTATGACCATTCACATATTTATAAACCTTTTTTAGTTTTTCTAATTCTTTTTCACTCAGGTTTTCTAATTCTTCGTCAGTATACACTTTTTTGGACACTTGTGTCGCCAATTTTTTTAATCGATCTGGATCGGCGAGAGTGTTAATGTCCGCATCTTCTTTGTCTCCGACTTTTTTCAACATGACACCCATCGCTGTTTCTTGATTTCCACTCAAGGTATCCATCTCATCCGGCTTTAAAATCGAACCTTTTTGATAGCCGGTTATTTCAATTTTTGGTCCGGTATACATCTTTTCGAGCCGCGCCATGTATCTCTGCATCGTCTCAAGATCGTTTTCAGCCGTTTTGAGGGCGTTGGTTTGCCCGCGGTCAAACGCATGGAGCTTTTCAAGAGTCGTGCTGATTTCCTTTAACGCTTTCTGATTTTGTTCATGAAAACCGCTGTCATTCAAATCCGGTAAATCGACAATATGGCTGACTTTTGCGATCGTGGCGTTGGTTTTAGAAACCAAATGTTTCGTTGTGCGATCAGCGGCATTCAAGCCATTCTCCAACTCATGCCCGAGAAAGGACTGTGAAATAAATCCGTTATGGTTTGGTTCCAGGGAATTCAGCGCGCTTTTCATTTTCTTCAGCGCGGAACTGTATTCCTCTATAAAAGTATCATAGAACTGTAGAAAAGGGGTGTGGCATTCCTCGTAAAAGGCGCGGATCGCGTCGCCGCCTTTTCCCTTTAAAGCATCATCAAGTGATGTGATGCCCTCAACAGCCTTTTTGACTTTGGCGATTTCGTCTGATTGTTGTTTTAATTGTTCCAGCGTTTGATCTATTGCATTGTGCAGCGCCTGAACATCAAGAGTCTTCATGGCATTCTCCTCTAATCCTTTTCATTACAATCAGTATATAGTTTACCACTTTATAGAAAGTACTTGGTGAATATATCCTGTTCAACCATGAAAATGAATCATTGGGCTTAGGTCATTATTTCTATTGATTCATTTCGATTACCGTAAACAAGTTTGTTGTAGCATTCTTTAGGCTCTGTGACTAAACCAAAAAGCCATTTGTTTTAAATTGGTCTTTCGGTATCACGAAAATTTCGTTTTTTGGGCTGATAGAAGTTTTGCAATTATGAATTGTATGTTAATCTTTAACATAAAAAGGATGTTAGCTGGAAGGGAATGATGGCAGTTGGAGACTATCCCGTCTTCAGAAGTTGGAATCAAAATAAACCGCTGGTACAACGAAATTCAAAAATTAAACGTAATAGAAGCAGAACGATTAAAGGCGGAAGTTCACTTAGCTATAGAAAGAATGGAAGAAGATCAGGACTTGCTTTCCTATTATCAGCTTATGAATTTTAGACATGAGTTAATGTTGGAATATCTTTTCCCGGCAGAAAAAAAGCTGAGCAAATCTGATTATCTTAGGGAAATTGAGGGACAGGGAAGAAAATTGTCAGGCTTGCTCGAATACTATTTTTCCTTTTTCACCGGAATGTATCATTTTTCTCGCGGAAAATACATAAAGGCAATCAAGGCATATAGAGCAGCAGAAAAAAAGTTGACGAAAGTTTCAGATAAAATAGAAAAGGCTGAATTCTATTATAAGATGGCGGAAGTGTTTTATCATATGAAACAGACTCATATGTCAATGTATTATGTGTCTCTCGCTTATGATATTTATAAATCCTATGATGCATATGTGATTCGAAGAATTAATTGTCTATTCGTTGTTGCTGGGAATTACATTGATTTATCAACCCATGATCAAGCTTTACCGCATCTTTTAAGCGCTAAGGAATCCGCGGAAGACATTCAAAACAAGGCGATCGTTGCAAAGGCTCTTTTAAATGTAGCATATTGTTATAATGCAATGGAGAGACCAACAAAAGCTATTGAATACTTTCATAAGGCGATTGATGTAGCAAAGGAAATAAAGGCAAAAGAACTGACTCAGGCTTATTATGATTTGGCATTAATTCACTTTCGAAATAACGAAAATATTGAAGGACGAAAATTTTATGAAAAGGCGCTTGAAAGTGCGCGGGTATTTGAAGATGAATTATTCCTGTGTCTGTTGGATGTTTTAGAGGCACTGTTTATAAAATCAGCTAATAAGTCAGAGGTACTAGAAACAATGAAACCATTACGGGATAGTCGTGGTTACCCCTATCTTGAGGAACTGGCATTAGAAGCAGCTCTATTCTATACTAGGAATGAGCGGCCAAATGATTCCATATTTTTTTATGATCAGATGGTGCAGGCTCAGAAACAAATCAAAAGGGGCGACTTTCTGTATGAAATCTAAGCTGTTTCTTTCGCTGACCCTTGCTTTGGGCTTGTTGGTCGTGTCGAGCGCTTCCATTCACACATCTGTTGAACAACAACATGCAGAATTTTCTGTAGCATCTAGGCTCGCAACATAATTGTGTTTGGGCAGGTCATGTGATGGCCTGCCTTTTTGGTGAAAGAATTATTTTAGTTTGAAAACCAGAACGATTGTGTTAATACTCATCTTTCTTCGTCCCTTGTGTTGGAATTTTCATCATATCAATATTTGAATATGCGGCTGTCCGCATTATTAACAATTTTAAATTTTTTGCACAAATTTTATACAAAGGCAGACAAAAACCTTGATATATCAATGGTTCTATGGGTATATTCAACCACGACCACCGATATCGCTAAAAACCGTATTGCCAAACGACGAAAGAGCGTTCCTTACACAAGGAATGCTCTTTTTGTTTATTCCTCATCAAAGCGGAGAGCCGCCAACATAAACGCAATGACCAACTGTTGTCCGCATTCTCACTCTTCATTCAGCGCACCGTGAAATGATGCATACCGTTCAAACAGTTGTCCCTTCATTGAAGTCCATTCAATCAAGATCACACTCAGTAAGTCAGTAAGAATGAAGCACCTTGTCATCGACAAGGTGCTTTTCTTTATACCAATGATGTGTTCCGATCCTCCGACCGCCTTTTTACGTTTTGTTTACAAGTTGATCAAACTTTAGCGACATCTGCCCGCTATATTGAATACAGCATGGCTTCACCTAAATATAGGAAAAGGATTAATTTTTTTTTGAGGAGGAATACAGTTGTCAATTCGCATTAAACTGCCTGACGGGTCCGTCAGAGAATTTGAGGAGGAAGCAAGTATTGAAGATGTTGCTGCTTCCATTAGCTGCGGTCTGGAACATGCGGTTGCAGGTAAATTAAACGGAAAGCTTGTAGATTTATCAACTCCGCTTCAGGACGGTGCACTCGTTGAAATTGTCACCCGGGACTCAGCAGAAGGACAGAAGATCGTGCGTGAAAAATCGCGGGGGAAAGGGCGTATTGTGGCACTTGACGCAGCACGGGGACTGGCGGTCATCGGGATGTATTTGCAGCACTTCGCCTTGAACGAAACGAACGGTTCGATCGTTTCCGGGAATACGACGCTTCTATTTGTGCTTTGCGGCGGAATCTCCTATTCGATCATGGCCGGGCGCATGATGGACAGAGGAATGGAGCCGGCCGCATTTCGGACGCGGATGCTTGCCCGCGCGGTATTTATCGATATGATAGGATATCTGCTCATCATGCTGAATACTCCGTTCGGGGTGATTTTGCCGGCTTATGCTGCACTTTTTGTGCTGGCATTGGTGCTGATTCGCCGTTCGACGCGTGTGCTCGTTACAACAGCAGCTGTTTTGCTTGCGGTGAGCCCGCCGCTGATGATTCTCGGAGGGAGCGTCCTGTCGGGAGCAAACTTGCTTGGCGATATTGCAGGCGGCCCGATGTCGGCGCTCGCACTTGCACCCGCTTTCGTCGCCGGTATGGCAATCGGGCGCTTTGATCTGACCAGGATGCGTACGGCACTTTCGCTAGTAAGCAGCGGCGCAGTCATGCTTATCGTCTCTAAGTTATTGGGCGTTTTCGTTCTTCCTTGGCTGAGCCGTTCCTTCGAAGAATGGCTCGTAAGTGTTCAAGGCACCGCCGGCGCCGAGCCGGATCAGTATGCAATCTGGCCGCACAACGTGGCACCGCCGCTTTGGCACAATCTTCTTTCGATAGCTCCGCACAGTGCGTCAACTTTCCAGACGATGCTGGGGCTTGGGGCTGCCTTTCTGGTTCTAGGAATGGTATGTCTCGTGCCGCAGAAGATTTCTGCAGTGCTAAAGCCGTTCGCGGGAGTCGGACGTGTAGCGTTGACGATGTATGCAGCTCAGTTTGTTGTCATATGGGCTCTTGAAATCTCGGGGGCCAAGTATGATATCGGGGCAATTCCATTCGGTGATCTGTTCGTCGCGGCCGTGGCGACGGTGACAGGGTGGCTGATTGCACGGCTTCCTACCGGTCCGCTCGAGACAGCGATGCGACGCTTTGACCGGGCATTCAGCAATTTGGGACCCGTCACGGGACCGGCGAGACTGAGATAGGCGGTCTTCAACATGTTGCCTGAAGGAACCGAGAGGCAGCTCCTTCAGGATTTTAGCCTGTCGAGAGGAATATGCAGTGGATGAGTTCATGCTGAACCAGAGTCCGAGGAAACTTGTATAACCAAAAGTTCTACAGGCCTTTGTTTATCTATAAATGAAATCCAGCTAAGACCCCTCACCCTTGTATCGTCTTTTCTCTTATTACAATTTGAAAATATTAAGAAATGGGGATGTGTTTAAGAAATCGTGCACAAAGTGTTATCTGATGTCGGTTTTATCGCTTATGATGCTGCCAAAGGGAAGATTATGGCCTTCACGTATAAAGATCACAACAAGAACTTAACTGTTTTCGCTAACGATTTAACCAATGACGATCATCCGCAGCATCAATATCGGTTGCTGGCTAATTCGATTTTCAATGCCGCTCCCGGAAAAACTGACAATGCTCCATCATCAAAACGGTGAGAGGTTGGAAAGCTAAAGTTCAAACGGCTCGCAGGAGGCGTCTCGTCCAAGGCGTCGGAAGCAGAACTGAAGCATGTTATCGTTAGTAAAGAAATGTTCAGTCGCATCACGCATTAAATAGCAAGGCTCTAAAAACTGCCCTTGATCCGAAGGGCAGTTTTTTCTTGGTCTATGGCAGCATCGTCCTTTCTTCCAGTTAGAAAGCTTCCGATTGGCGGGCCTCTATGTTATAGCTATTGAAGGTCAGCATACTTGTGCAATAAAATGAAGAGCGGAGAATATGCAGTGGTTCGCATAAAAAATTTTACTTGCACGAACAGTTGACATTCAGTAGTCACAGTGATTTGATAAAGGAAATTCGAATACAGAAAGACGGGAGCTGAAACATTGAAGAAACTGGTGAAGGTCAGAGGAATTACATTGGGTGAAGGCCGGCCAAAAATCTGTGTGCCGCTTGTCGGAAAAAACCTTGCCCAATTAAAAGAAGAAGCGGCTTATTTTCAAACGCTTGATGCCGATATTGCGGAGTGGCGTGCTGATTTTTATGAAGATGTAGATGACGTTGATCAAGTCTGCGCGGCATTGGCGGAAATCCGCGGCCTTTTAAAGGACACTCCGCTCATTTTCACTTTCCGCAGCGCCGCCGAAGGCGGAGAAAAAGAGATCAGCACAGCGCGATATTTTTCTTTAAATGAAGCGGTTGTTAAAACAGGGCTTGCCGATGTGATTGATATCGAGCTGTTCAATGACGAAGAGCAAGTGAAAGCGCTGGTGGAAACAGCACATGGTCATGAAGTGTCCGTGATTATATCTAATCATGATTTTGAAAAGACACCAGCTGCAGAAGAAATTGTTTCCCGTTTGCGAAAAGCACAGGAATTAGGGGCTGATCTGCCTAAAATCGCGGTGATGCCGGAAACCACGGCTGATGTCTTGCGTCTGCTTGAAGCCACTTGTACGATGAATGAGAAGTATGCAGATCGGCCGATTATTACGATGTCAATGGCCGGCAAAGGTATCATCAGCCGCCTGGCGGGCGAGGTATTCGGTTCAGCAATGACGTTCGGTGCCGCAAAGAAAGCTTCAGCACCGGGGCAGATTGCAGCTGGTGAGCTCAAGGAAATCCTTCATATATTGCATCGCAATTTATAACTTGATGATTGAGAGGAGCCTGGCTGACAGCCGGCTCCTTTGTCAGTTTTTTCGTAGTCCTAACGACTCATTTATCTTTCTTTTCGGAATCGTTTTAACTTTCCCTTTTCATTCATAATGGGTTGTGATACGATAATCACGAAATTTAATAGCATTACTAGGGGTGCCCGAATGCGGGCTGAGAGAGAGACATGCGTTTCTTAACCCTTTGGACCTGATCTGGTTCGTACCAGCGTGGGGAAGTAAAAAGGATTCGAGAGAAGATGGGGAATGGGTATGGTCCGTCTGTCTTCTAGCGATTTTACTGACTGTAAAACCAGGTTCATCATATGAGCCTGGTTTTTTGTGCTGGTGCTGTTCCGGAGTTTCGTCCTGATCAATTTTTTAGAGGGGAAGGATTTTTACATGAAACAGGAATCAGTACAGCAAAAAAACATCTCGATAATGTCAAGTTTTTCAGGGAGCCGCAAAGTGTATGTCGAAGGGTCGCGTCCTGACATTCAAGTGCCGATGAGAGAAATTTCGTTAAGTCCGACGACGGGTTCGTTTGGCGACGAAGAAAACCAGCCTGTCCGCGTCTACGACACGAGCGGCCCCTATACGGACGCCAATGCGGACGTTGATATTCTTAAGGGGCTGAAACCTTTGCGGGCGACCTGGATCAGGGAGCGCGGCGATACCGAAGAATATGAAGGCAGAGAAATAAGACCGGAGGATAACGGCTATAAAGGCAAAGAGAAAGCGAGCCACAGCTATACAGGGTTGAAACGAAAACCGCTGCGCGCGAAAAAAGGACAAAATGTCACTCAGCTGCATTACGCAAGAAAGGGGATCATTACGCCCGAGATGGAATTTATTGCGATCAGAGAGCACGTATCTCCCGAATTTGTTCGTGATGAAGTGGCAAGCGGACGGGCGATTATTCCGTCAAACATCAACCATCCGGAAAGCGAACCGATGATTATCGGCCGCAACTTCCACGTCAAAATCAATGCCAACATCGGCAATTCCGCTGTCACCTCTTCGATTGAAGAAGAAGTGGAAAAAATGACATGGGCCATCCGCTGGGGCGCTGATACGATGATGGACTTGTCCACAGGTAAAGATATTCATACAACGAGAGAATGGATCATCCGCAACTGTCCGGTGCCTGTGGGAACAGTCCCGATTTATCAGGCGCTTGAAAAAGTAAACGGCGTCGCGGAAGATCTTACTTGGGACATTTACCGCGATACATTGATCGAACAGGCTGAGCAAGGCGTTGATTATTTCACGATTCACGCCGGCGTCCTTCTCCGGTATGTGCCGTTAACAGCAAAGCGCGTCACCGGAATCGTATCCCGCGGCGGGGCGATCATGGCGCAATGGTGTTTGGCTCATCATGAGGAAAGCTTTCTGTACACCCATTTTGAAGAGATATGCGAGATTATGAAAACATACGATATCGCATTTTCGCTCGGAGACGGTCTTCGTCCCGGCTCGATTGCCGATGCGAATGATGAGGCCCAATTTGCCGAATTGGAGACGCTCGGCGAGCTGACGGAAATCGCCTGGAAGCATGATGTTCAAGTAATGATCGAAGGCCCGGGACACGTGCCGATGCATAAAATCAAAGAGAATGTCGACAAGCAGATGGAGATTTGCAAAGAGGCACCGTTTTACACGCTCGGTCCGCTGACGACCGATATTGCACCGGGCTACGACCATATTACATCGGCGATCGGAGCGGCGATGATCGGCTGGTACGGAACGGCCATGCTTTGCTATGTGACGCCGAAGGAGCATTTGGGACTGCCGAACAAAGATGATGTCCGCGAAGGCGTCATAACATACAAAATCGCGGCCCATGCGGCTGACCTTGCAAAAGGGCACCCCGGCGCGCAAATCCGCGATGACGCGCTTTCAAAGGCGCGCTTTGAATTCCGCTGGCGGGATCAGTTCAACTTGTCGCTCGATCCGGAAAGAGCGCTCGAATACCATGATGAAACCCTTCCGGCGGAAGGCGCCAAAACGGCACACTTTTGTTCAATGTGCGGGCCTAAATTTTGCAGCATGAGGATTTCCCAGGATATTCGCGACTACGCCAAGGAAAACAACCTTGATGAAGAAAAGGCTATCCAAAAAGGATTGGAAGAGAAGGCGAAGGAATTTAAAAAAGCAGGCGGCAGCATTTACAGTTAAAAGCGGGCAATACAGCAGATGAAAGGGGAACCTTTCATCTGTTTTTTTATAATATAGGGTTGACAGGTCGGAATAATATGAATTAGTATGTTATTTAATATTTCGGAAAATTCCATCAGCGCTGATCGGTCAACCGAAGGCTCTTATCTCAATTGGGATAAGAGCTTTTTATTTTCAGTTTTAGAAAAGAAAGGAGAACAAGATGTCTTTATCAATTCGTGTGAATGAAAAAGCATTTGGAAAAGGCAGCTTTAAAACAAGCGTGCTCCAAGACGTGAATCTTACGGTCGAAAACGGCGAATTTTTGACTGTCATCGGTCCGAGCGGGTGCGGAAAAAGTACGCTCTTAAAAATCGCTGCCGGTCTTGACGGGGATTATGAAGGACGAATCAGCATGAACGGAAGAGAAATCAAGGGCCCGGGGATTCAGCAAGGCTTCATCTTTCAGGAGCATCGGCTTTTTCCATGGATGACGGTTGAGCAAAATATCGCCGCAGATTTAAGCCTGAAAGAACCAGCAGTGCGAAAAAAAGTCGATGAATTGATTGAAACGGTACGGCTGAAAGGTGCGGAGAAACAGTACCCGCGCGAGCTGTCCGGCGGAATGTCGCAGCGGGTCGCGATTGCCAGGGCTTTGCTCAGGGAGCCTGAGATTTTGCTGCTTGATGAACCCTTCGGTGCCTTGGACGCCTTTACGAGAAAGCATCTGCAGGATGTACTGACAGACATTTGGAGAGAAAAGAAGATGACGATGATCCTCGTGACGCACGATATTGACGAATCGGTGTATTTAGCCAACCGGATCGCAATTCTTACGGCAAAGCCGGGGAGAATCCACAAGCTGATTCCGGTCGATCTGCCTTTTCCGCGCAGCAGAACATCGCCCGTTTTTCAAACAATTAGACAAAAGGTGCTGAAAGAGTTCGAGACAACGGAAACATTCAGCTTTCAGGAAGGTTCAGGAATTTGAGCAGAAAGGAGCGGAAAAACGTGAAAAAATGGCCGTTGTATGTGCTGGGCTGCCTGTTGCTTCTTGCGGGCTGTTCAGCAGCCAAATCAAGTGAAGGGGGCGGAGATTTAAAAGAGATCAACATCGGAGTGCAGCAAAGCTTAAGCCCGTTGCTCCTTGCGAAAGAAAAAGGCTGGTTTGAAAAAGAGTTCGCAAAAGAAGGAATTAAAGTGAAATGGACAGAGTTTCAAAGCGGTCCGCCGCAGTTTGAAGGTCTTGCCGCGGATAAACTCGATTTTTCCCAAGTCGGAAATTCACCGGTGATCGCAGGGCAGGCGGCTGGCATTGATTTTAAAGAAATCGGCCTTTCTCAAGACGGTTTAAAGGCGAACGGCATTCTTGTGAAAAAAGGGAGCGGAATCGATGACATAAAAGATTTGAAAGGAAAGAAGGTGGCGGTGGCAAAAGGCAGCAGCGGGTTCGATTTCCTGTATAAAGTGATCGATAAAGCGGGTCTGAAGCCAACAGACGTCAACATCATTCAGCTTCAGCCTGACGAAGCCATGCCGGCATTTGACAGCGGAGCGATTGACGCCTGGTCGATTTGGGAGCCGTTTTTGTCTCTTAAAACGATCAAAAGTGACGCGGACATATTGGTTGACGGGGAACAAATCGACAAGTATTCCCCGGGTTTTACGCTTGTACGAAGCAAATTCGCCGAACAGCATCCGGATGAGGTGATTCGTTTTCTGAAGGTGTATGACAAGGCCGTGAAATGGCAGAAAACCCATAAGAAAGAAGCGGTTGAAGCGTACGCAAAAATTAAAAACCTCGACAAAGAGGTCGTTGAAAACGTGCTGAATAACACCGAACCGTTAAATGAGCCGATCACAGACCGCATCATTCAAACACAGCAGGAGACCGCCGATTTTCAATACAAATTAAAAGCGATTAACAAAGAGATTGATGTAAAAGAAGTGGTCGACAATTCATTTATAAAAAAAGCGCTGAAAGAAGGAGATGACAAATGAGAGCTGTTTCATCAAGCACCCCCTCGATCCAGCCGAAAACAGGCGCAAAACTGAGACCGGCCGCTTTTCGGCTGGCATGGGGGAAGGGATTTGTATTACCCGTCATGTTGATTTTATTATGGCAGCTTGTCGGGTCATTGGAGCTCATATCAAAAACCGTGCTTCCGGCTCCTTTAGATATATTGCTTACATTTCGGGATCTTATCGTATCAGGAGAGCTTTTCACTCATTTAGGCATCAGCATTCAGCGCGCCGCGCTCGGCTTTTTCCTGGGGGCCGGGCTCGGGCTCCTGCTGGGGCTTGTAATCGGGTTTTCGAAAATTGCCGAGGATTACCTCGATCCTTCTCTGCAAATGCTGAGAACCGTTCCGCATCTCGCCGTCACGCCGCTGTTTATCTTATGGTTCGGTTTCGATGAGCTGTCAAAGGTGCTCTTGATCGCTCTTGGGGCTTTCTTCCCGGTATATATCAACACATTTTCAGGGATCAGGGGCGTCGATTCGAAACTGTTCGATGTGGCGAGGGTATTGGAGTTCCATTGGCTGAAGCAGGTGACAAAGCTCATTCTTCCTGCATCGCTCCCGAACATTCTCTTAGGCATCCGCCTGTCGCTCGGCGTATCGTGGCTGGGCCTTGTTGTTGCCGAGCTGATGGGATCAAGCGCTGGAGTCGGCTATATGATTATGGATGCCAGACAGTTTTCGCAAACCGATAAGGTGTTTGTCGGGATTTTGATTTTTGCCGCCGTCGGCAAGCTGACGGATTCATTCGTCAGAATTCTGGAAAAAAAGTGCCTTGGCTGGAGAAACAGCTATCAAGGAAACAAAAAGTAAAGGGGAGATCTTTTTGGACATTTTATGGTTTATTCCGACTCATGGCGACGGACGTTATCTTGGTACAAACACGGGAGGAAGAGCCGCAGATCACACCTACTTTCAGCAGGTGGCGCAGGCGGCTGACAGGCTTGGGTATACAGGGGTTCTTCTTCCGACGGGAAGATCGTGCGAAGACCCGTGGATTACCGCAGCCGCTCTGGCGTCAGTCACGAAAAATCTGAAGTTTTTGGTCGCTGTAAGACCCGGTTTGATGCAGCCGTCGGTTGCGGCGCGGATGGCTTCGACATTCGATCGTCTTGCAGAGGGCAGGCTTCTCATCAATGTGGTCGCCGGCGGTGATCCGTATGAATTAGCCGGCGACGGCCTGTTTATCAGCCATGATGAACGGTATGAAGCGACAAATGAGTTTCTCGACATATGGCGGTCGCTTTTAAAAGGCGAGACCGTCAGCTACTCAGGGAAACACCTGAAGACTGAAAACGGGCGCTTGCTTTTCCCGCCCGCCCAACAGCCTCATCCGCCAATCTATTTTGGCGGCTCGTCAAAGGCCGGGCAGGAGACTGCCGCCAAACACGCGGACGTCTATTTGACATGGGGAGAGCCGCCTCATCTCGTCAAAGAAAAAATCCAATCTGTCAAAAAGAAGGCTGAAAAAGAAGGGAGAACCGTCCGTTTTGGAATCAGGCTGCACGTGATCGTCAGGGAAACGGAAAAAGAGGCCTGGCAGGCGGCGGATAGACTGATCAGCCGCTTGGAGGATGAAACGATTGCCGCAGCCCAAAACGCGATGAAACGGATGGATTCATCAGGACAAAAGAGGATGGTTCAGCTTCACCAGGGAAACAGAAGCAATCTTGAGATCAGCCCGAATCTTTGGGCGGGGATCGGACTGGTCAGAGGCGGAGCGGGAACAGCGCTCGTCGGTGATCCGGAAACGGTAGCCAGCCGAATAAAAGAATACGCCGACATCGGCATTGAGTCCTTTATCTTCTCAGGTTATCCACATCTTGAAGAAGCGTACCATTTTGCAGAAAAGGTTTTTCCGCTCCTTCCGTTTCGAACGAAACTTCAAAGTAAAGCATCAGGCGAAGTCATCGGAAATGACCATTTTCCGTCGAGGCAAAAAGAAAAAACCGTTTAAATAAAAAAACTCCAGACATTCTGGAGTTTTTTATCTGTTTTTATAAAATGAAAACATATATGAAAGATGCTGAATAATGATCAGCATAAAGATGACGATAATCGGAAAAGACGGAATCCTGACTTGGAAAAACGGATAAAAGATCAATAAAAGCGCTGCGACCGGCATCGCCACATACAGCACGATATATGATGTTCTGCATGCTTTTGCGGTAATCATCTGCTCTCTTTCATCCTGCTCTTTAAATTCGTCGGGGACGAGCATAAAGCGCTGCTTGCGTGAACCGCTTTTTTTCTCCAAGTATGTGTAAATCGAAAGGACGAGCCCAAAGAGAAGGATGGGAATCAGATTAAACACAAAATGAAGCTCTGAATCGTTTGTTTTCAGGCTTTTGGCAATTTGTTCCGATGTGTGGAAAAAGGTTATAAACGTCCAGCATGCGAGTCCGAACAGAAGGATGTGAAAGAAAGTCCGTGTTATCATATTCATTCGTTTTTGTCCCCCTCTAGCCAAAATACGTCTTCCATTTTTAATTGAAATTCCTTGCAAATTTTCAAAGCCAAAAGAAGCGACGGTATGTAATTGCCTTTTTCAATGGCCGCAACCGTCTGCCTTGTAACCCCGATCGCCTTTGCAAGGGCTTCCTGTGAATACCCGTATCTTGCTCTCAATTCTCTTACCCTGTTGTTCATCCTACCACCTGCAATTCTTCGTTTATATAGTATATTTGACATATTGTTAAATAGATTTGACATAATGTTAACTTGTTTTTACAATGTAATCAATATCTTTTGATCTAGGATCGGCAGGTTTGTAACGGCAACATTTAAATTTATACATAAAAATAACAGAAATGGAATAGATAAAATAGAATCATCTCGTTTTTTTAAAAAAAGGACTTTGAGGGTATTTTGGCTTCTGGATTCCGGGAGAAGAAAGGGCTTATTATCCAGTTCTTTTTTCTCGAACTCCTTGTATGGCGCGAGATTTATAAAGAGAAAAAATAAGAGAAAAAGAAGGCGGGAAAATAAGACAAATAGATTATACAGGCTTCGTAAAATGGAAACGGGGCTTAAATTTTCTCATTCAAGCCGAAAAGGGTGGGACATTAGATTGAAAAACCAAGAGATCCTTAAATAAATAGTTGGAACGTAGTGTTTATGAAATAGGAAATTTCATAGATTTCAGTATGATTTTGGATATGTTACTCTTTGGTTACTTGATAGAAAGGAGGGGGAAAAATGACATACGCAGCACCTCAGGTTGACTATTCTGTCAATCCGTCGATCGAAGATCAGGCTTGGTTCTTGGTGTTTGTTGCAGTGCTTTTGGCACTTGGAGCAACTGTTGTTCTTGGCGCCGCTGTATGGTGTGTGGCTAACGGAAACGGCAGCTTCACGGGATCCGTCAAATGGGTCAGCGGTTTGCAGGTCAGCATCGAATGTAGGAAATAGCCATACTTAAGTATCTGTTCACAACAACAAGACATATTTGATGAGGCTTAACCGTCTGTGGGGGGCGGTTAAGCTTTTCCTGACATTAATCATACCCTGGAGGCATTATGTTTATAATAGATCATCTGTCTAAAACATATAAAAACAATGTGACTGCCGTTAGCGGGTTTCATATAAAAATCGAAAAAAACCAGATCGTCGCGATAGCGGGTCCGAACGGTTCAGGGAAGACGACGATCATTAACTCCATTTTAGGAATCATCACGCCTACCGAAGGAACCATTCTGTTGGATGACCTGCCGAACACGACGGCGGAATTCAAGCAGAAATTCGCCTACGTTCCCGATGAACTCCTTTTGCCGGACGCCCTTTCAGCCGCAGAATATTTGGATTTTGTATCTTCTATGTATCATTGTACATCAAATGAAAAACGGAAACAATTAATCGAGCTTTTCGATATGAAAGAGGCTTTGCAGGAGCCGATTGAAACGTACTCGCACGGAATGAAAAAAAAGACGCAGCTGATCGCCGCTTTTATGCTGGAGAGCGAATTTGTCATTATGGATGAGCCGTTTCGCGGGCTCGATATAGAAGCGGTCATCAATACGAAAAAGCTGATGAAGCGCTATGCGGCCACGCAAGGGTCGATACTGCTGGCCACCCATGACATGCTTTCTGCGGAAGAACTGTGCGATAAGATAGCAATTCTATCAAAAGGCGTCAAAATGGATGAAGGAAAAGTGAAAGAATTGAAGGCTAAATATAACAGCGATTCACTTGAAGAAGTATTCTTAAAAGCTTCGATGCTGAGTGATAGGGGTGCTCATTTTGATCAAATCATTCGAAATTTCTAAAATGATGCTGAAAATGTGGCAGAAGGAAATGGGCAAGCTCTTTAATACCGGTACAAAAAAAGCGATCGCCGTGCTTTTTTTGCTTTTGGCGGTAACGATGGGAAGCATCATCGGCTACAGTTTTACAGGCATGTTTTTAAGCGCGTTTCTGAACGGCGAAGTTCGTTCTCTCGGATTGTTCGTGATTTCCATGTTTATGAACGCGTCGATTTTTACATTTGTTTTCTTCATTTTATTTAAAGTAAGGACGCCAGAGCAGCACAGCTTTTCCATGCAGCTCAGCTGGTTTCCGCTGACGGCCTTCCAGAGAAGCCTCGGATATTTCATCCCGTTTGCCGGAGCGGTTTCATTTCTTGTCCTGTTTATGATTTTCATTCTGCTGATTCCGAACTTTGTCGCCAGCGGTGTTGGGTTTTGGTTTGCTTTTGCGTTTTTTGCACTTCTTTTTGTACAGATCATCTTTTTCTTTTCGCTTCTCAATCTTGTCTATAACTTGGTGTATATGTTGATTTTAAAATTCGGCTTTCCGCTGCAAAAGTTTTTTTCAATGTTTGTCCTTGTCGTGTTAGCCGTGTTTTACGGAATCACATCATTCGATCTTGGAAACATTCAGAACGCTTATTCGTCTTTTGATTATCATTTGACATATTTTGCAGCGCCGCTGTTTCTCATGCTGAACGGTCAGGCGTCGGATGCCGGCGTCATTCCGATTGTGCTGATCTTGACAGCAGCAGTCACGGCCTCTTTTATGTCGCTGAATGTTGTGCCGATCCTCACTGAAAAAAAATCATCTAAACTGTTTTCATTTATTAAAATCCCGTCATCAAAGCCGCTGTCTTTGGCGGTGAAAGAAATAAAGTCTCAAGCCCGAAATGAAGAAAATATTTTAAACTTCATTTTTTTGCTTTTGGCTCTATGCTTTTTGAAATACAAGTTTCAGTTTGGATTTACCGGTGAGAGCTATTTGGTTCTGGGAGGCGTGACAGGTATCATCGCCTTCAATTCATTTGGCAACGATCTGCGGATGATGCAGATGTATAAGGCGCTTCATTTAAAAACGGCAACGGTACTGTGGTCAAAATATCTCGGGCTCTGTATGCTCGGCCTCATTCAGCTCTTTTTGTTTTCCGTGCTGACGTGGACTTTCCCGGAGAGCTTTCCGGTCTTTTTAAAGACGGTTGCTGTGATCTTAAACTCGATTGCGATGTTCTATTTAGCGGGCATTATTTTTCCGCTTGACCGAAACAACCCTTATATGGGGATCTTCTCTTTCGGAATGCTCCTGCTCTTTTTGATTCCGCTGTTTTTCATCGTGAATTATGCGGTTGATAACGTCACGGGCGAAGCGCTGCTGTTTTTCATACCGTGCCTTGAATTACTGCTGATCCTGCTTTTATACGGAGGGTTTAAATGGAGGTACCATTATGATCATTAATATGTTGAAATCGCTGGCCGGAATCAAAAAAATTCCCTATTTCCCAGAGCATGTGACACTGAATCGGAAGCATATTTCAGATCATGATCTTGATGCTGATTTTCCCATTAATCCGACTGCTTATCAAATGCTGAAGGAAGTCGACGGGAAAAAAGACGAGCTGGAGATTGCCGAAGCTCTCAAAGGTGTGTTTAATGTCAGGGAAGAGGTGCTGCAGAAAGATTTGCACGAATTGCTGACAGGGCTCAACCGCCGTTATTTGATCAATTGGAGGTACGGAGAGGGCCCGTCTTTTGCGGGAGTGCTTTATCAATTCTTCAGCCAGTATCATATCCGCTACAAGGAGAGGTTTTCAAGCCATTCTGATTCGTTTCTGCTGTTGTACATAAAGTTTCTGCAAGTGATTTCTAAGAAAATCATCGTGTTCTGGCTCGTCTTTTTGATGTTGTCGCTTGCAGCGTACACCGTTGTTCCGGATGGATCGATCGTCGGCATCGCGGCTTATTTTTCCGTCGTCTATTTCGGGTTGATCACCGGAACGGCGCTTCATGAAGTGGTGCACGGCATCGCGCACCGGAAAGCTGCCGGCAGGAACGGCCCGCAGGGGTTTTTAGCGGCTGATATGATGTCAGTCAAATTTGTCCGCCCTGTCATGTCGCTGCATGATAAAAGGTCGATTTGGATTACGGCGTTGGGACCGCTTGTTCCAGGTGTGCTCGGAATAGCCGGCGTGCTGTTTACGGTCTTTTTTCTTAAGGAAAACGCGGTTTCCGTCGGAGTGCTGCTGTTCTTTTCCACCTATGCTTTGCATATGATGTATCTGCTTCCGTTTATGGGTGACGGAAAGTCGATTATGAAACAGCTGATGATCAGAGGAATTGGAGGTAAATCATCATGAATACAAACTCTTTAAAGCAGGGACTAATCTTTGCCAGTTTCTCAAGCTTTCTCGCATTTCCGATGCTTGCGGCTGCGCTTTTGTTTTATCACCTTTTTTCAAATCAAACGAGCAATGATATCTTGTTTAACAGTTTGTCGTTTGTCATGGAGAGCGAATCGGCTTTTTCATTCCAGGTGAAGCCAAACTTTTTCTTCATTATGATCGGGCTGTTTATCGGCATTTTTATTATAACGGCTGCGATTTCATCAATTTATCAGAAAAAAAAGGGTGAATCTTAAAAGAGCTTGCTTCCCTGAGGCAGGCTTTTTTTATTTGCATCGGCAGTCAGGTTGTGGTAAATTTAAATCGTAATCATTACGCTTTGGAATAAAGGAGGATACTCAGAGTGGCCAAGAAATCAAAAATTGCTAAAGAAAAAAAGCGCCAAAAGCTTGTTGAACAATATGCAGAACTCAGAAAAGAACTAAAAGAAAAAGGCGATTACAGAGCTTTGAGCAAGCTTCCGCGCGACTCGGCGCCAGCAAGGCTGCATAACCGCTGCGAAGTGACCGGAAGGCCGAGAGGATATATGAGAAAGTTTAAAATGTCGCGGATCGCGTTCAGAGAATTAGCATATAAAGGCCAGATTCCAGGTGTGAAGAAATCCAGCTGGTAATCTGTCAATGTCCGGAAAAAAGCTGCCGATGTTAAATCGGCGTTTTTTTTTCGACAAATTTTTAATATACCCTTGACGAAATTTTAATAAACGTGTAACATAATAAAAGTCAAAACGATGATGTTGTTTTTAGTGATCATATGCGGGTGTAGTTTAGTGGTAAAACCTCAGCCTTCCAAGCTGATGTCGTGGGTTCGATTCCCATCACCCGCTCCATACATACTGTTTATAACGCAGTGTTTCGTTTCTCAGATTAAACGAAGCATTGCGTTTTTTCATGTATGAAATCATCATAAAAAACCTGCTCTTTTCAAGAACAGGTTTTTACGGAAAGACGGCTGAAATGTGCCTGCCGCCGTGAATTTGTTCAAACATTTTTGTCAAAGAATCGAGCAGCCGGCTGGCTTCTTCTTTAGATAATGACGGCCTGAAAAAGACGAGCTGCAAGGCATCTTTTGTGTCCGCTCCTGCATGATGAAGACTGAGGTTTTCGGTGATCGTGCCGAATGCTCCCGCATCATCGGAGAACGTGATGATCTCGTCCGGGCCGCCGGGTTCGATTTTGATCGGACCCTTCAAATTCCGGGCGTCATATATATGAACCGGAATCAAATATTTGAGAGAGAAAAAACGGCTCAGATCAACCGCCGAATTTTTCGGCTCGACAAAGCGCTGCTCTTTGATGTCTTCCAGCATCCGTTCGAGTCCGCTTTCCCGGCCTGAAAAAGACGGATTCAGCTCCCTGAAGGCATCATGCCATTCTTTTACGGCCGATTCATCTTCGATACTGCGGTCGGCATAGTCAAAAAACAGCGATTCCTGAAAAAGGCGGAGCCGGCCTTTAAGCATTTGCGGGGAGCCGTTGATCTCAATACCTTGATATAACACAGCGCCAACCTTAAATGAAGGAATACGGTTTAAAATAGCAGGCGCAATTTGCAAACGAAGTTCCAATTTTAATTCAACTCCCGTGTCATGGTACACTCTATTATACAGAGAGCGAAAACGAAAACAAAGAAAGGAGGCTCTGCGCGATGGATGTGAAAAAACTGAAACAGGATGTCATCGAATTCGCACAGCAAATCGGCATTGATAAAATCCGGTTCGCCAGTGCAGATACATTTGAAACATTAAAAGAACGATTGATTGAGAACCGGGCCCTTGGCTATGAATCAGGCTTTGAAGAACCCGATCTTGAAAAACGGACGAACCCGGATCTGCTTTTGCCGAAGGCGAAGTCGATTATCGCCATCGCCCTTGCATACCCCTCAAAAATGAAAGACGCGCCGAGAAGCAAGAAAGGCGAACGAAGGGGCATCTTTTGCAGAGCTTCCTGGGGAAAGGATTATCATCATGTCCTGCGCGAAAAGCTTGATCAGCTTGAAGAATTTTTGAAAGCACAGCGAAGCGATGTCAGAACGAAGTCGATGGTGGACACCGGTGAGCTTTCAGACAGAGCTGTCGCAGAGCGTGCGGGCATCGGCTGGAGCGGAAAGAACTGCATGATCATTACGCCTGAATTCGGATCTTACGTTTACTTGGCGGAAATGATTACGAATATTCCCTTTGAGCCTGATGAGAGGATCGAAGACCAATGCGGCTCATGCAACAAGTGCATCGAGGCATGCCCGACCGGCGCGCTCGTCAAGCCTGGGCAGCTCAACTCCCAGCGCTGCATCGCTTTTCAGACGCAGACAAAGGGTTTTCTGCCTGACGAGTTCCGTACGAAAATCGGAAACAGGATCTACGGCTGTGATACGTGCCAGATGGTATGCCCGAAAAATAAAGGGGTCGATTTTCATCTGCATCCTGAAATGGAGCCGGACCCTGAGATTGCCAAGCCGCTTTTAAAGCCGCTTCTGACGATGTCGAATCGCGAATTCAAAGAAAAGTTCGGCCACGTGGCCGGCTCATGGAGAGGCAAAAAGCCGATTCAGAGAAATGCGATTATCGCACTTGCCCATTTTAAAGAAACGGACGCTCTCCCTGAACTGATTGAGCTGATGCACAAAGATCCGCGGCCGGTCATCAGGGGAACCGCCGCATGGGCTGTCGGAAAGATCGGCGGAGCGGATGTGATGAGTGAATTGGAGCGCGCGCTCGCGCACGAGCAGGATGAAGACGCAAAAGCTGAAATTCAAAAAGGCATCGGCCTGTTAAAAGAAACGAGTGCGACTAATTGAGGGCTGTCCTGACATATGTTTAATGATGAGAAACGAATTAACAAACATATGGTGGTGTAGCCCTTGAAACAGATCATCGAGCAGCTCCTGAAAGCCAGACTTCAATACTTAATTAACGGCAATGATGAAACAAACTGGCGGGATGCCGGAGGTTTTGAAGTCATTGAACGGAAGCGGAGGCTTTTTCAAAAACGCGGCGTGCATATCGTGAAGGCCAATATAGAAGCGGCTGTAAAAGAGCATTGGCTTGATGAAGACGGCGCGTCACATGTGAACTATCAAACCCATACCGCATATTTGTGCAAAGACGGGGATGATATGTATATGGAAGAACATATGGAAGACAGAAACGCCCTTTTGTATGATCAGATGGTCATTAAAGACTCCGAGGCCCTGCGTCCGGCCGCACAGTCTCATCCTGAGCCTGAAAACGGCGATGAAGATATGCGCGAATTGCTGGGAAGGGCGTTCCGCTATGACCGGCTTGCCGCGGTGCGCTATGCTGAAACGTATTGGAATAAACGAAATCCTGCTTATAAAAACTTTGAAGACAATTGCACAAACTTTATTTCCCAGTGCATAAGGGCCGGAGATGCGCCGATGCGCGGCTATCCGAACAGAGGCAAGGGCTGGTGGATGCAAAACCATTCCTGGAGCTACAGCTGGACTGTCGCTCATTCGCTCAGAACCTTTTTGAAGCATTCAAAAGCCGGTCTCCGAGCGGTTCAAAAGCCGGCTGCGAAAGAGCTGATCGAAGGCGATGTCATCTGCTATGATTTTAACGGAGACGGCAGATTTGACCACGTGGCCCTTGTGACAGCGAAGGATAAAAGCAATATGCCGCTGGTGAACGCGCAAACGCACGACTGCCGGATGAGGTACTGGTCTTACGAAGATTCGCCTGCTTATACTTCATCGATTCGATATGCGTTTTTTCATATATCAGATGATACGACAAAATCGAAATGAGTGGTATAATAAACAGCGGATTAGAAAAACAGAGGTGAATACTTTGGCATTGCATGTCGTACTATATCAACCAGAAATTCCTGCAAACACAGGAAATATCGCACGGACTTGTGCAGCAACAGATACAACACTTCATTTAATCAGACCGCTCGGCTTTTCAACCGACGATAAAATGCTCAAGCGGGCAGGTCTTGATTATTGGGAATTCGTCAATGTCGTCTACCACGACTCATTGGATGAATTGTTTGATGCCCATCCTGAAGGCCGTTTTTTCTTCATTACAAAGTTCGGTCAAAAACCGCACACTTCATTTGATTATTCAGATCAAAACGAAGATTACTTCTTTGTCTTCGGCAGAGAGACGAACGGCTTGCCGAAAGAGCTGATCGAACAAAACATGGATCGCTGTCTGCGCCTGCCGATGACAGAGCACGTCAGATCACTGAACTTATCAAACACTGCGGCAATCCTCGTGTATGAGGCGCTTCGCCAGCAGAATTACAGAGATTTGACTTAATAGGTAAAGAGCCCTTTTTCAAAAGGGGCTCTTTTTTTGTTTTCCAATGTAACAGTGTTATGTTACAATGTGTGTGAAGGAGCTGAAACAGATGGTTCAGGATGATTTAATTTCAAAAAAAGAGCTGCTGGATTTGACTTCGATCTCGTACGGACAGCTCTATAGATGGAAACGGAAAAATTTAATACCTGAAGAGTGGTTTATCCGGAAGTCTACGTTCACCGGACAAGAAACGTTTTTTCCGAGGGAAGACATTTTAAAAAGAATTGAAACCATTCAAAGCATGAAAGAAAACCTTTCCCTTGATGAGATGGCGGAAATGTTTTCGCCCGATTTGACCGAACTAAACGCGAGCCGCGGGGAGCTGCTAAAAAAAGGCATCGTTTCAGAAGCGGTCATGGCGTTTTTTGAAGAATGCACCGGAAAACGCGATCATCCATTTAATTTGACAGAAGCACTTGCGGCTTATGTGCTGGAAGGCTTGCTTCAATCCGGCGACATCAGCCTGGATGAAGGGAAAATGGTGCTGGATGTCATCATGTCGAACGAGGCGGAAAACAAGGGAAGGCTGCTTGTGCTCCGGAAGCTCGGCGTTGCAACATGTCTGATTGCCGAGGGCAGCATTGTGTTGGAAAAGGGAGTCAAGGTAGCCGCTGACATCAATCTGGCGGCGAGCAGTGAAGAATTGAAAACAAAATTCATGTAATTGGAGGATCAAAGATGGAGAATTTATTGATAAACGGATTCGGCAGTTCAGGCGGAGGCGCGTATCAAACGGTTGAGTTAAACGGCAAAGGTACGATTAACGGCGATATTGACTGCGAAAGGTTCAGCTGCAGCGGCACCGGGACTGTAAACGGAGACGTAAAAGCGGATGAGCTGAGAATCAGCGGCCATGCAAAACTAAACGGCGCCATCGAGGCTTCAAAGGTTAGAATTGATGGTTCTGCAAAAGTGGATGGCGATGTCGAAGCAGAAAAGCTTAAAATCTTAGGCTACGCCGGCATTAGCGGACATGTGAAAGGCGACGAAGCGATCGTTCGCGGAAAAACGTCGATCGGCAAAGACTGCCAAGTGGAACATTTTTCTGCAGAAGGCTATTTTACAATCGACGGGCTGTTAAACGCGGAGCAAATCGAAATTAAGGTTCACGGCGGCGAAAGTAAAGTGAAAGAAATCGGCTGCCGGAGGATCGTCTGCACTGCACATCAATCGAAGCTGTTCTCGTTTTTATCGGAGCTTATTTCTCCTCCAAGGCTGTCTGCCGAGCTGATTGAAGGGGATCATATCGAACTTGCCAATACGACCGCAAAAGTTGTCCGCGGCAATTCGGTTATCATCGGCGAAAATTGCGACATCGGCCTGATTGAGTATAAGGAAGATATCCGGGTGGCCGAAACGGCAAAAGTCGGAGAGAAAAGGAAATTATAGCGGAGGGATAGGACATGAAGAAACACGACTTGAAAATACACGGATCCGGAAGCGCGGGGGGCGGATCATTCCATCGTGTTCTCATTAGAGGTGAAGGAATGATCACGGGAAACATTGATTGCGAAAAATTCAGTACACACGGTACAAGCGAACTGTCAGGCGACGCGAAAATTAAAAGCTTTAGTGTACACGGGGAAACAGAGATCCGGGGGAGGCTGAAAGCTGACAAAGCCAGAGTATACGGCACGGCGGATGTTTCTGAGAACGCCGAGATCAGCGATGCAGCCGTGAAAGGCATCATCAATATCGGGGGAAATATGACGGCTGACACTTGCGATGTCAAAGGCGCCCTGAACGTAAGAGGCGATTGCGAGGCAGAGGATTTTAAACTGACGGGCAGCCTGGATGTAAAGGGCCTCCTGAACGCAGGTGTGATTGACATCGGCTTAAAGTACGGAAACAGTTCGATTGGCGATATCGGCGGTACGGATATTAAGATCGTCAATAAACGCGGGCTGTTGTTTAATAGAAACGGAGGTACTCTCTCGGCAGGGACGATTGAAGGAGACGATATTTACCTGGAAAACACGGCGGCCCGAATGGTCAGAGGAAACCGCGTGCATATAGGACCGGGATGCAAGATTGAGAAAGTTGAATACAAGAGCAGCTACCGGGTATCTCCGAAGTCTGAGGTAAATGAGGATCAACAGCAATAAAACAGTGTTATGTTGTGAAAAAAGGGATGGCTTTAAAAGTGAGCCATCCTTTTTTCTTTTTTAATTTTACTTTCCGGGTTTGCTTTCGTATCCGGCAGTAAATATGGATACGAGAAACGCGAGGATGACCCCCATCATGATCAGCGTTCTCATTAAAATCCCCCTCTCATCCTTGATCCCTTGTTGTCATCTGCACCGATGCGGCGAGCCGTTCCGCAGGAGCACATGCGGACGGAACTTTTCTGCTCTTATTATGAATGGTTTGCTCCAGCCTTGTCAATTCGAGGAAAGTACATTTCATTTTTCATATGAAAAGCATCTAAAGGGACATCTTCGCATAGAGTGAATGTAACAGTGATTCACTTGGCACCTTGCATTTATCATCATATAGGAGGTTCTTATGGATATATTAAAAAAGATTGAACAGTATAGAGAGGAAGAGCAGCGTCTGAAATGGGAAGGAACCTTCGCTGAATATCTGGAAATCGTAAGAGAAAATCCGACTGTCGCGCAATCTGCTCATTCCCGCGTTTACAATATGATTAAAGACAGCGGCATTGAAGAGAAAGACGGCAAAAAAGTATACAGCTTCTTTGACAAAGAGCTGTTTGGTCTTGAAGAGCCTTTGGAACGCCTTGTTGAAGAATACTTTCATCCGGCCGCGAAACGCCTTGATGTCAGAAAAAGAATCCTGCTTTTGATGGGGCCTGTCAGCGGGGGGAAATCGACTTTGGTCACCATGCTGAAAAGGGGGCTTGAAGCATACTCTCTTACAGATGAAGGGGCTGTCTATGCGATTAAGGGCTGCCCAATGCATGAAGATCCGCTTCATTTAATCCCTCAGCATCTGCGGGACGATTTTTACAATGAATACGGCATCCGCATTCAAGGAAACCTGTCCCCGTTGAACATGATGAGGCTTGAACAGGAATACGGCGGAAGAATAGAAGACGTGAAGGTTGAAAGAATCTTTTTTTCAGAGGATAAACGGACGGGGATCGGCACGTTCAGTCCGTCAGACCCTAAATCGCAGGATATCGCCGATCTGACGGGAAGCATTGATTTCTCGACGATTGCCGAATACGGATCGGAATCCGATCCGCGCGCATACCGGTTCGACGGAGAATTAAACAAAGCGAACAGAGGAATGATGGAATTTCAGGAAATGCTGAAATGCGATGAAAAATTCCTCTGGCACCTTTTATCGCTTACACAGGAAGGGAATTTCAAAGCGGGCCGGTTCGCGCTCATCTCAGCGGATGAATTGATCGTAGCCCACACGAATGAAACCGAATACCGTTCATTTATATCCAATAAGAAAAACGAGGCGCTCCATTCGCGGATTATCGTCATGCCGATTCCATATAATTTAAAAGTATCGGAAGAGGAAAGAATTTATGAGAAAATGATCGCTGAAAGCGATGTGTCTGATGTTCATATTGCGCCGCACACGCTAAAAGTGGCCGCGATGTTTTCAATTTTGACAAGGCTGAAGGAGCCGAAGAGGTCAGACATTGATCTCGTCAAAAAAATGAGGCTGTATGACGGAGAGAGCGTTGAAGGATACAATTCAGTCGATGTCGAGGATTTGAAAAAAGAATACACTGATGAAGGAATGAGCGGAATCGATCCGCGTTATGTCATCAACCGGATCTCGTCGACGATCATCCGCAAAAATATGGAGTCGATCAATGCGCTCGATGTCCT
Organism: Bacillus licheniformis DSM 13 = ATCC 14580; assembly: GCF_000011645.1. Taxonomy (GTDB): domain Bacteria; phylum Bacillota; class Bacilli; order Bacillales; family Bacillaceae; genus Bacillus; species Bacillus licheniformis. The sequence goes on from NC_006270.3 coordinate 960,995, forward strand.
CCGTTCTTTAAAAGAAGGACTCGGCCAGCATCCGTCGATTTCGGCAGAAGACCGCGAGCGCTATTTGAACTTTATTTCCGCCGCCAGAAAAGAGTACGACGAAATGGCGAAGAAAGAAGTCCAAAAAGCGTTTGTATACTCTTATGAGGAGTCGGCGAAAACGCTGATGGACAATTATCTTGATAATGTCGAAGCGTACTGCAATAAAATTAAGCTCCGCGATCCGCTGACAGGAGAAGAGATGAATCCGGATGAAAAGCTGATGAGGTCAATAGAAGAACAAATCGGCATTTCCGAAAATGCGAAAAAGGCATTCCGAGAAGAAATTCTCATCCGCATTTCTGCCTATGCAAGAAAAGGGAAGCGATTTGATTATAATTCCCATGAGCGGCTCAGGGAAGCGATTCAGAAAAAGCTGTTTGCAGACTTGAAAGATGTCGTCAAAATCACGACGTCGACAAAAACGCCGGACGAACAGCAGCTCAAGAAAATCAACGAGGTCGTCGCCCGTCTCATTGATGAGCACGGCTACAACTCGACAAGCGCAAACGACCTCTTAAAATATGTAGGAAGCTTATTAAACCGGTAGCTTGAAGACCCGTCCGGAGAAGGGCGGGTCCTTTTGTCCCATTTTCAAAATTGTTTGTCAAAAGTTATTTGCACCTGCATAAGATAACAATAAACACTTTTAGACTTGCATCCGCAGGACTTTGACCTATAAACCGAAGCCATTTAAGGGGATTATCAATAAGGAGGGGAATTCATGTCCCATAAAGACAATGGCCATTTTATTATTTCTCAGGAAGACTGGTCCCTCCACCGAAAAGGGTATGATGACCAACAGCGTCACCAGAAAAAGGTGCAGGACGCGATCAAAAACAATCTGCCTGACCTGATTACAGAAGAAAGCATCATTATGTCCAACGGCAAAGATATTGTCAAAATTCCGATTCGCTCGTTGGATGAGTATAAAATCCGCTATAACTATGATAAAAATAAACATGCCGGCCAGGGAGACGGCGACAGCCAAGTAGGAGATATCGTCGCAAGGGACGGCTCTGATAAGCGGGGCGCCGGCAAAGGCCAGGGAGCGGGCGATCAGGCCGGTGAAGATTATTATGAAGCGGAAGTTTCGTTAATCGATTTGGAAGAGGCGCTCTTCAGCGAAATGGAGCTGCCGAATTTAGAACAGAAAGAGCGCGATGATATCGTTGTCGAAGATATTGAATTCAACGATATCCGCAAAACGGGTTTGACGGGCAACATCGATAAGAAAAGAACGATGCTCAGCGCATTTAAGCGAAACGCAATGACTGGAAAACCGTCGTTTTATCCGATCTATCCCGAAGACTTAAAATTTAAAACGTGGAATGACTCTGTAAAGCCTGAATCAAAAGCCGTTGTGCTCGCCATGATGGATACGAGCGGATCGATGGGCGTTTGGGAAAAATATATGGCGCGAAGTTTTTTCTTTTGGATGACACGTTTTTTACGGACAAAGTATGAAACGGTCGATATCGAGTTTATCGCCCATCATACAGAGGCCAAAGTGGTATCAGAAGAAGATTTCTTTTCGAAAGGGGAAAGCGGGGGAACAATTTGTTCATCTGTATACCGCAAATCCCTCGAGCTGATCGAAGACAAATACCATCCGACACGCTATAACATTTATCCGTTTCATTTTTCGGACGGCGATAATCTGACATCCGACAACGCGCGGTGCGTCAAGCTTGTCGGAGAGATTATGGAGAAAGCGAATATATTTTGCTACGGCGAAGTCAACCAGTACAACAGACATTCAACTTTAATGTCAGCCTACAAAAATATTAAAAATGAAAAATTCAAGTATTATGTGCTGAAACAGAAAGCCGATGTTTTTCAGGCTCTGAAGAGCTTCTTCAACAATGAAGAACGGCACCAATATACATGAAAAAACCTGAATTAAACCTCCGCTGCCGGAGGTTTTTTGTTTGGAAAATATTTAAATCAAAATTTTAAGTGCAAGGTTATTGACATTCTTTATTACTTTAACTAATATTTAATCTTGTTAACTATTTATTTTGTTGTGCAGAGGTAAAAACAAATTTACCGTTTCCGATCTTTCTTGCTCAGTTTTGAACAACTTATTCAGTACACGTCCCGCAAGCTGCTGAGCAGGAAATAGGAAAAGCAAAACCGAGGGAGCCGTTCAAACCGGCTTCACCCAAAATATAAGGATATGAAAGGAGAAATAAAACATGAGCAAAGGACGTTTAATTGCGACGAACATTATCGGACTCATCATCGTGCTTGCCATCTTAGCAGGAGGTGCGTATTTCTATTATGACAGCATCAGCTATGTGAAAACCGATGAAGCGCACGTGGCAGGCGAGATGGCCGATATTACGGCGCCTGCATCAGGGAAGCTCGCAGATTGGGATTTGAAAGAAGGATCAAAAGTTTCGAAGGACGAAAAAACAGCGAAAATCAAAGGGGAACAAACGGTTGACGTGAAGTCGATCATGGACGGAACGATTGTCAAAAACGAAGCGAAGGAAGGCCAGATCGTACAAGCCGGTCAAACGCTTGCGAAAACAATCGACATGGATCATCTGTACATTACTGCTAACATTGAAGAAAACGACCTGAAAGACATCGAAAAAGGGGACAAAGTCGATATCGTCGTTGACGGTGATTCAGGCACTACATTTGAAGGGAATGTCGAAGAAATCGGCTATGCGACAAACTCAACATTTGACTTGCTTTCTCAAAGCAATTCAAGCGGAAACTACACGAAAGTAACGCAGAAAGTACCTGTGAAAATTTCAATCAAAAACCCGTCTGACAAAGTGCTGCCGGGAATGAACGCATCCGTGAAAATTTCAAAATAACCGGGGGAAATAAAAACGAGCGAAAGGAGGATGTCATAAGTGGCTTCTCAGAAAAAAGGAAATATGTCACTGCTTATCATATTAATGGCCGGCTTGTTTCTGGCCATTTTAAACCAAACGCTGCTGAATGTGGCGATGCCTCATCTCATGACAGAGTTCAATGTGAGCGCCACAACGATTCAATGGCTGACAACCGGATATATGCTTGTCAACGGCGTTTTGATTCCTTTATCAGCCTTTCTGATTATGCGGTTCGGCGGACGGAGCCTGTTTTTAACGGCCATGCTGCTGTTTACGGCCGGAACGCTGATATGCGGAATTTCGCCTAATTTCTCGACGATGTTAACCGGACGCCTCATTCAGGCAGTCGGCGGAGGCATACTTCAGCCTTTGGTCATGACGACGATTCTCTTTATCTTTCCTCCGGAAAGCCGCGGGAAAGGAATGGGGATCTTTGGCCTTGCGATGATGTTTGCTCCTGCTGTCGGTCCGACTCTATCCGGCTGGGTCATTGAAAACTACAGCTGGCGGATCATGTTTTACAGCCTTGTGCCGGTTGGTGTCATCGTCATCATTTTCGGTTTTTTCCTATTTAAAAATATGACGGAACCTAAAAAAATCAAATTGGATACAGCAGGCGCGATTCTTTCAGTCGTCGGATTTGCGGCGTTGCTGTATGGCGTGAGCGAAGCCGGCTCAGACGGCTGGGATGATCCGATCGTACTTTCTACAGTTGTGATCGGTGTAATCGGCATTGCCGCTTTTATCATCCAGCAGTTGAAATCGAAAGAACCGATGCTTGACTTCAGAGTGTTCAAATACGATATGTTTTCACTGTCAAGCGTGATCAACGCCATCATTACGGTTGCTTTGTATGCCGGAATGTTCCTGATTCCGATTTATTTGCAAAACCTGGTCGGTTTTACAGCGCTTCAGTCGGGGCTTCTTATGCTGCCGGGCGCACTCGTCATGCTTGTGATGTCGCCGATCTCAGGAATTTTATTTGATAAAGTCGGCCCAAGGCCGCTGGCGATTGTCGGTTTATTGATCACCGTTGTGACGACCTACGAATTTACGACGCTTACGATCGATACGCCGTATATGTACATCGTGCTGATCTATGCGATTCGGGCGTTTGGGATGTCTATGCTGATGATGCCGATTATGACTGCCGGCATGAACCAGCTTCCGCAGCATCTAAACAGCCACGGAACGGCGATGTCGAATACGCTTCGCCAAATCAGCGGTTCGATCGGAACGAGCTTGATCACGACGATTTATACGAATCGTACGACATTCCACTATGCATCAATGGCCGATCAGACAAATACGGCTGATCCGTCATTTATGAGCACATTGCAGTCAACGATTCAGTCAACCGCGCAATCGATGCATATATCTCTCGAACAAGCACAACAATATGTCGTGAAATATTTGACCGGACAGGCGCAGCTCAACTCGAACGTCATGGGTATTAATGACGCGTTTATGTGGGCGGCCGGGTTCTGTGTCATCGGTCTCGTTCTCAGCCTGTTTTTGAGGGATGTCAGAAAAGACAAGCTGCGCAGGAAGAACAAAGCGCAGGAGCTGACATTGCTTCCGGCTCCTAAAGAAGCGAAAGAATCTTAAAATGAGGAGGTTCTGACATGAAAATTTATGTTGTTTACGACAGTGAAGGCGAGCATACGAAAAAGCTGGCTGAAGCCATTGCAGAAGGCGCGGGGGAACATGATGCTGCAGACGTGCGGATCGATCATGTCAGCCAGGCGGATATTAGAAAGCTCGAAGAAATGGACGCTATCATCTGGGGATGCCCGGGCCATTTCGGTACAATCAGCTCCGGATTAAAAACTTGGATCGACAGGCTGGGCTACCTTTGGGCGGAAGGAAAGCTGATCAATAAGATCGGCGCAGTCTTCTGCACAACGGCGACGACCCACGGCGGTCTTGAGGCGACAATGCTCAACTTAATAACACCGATGCTTCATCAAGGCATGATGGTCGTCGGCTTGCCTGGAAATGTACCTGAAAATGCTTTATACGGGTCTTATTACGGTGCAGGCATCACGTGTCCTGTCGACAGTGACGAATTGATCGGCGAGGAAGGCCTGGAGCTGGGCCGGGCTTTAGGCAGACGCGTCGCCCAGGTGGCAGACCGCTTTACAGCAGGACAGTGAGGAGCGATTTGACATGACCATTATACTGACCATCATCGCTGCTGTCCTCGTCATTATCGGTCTGGTGGTATTTAATGTGCGGTCGGCGTCTTCTCAGGATAAACCCGAACATGAGGATAAAGCTGCATCTGCGGCTGGCATTCCTCAGGTTCAGGAAGAAGAAGAGCCTGAGCAGGTTAAAGCCGATCAGCAAGATCCGTTCGAAATGAATGATCAAACCTATCGGGCGATCCTGCAAAAACTTCAACAACCAAAAGAGGAAAAAAAATATCCCGAGAAGACGGAAATGGACGATATGGATTACCGAAACGCATTAAAATCCATGAAAAAACGGGAACAGGATTAAAGGCAAATTCGCTGGGCACCAGCGGGTTTGCTTTTTTATTTGCGCTTTTTTTGCAATATTACTTCCGATTCCCCCCGCACTACTGATGCAGTACTCTGATACAGCTCGGTCTGGAAGGGAAGACGCAGCTTTAGTTATAAATTCGAACAACAATGCGTTATTGCTGTTGTATACCAATTGATATTTCGCGCCGTTTATTCATTTTCGAGCTGATTGTCAGAAACGTTCTGATCCGAAGCAGCAACAGCCTGTTTTCCGCGTCATTTGCTTCTCGTCAATATCGCTGTCTGTTTAGGCTGCGTGTTTTTTTCCACATGAGTGATGTTCTTTCGAACGATAGATGAGCGCTCAGAAAATATTCGGCTATCAAAAAATCATCCGGGACATTTCCTTGTTGATCTACGATGCTTATGGATTATTCGAGGCGCTGTTCATCAAGAGCGGCTTATTCCAGAAAGTGCAGAGATTCTGGAGCATTTCTTTAAATGCTGATTTCAAATTTCATGATGAACAGCCAGAAAGGAGACGAAGAACGTCTCTATTTAACAGAGCTTGATATGTTCTGCGTCCATTTCGGGTCAAGGATATATTCACTATTATGAAACCAATTTTTCCGATTTCCGTATAAACAAAGCGTGGAACCTGTTAAAGGACAAGAAAAATCGACAGGGATATAAAAATCGGCAAGCTTTCCAAAGGGAACCGGGGCAGGCTGAAGCTAGCGCTCACATTGGCGAGCGATGCAGCGGTCGTGCTGTTTGATGAACCATCCGGTCTCCGATGGTGAGGGAGTCGACAGTCAAAAGCCTTCTTACATATTTGGAGCTTGACAAGCAGACAATCGCCATCGCCACCTATGAAATTGAACAAATATTGGATGTCGTCTTAAATGGCCGAATTGAAGCAAAAAAGGATGTCGAACAGCTGCGCGAGGAATCCGGAATGTCGCTTTTGGAATGGCTGAAACGGTTTATTAAAGAAAAAAATTGAAAAAGCGGGAGGAGAAACATTGGAAACACTTTTGGAATTAAAAAATGTATCAAAAACGATCAGGGGGAAAAAGATCATCGAGGGCTTGAGTTTTGACGTGCGGGCAGGCGAGATATTCGGCTTCCTGGGGCCGAACGGCGCCGGAAAAACGACGACGATCCGGATGATTGTCGGACATATGAGCATTACCGCCGGTGAAATCGCCGTGTGCGGCGTCAGCGTAAAAGAAAACTTTGAAAAGGCTGCACGGCATATCGGAGCGATCGTTGAAAACCCGGAGCTTTATAAATTTTTAACGGGCTACCAAAACCTTCAGCAATACGCGCGCATGACGAAAGGCGTGACGAAAAAGAAAATTGACGAAATCGTCGAGCTCGTCGGATTGAAAAACAGGATCAACGACAAGGTCAAAACGTATTCGTTAGGAATGAGACAAAGGCTTGGCCTTGCCCAAAGCCTTTTGCACGATCCAAAGCTGTTGATTCTCGATGAGCCGACGAACGGGCTTGATCCGGCAGGTATCCGGGAAATCCGTGACTATTTAAGAAAGCTGACGAGAGAAAAGGGAATGGCGGTCATCGTTTCAAGCCACCTGCTTTCAGAAATGGAGCTGATGTGCGACAGGATCGCCATTATTCAAAACGGAAAGCTCCGGGATATTCAGCATGTGCACGGACCCGCTCGGGATGAGAAGAAGCGCTATTATATTCAAGCGGACGACACCCAGGCTCTCACACGGGAAGCGGCTGCTTTCAGAAAGGTGAAGGTTGACGAAGCGGAAGGCGGGATAGAGCTCAGCATTCAAAAGGATGAAGTGCCTGATTTGATTAAACACTTGACAGACAGCGGTGTTCGCTTATATGAAGTGAAGGCTGTGAACAAATCGCTGGAAGACCGATTCCTGGAAATCACCGCAGATAAGGAGGAAGCTCAGCATGTTTAATCTCATCGTAAATGAATGGATCAAAATTTTTAATCGAAAAGGCACATACGTCATGATCGGAATTTTGCTGTTAGCTGTCATCGGGCTGGGCGTTCTCACAAAGACGATCGGAGAGACAGACCAAAACACGGACTGGAAAAAGGAATTGGCGCAGGAAAATAAGGACATGAAGGAACAGCTTAAAGGGAACAGCAATCCAACACTTGAAAAAAATTATGAACAGTCGATCGCAATTAATGAGTATCGAATCAAGCACGATTTACCGGCAGATGGGGATTATTCAGCTCTGTCTTTCATCAGCGATACGAGCGGGCTCATCTCGCTCGCCGGTTTGTTTGTAATCACGGTGGCGGCGGGAATCGTTGCGAATGAATTCAGCTGGGGAACGGTGAAGCTGCTTGTCATCAGGCCGATCAGCCGCTTTAAAATCCTGCTGGCAAAATATTTTACGGTCCTGCTTTTCGCATTGGCTTTGCTTTTCATTCTGTTCGCAAGCGCAGGGATCACAGGCCTTGCTTTATTCGGGGCAGGCGACAGCAGCCAGGTTCACTTGGTGTATGTCGGTGGAACGGTTGAAGAAAAAAGCCTGCTATTGCATTTGGCCGGCAGCTATTTGCTGAATTCGATTTCGCTTTTGATGATGGCGACAATGGCCTTTATGATTTCAGCGGTTTTCAGAAACAGCTCGCTCGCCGTAGGTATTTCGATTTTCCTTTTGGTTATGGGCGGAACGGTGACAGGCCTGCTCGCGACGAAATTTGCTTGGGCGAAATACATCCTGTTTGCCAACACGGACCTCACTCAATACTTTGACGGATCTCCGGTTGTTTCAGACATGACGCTGGGATTCTCGATTGTGATGCTGGCTGTCTATTTTATCGTTTTTCATGTGCTCGCCTTTGTTGTATTCACAAAGAGAGACATCGCTTCATAAGCGGTATACGTTTAAAAAAAGCCTGACACCGGTTTCCGGGCGTCAGGCTTTTTTTAAATATAAAAAGACTGCTGACATTCGGTCAGCAGTCCTGTATGAAGATCAGCGGTTCACAGCTTACGCTTTTGTTACGTTAGCAGCTTGTGGTCCGCGGTTTCCTTCAACGATTTCGAAAGATACAGATTGGCCTTCTTCCAAAGTTTTGAAGCCTTCGCCTTGAATAGCAGAGAAATGAACGAATACATCGTCTTGTCCTTCAACTTCGATGAATCCGAAACCTTTTTCAGAGTTAAACCATTTTACTTTACCTTCTAGCATGAAATTTCCTCCTAAAGCGATAACGCTTAAATTCACTATTCTTGCTCTAAAACAAACTTCCAAGACGAAAACTCTTACAAAACTTTCTTCTTAAAGATAGTTCGAACAAAAATAATTACCTTTACTTTACCAGTGTTTAAACGAAATTACAACTGCTAAACACAATTTTTTTAAAAAAAGTGAAATTTAATGCTCAGGGTGAAAAACAATGAGTAAAAAGGGAGTTTTTGAAATTTTCACGAATCTGATTGACAACATTTCGAAGAAGCTGTAAAGTTAGGTAAAACTTCATGCAACTATACTTCTTATTCAGAGAGGCGGAGGGAATTGGCCCTGTGAAACCTCGGCAGCGGGTTCTGCATACAGCAGAATACTGTGCCACATCCAACAAGCCGTACGGGCTTGGAAGATAAGAAGAGAGCGGACTCACTCTATTTACTTTGTGTCGTCAAAGGCTTCTTCTTATTTTTTAAGAGGAAGCCTTTTTTGTTAGCCCTAAAAGAGGAGGAGATCATCATGATTACATTTGAAGGCGTTGAAAAGGTCTATGAAAGCGGCGGACAGAAGGTCCATGCGCTCAATGGAATCGACCTTCATGTGGATAAAGGGGAAATATACGGCGTCATCGGCTTCAGCGGCGCAGGAAAAAGCACGCTGATCCGCTGTGTGAACTTCCTTGAAAAACCGACGGCCGGAAAGGTTTTCGTCGGCGGAAGAGACTTAATGTCCCTGTCGAAAGCTGAGATACGAACTGTGAAAAGGAAGATCGGCATGGTTTTTCAGCATTTTAACCTGTTAAATTCAAAGACGATTTTCGCTAATGTCGCTGAGCCGCTTGCGCTTGTTAAAACACCGAAAGCCGACATAAAGAAAAAAGTGACGGAGCTGCTCCGTTTTGTCGGACTTGAGGATAAAGCCCGCGATTATCCGGATCAGCTTTCGGGCGGACAAAAGCAGCGCGTCGGGATTGCCCGGGCGCTGGCGACAAATCCGGAGGTTCTGCTCTGTGATGAAGCGACATCAGCGCTTGACCCGCAGACGACCGGCGATATTTTGAAGCTGCTGAAGCGCGTCAATGAACAATATAACATCACGATTCTGTTAATCACTCATGAAATGAATGTGGCAAAAGAAATCTGCGACAAAGTTGCGGTAATTGAAAAAGGAAGAATCATTGAATCCGGCAGTGTGTTTGACGTATTTTCCGCGCCGGAAACCGAAACGGCCAAAAGCTTTGTCAAATCAGCCATCGACCACGAGATACCTGAATCGATTCAAAAATTAAATCTGAAGCACCTCTACCAGCTTCAATTTGTCGGCGAATCTTCTGGGAAGCCTTTTCTTTCTCAAGTGTCAAAGCGGTATGACGTAGAAGTCAACATTCTGCACGGAACGATTACAGAGCTTCAGGGAATTCCGTTTGGCAGCATGACGGTCGAGCTGCAGGGGGAAGATGGTGAAATCGGGCGGGCGCTCGAATATATACGCAGGGAAAACATTCGCATCAGGGAGGTATAAGCATGCTAGTTACATATGACCAAATCATTGACGCACTGGTTCAGACGATTCAAATGACGGTTTTTTCGCTTTTATTTTCAAGCGTGATCGGCATTCCGCTCGGCATTTTGCTGGTAGTCACAAGAAAGGGGCATCTGCTTGAGAATCCGGCAGTTTTTACGTTTGTCAATATGATCATTAACATTTTCCGGTCCGTCCCGTTTATCATTTTAATGGTTGCTTTAATTCCAGTGACAAGGCTGATTGTAGGGACGTCGATCGGCACATCGGCAGCGATTGTTCCCTTGACTTTTTATGCGGGGCCTTACATCGCTAGACTCGTCGAGAACTCTCTGCTTGAAGTGGATCCGGGAGTCATTGAAGCCGCTGAAGCAATGGGAGCGACTCCGAGACAGATCATCTTCAGGTTTCTGATTCCAGAAGCGCTCGGTTCGCTTGTGCTGAGTTTTACGGTGGCAACGGTCGGATTGGTCGGGGCGTCGGCGATGGCTGGTGCGATTGGTGCAGGCGGTCTTGGGGATTTGGCGATCACATACGGCTATCAAAGATTTGACACGCTGACGATGATCATCACGGTTGCAATTCTCGTCATCGTAGTGCAAGGATTGCAGACATCCGGAAACGTTCTGTCAAAAAAATTGAGAAGAAGATAGACAGAGAGGGAGACGGCTATTATGAAAAAATTTGCATGTGTTGTGATCTTCCTGCTGCTTGCGGCAGTGATCGCGGGGTGCGCGGCAGACTCTGATGCGAAAACCATTAAAATCGGCATCAGCGGAACGGATACGAGAATTTGGGACTTTGTGAAGAAAAAAGCCGAAAAAGAAGGCTTAAAGCTTGAAATCGTCAAATACTCCGACTATGTTCAGCCAAACCAGGCTTTGGCGAGCGGCGACATTGACGCCAACGCTTTTCAGACGATATCCTACTTTAATGCATTCAAAAAGGAACGCAACCTTGAATTATCGCCGGTCGGCACAACGATCATCGCTCCGATGGGCATTTATTCCGAGAAATATGATTCGCCTGGCGATATACCAAACGGCGCGGAAATTGCCGTTCCAAGCGAAGCGACGAACATGGGCAGAGCCTTGCTTCTGCTGGAGTCCGCCGGCCTGCTTCAATTAAAGGACGGATTTGACGGAAATGGAACGCTTGATGCAATTAAAGAAAATCCTAAAAAACTCAAAATCACAACGGTGGCCGCAGAGCAAACGCCGCGCGTGCTTGCCGATGTCGCTGCATCCGTCATCAACAACGGCATAGCGGTTGACGCCGGCTTCCATCCTGTCAAAGATTCGATCAAACTGGAAGATGAAACAGCGACACCGTACATCAACATTATTGCGGCCAGAACAGAAGACCGGGATCGCGAAGATTTGAAAAAGATCGTCGAGCTGTATCAAGCAGACGACACTGCTGAATTGATTAAAAAAGAATTTGACGGAGCACAGCTGCCGACTTTCGTTCCTCTAAAAGACATCGGCGAATAAAATGTCAGTCGCGCAATTGCTTCCCGGGTCATATATTGAAATACATCGATAATTCCTACTTGACCAATCAGGTTTGTTGTACTATAGTTTTTAAATGTAAAAAATTCTGGGGGTGCTTTTGTTATCATGACATTATTTGTTGTTATTAATATTATCGTCATGCTCGGCCTGATGGCGCTCCTTTATATGATGCAAAAAAAGCATGTTTCTTTTTCTAAGCGGGTATTTACCGCTCTGGGAATCGGAATTGTTTTTGGATTCGCTTTGCATTTTATATATGGTTCGTCTTCAGAAACGATTACGCAGACTTCTGATTGGTTTAATATCGCAGGCGGCGGCTATGTCAAGCTTTTGCAGATGATCGTTATGCCGCTTGTATTCATCTCGATTTTGGGTGCTTTTACAAAGCTTAAGCTGACGCACAATATCGGAAAAATCAGCGGATTGATCATCGGGCTCTTAATCGCGACGACAGCCGTCGCTGCTGCGGTGGGTATCGCGTCCGCGCTTGCTTTCGACCTGCAGGCCGTCCATGTGGACCAAGGCCAGGCGGAGACAATGAGAGGGGCGGAACTCGAACAGAAATCGCAGGACATGGAAGCCAAAACGCTTCCGCAGCAAATTGTCGAGCTTCTTCCTGGAAATCCGTTTTTAGACTTTACTGGAGCAAGACCGACATCAACGATCGCAGTTGTTATTTTTGCGGCTTTCCTTGGGATCGCTTATCTCGGGGTCAACCGAAAACAGCCTGAACAAGCTGAACTTTTCAAAAAAATGGTTGATGCCGTGTATGCGATCATTATGCGTGTGGTCACCTTAATTCTGAGGTTGACGCCTTACGGTGTATTGGCGATCATGACAAAAACGATTGCAACGAGCGACCTCGACAGCATTGCCAAACTCGGCAAATTTGTCATCGCTTCATATGCGGCGCTGATCGTCATGTTCATCATTCACCTGCTGCTCATTACATTCAGCGGTTTAAATCCTGTCACATACTTGAAAAAGGCGTTTCCAGTTCTTGTATTCGCGTTTACATCAAGATCAAGCGCAGGCGCTTTGCCGCTGAACATTAAAACGCAGCGAAGCCTTGGTGTTCCAGAAGGCATTGCGAACTTTGCCGGATCCTTCGGACTGTCCATCGGTCAAAACGGATGTGCCGGCATTTACCCTGCAATGCTCGCGATTATGATCGCGCCGACTGTCGGCCAAAATCCGCTTGATCCGTCATTCTTGTTCACGGTTATCGCAGTTGTTGCGATCAGCTCTTTCGGAGTGGCAGGCGTCGGCGGAGGTGCGACCTTTGCAGCGCTTCTCGTCCTTTCGGCATTAAACATGCCTGTAGCGCTTGCCGGACTTCTGATTTCTGTTGAGCCGCTGATCGACATGGGGCGTACGGCTCTCAATGTCAGCGGCAGCATGACGTCAGGACTTGTCACGAGCAAAGTGACAAATGAGCTTGAAAAAGACACGTACCAAGACCGTACAAATATCATTGAAGCAGAAGTGTAAAAGAAAAACGGCCCGCACAGCTTGAGAGCTCGTGCGGGCCGTTTTTTATGAATAGCTTTGATCGTCATCGAACATCGTCTGAGCTGCAGCCTGATCGTTCATGACATTCACCGGAGCAGTCATATGGCTTGATTGATGCTGGTCATTTGCCGTATGGCCTGACTGGCGGTGTTCATGTGATTGTCCTCCCGGATTAAAAGCCTGCTTGATCATGTCAGCCGGATTCATCATCGTCTGATTGCGGCCGCTTCCTTGCTGCCGTCCTCTCATGCCATTCGCGAACATGCCGGTCAATCTTTTGCGGATTTCGGGAGAAAAAGCCGCGGTTAATGCAGCTGATCCTAAAACTAATACAGCGGGATGGATGCCAGATCTTCTTCTAAACAAAGGGTCAACCTCCTTTTTACGTATACCATCCCCAGTCATGATCGGTTTTATTCTTCAACCTTGGCCGCGTGATATAAGCGGTGCTTTTCAAAAAATTCGAAAATGGCGCGGTAGACTTTCATTTTATTTTCTTTTTTGGAAAAACCGTGCCCTTCATTTTCCAAAACGAGATACTCGATATTCCGCTCCATGTTCCTCAACTGATCGACGACCTGATCGGACTCTTCCTTTACGACGCGCGGATCGTTTGCGCCTTGGATGATCAGCATCGGCTGAGTCATATTCTCCAGATATGTAACAGGAGAATCGGCTTTCATTTTTTCATAATCCCGCTCCGGATTGCCGACCCATTTTTCCATCATCGGCTGCCAGAAATCAGGTACGGTTTTGACGAACGAAAACAGGTTGCTGACTCCGCATATATCGACGACGGCGCGGAAATACTCAGGATGCCTCCCGTGGAGCAAAAGCGACATATATCCTCCATAGCTGCCGCCCATTAAAAAGAGTTTTTCGCGGTCTGCAAGCTTTTGATCGATAAGCCAGTCGATGCCCGCGGTCATATCGAGGCGCGGCCCGTCTCCCCAATCTTGTTCAACCATTTTAAAGAATGAATAACCGTAATTCGCTGATCCCCTGAAATTAGGAGCGAATAACTGGTAACCCATTTTTGCAGCGAGTTGAAAGAGATCGTAGAACATAAAGGTTTCTGCATCTTGCGGTCCGCCGTGCGGCCAAATAATCGTCCAGCCGTTCGCTTCTACCGGGGAGGGCTTAAACAGCAGTCCTTCTATTGGCAGGCCATCAAAAGAAGGATATGTCACAACTTCAGGATAAGACAGCTCCTGTTCGGAGAAACCCGGAACCGAATGTTTCGTTAATTGCCGCCATTTTGACTGTCCTTTCGTTAATACGTAGAGATTAGTCGGCCTGGTCGGCGTTGAGCCGAGAATGTACAGCGTACCAGAATAGGCGCAGTGTATTTTCGAAATGGATGTGCAAGGGCAATCGATCTGCCGGCTTTGCCCCGTTGCTGTGTTGTACTCATACATCACCTCTTTGACACCTTTTTTTCCAATGAGATAAAGGAAAGTTCCATTCGGGTCAGCGTGGATGGATGTTAAATCAGTTTTATCAATCGAAAGCACCGGCGTAAAAATACCGGATGAAACAGTGTACAAGGCAAGATATGAGAACTCGGCTTCGTAGTTTGTCGTGACGAATAACCGATCATCAGATGCAAAATGGGAAGAATAAACCATGTGAGGCAGCGTCTCATCCGGGAAGATTCCTGTCGTCACGCCTTCAGCTGTATGGACCATACAGACAGAATGGCTGTTGACATAGTAGACATGTATGCTGACGGCTTTCTCGCCCGGGCTTACATCAGACAGCATTGAAGTTCCGTCTTTTCCTTCAAAAATAAGCTCTTCTTTTTCAGTGAGACAATCATATCTGTATGTATTTAAAAATGTCGGATTGTCCTTTGTAGAGGAGTAGTAAACTGCGTTTTGCACAGGGATGGGGGCGAAGTGGCGGTCTGTTTGATTTCCGTTTAATGATTGGAACGTCCCGTTTTTTAAAGAAAGCTTGTACAGTCCGCTTTGTTCGTTTCCGTCATTGTCAAAACCAGCATAAAGGATTGAGCCGTCGGGATTGTAGGCAATTCCTTTTGAGTCCTGATTCAAGAATGACAGCTGGTACGGGTATGTATCGGGAAGATCCATCGCCCACAGGTTCGATGTTCCGTTGAGGTTTGTATCAAAAATAAGCTGAGTCTCATCGGGATGTACCGCAAAGTCTTTAATGCGCAGCGCATGCAAAATGCTATCCGCTTTTTCCATTTCATATACACCTCCGGATTTATTTGGATATTTTTTCGTCCGTTATGATCATAACAAAATAAGCGTATAAAAAATATATTTTAGACAAATAAATAACACGAAAAAGAAAAAAACTATACGTAAATCATTAAAGGAGGCAATTTTAATGTTCAATATGAAAAAAGGCGCGATTGCTGCTTTGCTCCTTCCGCTGCTGTTCACAGCCGGATGCGGCATGGCAAACCAAGGGGCAGATAACAACCGGCGCAATCAGGACAATGCGCTTCAAAATGTAACAAACAGAGATAACGACGCTACGAATGTCAATGACGGCAGAAATGTCAATGACCGAATGAATGTGACAGACAACCGCGATGCCAATCGTGAAGACAATAATATGGAAGTGGCGGATAAAGCCGCAGATAAAGTGGCGGAACTTAAAGAAGTCAGTAGTGCAAACGTGATTACGACAAACCGCAACGCTTATGTCGCGGTCGTTTTGAAAGGCAATCCGAAAGGCAACTTGACGAATGAGCTGAAAGGGAAAATCTCGAAAAAGGTTAAAGAAACAGACAATAACATCAACAATGTGTTCGTTTCGGCAAACCCTGACTTTGTTGACCGGATGAGAAACTATGGCGACAGAATTCAAAATGGCGAACCGATCGAAGGACTTTTTGAAGAATTTGGTGAAACGATCAACAGAATTTTTCCGAATCAAAGATAATGAAAAGCCGCAATCCGCGGCTTTTTTTATTGGCTGCTTTCAGACAGGGCACTTCCTGAATCATCCCGCATAGAGTGTAGTACAGAAAAGTATGATGCGGATGGAGGGATAATAAGTGACGGGGGAGATGAAAGCAGCCTTTGTTTTAATCATGGCGGGCGCTCTATCCGCTCTGTTATTGGCCATTTTTGTCGTGTTCAGCCAAGAGAGCCCTGAGGCGGCTGTGCTTTCGGGAAAAAAAGAAAAACTGAAAGAATCGCTGGAAATGGTCAAATATGAAAGTGTCAGCATTTATTACGCTGAAAAAGATAGGCCGATTCTGGAGCTGACAAAGGAGACGCTTCGGGATGCCGCTGATATGAATCGGGAACTGTTTGTCAGTCCTCTTCAAGACAGCGTTGATTTGATCTTTTTTTCAAACCGCGATGATATGGAGTCATTTTCAAAATTAAAGGATATAACCGGATTTTATTCAAACGATATGAGGATGATCGGGCTTTTGCCCGAGGAGAGGAAGCATCTGAATAACGGCGAGGGATTCGCCGTCTTCCTGTACAAACGGGTGCTGGTGCATGAGTATACCCATTATGCTTTTCACGTCAAGCTGAGAGAACTGAATGCCGACCCGGGAACTTATCCGCTCTGGTTTCACGAAGGAGTAGCTGAATGGGCTTCTGCTCATGCCGCGATAGAAATCCGGACTTTGCCTTCAGTCGTCCCCTTGAGCAAGCTGAAGACCGACCGGCAATGGCAAAAAGCCCGGACTGGATATGAAACCGATATTTATTTGCAAAGTTATTATTTGATCGAAGAGCTTGCGGAGAAAAAAGGAAGGGGCGTCATCCTCGACATTATCGAGGAAACGGCTGAGCGGGGAAGTTTTGCAGACGGATTTAAGGCCGCCGTCGGCCAGTCGTTGACAGGTTTTGAGAAAGAATTTAAACGAAAATACGAAGCGAAAAAAACGGCGTTGAAGTTTCATCTTCAATGCCGTTTTCATGATCAATGAATAGGTCTCTGCTGCCCGCTTGGAGGCATTTGCGGCTGACCTTGCACCGGAGCGAATGCTGAAGTCATCTTCTGCATGTCTTGCGGCGCAAGCTGAGGAACTTGATAGTACCCGTGTTTGTTTTGATAAAGGAAAATTTCATAAGCCATTTCGATATAGTGAGGAATCTGGTCTGCCAGAACCCTTCTGCAGACAGGGTTTGTCACTTCGGGAGCCGCCATGGCCAGCGACGAACAACAAGTTTTCATCAAGCCGAGCATAAAGCTGCTGATGCAGGCGTCATCAATAGCCTGCACAGATTGCTTCGGTTGTTTCGGCTGGGCATCTTTTAAACCGTAGACGAATTTGCGGTCCTCTTTCATCATATACGTTGCCGTTTCCTGACTCGGCTTTTGCCCCGTTCTGAAACATTCTGTCGTAATGTTGTACTGAGACGAAATAAACCGATGCTGCCTGTCCAAAATGTCGAGCAGCTCCGGATCTTTGACATGCTCCCTGAACATCATATACTGCTCAAGGACGCCGATCATTCCGGACAGCACTTCATGCATGTCGAACACTTCGTGCCCCCCGTGATTCATATGCTGCATACCTTCATTGCCTTGATTGATCTGCATTTGCGGCTGGTTTTGCTGTTCCACTCTAACGTATCCTCCTTAAATGTAATTCAACTATTATATTTCGTTTTTGCCGCTATGTTTATTCAAAAAAGGAATAATCGATAATCTGGATTTAAAGGGATTTTATTCTAACCGTCGAATAGTTTAGTTCAGAAGAAAATATTATGGGGGTCTTGTATTCAAGACAGCACATCATATCATTGGTCGAAAATGGGGATAACGGTCATCTTGGCGCCAAACTGAGCATTAGGAGAGGAAATTCAGGCCGATTTTGAAATCCCTCGCACCTTTGTAAACGGAGCACAATCTGCCGGGCGATGATGAAAAGTTCACGCGTGTTTCCGGCAGTTTAGAGGAATTCGGTGAGTATATGGATATCTGATATCCGAAAAACAATAGGGCCGGAACATGGCCGGATTCAAATAAAGGCTGCCGGAAGAATAAAAGACAATGTCGGTCTGTGTGCTCATGCACCTTTTGTTCAGAAACGACCGAAAAACAATTGAATAGCAATGCCCGGCTCGATATCGGCATGAAAGCATCTGGCTTCTAATGCCTGCAACTTTTTATTGCCCCTGCGTGATCTGTAAAGGATTCTCCCTCCGTAAACGATTTCAGCTGCCAATCATCATGAAATGCAAAAAAGGTGTTTTCCTTTTTGATTTTGCACTTAGAAAAGGAGGAGTTTTATAATGCTGGGCTCAAGTGAGACGGTTGGAAAAAAGTCAGGTTTATTTGGTAATGATTCTGTGTATCCAAAGGTGCAAACAGAAGTATATAAAAAAATCAATGAACTGAGTGGTTTTCATAGGCTGGATGATATTTATCTTTCCTTGATCGACAAGTATATGTTTCCTTGTCTGATCCTGAATGACCGGGGAGAAATTGTCGCGTCCTCGGAAAGTGCTGATCAATATTTGAAAAGCTCAAAAGGCAGCATTCATCAGGTTTTTCCCGCGAGCTTATCCGTACAGGTCAATGCCGCGTTACAGCGGGCGAAGAAAGAGAAAAAAGAAGTATCGTTTAAAAACGTCCCGATTTATTTAAGCGGAGAACTATCCTTTGTTCATTTGAGATTAAAATGTTTCTTCCGCCAGTATCACAAGCTTTATGTGCTGTTTATCGAAAAAGCACAAGAAGGGGCAGCCAACGCGCCGGTATCCGGCGGAGAGGACGGCCAGCTTCATCTGCAACATCTGTACCGGACGGTAAAAGAGCTCGAAGCGTCCAACGATGCTTTAGTGTCCGCAAATCAAAAGCTGCAGGAGGAAAACAGAAAATTGACGGCGCTCAACAGGGCGTTTGAAAAGAAAGTGAACGAGCTGAACACCCTTAAAAATGATATGAACAATCTGCTGACCAGCACGAACATCGCCGCAGTTTTTTTGGATCAGGAATTGAAATTGAAATTATTTACTCCAGAAGCCGCCAATATGTTCGACCTGAAAAACGAGGACCTTTCAAGACCTGCCGATAAGCTGACAGAGAGGTTTAAGTATGAAGGGTATGCCGATGACTTAAGGCGCACGCTATATGAAAACAAGACGGTCGTAAAAGAGTTTGAAATGCCAGACGGCGGCTGGTATGCCGTAAAAATGATCCCTTATTATACATCGGGAAACATGGTTGAAGGCATTGTTGTCACATTCACGAATGTCACTGAGCTGAAAATGACAAACGAGGCGCTGCATATCAGCTCACAAGCTATAGATCAAAGTCCGGCCAACATATTGATCACTTCGGTCGACGGTTCGGTCACTTATGCAAACAAACGCTTTTGCCGGATGTTCGGAAAACATCAGGATGACATCATCGGCGGCAATGTGTTTGATATTTACCGCAAGCATTTTCACTGTGAGGATCTCACTCGCTTCTGGAAACGCGTCCTTGAAAAGAAACCATGGTCAGGAGAACTTAATTACCAGGATGAGGAGCAGCAGGACAGGTGGGAGCAAATCTCCCTTGTTCCTGTTGAGGACAGCGCGGGGAACGTTCAGCAGGTTATGCTGATATCCGAGGACATTACAAACCAAAAGCGATCTGAAAAAATGCTCATGAAATCGGAAATGCTGTCGGCGGTCGGCCAGCTAGCTGCCGGAATCGCTCATGAAATACGGAACCCGCTCACTTCTCTGAAAGGGTTTCTCCAGCTGATGATCCAATCCAAAAAATATCAAAAAGACTATGCGGAAGTGATGATGTCCGAATTCATCAGGCTTGAAGCAATCATCAACGAATTTCTCGTATTGGCCAAAACGAAATCGAATACATTTGATCCGGTTCAGGTCAACTCGATTGTTGAAGATGTCTGCATGGTATTGGAGTCGCAGGCCGTGCTGAACAACGTAAGGATCGAGAAACAGCTGAGCGGAGATCTACCTGAGATTCTCGCTGTTTCAAATGAGCTGAAACAGGTTTTCATCAACATATTAAAAAATGCAATCGAGGCGATGGAGGATGCTGAAGGCTTTATTACGATACGTTCCTATTTTGAAAAAGACAGCGTATTCATCACCTTTGAAGATCAGGGAAAGGGCATCTCAAAAGAAGTGCTAGAAAAGCTTGGGGAGCCATTTTATACAACGAAGGAAAAAGGAACCGGTCTCGGATTAATGGTTACATTTAAAATTATTGAAAATCACGGCGGAAGCATTCATTTCGAAAGCGAAGAAGGAAAAGGAACGATCGTAAAATTGAAGCTTCCGATTAAAGAATGAGAATGCGGTCATCCCTATTCTCATTCTTTTTTGAAATTTTTACAAAAAAATCATATAGCCTTTATAATCATCAGATAAATTTGACAGGAAGCAAAAAACGGGAGGCGAATATATGGTCAATGTTGTAAAGAGCCGTTTTATGGCTGGTTTGACAATCACGTTTATGATGATTGCGTCTTTTTTGACGCCGTTTGCGGACGTAACGCACGCTTCAGAAACGATTTCAGTAGAAGAAGCCATTAAGCATAACGAAGGGCATGCAGCCGTTGAAGGCTATGTCGTCGGGCACACAATATCGAGCGGCCATTATCGTTTCAGCGGAAATTTCGCTAACGATTATAACGTCGCAATCGCTGATAAAAAGGAGGAAACATCACCTGAGAACATACTCCCCGTGCAGATACCCGCACCTTTCAGAGACCAGTTCGGTTTAAAGACAAACCCTCATCTCATCGGAAAAAAACTCATCATCGAAGGCGAACGCACTACATATTTTAATTCCCCGGGTTTGAAATCTGTTCAATCCATCACATTTTCCGGAGACGATGCACCGTCTGCCCAGCCGGAGACCAAAACGATAGCCGAAGCGCGCAAGCTTTTAAATGAAACGGTCAAAATCAAAGGAATCGTCACTGCCGATCAGGCGGCTGTCGGAGGAGGAAAGCTGTCCACATTTATCCAGGACGATACGGCGGGAATCAATATCTATTCCGCTGCGCAAGGCGATTTTCCGGAACTAAAAGAGGGTATGTCTGTTTCGGTCACGGGGAAAATCACGACATACAAAGGCTTGACAGAAATCGTACCCGCACCGTCAGGCATTGAAGTAACCGGAGAAGGGGCGGCACTGCCCGACCCTGTTCCGCTGACTATTAAAGATGTGCTCGATCAGGGAACCGCAGCTGAATACGAAGGCCGGCTTGTGAGGATGAAAGGCTTTATTGAAACAAAGCCGGATGCGCCGGCAGGCGGCGGCTATAATATCACAATGATCGATGAAAACTATCATCCGCTCACACTAAGGGTGATGGAACAAACGAATGCCGCCGCTTCGATAGAACAAGGACAATGGTACGAGATTACCGGCATATTAAGCCGCTATGATTCGGTGCAGCTTCTGCCGAGAAAACAGGAGGATCTTCGGAAATTAGACGGCGCCGCGCATCCTCCCCCCGCTGCTGAAGGGGAATACGAAAGCGTTGTGGAACGAGTCGTCGACGGGGATACGATCCACTTAAAAGAGCCTGTTCTCGGATCTACAAAAGTCCGCTATGTCAACATAGATACAGCCGAAACTTATCATAAGCCGAAAAATGAATTAGATGAAAACCAGCTGCAGCACGGAAACAAGGCGAAGGAATATTTGCAGTCGATATTGGCCCCGGGAGACAAAGTCACCGTGAAAGTGGGCAAGGAAGCAAAAGACAGCTACGGCCGCCTGCTTGCCCAAGTCATCACTGAAGACGGCGTCAATACGAATTTGCAGCTTGTCCAAAAGGGGATGGCTGTAACCTACTTCATTTGGCCGGTTGGAAGTGATGAAGACTATCAATTGTTTCAAAACGCCGTCAAAAAGGCGAAAGGCGATAAAATCGGCATTTGGAATCCCGCTGATCCGCTCCTCGAAATGCCGTTTGAATTTCGCGACAGGGAGCAAGGCAAAGGGCTGACGCGGCATGTCGGAGACTCTGCGGAAAATACGTATGTCGCGCCTGAAAAGTGGCGGGAGATTCCGGTGGAAAGACGAATTTTCTTTGCGTCGGCTGAAGAAGCGGAAGCTGCGGGCTATTCGAAAAAAGAGCAAAGCGGCAATATTCCGCTGCGCCTGTTAAGCATGAATGATCTGCACGGAAAGATCGATCAGCAATATCAGCTCGATCTAAACGGCGATGGCCGGACGGATGGAACATTCGGCAGGATGGATTATGCAGCATCATTGATCAAAGAGAAAAAAGCCGAGCAGGAAAACACGCTGATCGTCCACGCAGGCGATATGATCGGAGGAAGCTCGCCGGTTTCTTCCCTGCTTCAGGACGAGCCGACAGTTGAAGTCATGGAGGAAATCGGATTTGATGTAGGAACCGTCGGGAACCATGAGTTTGATGAAGGGACCGAAGAGCTGCTGCGCATGTTGAACGGAGGCGAACACCCTGAAGGCAAAGGGACAAAAGGTTACGACGGACAGGATTTCCCGCTTGTCTGCGCCAATTGCAAGTTGAAGGCAAGCGGGGACAGCTTTCTTCCTCCATATGAAATTATTGAAGTTGAAGGAGTGCCTGTCGCTTTTATCGGCGTTGTGACACAGGCGGCCGCCAATATGGTCATGCCAGAAGGAATTCGCTCAATTGAATTTACAGATGAAGCAAAGGCCGTCAACCAGGCTGCAAAAGAACTGAGAGCGAAAGGTATCCGGGCAATAGCGGTGCTCGCCCATATGACAGCTTCACAGGACGGCGGGGTTGTGACCGGCGAATCAGCCGAACTTGCTAAAAAAGCAGATCCCGAGATCGATGTCATCTTTGCCGGCCACAATCATGAAGTGGTCAACGGCCAAGTCAATGATATTTTAATCGTTCAAGCATACGAATACGGGAAGGCAATCGGTGTCGTCGATCTTGAAATCGACCGGGAAACGAAAGACATCGTTCACAAGAAAGCGGAAATCGAATATGTGAATCAGGAAAATCTCAAGCCCGATCCGGCGGTCGGTCAGATACTGGATAAATATGAGCGGATGGTTGCGCCGATCATCAGCGAGAAAGTCGGTGAGGCTGCGCACGATATGGCCGGCGGCTATTCAAATGACGGAGACACCCCTCTCGGGAATCTGATTGCTGACGGTATGCGGCAAGCGATGAATTCAGATTTCGCATTAATGAACGGGGGCGGCATCCGCCAAGATTTAAAAAAAGGAACGATTACATGGGGAGACTTGTTCAATATCCAGCCTTTCGGCAATGTACTCGTCCGGCTTGAAATTAAAGGCAGGGATTTATACGATATTATAGACGCGCAAATATCCCCATCTTACGGCCCGGATTACTCGATCAGCGGCTTCGCTTATACATGGGACCCGAAAACAAATAAAACCGCGGCTATTTTTCTTGAAGACGGAACACCGATTGATTTAGACCAAACATATACGCTGACCGTAAACAACTTTATGGCATCTGCTTCAGGAAGCAAGTATTTGCCGATTTCCAGGCTTGGAAAAAATCCGGTCACAGGTCCGGAAGATATCGAAGCCACAGTCAAATTTGTCAAAAGCTTTAAAGAACCGATCGCTTATACTGCCGAAGGGCGAATCAAAAAATTAGCAGAAGATGATTCGCGTCCGGGAGAACAGCCCGGACGCGGGGCTGATCCAGATGACAAAGAAAAACCCGGAAGCGGAGGCGCTGATCCGAATGACGAAGAAAAACCGTCTGGTGATAAGGGCGATGGGGGGAAACCCGGCAATGACACCGGAGAAAGTCCGGTTCATGACGGTACCGGCAATGCTTCAAGGAGCGGCGCTATTCCTGTTGCGGGCATGACGACCGGTGAAGGATCAGATGCGCCTGCGGAGAAGATGGACGGTCTGTCAAATGATGCGTTTCTGCCAGACGAGCGTGAAGAGCGCAAGCTACCCGATACGGCGGCAGCTTACGGCGGTTTCCTTTTATACGGCTTCCTGACGTTTATGTTCGGAGCGATTCTTTATATGCGGAAAAGGGGTATTGCGAGACTATGAAAGTCAAGATGTTATCGTTTCTGCTGATGATAGCGGGGCTTGCCACTTTTGCATACGGCGGCTGGAAAATATTCGATATGAACAGACAGACGGATCTTTCTTTAACTGAAGCAAAAGAAGCCATTGCATCGAGTCAATCCGCCCGTTCGGCTAAGCACCCATCGGCGCCCGCTTCATTTAAGCCCGCCGCCGGCGAAGCGGCAGGCATACTCCATATTCCCAAACTGGGCGCAGAGCTTCCCATCGTTGAAGGGACCAGTCCCGATGATTTGGAAAAAGGCGTCGGTCATTATAAAGGCAGCTATTATCCAAAACAAAACGGGCAAATTGTTCTTTCAGGCCACAGGGATACGGTTTTTCGCAGAACAGGGGAGCTGGAAATCGGAGATAAGCTGAAAATCGAGCTTCCATACGGAAGCTTCGAATATGAAATCACACACACGAAAATTGTTGACCAAAGTGACACGTCCATCATCACGCTGCAGCGTGAAAAAGAAGAGCTGCTGTTAACGACATGCTATCCGTTTTCTTATATCGGAAATGCGCCTGAGCGCTATATTATTTATGCAAAGCCGCTGAAAGGATGACAAAATCCCAAAACAAAAAGCCGTTTTGGGATTTTGTCAACAATCTGTAAGGCTGTCCCATCGAGGACAGCTTTTTTACCGTTTAATCAACCGTGCCGAACAGTCGTCCGATTTCGTCTTTTAAATCATCCGGAAGCGGTGCCGCGACAGTGACACGTTCTTTTGTGATCGGATGGGTGACATTGATCTCGATTGCGTGAAGAGCCTGTCTCTGAAAAAGCCCCTTTGAACCGCCGTATAAGGTGTCGCCTGACAAAGGATGACCGATGCTTGCAAGGTGAACGCGTATTTGGTGGGTTCGGCCTGTCTCCAGCTGAAGTCTGCACAGTGTAACATCGTGACGGCTGTCATATCCTTTCGATTCAAAATGGGTGACAGCGGGCTGTCCGGAATGGGACACCCTTCTTCTGACGGGGTGGTGCTTGTCTCTGCCGATTGGCGCCGAAATGGTTCCCGTTTTTTTTCTGAATTTCCCTTCCGCTACGGCTACATATGTCCGCGCCAGTTCTTTTCTTTGCAGCTGTTCGTCTAAAAGCGCGTGGGCGAGGCGGTGCTTTGCAAAAACGACAGCGCCGCTCGTATCCTTGTCCAGACGGTGGACGTGCCGGACTTTTCGCTCCTCCCCGTTCATTTGAAAATAAAACGCCACAAGGTTGCTCAGCGTGCCGGTCTGGCCGGCTTCATTCGGATGAGTCGCCATTCCCGCCGGCTTATTGACAATAAGCATGTGATCATCTTCAAACAGGACGGGAAGTTCCCCGTATTCAGGGACGATTCCGCTTTCTTCCTCCTCTCTGAGATCGATCATCACGCTGTCTCCGCTCTCCAGCCGAACGTTATGATTCACCGATTTATGATTCACTTTAACTTTCTCGTTTGCGATCCAGTATTGAATGACAGGCTTCGATGCTTTCGCCTCTCTTTTTAAATATGCATATAAAAGTTCGCCGTGATGCCGTATGTCTGCACTGAAGAATAAGCCGTGATTTTTTTGGTTCATTTTTACTGCTCCTTTCTGTAAAAAGCGTTCAGGAATTAGGAAACACTTACCTCCACAGCCCATTGTTTATGTATGCTATTCTGTTTGAAGAGATTTGAACAAGGGATGAAGGGTGATCGATTTGCGAATTGTAAAGGCAGCAACTGAAGAACAAGAAATTTATATCGAAGAGCTTGTATCAGAGCTGTATCAAATATTTCCATTGTACTTGAATAAACAAAAAATAAAAGAACTCAAAAAGCAGGGCGCGCTTCAATTGAAAGAGGATGAATACAAAGGAACGCTCGATGAAGCGTTTCAGATTATGACAAGCCTGCAATTGATCCATGCATTATTAACTAAGGCGAAGCGCAAGTGGGTGCTCAAAGACCGTGATCTGTTCGATAAAAATAGCCGCAAGCTGAATGACTGCGGTCTGTACTTCCCTCTAACATCTGCCGACTTTCATATCGTGAATACCGAGAATAAAATGCTGATGTAAAAAGCCGGCTAACTGAAGTGAAAGAGCTTGTTCCAAATCGGAAAAAGCTCTTCTTTTTATGAAAAGATGATATAAGAAAAAAGCGGAAAACACAATGAAATGGTGCCAACTTCCTTTTTAGCATGTGCATGACCTGTACATACTAACAACCGAAAGGGGTGCAGTCTATTGACGACAATCAGCAATGCGATGTCTAGACAAGTGGCGACAATTTCTTCCAATCAAACGGTTCAAGAAGCGGCTGAGTTGATGAGCCGCCATAATGTAGGTGCGATTCCGGTCGTAGATCAAGGCGTATTAAAAGGCATGATCACAGACCGTGATATCACGCTCAGAACGACAGCGGAAGGCCAGGACGGACAGACACCTGTTTCAAACGTCATGACAACAAATGTTGTTTCAGGAAATCCGAACATGAGCCTTGAAGAAGCATCACAGCTGATGGCTCAAAGCCAAATCCGCCGTCTCCCGATCGTCGAAAACAACCATTTAGTCGGCATTTTGGCGCTCGGGGATCTGGCGGTAAACGAATTGTCCAATGAATCTGCCGGACAGGCGCTTGCGAACATTTCCACTCCGGCACGGACTCAGTAAGAACGGAAGAGCTTGCCTCTTACAGCAGGCTCTTCTTCATTTATACATACCGGTTTTTAGTGTCTTCTCTTTTCAAGGAGCGGCAAGAAGGATACAATGAATGGTGCAAACAGTCAAAAGGAGTTGGGCTAAAGCGCAATGATTAAAGCAGTGATTTTTGATTTTGACGGTCTTATTTTAGATACAGAAACGCACGAATATGAAGTGCTCCAGGAAATTTTTGAAGAGCACGGCTCAGAGCTGCCAATGTCGGTTTGGGGAAATGTCATCGGCACGGCCGCCGGATTCCAGCCGTTTTCTTATCTGGAGGAACAGCTGCAAAAAAAACTGGACCATGAACAACTAACGAAATTGAGACAAGAGCGTTTTACGAAAAGAATGGAAAATGAAAAAGCGCGCCCAGGTGTGGAAGCTTATTTGTCCGCGGCGAAAGAGCTCGGTTTAAAAATCGGGCTGGCGTCAAGCTCAGATTATAAATGGGTGTCCCAGCATTTAAAACAAATCGGTCTGTACGATGATTTCGAATGCATCAGAACGGCCGATGATGTTGAGGAAGTCAAACCGAACCCGGAACTCTATTTGAAAGCGGCGGAATGCCTCGGTGTGAAGCCTGAGGAGTGCATTGCATTCGAAGACTCTGTCAACGGATCAATCGCCGCGAAAAGAGCCGGAATGAAATGTGTCATTGTACCGAATAAAGTAACGAAAAGCCTGCTGTTCGAGCATTATGACCACCGCCTGGAATCAATGGCGGAAATGGAGCTGGAACAGCTGATCGAAAAAATCTCCGATCCATCATAAAAGCCAGAGGAGGAATGGGACGTGTCCGAAAAACTGGATCTTTCCCGCTTTGAAAAAAAGATCGTCATCCGCAATATTGAAGAAAAAGATATCGACAGCATCATCGGGCTTCAAGAGCTTTGTTTTCCGGGAATGATCCCATGGAAACGGGAGCATCTGGAAAGCCATTTGGAACACTTCCCGGAAGGCCAGTTTTGCGCAGAGCTTGACGGAGAAGTGATCGGTTCCTGTTCAAGCCTGTTGATCAACTTTGATGAATATGACGACAGACATACATGGCAGGATATTACAGACGACGGGTATATTACGAATCACAATCCCGACGGCTTAAACATGTACGGCATCGAGGTCATGGTTCATCCCGAATACAGACGGATGAAGATCGGCCACCGTCTCTATGAAGCGCGAAAAGATCTGGCAAGGCGCTTGAATTTAAAGAGCATTATCATCGGCGGCAGAATTCCGAACTATCATAAGTACGCTTCCGAGATGACGCCGAGGGAGTATGTCGAACAGGTCATCCACCACCAGATATATGATCCGGTCCTTTCGTTCCAGCTGCTGAACGGATTCACCATGATGCGGATCAACCCGAACTATCTCCCGGATGACAGAGCATCAAGCAAATATGCGACATTGATGGAGTGGAATAATGTCGACTACTTGCCGCAGACGAAGCGCTATTACAAATCAGCTTTTCCGGTGAGAATATGCGTGATTCAATATGAAATGAAGCAGATCCATTCCTTCGAGGAGTTCGCCAACCAAGTCGAATACTATGCAGATGTGGCTTCAGACGCAGGAGCGGATTTTGCCGTCTATCCGGAAATCTTTACGACGCAGCTGATGTCGTTTCTGGAAGAGCGCTCACCGAGCCTGGCCGTTCAGCGGATTACCGAATATACAGAAGACTATATCAGCCTGTTCACAGACCTTGCCGTTAAATACAATGTCAACATTATCGGCGGTTCCCACTTCGTTGAAGAAGAAGGAAAGATCTACAATATCGCTTACTTGTTCAGAAGGGACGGAACCATCGAAAAGCAATATAAGCTCCATATTACCCCGAATGAACGAAAATGGTGGGGCATCAGCAGGGGGGACGAAGTGCGCGTCTTTGACACAGACTGCGGCAAAATCGCGATCCAGATCTGCTATGACATCGAGTTTCCGGAGCTAGGCAGAATCGCAACCGAAAAAGGGGCCAAGATTATTTTTACCCCTTTCTGCACGGAAGACCGCCAAGGCTATTTGCGAGTCAGGTACTGCGCTCAAGCAAGAGCGGTTGAAAACCAGGTGTACACGGTTATTTCCGGAACGGTCGGCAATCTGCCGCAAACCGAAAATATGGATATTCAATACGCGCAATCCGCGATTTTCGCTCCTTCAGATTTTGAATTTGCAAGGGATGGAATCGTCGGCGAATGCAATCCGAACATTGAGATGGTGGTCATCGGCGATGTCGACCTGGAAATTCTCAGAAGACAGCGGCAGGACGGAACGGTCCGGCAGCTCAAGGACAGACGCCATGACATCTACAGGATTCATTATAAAAAATAGCAGATTCGGGTGCCGGCCGCTTGAGGCCGGCTTTTTCCTGTTGACTTTCAGCTTTATTTTTCATATATTGTAACTATTAAAAGGAGGTGGAAAAGATGAATCAAACTGGTAAGCGCATGACGGATATGCAAGCCCATCTGTATATTTGTCGCGCGATTTTTTCCGGGGAATGCGTATTACGGGATCAGTCTGCCCTTTTTTACACATTCAATTGGAAAAAATACCAGTGAGAGACATCTGCCCACAATCGGATTTTCTGATGCTGACGGCGGGGTGTAAGCTCTGCCGTCTTTTTAATGCTCGGTGTCTCTTCACGGGATGCGGAGGAAAGATGGATGATTATATGCAGTTTGCAACATGTCGGTCAAACTTACGGAGGACATACGATTTTCAACGGGCTGTCATGGGACCTGCACCAAGGGGAGCGCGTCGGTCTGATCGGACGAAATGGGGAAGGGAAAACGACGTTGTTGAAGCTGATCAGCGGCCAAATGAAACCTGATGAAGGTCTTGTGACATGGAAAAAAGGATTATCAACAGGGCTCTTGGAGCAGAATCCCGCATGGGACGGCAGCAAAACGGTAAAAGAGCTGCTGTATGATGTTTTTTCATCATTATGGAACACACAGCAGAAGCTTTCCCGGATCGAACGTCAATTGGCGGTTGAAAAGGACGCGGAAAAACTCAGATTCCTTTTGGAAAAGTACGGGGCTTTGCAGGATGAATTTCAGCGAAAAGGCGGCTACGGCATCAGCGCGCAAATCGAACGGGTGGCGCACGGCTTGAATATCGAGCGGCTATTCGATGCCGAGTGGCGGGAGTTAAGCGGAGGCGAACGGACGAAAGCGGGTCTTGCAAGGCTTCTCCTGTCAGCTCCGGATCTGCTTTTGCTGGATGAGCCGACAAACCATTTGGATTTAACATCGATCGAATGGCTGACGTCTTTTTTAAAGCAGTACAAAGGTACTGCGGTCATTGTGTCGCATGATCGCTATTTCCTGGATGAATCGGTTACTTCGATTCTCGAAATCGACCAAGGAGAGCTTCACTTTTCAAAAGGCGGCTATACACACTATGCTGATGAACGGGAAGAGCGCCTTATGAGAGAATTTCATGACTATCAGGATCAGCAGAAGAAAATCAAAAAAATGAAGGAAACAATCAAGCGGCTGAAGGAATGGGCGAATCGCGCCAATCCTCCGAATGACGGCCTGCACCGAAGAGCGAAAAGTATGGAAAAAGCTTTGGAGCGCATGGAGAAGGTGAAAAAACCCGTTCTGGAACGCAAAAAGATCGACTTAGTTTTCAGCATGGATGAACGAAGCGGAAAAGATGTTGTCAGGCTTGAGGATGTCTGCAAAAGCTTCGGTGAGCGGCAGCTTTTTGACAATCTCAGTATGCATGTCCGTTTTCAGGAGCGCGCCGCCATCGTCGGAGAGAACGGCAGCGGCAAAACGACGCTGCTCAACATCATCAGCGGAAAGGAAACGCCGGACAGCGGTGACGTGCAGCTTGGCAGCAATTTATCGGCCGCATATCTGACTCAGCATGTCGGTGAAATGGAGGAAGAGCGCACCGTTTTAGCCGAATTCCGTGAACATGTTTCTGCATCAGAAGGCGAAGCCAGAATGATGCTTGCAAAGTTTTTGTTTTTCGGCCAATCCGTCTTCCGAAAAGTGAAAGATTTAAGCGGAGGCGAACGGATGCGGCTTCGCTTGGCACAGCTCGTTCACCAAAATCATAATGTGCTGATCCTCGATGAGCCGACAAACCATTTGGACATCGAATCTAAGGAGATGCTTGAAGAAGCATTAAGCCAATTTCAAGGGACGATTATTGCGGTTTCGCATGACAGGTACTTTCTTGACCGGCTTTTCAATGTCATCTGGTGGCTTGACGGCAGAAAACTCGTCAAGTATGAAGGAAACTATACATTCGCAAGGGAGAAGCGGCAGCAGGGTTGACACATTTTTATCACATTTGATAAGATGTTGCTACAGTTATAGAAGACAAAAGCAATGGAATGTATGCACGAACTGTATATATTCTCTTTCAATATTTTAATTCTGCTTGATTTTGTTGTATGGGTATGCATACAAGTTAGGCAGCATTCGAACGCCTGTTGACACAGGTTATTTGAGTGCTGCCTTTTTTTATTGTCTTTCTGCCATAACTGTGAGAAAAGAAGGGATAATGGAGGGGTTTAGTTAGTATGGCTTTTCGAAAACCGGATGAAATAGCGAATGCAGCAATTGAAGCAGGGATGAAAAAAGTACAGCTCCCGCTGCCGTCTCTGCTTGTATTGGGGTTTTTAGGCGGCGCATTTATCGCGCTTGGTTATTTGCTTGATATCAGGGTAATCGGCGACCTGCCGAAAGAATGGGGAAGCCTGTCCAGCCTGATCGGAGCTGCCGTATTTCCTGTCGGTCTGATACTGGTGGTGCTCGCTGGCGCTGAATTGATCACAGGGAATATGATGTCCGTTGCGATGGCTTTATTTTCAAGAAAAATATCACTAAAACAATTGGCGGTTAACTGGGGAATCGTCACGATTATGAACTTAATCGGCGCACTGTTTGTTGCTTACTTTTTCGGACATTTGGTTGGATTGACTGAAACAGGCCCTTATTTAGAAAAAACGATCGCCGTTGCACAAGGAAAACTAGATATGAGCTTCGGCAAGGTTCTCATTTCCGGCATCGGCTGTAACTGGCTTGTATGTCTTGCGGTATGGCTTTCTTTCGGCGCACAAGACGGAGCAGGGAAAATCCTTGGCATCTGGTTCCCAATTATGGCGTTTGTGGCCATCGGATTTCAGCACGTTGTCGCCAACATGTTTGTGATTCCCGCAGCCATTTTTGCAGGCTCATTCACCTGGGGGCAGTTTATCGGAAACATCATTCCTGCTTTTATCGGCAATGTCATCGGCGGAGCGGTGTTTGTCGGTCTCATTTATTTTATTGCATATCCTAAGAAAGACCGCTCCAGAAAAGAAATGAAGCAGGTATCATGAACAAAGGGCAAATCCGCTCGATAAAACATAAAAACGCCATTTTTATAAAAAGATGATTAAAAATAGAAATTGGCGGTATGTCCCGCAGGCAGTAGAGGCATTGGTGTCTTCTTTTGTCTGCGGTTTTTATTTGCCTGCGGCAGCTTCGGTTGAAGCGGATTTGAGAGGGGCTGAGCGATATGATGATTAACAAACGGTTTAAAAATCCGTAAGAATTCGAACCGAGATCAGCTACAGTACGACTGATCCGGAAAGTGGAGGGGTTTTTACTTAGACCACCGAACAACGGATATGGACATTCGCCGATGCCTATGTCCCGCCTGGAAATGCCCATGATTTCTGTGCCCTGTCTTGACCGGTTGGATCACCAAATTGCTCCTCACAGCCGCATGCCAGAACATGAAGTAGATTGCATTTACCTAGCCAAGCGGAGTTAGGTATGTGGGAGCTCTTACTGTATTTAAAATCCGATGAATACCTAGAGAAACACCGTTGAAAACAAACGGGTTTTTCTATATGATTGATAGTATTAATGAGAACGGTTATACATAAAAAGAAGGTGCATCATGGAGTTTCTGTTTGTTTTACTGCCGGTTTTCGGGATATTTGCGATCGGGTTCATCGGACAAAAGCTGCTTCATTTTGATATTCAGAACCTATCGAAAATGTCCCTGTATTTAATGTCTCCGTTTTTAGCGTTTGATACGTTTTATGAGAACAAGCTGACGATGGATTATATTTATATGTCTGTCTATTGTCTCGGCCTCTGTTTAACTTTGATTCTATTTGTCTACCTCATTTCATATGTTCACGGATATTCCAATCAGGAGCGGTGCGCTCTCGTTTTATCATCCGCTTTCATGAATAACGGAAACTACGGAACTCCCGTCGTCCTGCTTGTCTACGGCACGGCCGGGCTTGATATCGCCGTTGTGCTGATGGTTCTTCAGCAGCTTGTCATGAGCACGATTGGCATGTATTACGCAGCGAAAGGAAGCCCAGAAGCGGGCGGATTTAAAATCGTGATGACGAGGGTTATCCGGATGCCGGTCGCATACGGTGCGCTGCTCGGCATATGCTTTCAGCTGGGGCATATTTCGATTCCCGAACAGTTAATGACAGGAATTAAATTGGTGGGAGATGCCGCGATTCCGACGATTATGATTATTCTCGGCATGCAGCTTGCGGTGATTTCCTTTCAACATATCGAATACCGGAAAATTTCTTACTCGCTTTTGCTGAAATTATTCGTGTCTCCGCTCATTGCCCTGGGGTTTGCGCTGATTCTTCCGGTCGACGGGCTGGTCAAACAGATCATGGTGTTGGCGGCGGCCATGCCGACGGCGGCGAACACGACTTTGATGGCCGTACAGTTTGAAACAAAGCCGGAAATCGTTTCAAGCGCGACTTTTATCAGTACAATGCTCAGCATCGCCACCCTTCCGGTGGTGCTGTGGCTGCTTTCATTATGGGGCTGACCTGAATTTTTCTTTCAGGCGGCCTTTTTTCTGGCGATAACAAAGGGAAGCTTGCACCGCTTAAAAAACGGCGGCTGATGACAAGGGAAGCCGCCGTTTCCTGAGTTTACCCGTCTATTTGCAATGCGATATTTCCAAACTGCTCCCCGTCTTTCATCCGTTTAAAGGCCGGAACCGCTTCTGATAAAGGAAATACTTGATCGATCACCGGCTTAAGGGAATGGCGTTCGATAAAATCAATCATTTGCCGAAATTCTTCGAGGCTGCCCATCGAAGTGCCGATGATGCTGATCTGCGGGAAAAAGAGCGAGCGCAGCGGAAGCTGGATACTTTCTCCAGAGCTGGCACCGAAAATGACGATCCTTCCGTTCGGTTTAATGACATCGAAATAATTTGCAAAAGTGGCGGGACCGATGCTGTCGAGAATTAAATCGACCCGTTCCCCATCCAAGCTTTCCTTCCACAGGCCGCGGCTGTCAATTGCGAAGTCCGCCCCATAGCGGAGCGCTTCTTTTCTTTTTTCTTCGCTTCGGGAGGTTACAATCACCCGCGCGCCCGCGGCCTTTGCCATGAGCAGCGCATTTGTGGCGACGCCTCCGCCGGCTCCCGGTATGAGAATGTGTTCGCCTTTTTCTAAATGTCCTTTCGTAAATAAAGCCCTGTAAGCGGTCAGAGCGGATAAAGGCAGGACGCCTGCTTCCTCCCAGGAAAGGTGCGCCGGCTTTTTCAACACGTGCTTCGCCGGGACGATGACATGCTCTGCGAAAGTCCCGTCAGAGGGGCCGCCGAGAATGTCCGGCACTTGCGGAACGGAATCCGTATATTCCCAGCCGATGCTCGGATTGATGATCACCTCTGTATGAACGGCGAGGTCCCGAACGCCTTCACCTGTCTCTTCGATCATACCTGCTCCGTCGGATCCGGGAATAAACGGGGCATCGCCTGCCTTTCTGGACTGAAAAAGGAACAAGTCGCGGTGGTTCAGCCCGGCTGCTTTCAGCCTGATTTTGACTTCACCGGGGCCGGGCGTTTTGTCGGAAACGTCTGTATATTTCAGCCCTGAAAGGCCCTTGATTCCTTCATGGATGATCGCTTTCATAAAAAAATTCCCCCCATTCGAGTTGGTTGTGTTAAATTATGGACATGAATGAAGGTAAATGTAAAATGATTTGCCCGGGGCCGCTTAGAGGCCTTCTGTTTTATAAAGGATTGCAATGAGGCGGAAATTCCATTAGTGTAATACAGAAGCAAGCTAGCAAGTGAAGGAGATGGAACATGAGTTTTCACGATCAAAATATTTTACCTGCGGTACGCAATATGAAGCAGTTCGATACATTCCTGGACAGCCCTTTTTCATACGGGGTGCTGCTTGACATCCATCTTGGACAGCTGGGAGGCGTGATCAGCGCGGCAAGATCCCATGGGAAAAAAATGTTTGTTCACGTCGATCTGATCCAAGGAATTAAGCATGATGAATACGGTGCGGAATTCATTTGCCAGGAAATGAAACCGGCGGGCATTCTTTCTACGAGATCAAGCGTTATCGCCAAAGCAAAGCAGAAGAAAGTGTATGCGATCCAGCGCATGTTTTTAATAGACACAAGCGCCATGAAGAAGAGCATTGAATTGGTGAAAAAGCACAGACCCGACTATATAGAAGTGCTTCCCGGAGTAGTGCCGGAATTGATCAGGGAAGTCAAAGAAATAACCGGCATTCCGATCTTTGCGGGCGGGTTTATCCGTACCGAAAAAGACGTCGAGCAGGCGCTTGCAGCAGGGGCGTCCGCAGTCACCACCTCAGACACTGATTTATGGAAAAAATACTGGAACTAAAAATTTAAAATGTGAAAAATTATTGACAACGCTTTCACTATACGATACGATCTTACTAAGTTAATACATTGTGACGGAGACCCGGAGACCACAGCAGTTCTTTACTCAGTATGATGTAAAGAAAGTTTGCTGTGTTTTTTTATGGTCTTTTAGACACAGTGGAGAAGGTGAACTTATGGCGTTCATCTATTAGAATAATACTTCATAATAGATTTTAGGAGGGATAGCCTTGACAGCATTTTGGGGGGAAGTTATCGGAACGATGCTGCTCATCGTCTTTGGAGCTGGAGTTTGTGCAGGAGTTAATTTGAAAAAATCGCTGTCCCATCAATCCGGATGGATTGTGATCGTCTTCGGCTGGGGGCTTGGCGTGGCCATGGCGGTATATGCCGTCGGCGGCATCAGCGGAGCGCATTTAAATCCGGCCGTTACATTGGGGCTGGCATTTGTCGGAGATTTTCCTTGGGAAGAAGTGCCTTCATATATTTTGGGACAGATGATCGGCGCATTTTTAGGAGCGGTGCTCGTTTTTCTTCACTACTTGCCGCACTGGAAAGAAACCGAGGATCAAGGCGCGAAGCTTGGAGTATTTTCGACAGGTCCGGCGATTCCAAATACATTTGCAAACCTGTTCAGTGAAACATTGGGGACTTTTATTCTCGTTCTCGGACTTTTAACGATCGGTGCAAACAAGTTTACTGACGGACTGAATCCTCTTGTTGTCGGATTTCTGATCGTGGCGATCGGTATCTCGCTCGGCGGAACAACAGGCTATGCGATTAACCCTGCCCGCGATCTGGGGCCGAGAATTGCCCATTTTGTCCTTCCGATTGCAGGCAAAGGGAGTTCAAACTGGAAGTACGCGTGGATCCCTGTTTTAGGACCGGCGCTTGGCGGTTCATTTGCAGGCGTTTTTTACAACGCCGTATTCAAAGGGCATATCACAAACACATTTTGGATTGTAAGCGTTATACTAGTTGTGATATTGTTAGGTTTCTATATTCATATGAAAAAACAAGCAGTTGATCAATCGGTCAACATTTAAAAAAAACGCAATCTTAACAGACATATAAGGGGGAGTTTCAAAATGGAAAAGTACATTTTGTCTCTTGATCAAGGCACCACAAGCACAAGGGCGATTGTTTTCAACAAAGCAGGCGAAATCGTCCATATTGCGCAAAAGGAATTCCGGCAATATTTTCCAAACCCTGGCTGGGTTGAACACAATGCAAACGAAATCTGGGGCTCTGTTCTGTCGGTGATCGCTTCAGCGCTTTCAGAATCGGGGATCGAAGCCGGACAAATTGCCGGAATCGGGATCACAAACCAGCGGGAAACGACCGTGGTTTGGGATAAACATACCGGCAAACCGGTCTACAACGCGATTGTGTGGCAGTCCCGCCAATCGGCTGAGATATGCCAGGAATTAAAAGAGAAAGGCTATGAAGAGACGATCAGAGAAAAAACAGGGCTTTTAATCGATCCTTATTTTTCAGGCACGAAAGTGAAATGGATCCTGGATCATGTGGAAGGGGCAAGGGAGAAAGCCGAAAACGGCGACCTTCTCTTCGGTACGATCGATTCTTGGCTGATCTGGAAAATGTCCGGCGGAAAAGCGCATGTGACAGATTATTCAAACGCCTCAAGAACATTGATGTTCAACATCTATGACCTAAAATGGGATGATGAACTTCTCGATATTCTCGGCGTGCCGAAATCGATGCTTCCGGAAGTCAAGCCTTCATCGCATGTATACGCTGAAACGGTCGATTATCATTTCTTCGGCAAAAACATTCCGATTGCAGGTGCAGCCGGCGACCAGCAGGCAGCATTGTTCGGGCAGGCTTGCTTTGAAGAAGGAATGGTTAAGAACACGTATGGAACAGGCTGCTTTATGCTGATGAACACCGGCGAGAAAGCGATTAAATCAGAGCACGGCCTGCTGACGACAATCGCTTGGGGCATCGACGGAAAGGTGGAATATGCGCTGGAAGGCAGCGTCTTCGTCGCGGGTTCCGCTATTCAATGGCTGCGTGATGGGCTGAGAATGTTTAAAGACGCCAAAGAAAGTGAAAAATACGCTGTAAGAGCAGAATCTGCCGATGGTGTTTATGTGGTCCCTGCATTTGTAGGTTTAGGCACGCCTTATTGGGACAGCGATGTCCGCGGCGCTGTATTCGGACTGACCCGGGGTACGACGAAAGAGCATTTTATCAGAGCAACGCTTGAAGCGCTTGCCTATCAAACGAAAGACGTGCTGGACGCAATGAAGGAAGACTCCGGGATCCCGGTTAAAACGCTGAGAGTCGACGGCGGAGCTGTCAAAAACAACTTCCTGATGGATTTTCAGGGCGACATTTTAGATGTCCCTGTAGAACGTCCTGAAATCAATGAAACAACAGCGCTTGGTTCAGCCTATTTAGCGGGCCTTGCTGTCGGCTTCTGGAGCGATCGTTCCGAGATCAAAGACCAGTGGCAGCTTGACAAACGTTTTGAACCGAAAATGGAAGAAAAAGAGCGTGAGAGCCTGTACAACGGGTGGAAGAAAGCTGTAAATGCAGCTAGGGCTTTTAAATAAGCTGCATGTATGTTACAATCTAATTAAGTTAATAGAAACGGTTGGAGAAGAGGAGAGACCGCAGACACCAAAGCAGTATCAGCGCTTTGGATGTTTGTGGTCTCTTTTTCTATTTTTTACCGTGACAACAAGGGAGGACATGAAACATGGAATCATTATTTTCAAGCCGTAAACGGGACGACATTTTACAGAATATGACAAAGCAGAAGTATGACGTGTTTATTATCGGCGGAGGTATTACTGGGGCAGGGACGGCATTGGATGCCGCATCGCGCGGAATGAAAACGGCGCTTTGCGAAATGCAGGACTTTGCAGCCGGAACGTCAAGCCGTTCCACGAAACTTGTACACGGCGGGCTTCGCTATTTAAAGCAATTTGAAGTGAAAATGGTAGCCGAGGTCGGCAAAGAGCGGGCGATCGTCTATGAAAACGGGCCGCACGTTACAACGCCCGAATGGATGCTGCTTCCGATGCATAAGGGAGGGACTTTCGGCAAATTCAGCACTTCAATCGGACTGAGGGTGTACGACTTTTTGGCAGGCGTCAAAAAAGCTGAGCGGAGGAGCATGCTGACTGCCGAAGAAACGCTTCAAAAAGAGCCGCTCGTGAAAAAGAACGGCCTGAAGGGCGGCGGCTATTATGTCGAATACCGGACGGATGATGCCAGATTGACGATCGAAGTCATGAAAGAAGCCGTTAAATTCGGAGCCGAGGCCGTCAATTATGCAAAAGTAAGCGATTTTATATATGAAAACGGCAAGGTCACCGGCGTGGTCATTGAAGACGTCTTCACGAAAAAAACGTACCGCGTCTACGCGAAAAAAATTGTCAATGCCGCGGGGCCGTGGGTCGACCGTCTGCGGGAAAAAGACCATTCAAAAGAAGGCAAACACCTTCAGCATACAAAAGGCGTGCATCTTGTTTTTGATCAATCGGTCTTTCCTTTAAAACAAGCCGTTTATTTTGATACGCCTGACGGCCGCATGGTGTTCGCCATTCCGAGAGACGGAAAGGCATATGTCGGCACAACAGACACCGTCTACAACGAGAATTTGGAACACCCTCGAATGACGACAGCAGACAGGGATTATGTCATCAATGCAATCAACTATATGTTCCCTGAACTTGGAATCAAAGCCGAAGATGTCGAATCAAGCTGGGCTGGCCTCAGACCGCTGATTCATGAAGAAGGAAAAGACCCGTCCGAGATTTCCCGAAAAGATGAGATCTGGACTTCTGAATCCGGACTGATCACGATCGCCGGCGGAAAGCTGACAGGCTACAGAAAAATGGCTGAGCATATCGTCGATCTTGTCAGAGACCGATTAAAAGAAGAGGGCGACAGAGACTTCGGGCCTTGCAGAACAAAAACGATGCCGATTTCAGGCGGCCATATCGGCGGCTCCAAAAATCTGGAGGCTTTTATTCAAGCGAAAGCAGCCGAAGGGATTGAGGCCGGACTGTCCGAAGAGACGGCCAAACAAATCGCCGCACGATACGGTTCGAACGCAGACCGCCTGTTTGATCGTATTCCATCGCTGAAAGATGAAGCAGCAAAACGCCGCATCCCTGTCCATGTACTAGCAGAAATGGATTACGGGATCGAGGAAGAAATGGCAGCCGTCCCGGCAGACTTCTTCGTCCGCAGAACCGGTGCGCTGTTCTTTGACATCAATTGGGTCCGCACTTACAAAGAGAGCCTTACGGACTACATGAGCGAGAAGCTGAACTGGGATGGCGAAACGAAGGCCCGGCATGTCAAGGCATTGGAAGGACTACTACACGATGCTGTTGTCCCGCTGGAAAGCAAATGATTTATTAGGTCAAATAACCTTGGTGAATTTTCGTTAATAATCAATCGAATGGCCCGGCGTGAGGCTGTCTTGAACAGGCAGCCTCATTTTTTTCATTTGGCATGCTAAATTTGGACAAAGCGGCGGTTTGTCGATATGATAAAAGAAAAGCTGCAATTACTTAGCTAGAACATTGGAGGTAATCATGAGCTGGAGAACGAGCTATGAACGCTGGAGAAACAAAGAAAACTTAGATTCCGAATTAAAAGCGCTTCTTTTGGAAGCGGAAGGAAATGAAAAAGAACTAGAGGATTGCTTTTATAAAAAACTTGAGTTTGGTACAGCCGGTATGCGCGGTGAGATCGGACCGGGCCCGAACCGCATGAACGTTTATACGGTTCGCAAAGCATCGGCGGGCCTTGCCGCATACATAGGAGCGAACGGCGGCGAAGCAAAAAAGCGCGGCGTTGTGATCGCGTACGATTCCCGCCACAAATCGCCTGAATTTGCAATGGAAGCTGCTAAGACGCTCGCAGAAAACGGCGTTCAAACGTACGTGTTTGACGAACTGCGCCCGACACCTGAACTTTCCTTTGCGGTAAGAGAACTGAATGCGTTTGCAGGTATTGTCATCACGGCGAGCCATAACCCGCCTGAATACAACGGCTATAAAGTGTACGGAGAGGACGGCGCGCAGCTTCCGCCTGCTGATGCCGACAAACTCACCGGCTATGTCAATGCGATAGAAAACGAACTGGAAATCGAAGCCGGAGATGAAGCTGCTTTAACCGAAAAAGGGCTGATTAAAATAATCGGCGAGGAAATCGATCAAGCGTATCTCGATAAACTGACATCGATTTCTGTCAACCCTGATCTGGCAAAGGAGACCGAAGTCAAAGTCATCTTCACCCCGCTTCACGGCACGGCAAACAAGTCTGTCAGACGGGGCCTGAAAGCTCTCGGGTATGAACATGTCACAGTCGTCCCCGAACAGGAGCTCCCTGACCCTGACTTTTCGACCGTATCTTCTCCGAATCCGGAAGAGCACGCCGCTTTTGAATATGCGATCAGACTAGGAGAAGAAAATGGAGCCGACATTCTGATCGGAACCGATCCAGACGCAGACCGGCTCGGCGTCGCTGTAAAGGATCAAGAAGGCCGCTACGTAGTGCTGACAGGAAATCAAACCGGCGCGCTGCTCCTGCATTATCTGCTGTCGCAAAAACAGCAGAAAGGCATGCTGCCTGATAACGGCGTCGTTCTGAAAACGATTGTGACGAGCGAAATGGGGCGCGACATCGCCGCTTCTTTCGGACTGGACACGATCGACACGCTGACCGGCTTTAAATTCATCGGAGAAAAAATCAAACAATTTGAAGCATCGGGCGAATATGCTTTCCAATTCGGTTATGAGGAAAGCTACGGCTACTTGATCGGCGACTTCGCAAGGGACAAGGATGCCGTCCAGGCCGCACTGCTTGCCGTTGAAGTATGCGCCTTCTATAAAAAGCAGGGAAAATCGCTTTATGACGGGCTCCTCGAATTGTATAAATCGTTCGGCTTCTATAGAGAAGGCTTGAAGTCCCTGACCTTAAAAGGAAAAGAGGGAGCGGAGCAAATCGCAGCCATCCTCAGCACATTCAGAGAACAGCCGCCTCTTTCCATCGCCGGAAAAGATGTCGTATCCGCCGAAGACTATTTGACAGGGAAGCGGACGCTGCTAAAGGAAAACAAAAGGGAAACGATCGACCTTCCGAAATCCAATGTTTTGAAATATTTCCTTGAAGACGGCTCATGGTTCTGCCTCCGTCCATCAGGAACAGAGCCTAAAGTGAAATTTTATTTCGCGGTCAAAGGCCGAACCAATGAAGAAAGCGAAGCGCTTCTCAATCAATTGACAGACGAAGTGATGAAAAAAATCGACGATATTGTAAAAGCGACCTCAAATTCGTAATCGCTGAAAACCCGCCTTTAAATGGCGGGTTTTTTTATTGTGAAGAGACGATGAATGATGTAATATATATTTAACATTAGGTCATATATAAATTGCATATTGAAAGGAGAGAATGACTGATATGAAATGGATCAAAATCGGGG
Source organism: Bacillus licheniformis DSM 13 = ATCC 14580 (assembly GCF_000011645.1). GTDB lineage: Bacteria > Bacillota > Bacilli > Bacillales > Bacillaceae > Bacillus > Bacillus licheniformis. The sequence continues at coordinate 1,002,927 of NC_006270.3, forward strand.
ATGAATACATAGAAAAGAAAATGACGCAATTTTTCAGCGAAGCCGGTACGATTGTCGCTGCCATTTTATGTTTGGATATGATCATCCGCGGCTTTATTTTAGGAAAACCTGCATCCGAATACATCATCAGTGCCATCGGTTTTGCGGTCTATGCAGGCTGGATTTTGCTCCGCTATCTTTTGTCGGGATTTGAATATCCGGAGATCGCAGGCCAATCGGCGTATCGGAAAAAAAGAAAAGAAATCGCAGCCCTCAGCCTCGCTTCCGGCCTCATATTTGCTATTTTAACGCTTCTCTTTACCGGCATACCAGAGCATCCCGGCAGTTGGGTTGACTTTATTGGTATGGTGATGTTGTTTGCATTCCTTCATTTTCTGATCAACTTTATCTCGTTGCGCAATTCCTTTCGGAAAAATCAAGATCTATTAGATGATTAAATCAAAACGGCAGGTGAGCATATGGTTAACCGGGTCAAACTCGCCCGGATCGAAAAGTCTTTGACACAAGCCCAGCTCGCCGAGCGGGTCAATGTGACAAGGCAGACGATCGGGCTGATCGAAAAAAATAAATACAATCCGACATTGCAGCTCTGCATCGCGATCGCAAAGGCATTAGACAAAACGCTTGACGATTTGTTTTGGGAAGAAAAAGCCTAAGGATGAGCTTTGCCCTTTCTCGGTCAAAAGTCTTAGAAAAGATCATCTCATGAGGGCGGGCTTTTTTTTATCAACTATCGGTATAATGAAAGAAACTCCGGTTTAAGGGGATGAAACTTTTGCGGGAAGACACACAGTTTGAAAAACTGAAAACGCTCAAAGAAATAGCGGAAACTTTAAACGAAGGGAACGATCTAAAGGAAACGCTCCATGCCGTTTTAAAGAAGCTGCTCCGCCTAACGGGACTCAAAACGGCATGGCTTTTTCTGATCGATGAAAAGGGGAGCTTTGAACTGGCTGCTTCGGCCCGCCTGCCTCAAGCCCTTTCTTACCGGCAAAACCGTTTACTATGCGAAGGAAGCTGCTACTGTCTTGAACAATACAGGGACGAAAAGCTGGACAGGGCGAAAAATATCATCCACTGCCGGCGGATTACGACGGCCATGAAACAGAAGACAGGAGATCCGGAAGGCATCACCCATCATGCAACCGTCCCGCTCAGTGACCAAAAGAAGCGGTTCGGTTTGCTGAACGTTGCGGCACCGGGCAAAATTCATTTCAGCCGCGGGGAACTGGCGCTCCTCGAAGCTGTTGCTCTGCAAATCGGGATGGCGATCAAACGGATGAGGCTTGCTGAACAACAGCAAAAACACCTGCTGCTGACCGAAAGAAACAGATTGGCTCAGGACTTGCATGATTCCGTTAATCAAATGCTTTTTTCGCTCAGCTTGACCGCTAAAGCGGCGGGGGAAATGACAGACCAGCCGGAAATCAGGGAAATGCTCGAGTTTATGCAAAATCTTTCTCATGAAGCGCTTCTTGAGATGCGGGCGTTAATTTGGCAGCTCAGGCCCCAGGGGCTGGAAGAAGGGTTAGCGGCGGCTCTTGAAAAATATGCGGAAGTGCTCGGCCTTCAAGTAATCTTCAAGCTCAGCGATGTGCTCCGTCTGCCCCCTTCTGTTGAGGAATTGATGTGGCGGCTGAGCCAGGAAGCCCTCAACAATTGCAAAAAGCATGCCGGTGCAAGCCGCATACAAGTGAAAATCAATGTATTCCAGTCGTCTGCCGTCTTGGAAATCGAAGATGACGGCAAAGGGTTTCAGTACGATCCTAATGTGGACATTCCGACGCTTGGGCTGAAAGGAATGAAGGAGCGGACGGAAAAAGCGGGCGGCACGCTTTTGATCACCTCCGCAATCGGTAAGGGGACAAAAATCCGGGCGGTTTTGCCTATGAAGGAGAAGGGGGAGGCAGGATGGAGAAGGTGAAAATCATCATTGCCGATGATCATCATATTGTCAGAAAAGGGCTCTTGTTTTTCTTCAAAACAAAAAGCGATTTTGATGTTATCGGAGAGGCTTCGACAGGTATCGAGGCGCTCGATGTCTTGCGAAAACGTGAGGCAGACATCGTATTAATGGATTTATCAATGCCTGATATGGACGGCATTGAGGCGACAAAGCGAATAAAAAAGGAATATCCGTCTGTCAAAGTCATAGCGCTGACAAGCTATGCGGACGAGAGCTATGTGATTCCCGCCATCCAGGCGGGAGCCTGTGCCTATCAGCTGAAAGACGCCGAGCCTGATGAACTTGTCGAGACGATCCGCGCAGTTTATGGCGGGAGATACTCATTGGATCCGAACATCATGTCCCACGTCTTTCACCATGTGTCACAGGCGGATGAGAAAGAAAAAATACATCAATTGACAAATAGAGAAAAAGATGTTTTATTGGAAATTACGAAAGGGAAAAGCAATAAAGAAATTGCAGCATCTTTATTTATCAGCGAAAAAACGGTAAAAACCCATGTATCCAATCTGCTTTCAAAGCTTGGCTTATCCGATCGCACGCAAGCCGCGCTTTTTGCAGTAAAACACGGACTACAACAAAATGACGGGAGAGGATGACCAAATGAAAATAACCGTAATTAGCGGAACTGCGAGAAAACAGGGCAGAACGCGGATCGCCGCTTCCTATATCGCCCGCGCTTATCAGGCTGAGCTTATCGATCTAAGCGAGTTCATCCTTCCGATTTTCAACGGAGACGAAGAGCAAAGCTCGCTGGAGAATGTTCAAAAATTGAAAGCTTCGGTCAAAGAAGCAGACGCTGTCGTTTTATTATCTCCCGAATACCACAGCGGTATGAGCGGCGCTTTGAAAAATGCACTCGATTTTTTAAGCAATGAGCAGTTCTCGGGCAAACCGGTGGCGCTTTTTGCTTGTGCAGGGGGCGGCAAAGGCGGGATGAACGCGCTCGCCAATATGCGCATTGTCGCACGCGGAGTTTATGCGAACGTCATCACAAAGCAGCTTGTGCTCGATCCGATTCATATTGATGAGGAGCACCAAACGGTTACTGAAGCAGCCAAAGCCAATATTAAAAATGTAATGGAAGAGCTTCTGCTCTTTGCCGAATTTCAAAAAGCCTGACGCCGACAGAGCGCCAGGCTTATTTTATTTTACGTAAAGACAAGCACGCCGTTTTCGTGTTCATGTCCGGAAAATGAGGCGTGATCAATATACTGCAGCAGATCATAAAGCCTTTTTTCGACAATGGCGTCATCTCTTTCAAAATTGTAGGCGTGCAAAAAATGTTCGATCCGCTTTGATAATAAATCGTCTTCTGTCCGCACCATCAGGATCAGCAGGTTGTCCCACTGCGACCGGTGCGTATAGTACAAAGCTTTGTCATAATCAGCGTAATTCAATTTCGCCACTCTCCATTCTTTCTGAGGAGTCATGCTTATTTTATGTGGCGGGGTGTTTTTTTCTCCGGGCAAAACTTGGTCTCCCTTGTTTGGCGGCCTAGAAATATGAGGATGGTATATGCAGACCGCGAAAAATGTCTGCATGACATTCGCCGTTTACGGTCAAGCTAACGTATGTACAATACATGCGGAGCGAATAGAAATGAAAAAACGATATTGCACGTACTTTTTTTGCATATTAACACTTTTATCATTCCCGGCGAAAGGCCACTTTCAAACAGATGTTTTCGATGCACCTGAACGGTGGGAAAGAATCGCCTGGAGCGCGCTTGAAGAAAAATACAAAGGCGCAAAGCTCGAGGATTATGAATATTTAGGGCGCACACAAGTAAATGATGAAGAGACAAAGGATGTCTTCAGGGTAACCGTCAATCAAGAAGGCAAATCATTTTCGGCGCACGCCGAGGTGTATTTTCATCCGGTGACCAATGCGATCATCAATGTCAATATTTTTCCCTTATAGCAAAAAAAACGAAGGAAACCGTTTCCTTCGTCAACTCAATAATTTACGTATATGGTCCTGATTCATGATAATATCTTGCAGAGTGTATTGGTCCAATACGTCCAAATAGGCGGAAAGGGCTTTGTTTAAAACATGCTTTAATCCGCAGATCGGAGAAAGTATACAATGGTTTTTTTCTCCGTTAAAACACTCGACAAGGTTAAAATCATCTTCTGTATGTCTTATGACTTCACCGATATTAATCAGTTCAGGCGCTTTTCCGAGACGAATCCCGCCGTTGCGGCCGCGGATCGTTTCAACGTAGCCAAGCTTGCCAAGCTCGTAAATCACCTTCATAAGGTGGTTTTTTGAAATGGAATAAGAATCGGCGATGTCTTTAATATTGACAAGCTCGTTTGAGTTTTTGGTTGCTAGAAAAATCAGTACCCTCAATGAGTAATCCGTATAATTTGTTAATTTCATCGCATGACCTCAATCAAACAAGTTTCCATTATCTTATCACATTTGCCTTCGATTATGAGGGTCGAGCGGAAATTGTTACAAAAATATAAAACATTCATTGATAATATTGCTTTAATTCCATTAAAAGTCTAGTATAAAGATGTATCTAAAATACATCTTTAATCAAAAGTAACAGTCCTATTTAAAAAAGATCTTATTGCACCTTTAAAGATGTATTTCAAATACATTTTTAAAGTGACTGGAGAGGAGCAGGCGTTATGCTATCTGAAAAAACCATGCAAATTGTCAAATCGACCGCCCCTGTTTTAAAAGAAAAGGGAACAGAGATCACCACTTGTTTTTACAAGCGGATGTTTGATGCCCACCCTGAATTGAAAAACATTTTCAACATGTCCCGACAGCAAACCGGCGGACAGCCGAAAGCTTTGGCTTTTACTGTGCTGCAGGCGGCTGAAAACATCGACCGGCTCGAAGACCTGCTGCCGGTTGTCAAGCAGATCGGACATAAACACAAAAGTTTGCATGTGAAACCAGAGCACTATCCTATTGTCGGTCAGCACCTTTTGGAAGCAATTGAAATCGTGCTCGGCGAAGCTGCGACAGAGGACATTCTCCAGGCATGGGCAGAAGCCTATGAAGAGATCGCCCGTGTATTTATTGAAGTCGAAAAACAAATGTATGAGGAAGACAAAAAGCAGGATGGAAATTGGGAAGGGTTTAAACCGTTTGTCATCATGGATAAACGAGTCGAATCCGATACGATAACCTCCTTTTATTTGAAGCCCGCCGATGGAACGGCTTTGCCCGCTTTCAGCCCCGGACAGTACGTATCTGTCTGCATTAAAATTCCGGGCGAACCATATTTCTTAACAAGGCAGTACAGCTTGTCAGATGCTTGGAATAAAGACTACTACCGCATTTCAGTCAAATTGGAAGCGGAGGAAGGCCAACCGGTGGGAAAGGTATCAAGCTATCTGCATGAGAACATGGAAATCGGCGGCAGCTTGGAAGTGAGCGCTCCCGCCGGAGATTTCACACTTTCCGAAGGAACGGATCGTCCGGTTTATTTCATTAGCGCCGGATCAGGCATCACGCCTGTCATGAGCATGGTGCAAACGTTGGCTCAAAAAGAAAGCCGCCGCGAGATCACATTCGTGCATGCCGCGAAAACTGAACGGCATCACGCTTTCAAGGAAGAAACGGAGAAGCTGCTCGGCGCCAATCCGGCGAACCGTCTCCTGTTCGTCTACAGCAGAGGTGCTGAAGCGACGGAAGAGCATACTGTAAAAGGCCGGGTGAATGAAGAGCTTTTGAAATCGGTCGTGATAGATCCAAATGGCGAATTTTATGTATGCGGTCCGCTTTCATTTATGAAAAGCGTGATTGAAGGATTGCAAAACCTTGGCGTTTCGATGGAAAACATCCGCTATGAGAGCTTTGCTTCATCTCTTGATATGCAAATAGCGAACTAACCTCAAGAAGGCAGCTGTCAAACCGACAGCTGCCTCAGCGTGTCGACAAACCCTCGCATGCGTTGTCAGTCCTGCGCGTCGGTGCTCACGAATTCCAACATTCGCTCCGCTCCGATGCTCGGCCTTCCTAGACTGCAAGGGTTTTCAATCACGCTGAAAGAAGGATGACAAAATCCCAAAACTAAGAGCTGTTTTGGGATTTTGTCAGCAATCTAAGGCAGCTGTCAATCCGACAGCTGCCTTTCATCTTTTCAAAACCCGGCTCATACAATAAAGAGAAGTCCAACCGGGGGGGATTTGAGTATTGAGCATACGGGAGCAAAAAGAGCTGCAGCGGGCGATTGAAGAAATTACGGAAATCGCGGAAGGATTCGGCCTTGATTTTTACCCGATGAGATATGAGATTTGTCCTGCTGAAATTATTTATACATTCGGTGCATACGGGATGCCGACAAGATACAGCCATTGGAGTTTCGGAAAGCAATTTCACAAAATGAAGCTTCACTATGACTTTGGCTTGAGCAAAATATATGAGCTTGTCATTAATTCAGATCCGTGTTATGCGTTTTTGCTGGACAGCAATTCATTGATTCAAAATAAGCTGATTGTCGCACACGTCCTTGCTCATTGTGATTTCTTTAAAAATAACTGCCGTTTTCAAAATACGAAGCGCGATATGGTTGAAAGCATGTCGGCGACAGCAGAGCGGATTAAACATTATGAAACGGTACACGGTTCAAAAGAAGTCGAAGCATTTCTCGATGCGGTGCTGGCGATTGAAGAACACATTGACCCTTCGCTCGTGAGGCCGAAGCTGTCGTGGAGCGTAGATGATGAAGAGGAAGAAGAAACCGGCGCGCCGGCCACTCCTTATGACGACCTCTGGGAACTGGATCATAAAGGATCGAAAGAGAAGAAGAAAAGGACGAAAAAAAAGTTTCCGCCGAAACCGGAAAAAGACATTCTGCTGTTCATAGAAGAGCATTCGCGGGAGCTGGAGCCTTGGCAGCGCGATATTTTAACGATGATGAGAGAGGAAATGCTGTATTTCTGGCCGCAGCTTGAAACGAAAATCATGAATGAAGGCTGGGCGTCCTATTGGCATCAGCGAATCATCCGTGAGCTTGATCTGACATCAAGTGAAGCGATCGAATTCGCCAAGCTGAACGCGGGAGTGGTTCAGCCGTCCAAAACGGGAATCAATCCTTATTATCTCGGATTGAAAATATTTGAGGACATAGAGGAGCGCTACAACAACCCGACAGAAGACATGAAAAAGATGGGGGTAGAGCCGAACTCTGGGAGAGAAAAAATATTTGAAGTCAGGGAGATCGAATCAGACATTTCATTTATCAGGAACTATTTAACGAAGGATCTTGTGATGCGGGAAGACCTCTACTTGTTTCAAAAACAGGGAAGGGATTATAAAATCGTCGACAAGGATTGGGAGGCTGTGCGCGATCAGCTTGTCAGCATGAGAGTCAACGGAGGATTTCCTTATTTGACAGTTGAGGACGGAGATTACTTAAAGAACAATGAATTATACATCAAGCATTGGTATGAAGGGATCGAACTCGATTTGAAGTATCTTGAAAAAGTTCTGCCTTACCTCCACCAGCTATGGGGAAGAAGCGTGCATGTCGAGACCGTGCTCGAAGATAAACCCGTCATGTTTTCCTATGATGGAAAGGCTGTCCACCGCAGATATTTATAAAGGCTGCATTTTGGCAGCCTTTTTTCTTTTAAAGCGCAACGATTTCAACTCGTCCGTCCTTTCAAAAGAAATGCCAAATTAATGCACGTTTGCCCAGTTTTACGACTTCATTATAAAAATGTAAAATAAAGTATTTAATGATATTTCTAAAATTGTAATTTTAGCTGCCGGAAAGCGTAAAAATGTAGTATTTAAGTTACCTTTGAAATGTAAATGAAATATTATCTACCCTTAAAAACTTTTTTTGAAAACGAATAATTAAGGAATTTGACATAGTAAGTCAAGACTATACCTGATGGAATTCCCTCCTTATAATAGAAGCAGAGGAAGGGCTGAAGCAGCCGTTCTCAAAAAAATGAAACTGCTAATTTTCGCCTTTGAAAATATAAAATATTCTGCTATTGGGAGGACAACATGAAAAAACAAGTAATAACAGCAGCATCAGCGGTTGTTTTAGGATCGACTTTGTTTGCGGGAGCCGCTTCCGCGCAAACCATAACGGTGAAAAAAGGAGACACGTTATGGGGTTTTTCGAAGAAGTATGGCACAACTGTCAGCAAGATTAAACAGGAAAACAAGCTGAAATCCGATATCATTTACATAGGACAGAGGCTGTCGATCAATGGAAGCAGTTCTTCGTCTGCAAAAGCGTCGAAAGTTTCATCAGCTACGCATAAAGTGGTCAAAGGAGACAGCCTTTGGAAAATTTCGCGGACATACGGCATGACTGTTAACGAACTGAAAACTCTGAACGGTTTAAAAACAGATTTAATCCGGATTGGACAAGTATTAAAAGTCAAAGGGACGAAAAGCGTAAAAGCAGCATCAACAACCAAGCCTTCCGCATCAAGCGGGACAAGCAAAACAAGCGCACCTGCGCAGAAATCTTCAACGCTGAATACGTCAAAACTTGTTTCTGATGCAAAAGCCCTTATCGGAACGCCTTATAAATGGGGCGGAACATCTACATCAGGATTTGACTGCAGCGGGTTTGTCTGGTACATCCTCAACAAACAGACAAATGTAGCGAGAACGAATACAGTCGGATACTGGAATTCAATGAAGAGCGTATCAAGCCCGGCAGTAGGCGATTTCGTATTCTTCACGACATATCAGCCGGGACCTTCGCATATGGGGGTTTACATCGGAAACAATCAATTCGTTCATGCCGGTTCTGACGGCGTAACGATCAGCGATATGACAAACAGCTATTGGAAGCCCCGCTATCTTGGAGCAAAACGCTTCTAATGTTGCAGGGACAAGCCCGTTCATCATGATGAACGGGTTTTTTCCGTTTAGAAACGGAACTCGGCTAAAAACGCCAAAAAGTGCTCGACCTTCTCATTATCTTTCAGACTAATCGCATATCCCCCTGCAACGGGAAGCTTCATGAAATCGCACGGCACCTCTATTAATCTTCCTTCCATCAGCTCGCGGCGCACAGTCGACAGCGGCAAAAATGATATACCGAGTCCTTCTGAAATAAATCGTTTCGTAATATGCGCCTGGCTTACGAGCATCGTTCTGACAAACGGAAACTTGATCCTCAGCTGCCTGACGAGGTCGTCCCAGTATTCAGGGTGATTGTGGGTCAACAGCAAATATTCTTCAAGCAAATCCTCGACATCGAGCGGCGGCGCTTGTTCTGCAGCGCGGCCGTCATGAGGGGCAACCAAAATCACGGGATCGCTGTACATGGAATAGCAGTTCAGGTTTGACGATTGCACGTTTAAGCAGCTTAGTCCGATATCTGCATGGCCAGCTGAAATCAGGGGAGCGATTTCAGCTGATTCGGCGATCTTTACTTTGATCTCCGAATTCGGATGCAGCGCTGTGTATTTTTTTAATACAAATGGGAGAATCGTATCGGCGATAAGCGGCGAAACCGCTAAGTTCAATGTCTGTGAGTAGCCTTGTCTGATTCTGTGAAGCTCTGCCATGCTCGATTCATAGTCTTCCAACAGGCGAAGGGCAAAAGGAAGGTAAGCCCGTCCTTCTTTCGTTAAATGAATGCTTCTTCCTTTGCGGGTGAACAGCTGGCACCCGAGTTCTTCTTCAAGCAGTTTAATTTGGACGGTGACGGTCGGCTGAGAAATAAATAAGGTTTCCGCCGTCTTTCTGAAATTTTCGTATTTTGCGGCAGTGACAAAGGTATGAAGCCATTTAAAATCCATTGCAGTCCTCCTGATTAATTTTATTAATCAAAGACATCAATATAATTCAATATTTTTTAAATATTATATCAACTATAATAATATTTACAAAGGAAAAAGGAGGAATTGATATGGTTTATCATGGGTTAAAAGGGATTACTTGTGTTGAAACAGCCATCAGCCGCATTGACGGTGAAAAAGGAAAGCTGATCTACAGAGGGTACAATGCTGATGAACTGGCGCTTTCGTCCACATTTGAAGAAGTCGCTTACCTGATTCTCAACGGGGCATTTCCGACGGAAGCTGAACTCAGCAGATTCAATGAGCTGCTCGCTTCATTTCGTGTGCTTCCAGAAGCATGCGAGCGATTGATCCGCAGTCTTCCGGCCGAATTAGACGATATGGCGGTTCTGCGCACGGCCGTCTCTTCATTCGGGGACATATCGTTTGCGTTCAAGCCGACAATGGAGCAGGCCCTCAGGCTGATTGCGGCCGTCCCGTCAATTATCGCGTTCAGAAAGAGGCTGGCTGATGGAGAAGAGCCTGTTCAGCCGCTGGATGAGCTAGGTTTTGTGGAAAATTATTTTTACATGCTGAAAGGAAAGCGTCCGACAGAAGCTCAGAAAAAAGCGCTTGAAACGTACATGATTCTTGCGATGGAACATGGCATGAACGCTTCAACCTTTTCGGCAAGGGTTACGGTGTCTACGGAATCCGATCTTGTTTCTGCCGTCACATCTGCACTTGGCACGATGAAAGGACCTTTGCACGGCGGAGCGCCGTCTGCGGTGACGGATATGCTGGAAGGCATCGGGGAAAAACAGCACGCTGAAAGCTATATAAGAGAAAAGCTTGAAAAAGGCGAGAGACTGATGGGATTTGGACACCGCGTCTATAAAACGCATGATCCGAGAGCGAAGGCTTTAAGGGTGAAAGCCGAGGAAATTGCCGGGGGCGACAGGGATATCGACCTTGCTCTTCATGTTGAAAATACGGCGATCCGCCTTTTGGAAGAATACAAGCCGGGCCGCAAGCTTTATACGAATGTCGAATTTTACGCAGCCGCTGTGATGAAGGCGATCGATTTTGATGCCGCATTGTTCACCCCTACTTTTTCGGCAGCGAGAATGGTCGGCTGGTGCGCCCATGTGCTTGAGCAGGCTGACAACAACATGATTTTCAGGCCATCGGCTAAATATGTCGGAGAATTGGTCTCACAGTAATGCGGACACACGCCTTCTCATCGAAGCGCGTGTTTTTTAATAGGATTTTTTGAATGTTTAGTAGGGAATCATGCCGGTGCTCTTGAATGTATTCATCAAGAAAGTCCTTTAAGGGGGAGACGATGAAAAAAGGATTCCTGATGTTGATCATGCTGTTTTTTCTAGGTGCATGCACGGAAGGCCGGGATTTTGATGCTGAATATGAAGCGACAAGCGCGAAAGAAGGCGGAAGCGGCGCCGAAGTCATCGCAGATCGCCTGGATGTGCCTTGGACGATCGCTCATACTGGCGAGACCTTTTACATTACGGAAAGAAACGGGGGAATTGTGTCCATTGCTGACGGCAAAAAGGAGCGCATGCAGCTTCAGCTGAAAAAGCCCGTTCATCAAGAAGGGGAGGGCGGGCTGCTCGGATTTGTACTCCATCCGGATTTTAGAAACAGTCAGGAGGCGTACGTTTATCATACATACAAAGACGGGAGCCATCTGAAAAACCGGATCGTAAAATTGACGCTTGACCGCCTCACTTGGACAGAAACGGATGAACTGCTTGCCGATTTGCCTGGAGGCGCGATTCATAACGGCGGCCGGATGGCGATCGGGCCCGATCAAAAGCTGTACATCACGACAGGCGATGCAGGGGAAAGGGAATGGGCCCAGCAGCCTGAAAAGATGGCGGGTGTGATTCTAAGGATGGAGCTTGATGGTACGATACCGGCTGATCAGCCCTTTAGCTCGTCTTATGTATACAGTTTCGGGCACCGGAATCCGCAAGGCCTCGCATGGATCGGCCGACAGCTTTACAGCTCCGAACACGGGCAGTCTGGACATGATGAAGTAAATAAAATAGAACCCGGAGCCAATTATGGCTGGCCGGTGATTGAAGAAAGCGATGAGAAGCAGGGAATGAAGGCGCCGCTCATACATTCGGGAGAAAAAACGCGGGCGCCATCCGGTTTAGCACAGAAAGGGGACGTCCTCTATATGGCCGGGCTGCGGGGAGAGGGTGTTTTCCAGGTCGATCCGGCGGAAGCCAAAGTAGTCAAGTGGCTTGGCGGATACGGCAGAATCAGAGATGTGAAAGTGATCGGCGATGATCTGTATTTCATTACGAACAATGGCGACGGAAGAGGCGAAAAAAAACAGACAGACGATCGGCTCATCCGCGTACCTCTGCCTGACAAGTAACCTGTCTCGCCCGTTTGCGTTTAAGGATGCCGGAATCGTGGTAACTGAGCACTAAACAATGGTGAAGAGGTGAGACAAATGAATCCGGCAAACAGACAGACAGATGGACAGAAAGCGCAAAAACAAGAAAAACAACCCGGTGCTGAGCACAAGATGGTGCCCCTTCCGCTCTCGGAAGACCGCGACTACAAAGGAAGCGGCAAATTAAAAGGAAAAACAGCGATTATTACCGGAGGAGACAGCGGAATCGGCAGAGCGGCCGCCATTGCATACGCCAAAGAAGGTGCCGACATTGCCGTCATGTACTTGGATGAACACAAGGATGCCGAGGAAACGAAAGAGCGAATCGAACAGGAAGGAGCAGAATGCCTCTTGATTCCCGGAGATGTCGGTGATGAGGCGCATTGCAAATCATCTGTCGAAAAAACGGTGAATCACTTTGGCGGGCTTGACATTCTCGTGAACAATGCTGCAGAACAGCATCCGCAAAAAGGGATAGAAGATATTTCGACCGAACAGCTTGAAAGAACGTTTAGAACGAATATTTTCTCCATGTTCCATATGACAAAAGCCGCGCTCCCGCATTTAGGGGAAGGCAGCGCGATCATCAATACCGCATCGATCACGGCGTATGAAGGCAGTCCGGCGCTGATTGACTATTCGAGCACAAAGGGCGCGATTGTCGCGTTTACCCGTTCGATGGCTGCATCCCTTGTCAAAAAAGGAATACGCGTCAACGCTGTAGCGCCGGGTCCCATTTGGACGCCGCTTATTCCGGCTACTTTTCCGCCGGAAAAAACGGAAAAACACGGCACAGATACGCCGATGGGAAGGCCCGGACAGCCTTCTGAACACGCTGCAGTGTATGTTCTGCTCGCTTCAGACGACTCCTCTTATATGACAGGACAGACGATCCACATCAACGGCGGAAGATATGTGACGACATAATCCCAACCGGCTGCTTATTGTAAGGCAGCCGGTTTTTTTCTGTTTGTTTTTTCGGAAAAATAAGAATTTGAAAGACCACTTTCAAAAAAGCTGCCCCGTAAGAGATAATAGAAACAGAAAGAGAAAGGATGTGTATGAATGAGCGACCGCAGAATGACAGCAAAGTGGGCATCCAAACTTGGATTTGTTCTCGCCGCCGCGGGGTCCGCCATCGGTCTGGGAGCGATTTGGAAGTTTCCCTATGTGGCGGGAACGAGCGGGGGAGGCGCATTTTTCCTTGTGTTTGTCCTATTTACGATACTGCTGGGATACCCCCTGCTTTTGGGGGAATTTGTATTAGGCCGAAAAAGCCAATCGGACGCTATCGGCACCTATCAAAAAATAGCGCCAGGGACGCCTTGGGTGATCACAGGCTGGATCGGAATCGCCGCCTGCTTCCTTGTCCTGTCGTTTTACAGCGTGATCGGCGGCTGGATTTTGCTTTATATCATTAAAGCAGTAACCGGTTCATTGTCGGGTCTCACGCAGGCCGGATACGGGGAGCTATTCGGTTCGATCATCCAAGATCCGCTGCAGACACTGGCAGCGCAGCTTGCGTTTATCATCATGACGATCCTCGTCGTGGCGAAAGGTGTGCAAAAAGGAATCGAGCGCGTCAGTTCGATTATGATGCCGCTATTATTTATTTTATTTATTGCGCTCGTTTTAAGGGCTCTGACGCTTGAGCATGCGATCGACGGCGTGCGTTTTCTGCTTGTGCCCGATTTTGGCAGCCTGACGCCGCAGGCGATTCTTTTTGCGCTCGGACAAGCTTTCTTTACACTGACGCTTGGCGTATCTGTGATGGTGACGTACAGCTCCTATTTGTCAAAGTCACAAAACCTTCCGAAGTCGGCGCTGTCGATCGTGATCATGAACCTTGCCGTCACGCTGCTTGCCGGCTTGGCGATTTTTCCGGCCGTCTTTTCATTCGGCCTTCAGCCGGATCAGGGGCCGACTTTATTATTTGCGGTTCTGCCGGCAGTTTTTGACCGGCTTCCATTCGGGATGCTGTTTTTTATCGGATTTTTGACGGCCTTTTTATTCGCCGCCTTGACTTCGGCTTTTTCGATGATCGAGATCATTGTTGCGGCCATTACAAAAGGCGACCAAACGAAAAGGGGAAAATGGACGTGGACGATCGGCCTTTTGATTTTTGCCGTCGGCATTCCTTCCTGCTTGTCTTACGGGATGCTTGATGAGCCGTTCATTTTTAAGAAGACGTTTTTTGATGCGGCGGATTATGTCGTCAGCAATATTTTGATGCCGCTTGGCGCGCTCTTTATCTCCATTTTTATTCCGCTGAAATTGTCCAAACACGATCTATATGAAGAGATGAAAAGCGGATCAAAAGCGGGGAAAGGCTTTTTTATCGTGTGGTTTTATCTTCTTCGTTTCCTTGTTCCGCTTGCGATTGTACTTGTTTTTTTAAATTTAATCGGAGTGTTTTCATTTTAAAAGATCAGGAGATGGGTGAATATGGTGTTAGACTTTCAACAGATGTTTCCGAGCGAGGATGGCAATCACGAGGCGCGGTATCAGCTGCTGGCATTGCTTGAAGCGGTATTGGCCGGAATGGACAGGCTGAAGGATCCCGGCCGGCTGACGCTTGGCCGCGAGTCTGAAGTTTCATCTGACTACTATCAAAGCGTCATTGAAGAGGCCGTCTTGCCGGAAAAAGGCTTCGGGGCGGAAAAAAGCGTTGAAGAGCTATTGAAATTGCTTGACGGCCACCGCTTTTTAAACAGGCATTATGTGGCCAACGCGACGCCTCTGCCGAACAACGCCAGCATCGCCGGGAATCTTTTAATGGTTCTTTTAAACGGAAACAATTTATGGGATGTCGACGGCACGGCTGCAGCCAGGACGGAAGTGCAGATCACGGCGATGCTTTCTGATATTGTCGGCTATGACAGGCACAAGAGCGGCGGTTTTACAACCTGGGGCGGGCAGGGAGCCGTTTTTCAGTCGCTCAGGCTGGCGATCGCAAACGCGTACCCTGAAGCGAATCAGCAAGGAACGCCGCATCATCTGTACGCGTTCTGTTCAGAGCTTTCGCATTTCAGCCTTTATAAGTCGATGGAAGCTTCCGGAATCGGGACGGACCATTTGATCAAGGTCAAGACGAATCACGATCATTCGATGGATCTGGCCGATTTGCGGGAAAAAATGCAAGCCGTGATTGAAAAAGGCGGACATCCGATTTATGTATTGGCAACGCTTGGCACAACCGACGCATTTGGCATCGATGATTTGGCCGGAATCAAGAACGTGACTGAAGAAATAGAGGCCGCATACGGTTTGCCGCCTGTTTATATTCATGCCGATACGGCGATGGGCGGGATGTACAGCTTTTTTAACGGATACGATTTCTCCGGCAATCCGCTGCATATTGAAGATGAGGTGCTTGAGACGCTTGCCCGCTACAAACAACATTTTCAGCATTTGCACCTGGCGGACAGCTTGGTCTTTGATTTTCATAAACTCGGACAAACGCCGTATATCACAAGCCTTTTCTTGGTGAAAAACCGCAAGGCATTGCAGGCTGTTGATTTGGATCCGGATGAGACGCCTTATGTCGGCAACAGAGGGTTTGGCAGCTATCATACGAGCTATACGCTAGAGTGTTCGCGAATGGGAAGCAGCATACCGATTTATGCTTCTCTGCTCGCATTTGGAATCGAAGGCTACCAGGAGATCTTGGCCAATTACATCAGGGTTAACCTGGCGTTTCGAAAAAAACTGCTGCAGGCTTTTCCGAATGCAGCCGTCACCAATGATGTATCACCTGTGACGACATTCCGCTTCTATCCGGGAAATGTCCGCTATCACGAAGAAATCAGCGGCGCCATCACGGAGGAAGAAGTGCGGAATATTAACAAATACAATGAGAAAATCGCCGAAACATTGGGAAGGTACCGCAGTCACACCTATTTCGGCAGCACGAAAAAGCAAACATACGTTTATCCTGCTGACAGCCGTTTGCCAGTGCCGCTTTATGTCCAGAAATTCTACAGTGTCTCGCCTTACACGACGGTTGATACAACTGATCAATATATCGCCTTTTTAAAAGCGCATGTTGAAACGTCGGATGTAGCGGCTGGATAAAATAAAGAACAGGAGGTTTGAACCTCCCGTTCTTTATTTAGTTCTTACATGCCGTTCTTTTTTGAACCGGTATCCATATTTCGCTTTTAAACGTTGGGGAGCTGATATCTTGATCCTGATTCCAGAGGATTTCCGGCCCTTTCGTTTGCTCATAATGTGAAGACGGGAACCATTCAGCATAAATGCGCCCCCAGACATTTTGAAGGGTGTCCGGAAACGGGCCGGCCGCTTCAAAGACAGCCCATGTCGAGGCCGGAACTTCAAGCTGTTCATATTGGTCCGGACATTCTTTCGTTGTCGCTGTACCGATATAATGGTCAAGTTCTCCCTGCTCTTCCATCCTGCCTTCGGAGAAGTTCGCTGATGCTTGAATCAGTCCAAGCGGTTCCACATTTGAAAGCTCCTTTAATTCATCGATGTTTTCACTGCTTAAAGTTTTCCACATCGAGGCGATATCCGGATTGATTCCGTGAAAGACGACAGGGACTCTTTTTTTGATTCCGACGATCCGGAATGCCTTCTTTTCTACAATACGGTAGTTCATTTCGTTTCCTCCTCTAATTGTTAACTGGAAGGTCATCGGAGGATATGCTTTCAGTGTGCTGATATCGTGTCTGGCCTCTGTCGGCGTAATGCCGTGCAGCTTTTGAAATGCGCGCGTAAAAGCATCCGGCGAGTGATAGCCGTATTTCACCGCAATATCAATCACTTTTCTTTTTGTGTTCTTCAGTTCAAACGCTGCAAGGGTAAGCCGCCTGCGGCGGATGTATTCGGACAGCGAAACCCCGGCAAGAAAAGAAAACATCCTTTTAAAATGATATTCAGAGCAGTAAGAAAGCTTCGCAACCGTTTGAAAGTCGATACTGTCCGTCAGGTGTTCTTCGATATACGCCATGGCTTGATTCATGTTCTTCAGCAAATCCATTTGATGACCTCCTCTGTTTACAAATATAGCAGGAGCAGAATCCCCATATCCGACTTTCCGTGCCCGATTGTGCAGGGTCAATCTTGAGACTGTCCGCCGTTAAACCATGCAGTCTTCAGCTTTTTGATGCCGTCTGCGATGCTTTTTTCAGAAAGTCCGCCAAACCCGAGGAGGACCGCGTGTGTATCAGGGGGGGGCATATACGAGACTGAGGCTGGATATACTTTAACCCCTTTTTCCAGCGCTTTTTGGGTCAGCCACTCTTCACTCGGGGCGCTTTTCACCTCAAGGATGATGTGAAGACCGGCGTTCTCTCCTCTGACTGCGGCATGACCGCCAAATTCACGCTTGATGGCATCAAGGAGCGTTTTTCGCTTTTTTCGGTAGAGTGTTCTCATTCGATTCAAGTGCCTTTGATAATCCCCGTTTTTCATAAAAAGAGCAATGGCATGCTGTACATGGCGGGAAACCGTTTGTTTAAATAAGGATGCCATGTTAAGCCCTTCTTTGACGAGCGGAAAGGGGAGAACCATATAGCTGATCCTGAGGGAGGGAATCAGCGATTTTGAAAAAGTCCCTAAATAGATGACCCGGTCGTTCCGGTCAAGCCCTTGCAGGGAAGGAATCGGCTGTCCCGCATAGCGGAATTCCCCGTCATAATCGTCTTCAATGATATAAGCTCCGGTCGCTGCTGCCCAGTCAAGCAACTGCAGCCTGCGGCCGACCGGCATGATCATTCCGAGCGGAAACTGGTGGGACGGAGTGGTGTATGCGAGCTGCGGCTGATATTGTTCAAGATCCTGCACGGAAATCCCGCTTTCGTCAACCGGTATTGGAACCACATTGAAGCCGCCGGTTTTCAGGACTGTTTTTGAGCGATGAAATCCGGGATTTTCAAATCCGACGGTTGTGCCTTTAGGAAACAGATGGCACAGCAACTGCAGCAAAACCGGTGTGCCGGCTCCGATGATGATTTGCTCGGGGGAACAGACCACGCCGCGCGATTCTCTGAGGTAAACCGCAATCATTTTCCGCAGCGGAATGTCTCCGGCCGGCGGGCCGCTTTGAAAAAGGTCGTACCCTGATTCACCAACGGTTTTGGCGAGCGTTTTTTTCCATTGGGAAACAGGAAATGACGCGAGGTCTACGTGGCCGTGGTGAAAATCGATCATGTTAGCCGCCGTCTCATGTTCTTCCAGTTCTTTTTCGGCAGGGGGAGGAGGCGCAGTCTGTGCAAAGTCTCCTTCCGCTTCAGCCGCAAACCAGCCTTTTCTAGGCTTGCTGAGCAAATATCCTTCTGCAGCCAGCTGTTCATACGCGTGTTCTACAGTTGTCAGGCTGACATTTAAGTGTTTGGAAAGCATTCGTTTGGAGGGAAGCTTTGTTCCAGGCTTTATGTGTCCCGAATGAATGCTGCGTTTGAAAAACGTGTACAGCTGCTGATAAAGCGGCTCGCTGCCGCTGCGGTTTAAAAAAGGGGTTATATCCATTCGATCAGCCCTTTCAATTCATCTGGTATGTTTTATTTTATCAAAACTGGTCATTTTAAAAAGCCCAGTTTTCGGGTTAAAGTAGTTTCATAACCAACAGAAGGGAATGATGATGTTGCTTGATTATAGGGAATTGCATTGTGAAACAGAGCTCAAGGAAGTCTATCCGATCATGAAACAGCTCCGGCCCCATTTGGATGAAACGTCTTTTTTGGAGCTCGTCAAAGAAGCTCGGGAGGCTGAAAGCTACACGTTATTTGCGCTGTACGACGGTGATATTCCGGTGGCTTTGGCCGGCTTTTTGCCGAGGGTTTCTTTGAACCAAGGCCGTCATGTTTGGGTAGCGGACCTGGTGACGTGTGAAAAACACCGTTCAAAAGGCTATGGAAAGAAGCTTTTAGGCGCTGTTGAAGAGTGGGCCAAAGGGAACGGATTGGCTTCAATCGCTTTATCATCAGGCTTGCAGCGGGCAGACGCTCACCGTTTTTACGAAGAGAAAATGGGGTATGAAAAAGCGAGCTACCTATTTCGCAAGGCTCTGAAATGAAAAACTCCCCGGTATAACCGGGGAGTTATTAAAAGCCGAGCTGCAGATTCGTATCGATGGAGACGATGGTCCATACGCAAACGAGAATGAAAATGTTCAGGACGACGCCGAGAAATCCGAGACCGGTCCGTCCTTTTTTTATGAACAGCTCGATAATTCCGAGCGGAACGGCGGCCATCGCAAAAGGAAGCATCTTATACGAATATGCAATCGTGTCGCTTAAAATGGCCAAGTTTAAGACGAACAGGGACAGAATGGCCGTGCCGACAGACACCCATCCAAATACGTTGTGCTCCTTAAAGATTCTTACCAGTTCCATAATTCCACCTCACCTACTTTAGCTGCTTTGACAGGCCCTTTTTTGATCAGCCGTTCAACCTCTTTTGACGGTCCGGTAATGACGGCTCCATACACGTTCACACCATTCTGTTCCACATAGTCAAGCCGTTTGGAAAGCTTCAGGTCTTTCCTGCCTGAAATGGTTTCAGCCCATTTCTTGTTCTTGATCATGTAGGAAAGCGCCGCTTTAAACTGTTCGTCATCGTTTTCGGCAGGTTGCTGAATTTCAAAAATCCGGTTTGAATCTTTTCCGGGAAATCCGATCGGCTCTGCGTATGGATGATCTTTTAAATCGCCCTCTGTTTCAATCGCATTCCACAGAACGCGAACATCATAGCCTTTTAATTTTTCATACAGCTCCTTTGTCGGGTATGCTTTTTCAAAGGAAAGGAAAGCTTCGGTTACGGTTCCGTCAGGCAGCTGTTTTAAAATCGACTCGGCTTTGGACACTGATTTTTCTTTGATGCCGTCAGGGTAGACAAAATGACGTTCTTCTTTTGAAAGCTCCTGATTGTATTGATGAATCTGCGGAGACTTCAGCTGATCGAAGAACATTTCCACTTCTTCATTTCCAACTACTTTTGTGACGTTTCCGATTTGCTTCTTTAACGGGAACTGTGTTTCGATTCCAAAGAGTTTTACTTTGTTGACAAGGGCTTCAGTATCGACTTGAATATTCGGGTTTGTGACGGCAACTGTCATTGAAGCGGTTTGCACCAGTTCATTCCCTTTGCTTTCATGCCCGCCCAACCCGTAGTATAGATAGCTGCCGAGTGTGCAGATCGGCAGAATAATAAGCGTAGAAATAACAGCAAGGGTGGAGATCCGCATATATGATTTATTTTTTCCGTATCTTAAAATCGCTTTTTGCTTTTCAGGACTGATCGCCAAATCCCAGTCTTCGTCTTTCATTTCCTGTTCCAGCATGTCCTGGTATTCTTCAAGCTGTTCAAGCTCTTCTTCGACCCGGAGCATTTCCGATTCGGAAAGTTCGCCGTTTTTATATTTTTCCCAACGTTTTTTAAAATCTTCATTCATCGTTAACACCTCTGTTGTAAAGTGCTTTCAGCCGCTGTCTGGCACGAAATAAAACACTTTTAAAATTAGCCTCTGAGATATTCATCAAGCTTGACGCTTCCTTGTAGTTCAATTCTTTTAAATAGTACAGCGTAAGCGCTTCCCGGTAGTTATCGGGGAGCTGGTTCATATATAAGGTTAACACTTCCTTGATTTCGACCTGGTGAGCAGGGCTTTGCACCGCGTTTTGAAACAGGTTTCCGATCATGTCGTCAGAAATCGTCACTTCCTTTTTATGCTTTCTGACATAGTCGATAAACGCATTGCGTGCCACTTGAAAAAGCCATGGCTTCACTTTGCTGTGGTCGTAAGAATGGATGTGTATGTAAGCTCTCATAAAGGTTTCCTGAAGCAAATCCTCTGCTAGATGTTTATCTTTCGTCATGGAGAGCAGGAACCTGTAAACATCATTCATATACATTTGGTAAATTTCGTCGATAGTCACTGCCTTTTCTCCCCTCTATGTTATAAACGCATAAGAAAGGTTTGAAGTTGCACTAAATATGCCCACGGCTCATTTTTCCTCCAATTTCTTACCTTTAAAATCATCTACCCTATATAATAACTGAACACGTTCAAAAAAACTAATCTTCATGATGTAAAGCGGCCGAAATATAAAACACAGCAACAAAATAAGCCTTTAGCATATGAATCTTTATTTTATGCTAAAAGGCTTATTTTTTTGAGGATATCCTTCATTTAAGAGGTGCGGGTAAGCTGTTTTGATCGTCTGTCAAAAGTAACGGTCATGAGCGCGGTGTCCTTCCGCGGCCAGCGCATCGGCTTTCGTTCGATGGACGGTGCCGAATGGATGGTTGGGCGGAGCATAGATCGAATAAAGTTTAAGCGGAGTATTGCCTGTATTGGTGAGATTGTGCCATGTTCCGGCAGGGACGACGATAGCGGTGTCATCATATACATTTCTTCTAAATGGCAAATGATGTTTGCTCGGCCCCATCTGAACAATTCCCCTGCCTAGTTCAACACGAAGGAACTGATCGACGTGAGGATGCATTTCCAATCCGATGTCTTCGCCTGGGTTGAGGCTCATCAGGGTAACTTGCAAATGCCTTCCTGTCCATAAAGCGGTGCGAAACGTTTTGTTCTGCTTTGCCGCTTCATTGATGTTAGAGGCAAACGGTTTTTGTCCATAATCTCTTAACACGATACGTTCTTCGGTGCCGGGTGTTCGAAAAGCGCCTGCATACCCTGATCCGTGAAACCGTCCGGCGCTGTAAGGCGAAGGAAGGTGATAAGGAAATTGATATGGATGCATATGTTTTTAGGTCTCCTCATTAGCTTTATTAACATCAACGTATGCAATAGGCGTATGGAGCGTGCCTAGTCTCAATTTTATAGGCTTCATGGTATCAGATATACAAAAAGAAGGAGAGCCATGGAATACACCAACATATCGGAACATCGCTCGAACCGTCGCGCAGCGGTCATCGGAACATGGGCCATCGGAGGCTCCAAGGGAGGAAGCCGATTCAAACGATTCATGCCGCGCTTGATCAAGAGATCAACCTGGTTAATACCGCTCCGGCATACGGTTTCGGAACAGATCGGGCCAAAATTCACGGCTCCGCCGACAAAAGAAAAAGTCAGGAAACCGGGGAGGAAAATTCCCCGGTTTTTTTGTGAAAAATCATTTTTTAGTACCAGGTAATAAAAAAAATTGTTATAATAATAAAGGGAAACCTCATTCGACTACATCAATAAAGGAAGTGCCATATGTATCAATTTACTGGTTATGCTGCAAAAGCGATTCTTTCTTTGCGCGGCGGAATTAAAGTATACAATAAAGAAAATCTTCCTAAAGACACAGGTTTCGTTATTGCCTGCACACATGCAGGATGGGTGGATGTCGTCGCACTGGGTGTCGGCATTTTGCCTATGGAAATTCATTACATGGCGAAAAAAGAGCTTTTTGAAAATAAATTAAGCGGTTCTTTTCTTTCAAGCATCAACGCTTTTCCCGTCGACAGGGAAAATCCCGGGCCAAGCAGCATCAAAACCCCGATCAAGCTGTTGAAAGAAGGAAAAATCGTCGGCATTTTCCCAAGCGGAACGAGATCATCTGAAGACGTTCCATTGAAAAGAGGGGCTGTCACGATCGCCCAGATGGGAAAAGCGCCGCTTGTGCCGGCTGCATACAGCGGCCCTTCCAACGGAAAAGAGCTTTTCAAGAGAGGCAAAATGAAACTGATCATCGGCGAACCGCTCAATCAGGAAGATTTCGCTCAATACTCGTCAAAAGAAAAGCTGGTCAAAATGACGGAGGCTTTGAATGACAGTATTAAAGCTTTGGAGAAAAAGCTGGAGCAGCTATAATTCAAACATACGCAGGGAAAAACAGCTTCTCATGCACAGAGAGGCTGTTTTTTTTATTTTTCTAAAATTCACCTTGCACTCCATTTTTATGATAAAATAGCAGCGTTTTTATTTTTTATGCAGTATGTTAGAACTATGGTTATTGGTGGAGGAGCTCATACATGAAATGGTATTTGAAAGCAATAAAAAACTATGCAGGATTTACGGGAAGGGCGAGGCGAAAGGAATTTTGGCTGTTTTGCCTTTTCTCATACATGGTTCTGGTCATCTACGGATTTTTTAAAGCCATTCTGCATCTTCCGGAATATGAAATAGAGACATTTTTAGGAATGGTTTATTTGCTCGCCAACCTTGTGCCGGGCTTGGCCGTCACGATCCGCAGATTGCATGATACAGGGAAAAGCGGATTCTGGATCTTTATCGGTTTAATTCCTCTCATTGGAAAGATCATTTTGCTCATTATGCTTTGTCAAGACAGTGAAAAAGGGGAAAATCAATACGGGCCGAACCCGAAGACAGCGCTCTAAGCGAAAACCGCCTGAGGACAGGCGGTTTTTTTAATTGCCGGGTGCAGTTGCTTTTTCTAAAAACAAAAGCAGTTCCTGCCAAAATGTTTGAGCTGCAATGGCATCGTATTCAGTTTTTCCGCCATAGGCTATTTTTCTGCTTTTTCTTCCGGATGTCGGAAAGTATGGAGGCCTGATATTATGACCGGCTTTTTCAAAATACAGATGTTTAACAGAATAAGAGAATCTGTTCTTTTTCAGCCGTTCTTCGATTTTCTCGTTCATTGAGGCAGAGGGCCATACTAAATCGTCAGTGCTTGAAGTTAACAGTATAGGACCTTTAATAAGTTCCGCTTTAATGATTGCAGGATGATCATCTTTCACTTTTCGTAAAGCCTTTTGGTAAAGATCAAGAAAAGCATGAGGCTGTCTTGTGAGCTTATGTTTCATCATATTCCACAGCTGAGGAAGCGAAAACATCGGCAGCGGTGCAAAGGCGAGCGGTGCGCCGTTCAGGCTCCAGGAAGATGTCTGCCGGAATTTTTTTAATCCAACCCCTTGAAAGACGACTCCGCCGCCTACATGAGAAACGACAAAGCGGATTTCAGGAAAATGAGAACCTATTAACAGCGCCAGTTCGCCGCCTTTTGACCGTCCGCATATTCCGATCTGACGATGATGAAGTCCTTCCTGGCGACCGAGCCAATCGATCGCTTTTTGAAAGTATTCAAGCGGAATTTCAACCAGTTTTTTAGGCAGCTGTTTGTATTGAAAATAAGGGATTGCAAGTGTTGCGTATCCGTAATTTGCTAACATGCCTGCCATTGTTTCGTCAAGGCCGCCGTCAGATCCCCCTAATATAATGATTGCGGGAGGGCGGTTAACGGCAAGCGGGCGAAAAAAAGTGCCGCACAACCCATCTTCGTTTACTTCCAGTCTATCAACTGTTTCAGAAAGCAGCACTCGTTTTATTTCTTTACTCAAGATGATGCGTTCTTTTTGCTTCACTTCAATACGGTAAGCGGACGGATGAACCGATTTTTTGTAAAACGAGCAGGAAGATTCAACAGCCTGCATTGACCAAAAAAGCCCCATTTGATCTTTAGACTGGTAGGTTCCTTTTAGTGGGGCTGCTGCTGCAGGGTCGACTTCTCCTAATCTATTCGCTTGAAAAACAGCGTGTGATCTCCACTCTGCGTCAGCTTCATCTTTCACTGTAACGATGATATCAATGGTGTCAAACGGTTGAAGTCCGCTTATCTTCAAGTTTATTTTTTCATCCCATTTGGAAACTGCAGGTATGTGCAAAACCGGTTGCAAGGTAATCAAGACGGCACTTCCTTTTCAAGTTTTGTGTAAAATAAATCGACGCACTCTTCAACATAGTCATCAATCCGATCATTGAACGACTCCTTGAATCCGGGCAAATGTTGAAACATAATATATTGATTCAGTAAACCGAAAAACATTTGGCTTAACATTTGAAAGTTGCCGTCTGAAATTTTTTTTTCGGCGTAGAGCTTTGCAAAATAAGCCTCTAAAAAGCGGTTGAGACGGCGGGGAATATCCATGATTAATTCGCAAACTTCCTTATCCTGTACTGCATCATTAAAGTAAAGTAAAAAAACAGTACCTTTTTCCAGGTTTTCTTTTAGATATGCTTTCGCAATGAATGAGAGGTCTTGTCGTAAATCGCCGCTCAGTATTCCTTCAAGTTCTCCAATAAAATCTCCCGATGACACATGTTGAATAACACTTTCCCGAAATAAATTCTGTTTATTTCCGAAGTGTCTAAAAAGGGTCAAATGATTGACGCCTGCTTTTTGGGCAATTTCTCTGGTGGATGCGGCTTGATATCCTTTTTCTTTGAAAAGGGCAAGCGCCGCTTGGATTAATCGATCCCTTGTAGATTGTGCTGACATAAGTCCCTCCTGAAATGTAATCACTTGATTACATGATAATTGAATTTTGCTCTGTAATCAAGTGGTTACATATTTTGAACGCAAAAAAAAGAGGATACAAATTCATTGTATCCCCCGGTTTGTTCACAATGTTATTCCGCTTCTTCAAGCAGCGGCGTTTCCGCAGCTTTTTTCACCTCAACGTATGAAACATGGTGGCCGTCGATTTCGTTGATCGTGAATTCAAATCCCTGCTCGGTGATCATGTCGCCTTTTTGGACGTCATATTTTTGCGTCAGGAACCATCCGCCGATCGTGTCAATCTCCTCATTGTCGAGCTGAATGCCGAGCAAATCGTTGACCTGGTTGACGAGCACTTTGCCGTCGAGAATGTAGTGGTTTTCGCCGATTTTGCGGATTTCATTAATTTCATCAATATCGAATTCGTCGCGGATTTCGCCGACGATTTCTTCAATGATGTCTTCGACCGTCACGAGTCCGGCCGTTCCGCCGTATTCATCAGAAAGGATCGCCATATGAACGCGCTCTTTCTGCATTTTCAGAAGCAGATCGTGGATCGGAACGGTTTCGATCACATGAATGATCGGATTGATAAACTGTTCAATCGTGTCTTCTTTGGAGCATTCTCCGCTGATGCAGGCCGTCAGTATTTCCTTGACATTGATGACGCCGACGATGTTGTCCTTATCACCGTCTTCGACGGGATAGCGGGTATAGCCTTCGGCCTTCGTGATGTCAATCATCTCGGCGATTTTCATATCATTTGGAAAACTGACGACTTCTGTTCTCGGGATCATGATTTCCTTGGCAAGACGGTCATCGAATTCAAAAATTTTGTTGACATATTTGAACTCAGATTGATTGATTTCGCCGCTTTTATAGCTTTCTGACAGAATAATTCGCAGCTCTTCCTCTGAGTGCGCCATTTCATTTTCAGAAACCGCTTCAAGGCCAAACGCTTTCGTCAACAGCCTTGCTGATCCGTTCAGCGCCCAGATGAATGGGAACATAATGCGGTAGAACCAGATCAAAGGTTTTGCAAAAAGAAAGGAAACGGCTTCCGCTTTTTGGATCGCAAGCGTCTTCGGAGCGAGCTCGCCGACAACCACATGCAAAAACGTAATCAAGCTGAAGGCGATCACGACTGAAACGATGTGTGATACAGAGCTCGGAATGCTCCATTTAACAAATAGCGGTTCAAGCAGCCGGGCGACCGTCGGCTCCCCGAGCCATCCGAGACCGAGAGCCGTCAAAGTGATGCCGAGCTGGCAGGCCGATAAATATTCGTCTAAGTGCGTAATGACTTTTTTCACCGAAATCGCTGTTTTGTTTCCTTCAGCAATGAGCTGATCAACCCGCGAGCTTCTGATTCTGATAATCGCAAACTCAGACGCTACGAAAAATGCTGTTAAAGCAATTAATACAGCAACAAAAATCAAATTAACTATTTCCAATTAGGACCTTCACTCTAGCGTGAGAATGAAGGTAACACCTCCTGTTTAGTAAAAGATTAACTAAAGCAGCAGCAAAAATGACTGGATGACCGTCATTTTTTCAGGAGAAAGACGGCTTTTCAGAATCTTCCGTTCATCGGGATTCAGCCGTTTCAATCTGTTTATGATCACGGAGATATTGTCATTGACATGATCGATTTCCGTTGTCAGGCTTCCAATTTCATCATCATTCACAGTTGAAGAGGGAAACTGGTTTTCCAGCCTTTCTTTAATGTCGGACAGGGCCAATCTCTGCTGCTTGCAGTCCATAATAAACTTCAGCCGTTTGAGAGCGGCTTCATCGTAATAACGGTAGTTTGAACATGATCTGTCAGGCGTTAACAGCCCGAGATTCGTATAATAATCGACAGTCCGTTTTGTTACGCCTGCAGCAGCTGCTAATTCGCCAATGCGATATTTCTCTGCCCCATCTGCATCCCTCCTCAACCATCACGTTATAGTTATAAAACATTTTAATATATTAGAAGCTGTTTATACAAGTTAATTGATCAAAAAAAGGCGTA
Source organism: Bacillus licheniformis DSM 13 = ATCC 14580 (assembly GCF_000011645.1). Taxonomy (GTDB): domain Bacteria; phylum Bacillota; class Bacilli; order Bacillales; family Bacillaceae; genus Bacillus; species Bacillus licheniformis. The sequence continues at coordinate 1,030,279 of NC_006270.3, forward strand.
AAATTGATGCAAAAACCTTTATTTATCTAAATATTCGAGAAAATATTGTTAGATTTAAAGTTTAGACATTTGACTGACTCTTTTTTAATAAAGTAAGATAATAGTATATATTTGGCTTGGAGGTGGTTGGATGGGGCCCTCTGCATAGTCATTTTTACAGAACGCACATCAGCCTTATTAAGGGAATTTGAATTCATCAGGAGGTGACTCCTTATCCTTTGTGAAGGATAAGGTTAAATGGACGATATTGTTAGTCTGATAATCATCGGGATTCTGATTGCTTTAACTGCTTTTTTCGTGGCATCGGAATTTGCGATTGTCAGAGTCAGAAGCTCCCGTATTGATCAGCTGATTGCTGAAGGAAACAAAAAGGCGGTCCGCGCAAAACAAGTGGTGTCGGATTTGGATGAATACCTTTCAGCTTGCCAGCTCGGTATTACGATTACAGCGCTTGGACTCGGCTGGATGGGGGAGCCGACGGTTAAAAAGGTGCTGCATCCGGTCTTTGAAAGCCTGCATGTTTCTGGCGCTGTATCGCACGCTCTTTCAGTTGCCATTGCATTTTTAGTGATTACATTCCTGAACGTCGTGGTTGGAGAACTCGCTCCAAAAACCATCGCGATTCAAAAAGCCGAACAGATGACGCTGTGGCTGGCGGGACCTCTGCACTTTTTCAATGTTGTCATGTTCCCGTTCATCTGGACGCTGAACGCCTCAGCCAGAGTGCTGACCGGGTTATTCGGTTTGAAGCCTGCTTCGGAAAAGGATGAATCCCATTCGGAGGAAGAGCTGCGAATCCTGTTATCAGAAAGCTACAAAAGCGGAGAAATCAATCCGTCTGAATATAGATATGTCAATAAAATCTTTGAATTCGACAATCGAATCGCCAAAGAAATTATGGTGCCGCGTACGGAAATCGCCTCTGTCCCGCTGGATATGCCGATTGATGAGGCCATTTCGGTCATGCTGCAAGAAAAATATACGCGCTGGCCCGTCTATAAAGGCGATAAGGATCATGTCATCGGCATGATCAATACGAAACAGCTGTTTACGGATATGCTCATGATGTCAGAGGCAGAGAAAAAGCTGCTGTCTCTTGAAGCCTACGTCCGTCCGGTTATTGAAGTCATTGAAACCGTGCCTGTTCAAAAGCTGCTGATCAAAATGCAGCGGGAACGGATTCACATGGCGATCTTAACGGATGAGTACGGAGGGACATCGGGTCTTGTGACGGCCGAGGATATTCTTGAAGAAATCGTCGGGGAGATCAGGGACGAATTCGATGAAGACGAAAAACCGCTCATCGAAAAAGTTTCCGATCACGAATACATCATGGATGGAAAAGTGAGAATCGATCAGGTCAATGAGCTGTTTGAAGACGATATCGAGGAAGAGGAAGTCGAAACTGTCGGCGGACTTGTGCTGAAAGAAAACATAGATATCGCGGAAGGCCAGGCGGTGCATATCGGCTCTTACACGATAACGGTTCTCGAAATGGAAGGGCGTCTGATTAAGCACGTCGAAGTCAAGCGGGAACAAACAACAGAACATGTAGAGCTGGCACCGGCAAATCCGGTCGTCGTAAACGAAATCACCTTGAGCGAAAAATAGCTCAAGGTGATTTTTTATTTTAAGAAAAAAGTCATTTGAACAGGAACATTCGTTCGTATATAATGGGAACAAACGTTCTGTGTGAGAGGTGATTGATTTGCTGTGGTACGAGATCATTTCGGAGGAAGAGAGAAAAACGTATATTAAGCGGATCGAATTTCATTTGAGGAATTGGAAAAATTACAAAGCCGCCGTGCTCAATTTAGAAAGGAGAATGGAGAAGGAGCAAAAGAATGGGCTCGCCGTCAAAGAAAGAAACGCTGAATATCGGATCGACGCCGAAAAAAGGCTCTATCAATTTTTGCTTGATTCGATGGAAACGGCTGTCTCCGAATTGGATGAACTCGAGCGGAAGCTGGTAGAATGCCGGTATATTCATAACTGGAGCATGGGCAAATGCGCGATGGAAATCGGCTACAGCGAAAAAACGCTGTTTTTAATGAAAAAATCGCTGCTGGACAAGCTGCTTGTCAGCTTGGCGGCGATCACGAATATTTAACGCACGGCGGGAAGGGGCTTGTTTAAGACAAGCCCTTCTTTTTTTGCGCTGCTTCAGTTTTTTTTCAGGTTCTTGACGCGATGATGACGCGGGAGAGAGCGGTTTTTCTTTTATGATAATGACAAGCTTTAAACAGCGGGGAGGTTTAACAAATGTGATGATACAAATGCCGGTCAATGTTTGAGACAAACGCTTCAGGAAAGGAGGAGAAGAACATGGATTTTTCTGAAATCGCGCTCGTTCCGCTGATTACGGGATTGGTGCATACAGTAAAGCTTGTCGGCATTCAGAAACGATTTCTCCCCATCTGTGCAATTGTCTTCGGCATCTCGATTTCTCTGTTGTTTACCGCAGGGAACTGGAAGGAAGACATGATGATCGGAACTTGGCTTGGATTGTCATCAGTTGGATTTTACTCCGGTTCAAAAAACGTCTTGAAACCATTATCAAAGGAGGAAATTGAACATGAAGATTTATTTGGATCCGGGACACGGCGGAAGTGATCCGGGAGCATCGGGAAACGGTTTGCTGGAAAAGGACGTGACGCTTGCCATTGCTCTCAAAATCAATGACATTTTATTAAAAGAGTATGCAGGCGCAGAGACGAGGCTGAGCAGAACGACAGACAAAACGGTTACGCTTCAGGAGCGCACAGACGATGCGAATTCGTGGGGGGCCGATTTGTTTGTCTCCATTCATACAAACGCTTTTGACGGCACGGCGTACGGGTATGAGGATTACATCTACAGCGGCCTGTCCGATGAATCAGTTACCGCTCTTTATCAACGGATCATTCACGGCGAAGTAATCAAGCAGAACGGACTCAGGGACAGGGGAATGAAAAAGGCGAACTTTCATGTTCTTCGGGAAACAGCGATGCACGCCGTTTTAACGGAGAACGGCTTTATCGATCACCCCGAAGATTCGGCAAAAATGAAAAGCGCCGCCTGGATCGAACAGACTGCGCGGGGACATGCAAATGGCATCGCGCTCTGCCTCGGCCTGACGCAGCGCGAATTCCCCTTGTATAAAGTGACGATGGACGGGGGGCAAATCGGGGCTTACCAAGAAAAAGACGACGTTTTGAAAGTTATTTCTGCGAATTGGGACAGCTTTCAAAAAGCGGCTATTGAAAAAGGGTAGAAAGGGAAGAATCCATTTTGAAGCATTCAAAATGGATTCTTGACATTTAATGAGTCCGCATCTTTTTTCATTTGGGCGTAATGTTCCTTTCTGAACGCTCCCATCAGAATTTGAGCTGCTATACAAATCAATAAACCAGAATAATTGGTTCATCATAACACCATCATTTTCACGGAATCAGCATGCTGCCGGCCCAGAATCCGCCGATTGAGCCTGCCATTGTAAGCAGGATGTAAACCGCTGAAGCCTTTACCCGCTTTGCAGCCAAAAGCTGAACAGCTTCAACGCTGAACGTCGAAAATGTTGTGAAGCCTCCGAAAAATCCAGTTCCGACCACGATAGAGACCGTTTGATTGTCAATGCCGAGGCTTATGAATATGCCGAGAGCGAATGAGCCGAGAATATTGATCACCATCACGCTGACCGGAATGCGGGGGCGCGGAATCATCGCCATGAGCACATTGCCCAGCCAAAATCTCAAAACGGACCCGATTCCTCCCGCGATCATAAAAGCAGCTGCCATCATGATTGATACCGCTCCTTTTCTTTCCCCGCAGCTCCGCTGACCTTTTTGCCGATCACGATCCCCAAAAATGCGAAGCATACCCCGCAGGCAAGCGATGCCATCAAGTACAGAACTCCGATGTGAGCGGCCGATTGCAGCAGAAGTACGGTTTCTTTAGAAAAAGCGGACATTGTCGTATACCCGCCGCAAAACCCCGTCCCTAAGCATAATTGGACGAGCGGCTTTTTTGCCCGAGCCGCAAAAAAGCCTGTCAAAAGGCCGAGCAGAAGGCTTCCGGACGTGTTTTCAATAAAAGTCGGCCAAGGAAAAACGGCGGTGCCGCCGAGCAGATTGACTGCGTAGCGCAGCAGCGATCCGATGGCTCCCCCGATAAAAACGGCAACATATGATTTCATACTCTTCCTTCTTTCTCAAAAATAATCCGGGTAGTCGGTAATGATCCCATCGATTTTCCAGCTTTTGAGGCGGCTTCCCGTTTTCTGCCCGTTGACCGTCCAAGCCAGCGCCTTCAAATCACAGCTGTGAATCGATTTGATCAGAAAAGGGCTGATCATCGTAGCTTTCAGGCTGACGTATTGGGCAAACGAAGCGATTTGCCGCAGCCGGCCGCGCGGCAGCAATCCAAATCTCGGCCTGATCAAAACGGCAGTCTGAATCGAAGGATACATGTGATGAAACGCCCTCATGGCGCCGGCGTCAAACGACTGGACAATTGTGTTCATTGAACGGCCATACCGGCTGATCAGTTGTCCGGCCGCTTTTTCGATTCCGGGCTGGGTTTTGGACGACTTGATTTCGATGAGAAGGCCCGTCTTATTGTGATACTTCCTCAGAACAGCTTCAAGTGAAGGGATTTTTTCGCCTTGATATTCAGGGCCGAACCAGCTTCCTGCATCCAGCTGTTCGAGCTCATTCATCGTATACTCGCGAACGAAACCGGTACCGTTCGTCGTTCTGTCAACCTTGTCATCGTGGATGACGGCAAGTTTTCCATCCTTTGTAATCTGTATGTCGAGTTCGATAAAATCAGCCCCGAGCTCCACCGCTTTTTCAAAAGCGGCAAACGTATTTTCTGGGGCGTAAGCCGAGGCTCCGCGATGTGCGATAATATGCAAACATGTCAGCTCCTCTTGATAAAATCTTTCCATCACAAGGATACCCGATTTTGGCGATGCAAGTAAATCCTTTGACTAAAGCGGACAAAAGGCAGGGGGAAGAGATGTGCGACAAATTTCGGCAAAATGGTACAAAAGTATCATTTACTAAAAATTCTGATATTTTATAATGGACAAAAGGAGGCGAGATGATGGGTAAAGGGAGAATTAAAGTGGAAGAACGGATTAAGATCGAAACCGATGCTGAAATGTTTAAAGCGACTCTCCTTGATCAAACACAGTCTCAGAAGAAGAAATAGCGGTGTTGGCCCGTATCACGTTGTCTCTGGGAACAATAAAATAGAATGATCATCAGGCTGCCGAAGGTGTTCGGCGGCCTTTTATGCGTGGCATCGGTATTTTTGGCGTACAATAAAGTGAGAAATTTTTTGCTCGTTTTAGTATAATAAAAGCTTGATGAGTGAAATAAGGGAGAGAAAGCAATGTTCGAAAAGTATATGACAATGGATTTCGCTGCCGATATCGGGATCAGCATCGGTATCCTTCTTTTATTTTTCGCGTTTAGAAAAATATTTACGAAGTACTTATTCAACCTGATACTGAAATTGACGAATAAGACGAAAACGGACTTTTTCAATCAGGTGGTGCTGGCGTTTGAAAAGCCGGCCAGGTGGTTTTTTGCGATACTCGGTATTTATCTGGCGATTATTTATTCCCCGTTTTTTGAGGGGCATATGGGGATCGTTCATAAACTGTACAGAGTGTCCGTGATTTTGGTCATTGTAAGCGGCCTGTATAACTTAACGGCGGCTTCGTCTGTTTTATTCGATAAAATCAATAAGCGGCTTGAGCTTGATATGGATGATATTCTTGCGCCGTTTTTGTCCAAGATTCTCCGATTTATCATTGTAGCGCTTGGAATCAGCGTCATCGCCGGAGAGTTCAATTATGATGTCAACGGATTTGTTGCCGGACTCGGGCTCGGCGGATTCGCTTTTGCCCTTGCGGCAAAAGACACAGTCGGAAACTTTTTCGGCGGAGTTGTCATTATTATGGAGAAGCCTTTTACAATCGGCGATTGGATTGAAACGAAAATTGTCACAGGAACTGTTGAAGATATATCGTTCAGAAGCACGAAAGTCCGCACGGCCGGAGAGGCTCTCGTTACCGTTCCCAACTCTGTGCTGGCCAACGAAGCGATCATGAACTGGACGAAAATGCGAAAGCGTCAGGTCACCTTTACGCTCGAAATCGATCCGTCAACCCCGCGGGAGAAAGTCGAGCGGTGTGTGGAGCGTTTTAAAGAAATGCTCGAATCGCACGAAGGGGTCAACCCGGATGTCATTATGGTCAATTTCGATGTCCTGAAGGATACGCATTTAAGCATCTTCTTCAACTACTATACAAATACGACGGTCTGGGCCGAAAACTTGGACGTCAGACAGGATGTGAACTACCGCATTCTTGACATTATGAAAGAGGAGCAGGTTGATTTTGTTTCTCCGGGGCACAGCCTCTTTGAGTTGAAGAAAATGAAAGATCAGCAAGGAAATGCTTAGAAACAGTTTTTGAAGGGAGACAAGCCAAATGGAGGAAGAAGCCCTGAGATTTGCGGATATGATCGAAAATGCCGAGCGCATTACCGTTTTGACAGGCGCCGGTATGAGCACGGAATCAGGCATTCCTGATTTTCGTTCAGCCGGCGGCATATGGACGGAAGATCTGTCGAGAATGGAAGCGATGAGCCGTGATTATTACGAACGATATCCAAAATTGTTTTGGCCGAAGTTTAAAGAGCTTTTTCAAATGAAAATGACGGGAACTTATCGGCCGAATGACGGGCACCTTTATTTAGCCGAACTCGAGAAAAGCGGTAAGGATGTCAGGGTGTTCACGCAGAATATCGACGGGCTGCATCTTAAGGCGGGAAGCCGCCATGTATATGAACTGCACGGTTCGATTCAAACAGCCGCTTGCCCAAAATGCGGGGCGCGCTACGGTCTTGACCACATTCTTCAAGAAGAAGTGCCAAGGTGCAATCGCGTCAATGGCAAGGGGAGAGCATGCGGATTTATATTAAAAACGGATGTCGTGCTGTTCGGCGACGCCGTTCAGCATTTCGACACGCTTTTTGAAGTCCTCAACGAATCCGACCTGCTTCTGGTGATCGGCACTTCACTCGAAGTGGCGCCTGTCAGGTTTGTTCCTGAAGAAGCGCACCTGATCCCCGGTTTGAAGAAAGCCATGATCAATCTCGATGAAACGCCTTACGATCATTTATTCGACATTGTCATCAATCAAAAAATCGCCGAGTTTGTTCGGAAACTCAATCATTAAAAAGGAAGACGCTCCAGACCGGAGCGTCTTTTTTGATCTTCATCACAGTTTTTTATAATAAAAAACGGATGCATCGAGCCGGCCGTCTGCAGATTCCGCGTATTCAGGAATGCGTCCGGCTTCGGCAAAGCCGAGCGAAGCGTAAAGGAGGTTGGAGGGGTCTTTTTCCCTTGTATCCAGCACGAGAAGAGATCTGCCTTCCTGTTTCGCCCTGTCGATCGCTTTTTGCATTAACGATTTGGCGACGCCCTGCCGCCTGAAGGCGGGATCTGTCATTAACTTGCAGATTTCCGCTCTGTGGCGGCCGTTTTGTTTTGTGCATAAGTGCAATTGAACACTTCCTGCGATCCGGCCATTTTGTTTGGCAATCCATAAAACCGAATCCGGTGCGACGGCTGTTTTCCAGTAAGCCTCCGCCAGCCGCTTTTCGAGCGGAGGCAGAAAGCCGACTGATGCCCCGTCATCGACGACGCGGATGAGAAGCTCGGCCAATTGATTGGCATATTCCGCGGTTGAATGCAACTCTTCGATTTTCATTTACCCACCCCATGGTATAAAGATAACTGCATCATAATCAGAAAACTGTTTTTTTGGCAACAAGTGTGTCAGATAATCACACTCGAGGGAGGAAATAAAAAAATCCCCTTCATCAGGGGATCAGACAATGGATGTTATTCATGAACGGGTGTCATGGATTCATCAAGTGTTGCAAATGAATACCCCATGTTTTTTAAATTTGTCAGCAATAACGGCAATGATTGAACCGTTGAAGGAATATCGTGCATCAGGATCACGATCGGCTGTTTTGTCTGCCGCTTTTCCAGGATATTCAGCTGGTTCATGACTTCCGGAACGAATTTTTGGCTTCTGTATTTCCAGTCCAGGCTGTCAATATTCCAGTCCCAATAAATAAATCCGTTCTTTTTCAGCACTTTTTTCTGCGCTTCGGTCAGCGACGGTTTGCTTCCGTACGGCGTTCTGATCAAATGGGTTTCAACCCCGGTGATAGACTTCAGCGTTTTTTGAGCCTGCTTCATTTCCAGATTAGGAGAATTGGCGCCTTTATAAAATTGCTTTTGGTCATGGGTCACCCCGTGAAGTCCAAGTGCATGGCCCTGCTGCTTCATATTGAGAACGGCTTCTTTGTGAAGCTTCATGTTCGGTTCGAGCATGAAGAATGTCGCTTTAGCATCATGTTCGGATAAAATTTGCAGCAGCCTTTGGCTTACGGCTGAAGGCCCATCGTCAAACGTCAAATAAACCGTTTTTTCCTTCGATTTTTCTTTCTTTTTTTCCGCAGCAGCTTTTTGCTTCTCTTTTTCCTGCTTGCGCTTTTCGATCTGCTGTTTTGTGCTCAAGTGATCGAGAAGTTCGCCTTGCGTTGCTTTTTTGAGCGGAACGCTGTCTCCTTCATGCCTCATTTGGCTGTTTTCCGACACCGTAAGCTCTCTTTTCTCAGTAGCGGCAGAGGACTGTGAAAGGTCCCACACGTACAGGAGAATCAGACACAACACGAAAAAGCACGCTGCTTTCGTCAACAAATAAGCTACAGATGGGGCAGTTTTTTTTGATACTTGGCGCATGTCACTCTCTCCGTATCATTTTTCTCGTTCCGATTCCATTATGAGATAGAATGCTAGTCTCATAAAATAATGGATCACAATGTCTAAGTATACAGGATTGGAAAGAAGATGAATACAGGATGAAGGGAAAAATATATCAAATTTTAAGAGAAAATGCTGAACGATAAGGAATGCTGCTTTTTTGATCCTGAAGGCGGAAAAAAGTTTTTGGAAATATTGCACTATTTTGATCGGCAGGGTCGTGTTAGAATGGAATGGAGAAAATTCAGAAGTCAACAAAAATAAGGGGATGGAGAAATGAAAGTTCTTTTTAACGGCCGGCTGATTGAACGGAGCGAGTGTGCGGTTGATATTGAGGACAGAGGCTACCAATTTGGAGACGGCGTCTATGAAGTCATCCGCATTTACAATGGAATTTTGTTCACGCTTGATGAACACATTGCCCGCTTATATAAAAGCGCAGCCGAAATCGGAATCGACCTGTCTTTTTCAGAAGCCGAGCTGAAAAGCCAGCTGAAAGAGCTCGTCGACATCAATCAGATGCGGGAAGGCGGGCTGTATCTTCAAGTGACAAGGGGAAAAGCTCCGAGGAAGCATCAATACGGAGCAGGGCTTACGCCTCAGGTGACGGCTTATACATTTCCTATTCAGAAGCCTGAAAAAGAACAGCAAAACGGCGTTTCGGCTATTACTGCGGACGACATGCGCTGGCTGAGGTGCGACATTAAAAGCTTAAATCTGTTGTACAACGTCATGATCAAGCAAAAAGCGCATGAAGCTTCTTCATTCGAAGCGATCTTAATTCGCGACGGTTTGGTGACGGAAGGGACGTCTTCAAATGTTTATGTCGTCAAACAAAACGCTATCTACACCCATCCTGCGACAACGCTCATCTTAAACGGCATCACGCGGATGAAAGTTCTTCAGCTGTGTGAAGAGAACGGCTTGAATTATGTAGAAAAAGCGGTGACAAAGGATGAATTGCTGAATGCGGATGAAGTATTCATCACGTCAACGACAGCCGAAGTCATTCCGGTCACCTCGATTGACGGGCAAACAATCGGCTCCGGAGCGCCCGGACCGCTCACAAAAAATGTGCAGACCGCTTTGCAAAACAGCATTTTGTCGGAAACAGCCAAAACGGTTTAACAAAGAAAAACGCCGTCTCCTGGGGAAACGGCGTTTTTTTATTTGCGGAAACCGAACAAAATCGAAAAGAGCGGCGATAAATAAAGGAAAAACACAAACGGCAAATATTCAATGACGGGAACGCCGAGCGCTGTGGACATGAACGCGCCGCTGACTCCCCATGGGATCATCGGATTAATTAATGTCCCTCCGTCTTCAAGTGATCTCGACAAATGCTTCCGGTCGATTCCAAGCTTGTCATACAGCTTTTTAAAGGACTGACCGGGAATCAAGATCGATAAATACTGTTCTCCTGTCGCCAGGTTCATGCCGATGCTTGATGAAACGGTTGAGAACACAAGCCGGCCTTTCGTATGAATGCCCTTGATTACGCCTTCAAGCAGGCTTGTAATCATGCCGATCTTTTCCATGAGACCGCCGAGCGCGAATGCGATGATGATGAGAGAAACAGAGCCCATCATCGATTGAAGGCCGCCGCGATTTAAAATCTTTTCAACGGCTTCAGTATCGGCTGAGAAAACCGGGCCATTCTGCATCGCTGACAAAAACGATGAAATGCCGGCGTCAGGCTGAATCAGCGCGGCAAAAATTCCGGCGGAAACGATCCCTGCTGCAAGCGACGGAATGACGGGCGTCCGTCTGACAGCAAGTACAATCACAAGCAGAGGCGACAGAAGCGTGAAGACGCTGATGTTGACCATGCCTTCTATTCCGTTTATGATCGCTTGAATGTTTTCGGTTGAAGCCGGTGCCGCCGTTAAAGAACGGCCCATGAAAAAGAAAAGCAAAATCGTGATCAAAAGAGCGGGGATCGTCGTTCCCGCCATATGTCTGATATGCTTGAAAATCGGAAGCTCCCCGACTCCTGCGGCAAAGTTGGTCGTGTCTGACATTGGAGACATTTTGTCGCCGAAGCAGGCGCCGCAAATCACGGCTCCCGCCGCCCATGTCAGTGGAACGCCTGCCGCCGCGGCCACACCGATGAGGGCGACGCCGATCGTGCTGACCGTCGTAAAGCTGGAGCCGACCAATGAACTGATCACAAGACAGCTGAAAAGTGCGGTGAGCAGCAGGTGCTGCGGTTCAATCAGATTCAACGCGTAAACCGTTACCGTCGGAATCGCGCCGCTGTACTCCCAGACTCCGATTAAGATGCCGATTAGGCAAAGGATGATGATCGGCTGAACGCCATTTCGGATGCCTGAGACAATGCCGCTCTCAAGATCTTTCCAAGAATGCCCTTTCACCGCGCCGACAGCGGCCAAAAAACCGACGCAAATCAAAAGCGGTATGTGCGGTTCTGCTTTAAATATGAATAAGCAGGTGAAAATAATAAACAATATGGCCATAAACAATAGAGCCGATATGGAAAACGATAGTCGTTTTTCGTTTGACAAATCATACACCTCATTAGAAGAAATCTCTTTCTTTAATACTTTTATGCTTTTGTGCGTAAACGTATTATAACAGAAAAATAGATCATATACTTAAATTAAAATATTTCAAACATTTTTCAAAGGTTCGCCCATTCTATTTTGAAAGCGCTGACTTTTTTAAGATATAATAGATTGGAGAAAGGCATGTATTTGATACACGTTTCAATATCCTTAAGCCAAAATAGGGGGAAATGCGATGTCTTGCACTGTTCAGAAAAGCCGGTTTTTACATGAGGAAGCGATACGGTTTGAAAATGATGATTTAGAGGCAGTACTTGTGCCCGGGTGGGGAAGCAATTTGATTTCATTGAGGTGGAAGGCGGGCGGTTTGAATTTGTTGAAAACGCCTGAAACAAAGGAAGAATATGACGCGAATCCGTTTTTATTCGGAATCCCTGTTCTTTTTCCTCCCAACCGGATCGATCACGGGAGATTTACATATGCGGGAAGAACATACGAGCTGCCGATCAATGAAAAGCCGCTCGAAAACCACCTGCACGGATTTCTTTACGATAAAAAGTGGACGGTAAAAAAAATGGAGGCAACAGAAGAGCGGATCATCGTGCAGACGATGCTGGACTCTGATGATCATCCGGGCATCAAATCGATCTTCCCTCACTCTTTTTCCATCACCATCACCTACACATTAGAAGGACAGCATCTGAAAATTGATGCGTCGGCTGTCAACCGCGGTCAAGATCCGATGCCGATCGGATTGGGGTATCACACATCTTTCCGCTATCCTTTAAACGAATCAGGGGATAAAGAAAAGTGCCTGTTTACTCTTCCTGCCTCAAAGCATTGGACGCTGACAGACCGCATGCTGCCGACTGGCGAGTATCGGGTGACAGAGGAGTTCAAAGCGGGAAAAATGGCAGCGGGTGAAAGGCTTGATGATATATTGGCGGCTGAGCAAGACCAAGAAGGAAACAGCACCGCCGTCATTGCGGACAGCCTCGCCGGCATTCGCGTACGCTATCAATGCGACGGCCATTTTAAGCACTGGGTTGTGTTTAACGGTACATCTGATCAGGATGATCTGCTTTGTATTGAGCCATACACTTGGATGACGAATGCACCGAACGTGAACCTTCCGAAGAGTGTGACCGGATTTCGGGATTTGGGGCCGCAGGAAGAGCTGACGATGCGAAGCAAAATTGAGGTAGGCGGAATATAATCGATATTCCGCCTTTTACCATGAGCTTTTATCAAGCGTAAATCCTGTATGGGACGCTTGTTTGCCCTCTCTCCAATCCAATTGAACCGTCACCTCGCGGCCGGCGATTTCAGCTTCTTCAAGCCCTTCCAAAAAAGAAACGGATTGTTCTTTTGACCCTCCGCCGGGGAATTTGCCTCCCGCGTAATCTTTCACCGGCGTTTCGATTTGGGCGTTCAAAACGATTTCATCACCAAACTTTACGACCAATTTTTCCAAATATGTATCGTCCAGCTTGCCGCGGTCGCCTGTCCAGTAGAGCTCTCCGCCGAACAGCGCGCGGCCATCTATCTTTTTGATCACGGCCTCCCAATTTCCGTCGGCGCTTTGCCCGTTCCATTTTGGGTATTCCGCCATATAAAAACCGATCAGCCTCCCGCCGAAATAAACGGCGCAAAAGGCCATGAAAAGGGAGGCGATGAAAAGCACCGGCCGCTTGTATTCCTGTTTCATATTAACCACCGCCTAAAAAGTTCTGCTTTAATCATAAAGCAGAACAATCGGAAAAAATATATTCTCTTAAATTTTAAGGGAACGGGTGCGGGTGCAGGTTCAGCTGTTCTGGTCTTAACGGCTCTTCCGCAAAGCCGAGCTTCTTCGGCACGGTGAAAATTCTCTCAAGCCCTTCCAGGCGGATGAAGCGCTGTCCGAATGTCATCGGAATCAGGCCCGGGATGAGAACTTTCACACAATAAAGTCCATTCCGTTTGATAACAGGGGAAGTCTGATCAACGACGATCACTTCAAGGTTGAGACTCCGGAAAGCTTCAAGCAGGTCGCAGAGGTCTTCGGTTAAATCAAGGTGTTTCTTTCTTTTTTTAAAGGCATCGTCGAATGTTTGCAGAGGCCGGCTTTGATTCAGCAAAAAACTGAGCCGCTCTTCCGCTTCGGGCAGTCCGTACATTAAGCTGTGATCCTCCATTTCCCGCACTAAAGCAGGACTGCGGAGCATCTGGTGATATTTGCTCCTTTCAGATTCAAATTTGCGGTCGTGCTTCAACATCATGCCTGCCAGCTCATGAAGGGCGCTTTTCACCGCTTTTACGGGATCGGGGTGGGCGCCTGCGGAACAAATCAGATTCAATCCTTCCCGTTTTCTGTTTTTGGCGATCGCCCAAATGCTTGGAATGCCGTATTCCATCGTTGAATTAAAGACATGCAGATCATATCCCGCCACACTTCGCACCCTCTCTGTCATGAGGCGCAATTCCGGATCTCCTGAAGAGTCGAGATCCAGCTGCCGAAGTGGAAGCCTGGCATACCAGGCAAGCAAAAATGAATCGCGCTCAGCCGCTTCTAATATGCCGTGGAAAATCGCTTCCTCCAAACTCCCTCCGAGTGCACAGCCGTTCGATGTTTCATAGACAAAGCTGTCTTCCCGCCCCAGGCTGTAATACGCGAGCGATTCAGGAACGAGAATCGGCCGTTTCTGCAGAAATGAATAGCCCCATACCCAGCGGAGCGGGCGGGCCGGATGAAACGGCTGAAAAGGAAAATCGGGATGCGTGTATTGTTCGGCTTGATGAAGCCCGACTTTTGCCGGGTCGAGCGCACGATCTTTTACATTTTCATAGGTGTCATGTACGACCGTCCGTTTGCCGCGCGGTTCAATCCCGGAATAGCGTTCCAAACCTTCTAAAATGGCGGTTAATTCGCTGTCTTCATACGAATGGCTCCGCCCACCTACCCCTTCATTTCCCATCCATAAAGGGATATTGACGATCATATCGGCAAACGGCAGAATCGCGTCATAAATTTTGGCGTTGAATATCCCCGTTCTCTGGTCCAAATAGTCTTTGGAGAGCGTTTGTTTTAAGTCGTCCGTGTTCCGCACGCGAAAGCTGTCCGGGTTCGTTTTCAGGCTGGGCCGGAGCGATATCCGCGCGGATTCCGGTCCGTCTTCGGGCAGATTTCCGCATATAGGGCATGTCGGTTCCGGTATGAAAGCGTGCAGCGAACTTTCTAGCGTTTTCAAATTGACGATGTACAGCTTTTTTTCCAATCGGCCGCGCCCGCCGTTCATGATGGTGTCGACTTCTGTGCAGATCAGGCTGACCATCTGGCGGCAGCCGGTCTTTGAAGCCCACGGATCGCGGTTTATGTCATTGCTTTTTTGTTCCAGTTCAAGCGTCTCCATGCTGTCGGGGCCGGAGACATACCACCTCATATCGGCGCATTTTGAACATCCTGACTCTGACGGATAAACGAGCGGCCCGATTACCCCTTCCCCAAAAGATGCAAACCCGCGAAGCCAGGGAATCCCTGCCGCCCTTAGCACTTTTTCGGCCTCGCGATATAACAAAGGCCGCCAAGCGTCGTGCAGCACAAGAACGAACGAAGTCTCCGCCGGTATTCTGTTCTCAAAATCAGACCTGCGGATAACGTTATATTCAGCAGATAATTGTTGTGATGCGCCTTCAGCCATCAATCCTTCGCCAACGACCAAAATACAGCGCTTCATCAAGGTTCCTCCTTTCGCAACTGCACGCAATAGATTCCTGCTAGTTTTTCTTTTAAAAATGGTTCAACAGGCAGCTCATAGACATACAGCTGCAAGCCCCGGTTGTTTTTCAAGGCGGAAAGCAGTGTTTTTTGCAAAGCAGCTGAAACGGGGATAGCAAGCTTCAGTTCACCAGGCTCCAGCAGAACATCCGCACCTTTCAAAGGATCTTTGTCTGTCAGTGCCCGTTCGAGCACTTTTCTGAGAGCGGATGTGATGTTGAGTCCAGAACTTCTGTACCAGCGCCCGCGAATTCCCGCCCATGCGACAGGGAAGCCTTCTATGTTTTTCCCTAAACCGATTTCCGGTTGGCCGTACAAGACTGTCAGCGCTTTTAAATAAAATGCAGAATGCCGGTCTTCGATTCCGTCCAGCTGAACGAGGGAAATCATTTCTTTTCCGCTTTTTATCCGTTCGCACAACCGGTGTTCCAGGCATTTCTCCAATCCCCTTAATACGCCTTCAGCCAGCGTTTCTCCGGTGGCGATCGCGAAATCTCCGTTATTCGGATAAGAACGGGTCAACCTTGATGCATACATTTCAATCCCCGTCAGCCCGGCTTCCCGCCGCGCCTCTTGATGGGTCAAACCGACCGAAACCGTCTCAGGCAAAAGCTCCGCAGGTCCGGAAGAGAGCGGATCTGCTGTCTGAACAAAGCATTGTGCTAATGGAAGCTGCGGCAAATGTTTTTCTTCCCACAGATGAAAAATGCCCGTTACGGGTGAGGTCAGTTCGGTGAAACATTGGAATAGCCGGCTTTCTGTTTCTTTTCCGGGGTGTTCCGAAAGTTTCGCTTCAAGGTCGCAGATGAGTTCAGCCGAATCCTTGCCGCAACTGAAGTCCGGATGGGGAAGAAACGCATGCCAGCCGCCTTCGAGCGTTGCCAAATCAAGCAGGTACACTTGATTCTTCTTAGATAATGGCTCAAGCTCCGCAGCTGCTTTCATCAATTCGAACACAATAACATTTGCCAGCATGTCTTTTCCTGCCAAAGGAAAGGTTCCAAGCGTTCGTTCTTCATGGAGCGCAGACCGATGGAGGCGCCTCCAGGCAGCCTCGAAGCGGCTGTCTCCGTGTTGTTGGAAGACAGGGCCTGCCAGTCCGACTTGTTTCAGACAGATGCCGGGTATGAATCCTTTGTTCTCTTCAAGGCAAAACGTTTGAAGATCGTGGAGATCATCTGTGAAGCCGCGGTCAGAGACATACAAAACCCAATCGGCAGATCGCACCGCTTCCCGCCAATGTTGCGTTTCGGCGAAGCCAATCTCCAGTCCGCTTTCTGTTTGCTCTGATATTTCTGCCAGTTCGTCTAAAGCATGCCCGGATGCATCCGTCACGATCGCACGGATTCTTGAAAAACCGGAATCGATCAGCGACCGGACCAATTTCGTGAGAAAGGAGCCAGTCCCTGCAGCCAATATTTTGGTTTGGCGCGACAGCTGAAAGCGGTAAGCGCCGGAATCGGCAAAGCTTTCAATAAATTCGATTTGGGCTTCATACGTTTTAAGCACTGAGCTTTCCAGTTTGTGCGGGTGATCGCGGCTGACGTCGCGAACGAATCCGTTTTTATAAAGCGTTTCTCCGATTTCATATACTCTCTTTCGGTACGGAGCTTGCAGTCCTTTTGTCAAATCTTCAAGCGAATGTTCCCCGTTGAACATTGGCAGAAGTTTTTCGAACCATTGAGCAATCGAAGATCCTTTTAAGCGAAACGACCCGGAATTATTTCTAAAATACGCGCCGCCGTTCGGATCAGGAAGAAACCATGTATCCCGGTTTACTTTCAGGCGAGCGGAAGCAGTCAGGTGTGTCATGCTCCTCCTCCTTTAATGTTTTAAAAACAAGACATACCATTATATGTAATTTTGTTTGTCCTTTATGCTATAAAAGACCCCCTGCGGCAAAAGAGGCAGGGGAAGTCTTCTTTTTTATAAAAAAACTACATGCCTCCGTGCCAGCAGCTCCAGCAGCAATGTCCCGCACAGCTCCAACAGCTGTGTCCCATGCAGCTCCAACAGCTGTGTCCCGCGCAGCTCCAACAGCTGGCACAGCTTCCGCAGCTCCAGCAGCTTGCGCAGTGTTTAACATTGGCGTGATGGCGGTCCGGATCCCAATGCGTCATATCGTCTGCCTGGAAGTGATCCATCTCCAACGACTGCAGTTCATCATGGAATGGTTGCATTTTAATATCCCCCTTCATCGTTAAAATTTTTGACCAAAACACAGTAAAAGAAGAATGAAACATAAGCAAAGTCAGATTAAGTCAAATACCCCGGGTACTCACAAGATCAAATTATGAGGTCTGTTAGGTGGTTGTTACTAATTTGAACGCCTATTTTTCCTGTTATTGGATTTTGTTGGAGGGAGGTTTTTATTTTGCGGCCATACTTGCGGCAGTTTATTGATATAAAGATCGTTGGAGGCTGGGAGAGGATGAAATCCTAGGCTAAGTAGAGATGTAGCATCAAAGAATGCAATCTATGAAAATAAGGTATTAATAAAAATTTGACTCTAAAAAAACGGATTCGATTGGTAATGAATTTCAATGTAGTGAAAGTCGAATTCTCAAGGGAAAGTCGTAAATTAATGCAAAAATAACTTCTGGAAACAAACACTTAAAGTAAAGAAAGCATAGAGGGTAAAGGTAGCTATTCGGCTTACGGATTAGCAGGAAAAAATCAATTGGCGTTGTATATAGCAGTGAAGCATCTTCTAAGGACACAGTGCTCTTGCAGTTTTATGCTGATGCGAATGCTTATGTATCAGTTGCTACAAAAACTCTTTCAACAAGTATGCTTTCTAATAATTTGATAGAGAAGGAGAGATTGCCTTGGCCAATTTTTCAATAATAAATGCGGTTATTGTATTAGGAGTCTTACTATTAATTGTTTGGGGGATTGTCTCCTTTATTAGAAATTCAAGAGGATCATAACATGATGAAAGGCCGGACAACAGACCGGCCTCTTTTAAATCGTTATTTCACAATCAGCACGGGGATCTCCGATTTTGTCGATATCTTGTCGCTGACGCTGCCGAACAGGAGCTTTTTCAGGCGGTTCTGGTCGCGCGTACCTGTGATGACGAGGTCAGCGCCGATGTTTTCCGCATGCTGCAGAACTGCGTTGGCCGTGTCTCCTTCCAGCACCTCGATTTCCGCGTCGTACTGGTTTTCGCTCAATATGATTTTCGCTGCCGCAATCGCTTCTTCCGCGCTGTCCTCGTAGATCATGGGTTCACCGGCCAAGTCTGAATCGCGGGGGATCCGGGGTGCGGCCGGGAAGCCGCTGTAAAGGTATGGCGCTCCGGCAGCTGGTCTTTCGGCCGCAGCCTCTGTTCTCACTTGCCTCGGTTCATGGACATGGGCGACGGTCAATTGTGAGCCGAGCCTTTTCGACAGGTCGATCGCTTTTCTCAGCGCTTTTTTGCTTTCCTCTTTTCCGTCAAACGCGACTATGATCCGGTCAGCTTTAAACAAATTGATCATTCCTTTCAGAATGGATTTACTGTCATATTACCCGTTTTCCCAACAAATCTAACGAAATATAAGAATATGAATCAAAAGCCTGCCATTCGCCAAAAAAACAAATTGACAATTAAAGGGCCGTACTATAAGATGGAAAATATTAATAAGATTGGAGGGTATCGTCATGATTAGAAATATCAATGCATCAGTTCAACAACAAAAGCACCTAAACGTGACATTTCCATACCTTCCTTATGCTCAGGAATCCGTTTCACTCTAACAATTTTCAGAAGGAAGGCGCATGTCGCGTGAACAAGCGTACATGCGCCTTTTTATATTAAAAAAGGCATGCTGGTACACAGTGTGCCTTTTTTTTCGGAGAAAAAACATCCTGTTTCCGATGCGGAGCAGCATGTTTTTCCAATAAATCAACCGCACATAAGGAGGAATTTTTTATGCCGAGTATCAGAAAAAACGAAATCAAAGATTGTAAGGAAAAACTTGAAGGCGGCTAAAAAAGGAGAGGATATCGATGTTTTCTGTTTTATGGAAGCTGGGCTGGTTTTTTAAAGCCTCATGGCGGCGCTACACGATAGCGGTCGTCCTATTGATTATTGTAAACGTATTGGAAATGTTTCCGCCGAAGCTGCTTGGCAACGCGATTGACGATATGCAGGCGGGCACTTTTTCCAAGGCCGGCATGCTCGGCTATATCGGTTTATTTCTTGCGCTTGGCGCAGTTGTTTATACCCTGTCCTATTATTGGATGTATCAGCTGTTTGGGGGAGCGAACCTGGTCGAAAAAATTCTCAGATCCAAGCTGATGGGCCATTTGCTGAAAATGACGCCGTCTTTTTACGAGAAGAACCGCACAGGGGATTTGATGGCGAGGGCGACAAATGATTTAAAAGCAATTTCCATGACGGCGGGCTTCGGCATTTTGACACTGGTCGATTCGACGATGTATATGCTGACGATCCTTTTAACGATGGGTTTTTTGATCAGCTGGAAACTGACGCTTGCTTCGATCATTCCGCTTCCGCTGATGGCCGCCGCCATCAGCATCTACGGGAAAAAAATTCATGAGCGTTTCACGGAAGCGCAGGATGCGTTTGGCGCTTTAAATGATCAAGTGCTCGAGTCCGTGTCAGGGGTAAGGGTGATCCGGGCCTATGTACAGGAGAAAAATGATGTCAGCCGGTTCAACAGCATGACGGCTGATGTGTACAAGAAAAATATGAAAGTCGCTTTGATCGATTCGCTGTTTGAACCGACGGTGAAGCTTTTGGTCGGGATCAGCTATTTAATCGGTCTTGGCTACGGCGCCTATCTTGTTTTCCGCAGCCAGCTGACATTGGGTGAACTCGTCTCTTTCAACGTGTACCTCGGCATGCTGATCTGGCCGATGTTTGCGATCGGAGAGCTGATCAATGTCATGCAGAGGGGAAATGCTTCGCTTGACAGGGTAAATGAAACATTGGCATATGAGCCTGATGTGAGAGAGCCCGCTGAACCCGAAGCAGCGGAGCCGGGCGATATTGTGTTTGACGGGGTCACTTTTACGTATCCGAGCTCTGCGTCGGAAAACCTGGCCGATATTTCATTTACCGTATTAGAAGGACAGACGGTCGGAATCGTCGGAAAGACGGGGAGCGGCAAAACGACATTAGTCAAGCAGCTGCTGAGGCAGTATCCGCAAGGAAAAGGAACGATCACCATTTCGGGCGTGCCCATTGAACGTCTGCCGCTTGATCAGCTCCGCAGCTGGATCGGGTATGTGCCACAGGACCACGTGCTGTTTTCAAAATCAGTGAAAGACAATATTTTGTTCGGCGGACACCTCGCTGAAGAACGCGATTTGCACGCCGTCATCTCTGCAGCACATCTGAAAAAGGATATTGAGATGCTTTCAGACGGCTTGGAGACAATGGTCGGAGAGAAGGGAGTCGCTTTATCCGGGGGGCAGAAACAGCGGATTTCAATTGCGAGAGCGATGATTGCGGAGCCCCATATTTTAATTTTGGATGATTCGCTGTCCGCTGTCGACGCGAAAACGGAAGCGGCGATTATTGAAAACATCCGCAGCAGACGGAAAGGCAAAACGACGTTTATTACATCACACCGGATGTCGGCTGTCGAACACGCCGATTTCATTCTCGTCATGGAGGATGGAAGGATCGTTGAGAGAGGGACGCATCAAGAACTGATCGGCCGGAAAGGCTGGTATTTTGAACAATATGAAGCACAGCAGCTTCCTTCGGGAGAAGAAGGGGGCACTGTAGCATGACAACAGGAAAAAGGCTTTTCCAATATGCGCTTCTTTATAAAAAAATTCTCATCTGGGCGCTCGTCATGCTGACGATCGCCGTCACAGCCGAGCTGACTGGGCCGATGATCGCCAAAAAGATGATCGACGATCATATTCTCGGAATTGAAAAAACGTGGTATGAAACGACAGAGAACTCGAAATATACTGTTTCCTACAAAGGAAAGGAATATATCAGGGAAGACAGGACAGACCCTTCAGCTGAAAAGCTGCAGGAAGTTCACATCTTTCAAGTCGGTATGAACTACTACTTTGTGGGGAAACCGGTTTCCTTTGACGGGGAGCGGACGGTTTCCGGGGGAGAGCTGAGAATGACGAGCGGAGACCGGACGGAAACCTACAAGGCCGATCGCCTGTCTTTGTCTGAAGTGTATGCTTTTTACGAGCCTGAAATAGGAGGGCTGATCTCGCTCGTTTCTATTTATTTCGGCCTTCTCATTTTCTCGATCTTTTTCCATTACGGCCAATTCTACCTCTTGCAGATGAGCGCAAACCGCATCATTCAAAAGATGAGACAGGATGTATTCGCCAACATTCAAAGGCTTCCTATCCGCTATTTTGATAATTTGCCGGCAGGAAAAATCGTTGCAAGGGTAACGAATGATACCGAAGCGATCCGCGATCTGTATGTGACCGTTCTTTCGACGTTTGTTACAAATATCATTTATATGGCCGGAATATTCGCCGCACTGTTTTTCCTTGATGTCAGGCTGGCCGGCGTCTGTCTGTTGATTGTGCCCCTGATTGTCATTTGGGCTGCTGTTTATCGAAAATTCGCTTCAGGCTACAATCATAAACTTAGGTCAATCAACAGCGAGATCAACGCCAAAATGAATGAATCGATTCAAGGCATGACGATTATTCAGGCATTCCGGCGCGGACAGGACACAAAAGAAGAATTTGAACAGCTGAATGACAGCCACTTTCATTACCAAAATAAAATGCTGAAATTAAACTCGCTTATGTCCCACAACTTGGTCAACATTCTGAGAAATGTGATGTTCACCGCTCTAATATGGTATTTCGGGGGAGCTGCCCTGAACGCGGAAGGAATGATTTCAATCGGCGTACTCTATGCATTCGTCGATTACTTGAATCGTTTATTTCAGCCGATTACGGGCATCGTCAACCAGTTTGCCAAGCTTGAATTGGCGCGCGTATCATCGGAGCGGGTTTTCCGCCTGCTGGATGAGCCGGGCGTCGATGTCAAAGAGCCGAGCAGCGAAAGAGCGCGGGGGCGAGTCGTGTTTGAGGATGTATCATTTCGCTATCATGACGGTGAAGATGTGCTGAAAAACATCTCATTTGAAGCGAAGCAAGGGGAGACCGTTGCATTGGTCGGTCATACGGGCTCAGGCAAAAGCTCAATCATGAATGTTCTTTTCCGCTTTTACGATATTGAAAAGGGCGATGTCAAAATCGACGGCAGAAGCATATATGATATGTCAAGGCAGGAAATCAGAAAGCATATGGGCATCGTTCTCCAGGATCCTTACTTATTTTCCGGCACGATTGCTTCAAATGTCAGCCTTGACAATGCTGATATTACTAGAGAGCAAATAGAAGACGCCTTGAAACAGGTCGGGGCTCTTGAGGTGCTCGCCCGTCTGCCGAAAGGCCTTGACGAGCCGGTCATCGAAAAAGGAAGCACCCTTTCTTCAGGAGAAAGGCAGCTGATCTCGTTTGCCCGTGCGCTGGCATACGATCCGGCTATTCTTATTTTAGACGAGGCGACGGCCCATATCGATACCGAAACAGAAGCGGTCATTCAAAAAGCGCTTGACGTCGTCAAACAAGGGCGCACAACCTTTATCATCGCCCACAGGCTGTCAACGATCAAAAACGCCGACCAGATTCTGGTGCTTGAAAAAGGCCGGATTATCGAAAGGGGAAATCATGAAGAGCTGATGAAGCAAAAAGGCCAATACTATCAAATGTATGAACTGCAAAAGGGGAAAGGAACCCTGATAGGGTAAGCCGGATCTTCACCCGGCCTTAATAAGCGAGCCCCACCCTCGCCTTGACAAACTGGTCAGACTCTAGCTGTGTAAAAAGAAAATGGGCGGTGTCGCCGGTGGATATTTCTCTTCCGCCGGGCGGCAGAACATCCTGTTCAAAACGGTATGTCTTCAATGCCGGCCCATCGGGGAGATACGTCGGGCAGACGATCGTCCAATCCAGATCAGATTCGCGGAGCCGTTCGTACACACGGGCATGTTCTTGAGCTGCGCGCGTAGAGCGCCGTTTTGATTCGTTTGTTTCAAAGCGGTAAAGGGCCGGGTTCTGCCTTGCGTTTAAAATGCCGGCGGTTCCGATGGTAATCAGCCGTTTGATCCGATGTACGTTCATGGCGTTTATGATGTGTTCGATGGAGACGGTCAATGTATCGTCTCCATCTGTGTTTAAACAGCTGACAACGATATCGCAATCTTTTATTAAAGACTCGACGTCATGCCGGTTCCTGGCGTTTCCTATATGTGCTTGGCATAAATCCGGAATGCGGGCGCCTTCCGTCCTCCGGACAAGTGCGTTAACGGAATGGTGCCCATCCTCTTCAACAAAATTGAGAAAGGCCTGTCCGACACGGCCTGTACCTCCAAAAAGCGCAATCTTCAACATGATCACTCCCATCGGATCTATCATACGTCAGATCGTCCGGAAGAAAAAGCCCCGCGTAAACAAAAGGTTCCATGATAAGGACGGACATTTGAGACATACTCATTCAATAGAGAAATCCCGACAAATTGAATCAATTCCCAATTGATGCTCAACATCAGCTGCATGCCGACCCCTCCTTTATACCAGCATATGAAAAAAGGAGAAGCGGGTGCGGGCTTTCACAAGATATGCCAGAGGGGAGGCCCCCGTGATGGTAATGAATGAGAAGGTTTGCCGAAAAGCTAAAGAAGGTGCAGTATATGCACCTTCTGTTATCCATGAATATGAAGTTGTTTAAAATTGTTGACCGCCCATAGATGCTTGAGCTTGGGAAACTAAACGTTTTGTAATTTCTCCGCCGACAGAACCGTTTGCACGGGAAGTCGTGTCAGCGCCAAGGTTTACGCCGAACTCAGAAGCGATTTCGAATTTCATTTGTTCGATCGCTTGCGCTGCTCCTGGGACAAGCAGTTGATTTGAAGAATTTTGATTAGCCATTTGTCATCAAACTCCTTTATAAAAATGGTATGGTTGGGCTGACTGGAGTTGCACCAGCTGACGGCTTCCACCGATAGAAAACCGCTGCCTTCTCGGCTAAAGCCCAATGTTGGTTTGTACTACGTATTATGGTGGATTCAATAAAATAAATGCGCGTTTCAATCTGGTAAATGTTGAAAGACGAAAAGGTTATGATTGGGGCAAGCTAAGGAAAAAAGCCAGGAGGATGAAGAAGATGATGTGTCCAGTGTGCAACGGGATTCTCGTCCAGACGAGGCATTGTCCGAAGTGCGGCGGGGAAATGGCGGACGCCGGGAGAGCAACCGATTTTTTCGGTCCTTACAGTCCGTACATGGAGTTCGATTCATTTAAACAAACGCAAACCGCGTGCGTTCATTTATATACGTGCCAAGACTGCACTTATGAAGAAACCGTTGAAATTGAAACGACCGAAGCATAGCTGCATAGAGAGCCGCAGCATGCTTCGGTCATGTTTGAAACTGTGTTATCCTTCAGAGCGGATGCGGAGCTCCGTTTCTTTATCAAAAAAGTGAGCTTTATTCATGTCAAGCGCCAGTGGAATCGTATCGCCGGCCTGAACGTCGGTCCTTGAATCGACTCTGGCGATAAACGGCTGAGTGCCGGCCTGCGAATAAAGCATCGTTTCCGCGCCCATCAGCTCGGCTACCTCAATTTTCGCATCGACTTTCGAGTCTTTTGACGCTTCAATGAAAACAGGTTCATCATGGATATCTTCAGGCCTGATTCCCATGATGATTTCCTTGCCGACATAACCCTGGCCGCGCAGAACTTTCATTTTTCCTTCCGGCACGCGAACCGAAACGCCGTCGAATGTAAACATGTCTTCTTTCAGAGTGCCGGTAAAGAAGTTCATTGCAGGAGACCCGATAAAGCCGCCGACAAACACGTTTTCCGGATTTTCGTAGACTTCCTTCGGCGCCCCGACCTGCTGGATGATTCCGTCTTTCATGACGACGAGCCGCGTAGCCATCGTCATCGCTTCCGTCTGGTCGTGGGTGACATAGATGGTCGTCGTCTGCAGACGCTGATGAAGCTTTGTGATTTCCGCGCGCATTTGTACGCGCAATTTGGCATCAAGGTTTGATAGCGGCTCATCCATCAAGAACACCTTTGCATCCCGAACAATTGCCCGGCCTAAGGCGACGCGCTGGCGCTGTCCGCCGGAAAGCGCTTTTGGCTTTCTATCCAAATATTGTTCAAGGCCCAGAATTTTGGCCGCTTCATGGACACGCCGTTTGATTTCATCCTTCGGAAACTTCCGCAGCTTCAAGCCGAAAGCCATATTGTCATAGACGTTCATGTGCGGATACAGGGCATAGTTTTGGAATACCATCGCAATGTCGCGGTCTTTAGGAGCGACATCATTCATCCGTTTGCCGTCGATTGTGAATTCGCCATCCGTAATTTCCTCAAGGCCTGCGATCATTCTGAGCGTTGTCGACTTGCCGCAGCCTGACGGTCCGACAAAGACGATAAATTCCTTATCCTCGATATGAAGATTAAAATTATCCACAGCCGTAACTTTGTTGTCATACACTTTGTATATCCGATCGAGCACGAGTTCCGCCATTTTTTCTCCCCCTCTTTTATGTAAGCGCTTTAACTGATTTAAGTTTATAAAAAACGGCAGGGCGGTGTAAATGGACATGGTGCACAATTTCTTTTCGTGCATATTGCTGAAGCCGCTAAAGGAGATGCATCATCAAATAAACAGCGGCTGCTTCTTCAAACTGTCTGATGTCAATTGCAGTCCGTTCGATAAATTTATCAATTCTGTACTGCAGGCTGTTTCGGTGGATAAACAAACGTTTGGCTGTAAGAGAGGCATTCAGGTTGCATCTCATATACGTTTTGATGGTCAGGGATGTCTCGGGATCAGACAGCGCTTCTCTTACGGCGTCCGAAAATGAAGAAGCATGAACCCGCTCCGGTTTTGCCGTCAAAAAAGACGGGAGGCACTGGCAAAACGTGGCGACGTTTCCGATGTCACCCGCTTCCAGCATGTAATGAAACATTTGTTTTTCAAAGCGGATTTTGCCTTGAAGCGATCCGTTGACTGGATGAAGCTGGCCGCTGAAAAACACAGGAGTTGCCATGAAATCGCTTGTCAGTGCATCCGCAAGCTCGGACAGCTCTTTTTTTGCGAGAAACGGTGAAGGATTTTCGTGGACGATAACGGCTTCATGCCGGTCGTACCATACAACAAGCGGGTCTTTAAAAAAGCCGCTGACCGCTTCTTTAATCGCCTGTCTTTCTTCAGGGGCATGCTCCATTTTAAAAAAATGGCCTTGAATCAGCTGAATGTTTCCCGGGTTTTGGAGGGGGGCATCGCAAAAGAAATATTCGTGCCATTCTTTCTCCCGCTTTGTCAGCTGCTGCGGACGATGCGGTTCTGAAAAAGGCCGGAATAGGCAATAGAGCAGCTCTTTTTCCCGGTCGGTGACCGCGCTTTTCAAAACGCCGAAAGTTTCGCCTTCGTCGGTTTGAAACCATAATGCATCGTGCTTTGAAACAGCCTTAGATCCAACCATCCGTTCACCGTAAAGCGTCTTTAATTTCTCCAGCATACGTCAACGTCCTTTTCTTTACTCGTAAATATGGAAGAGCATTAATTCATGAATTTCGCTTTTCAGGGAAGGCTCGTCATCATGCGGGGGATAGGTGCTGCCCCACTCGATTTCCCCCGATTTATGATAAATTCCTTCATAATGAATCCCTTTATGATAAAACGATATTTTCCAGCCGGGAAGCCTTTCTTTTTTAAACAGCGGCTTCCATTGAAAGTGAGAAATCATTAACGCCACGCTCCTTCATTGATTTCAGGTGGGCAAAATCCAGCGAGCAGACTAAACGTTGATTTGTTATCATTGTATCTCATTCACAGAAAAGATCATAGATTCTTTTCAAATGGAGATTTTCAAAAAAATACCGTGAAGAAGCAGATTCTTCACGGCTTGAGGTCATGCCACATGTCCTCCGGATTAAGGATTGACTGTTCGGTTAAATAAGAAGCATATTCAAAGCTTCTTTTCTTCGTTAAGCGGCTGACAGATGCCAGACGGGGATGGGAGAAGATTCCTCGGCCGGGCCGGGAGTTGGCTTCAAACAGCCACACCTTTCCCGAACGGTCCAATCCCAGGTCAAAGCCGATTTCTCCGATGAAACCGTCAAGCTTTTCGTCAAGGACCCGGCTGAGAAGGACCGCCGCTTTTGTCAGCTTTTGCAGAGTGTGAAGCCTTTCCTGAGGATCATCATAAATCTCTGCAAGTGTTTTCACGGCGCCGCCGCTCGACATATGGGTTGTAATTCCGTCCTTTCCAGCGATTTTGGCCGCGATGGCTGTGACGGTCCATTGACCTTTTCCGTTTTTGTTTGTATGAACCCTGAAATCTGCCGGGTGATGATCCACTTCGATCCGTTCGATGCCTTGCTGGGCAAGATAAGAAGTATGTTTGTGAAGCATCTGCCATTCTTTTAAACATTCAGCAGCGGACGAAAAAGATGTGACGCCTTCGGCATGTCTGGCAAGAATACCGTTTTCTTCCCGTTTTGAAAGCTGGAATATGCCTTTGCCGAAACTGCCGCCGGCGGGCTTTACATAAATGAAGCCGTATTGGTCGATCATGTCTTCGATTTTATCGGCATCGGGCTCCAATGCCGAAAATGGAAGCAATTCCGCTGTCCTCTCGTCTTGCTGCAGACATTCATAGATCTCCCATTTATTAAAGAAGCCCGGATTGAACCACGGAATGCGGTATTCATCCATAAGCCGTTTTTTTGTTTCCCGCAAGGCGGAGGATTCTTCGGCTTTGCGGTTCGGCAGTCTGTCGTATACAACATTAGGCAGCGGGACTATGGCCTCCTCCCAGCCGTTTTCCCTGAAAATGAGAGCCTGCACCGTGCCTTCTTCCCAATTAATCTGGTGCGCCCCGAACAGATAGCTGTAGCCTCCTGCCGGGAGATCCATCGTCAAAAGCTTCGAAAAAAATAAAGACCTTCCTCTGACAGGATCCAGCTGCGATTTTGTGAAACCGGCGGTGAAAATCCCGATTAAAGGCCCGATATAGACGGTATTGTCGCGAAAAAGCAGGGAGGCTTTGCCGCGGTACGGAATCCGCAGGTTTTTGTACAGATTTTCGGATAATAAAACGGTGCGCTTCAAATGGCTGTCAAATGAGACATGGCACCGTTCAACACTCGTACCGAAAGCGGCGAATAACAGACCGTCCTGTTTGAAAGAAGCGGGCAGGAGCATCGTGTTTTCACTCGTCTGGTGGATGCCGACCGTCAGCGGTTGACCGGTCATCTTTTCTCAGCCCCTTTCGCGCCGGCTGAAGCCGTTAAGAATGAGCAGTACTCCAAAGGACCTTTATACAAAAGCTCCCTTTTTTCAGGAGAGTGCTTGATAAAAGCGTGTTTTCCGGGCTTTGAGTTGACATCCAGCAGCCAGACTTTTCCGTCTTTTGTCAGGCAGATATCAAGGCCGAGCTCGAATAATGGCCCGTGATTTGATTCAAGCGCCAGGGGAACGGCCTGCGCCATTGTCTCTAAATCATCGAGAAGGACGGCCTGGCGCTTTTTCGGCACGGATAAAAGCCAGCTGTCAAAGCTCACCGCCTCAGAGCCACCGGCCAGGTTTGCAAGCAGTCCATGCTGATAGCTCCGCCTTACCGTTTTACCGGCTGTTTCCCATTCGCCATAGCCGTTTTTCTGTAGCAGCAATCTGATATCACAAGGAAAACCGTCCTTGTCTTGAATATCGAGGAACGATTGCAGCAGATAGCGGTGCTGAAGAACTTTTTGGCACCACGTTTCAAATGAGGCCTGTTTCGAAAATGATTTCAGCTGTTTGTGTTTTCCGGTTTGGTAGGCGGCCTTTACCGTTTTTCCCGTAAGCTCAAGATGAATGATGCCGCGGCCTCCTGATCCGGATGCAGGCTTCAAGATGCATGATTTTTCTTTTGCAAGCTTGCGCAGGATATCCTGGGCATTTTCTGCAATCGTTGTTGCAGGAAGGTAGGACTTGATGACGGGATCGGCTTTCAATGCTTTGTAAACCGTCCATTTGTCAGGAAGTCCAAGTCCTAAAAATGTCGTTTTAGGATACTTTTTGAGCCATTCGACAATCGGTTTTGCTTTTTTCGATTGCTGATCTCTGCCGTAAAAGCAGCGGTCATAGATCAATTCCGGGATTTCTCTTTCAATTTCATTCCACTGTCCTGACTTCGGGTGAAAGGAGAGCCCTTTCACAAGCAGGGAACCGGGGGAAATATCCAGGGGGGTGAACCGGATAAATCGGATTCCGTAGTCCGAAGCCACTTTGGCCAGTTCTTCGGCATAGGCTTTTTCATGTCCGTGCGACAGCGACATAAATCCAAGCGTGATCATGATTATACCTCCTTCATGAAAAACAAGGCTTAACAGGCTGAGACTGTCAAACTTCGGGCAAACTTTAATATATAGACTTCTGTTTCATGATACGCTTGAGATTGCAGAAATAGGCTTTTGTAAATTGGAAATGATTAAAAATTTTAGAGCGCCCTTTATACAATTGCCATCTGACCCATTGTATTTTGAAGCGGCTTGCTCCATTCCGTTATTTGCCCGTCTTTTATTCAGCTACTATAATAACGTTAGGCAAGACGGTGAGGACCATCGCCAAGACCTACGCTGTACAGCTATGATGTCAGGTAAAAAGGAAGGCAGTTGAAAAGAACATGTATGTATTTGGGATTTTTGCCGTTATGATTGCAGTCGGTGCACTTATCGGCGCTGTAACGAATCATTTTGCGATTAAAATGCTTTTTCGCCCCTATAAAGCGATCTACATATTTGGAAAGCGGGTACCTTTTACGCCCGGATTAATTCCGAAAAGGCGCGATGAATTGGCGAGACAGATGGGACAGATGGTCACAGGCCATCTGCTGACAACAGAAGGGCTCAAAAAAAGGCTTGCATCCGATGCGGTCAAAAGCCAGGCGGTGCAGGTTGGAGAGAGGCTTTTGGCCCGCCTCTCGCAATCAACGGCCACCGTTGAAGAAGCATTGGAAAGCATCGGGATTTCAAACCCCGCCCAAAAAGCGGATCGAGCGGTATCCAGATTGGCGGATGAGAAGCTGACCGCATTTTTAGAGGCGTATGAGAATGAACCGCTGAAAAAGCTTTTCCCTCTTGAGGCTCAAGAAAAGCTGAAAGAAAAAATTCCGATGGTGTCCAGCTATATTTTAAGCCGGGCTGTCAGCTACTTTGAAAGCGATGAAGGCAAGGAACGCCTCGGACATATGATTGACGATTTTTTGAAAGAACGGGGCATGCTCGGCAGCATGGTGCAGATGTTTTTAGGCAACAGCAGTCTGGTTGACCGGGTTCAGCCGGAGATTGTGAAGTTTTTAAAGAACGGCGAGACCGCGGGGCTTTTACAGGATCTGCTTGAAAACGAATGGGACAAGCTGAAAGAATATACGTTCAAGGAAGCAGATGACAAATGGAACCTCAAACCTCTCATTTTCGATTTGAAGGAAAAGCTTTTGAAACGATTCTCGCTTCAGCCGTTTTTCGAAAAGACGATAGGCTCCTCTATTTCCAGTTTTGAGCAGGATATCGCTTTGCGCCTTCCGCAGATGGCCGACCGCCTTCTGGAAGAAGCGGGCCGCCGCCTTGATCAAGCGCTCAAACAGCTGGAACTCGAGCAAATCGTCAAGGAACAGGTGGACAACTTCCCCGTTGAACGTCTTGAAGAAATGGTGCTGTCCATTTCCAAGCGGGAGTTTAAGATGATCACGTATTTAGGCGGCCTGCTTGGCGGAATCATCGGAGCGGTGCAAGCCATCTTTGTGATTTTGATCTGAGGCTGAAGACGGCCTGCTCATACGGAATTATCGTATAACTGTGAAAAACACTCCATAGTTTGTTATAGTGGAGTGGTGCCGATTCCATAAGAAGAATACGGGCAGGAAAGGAGCGGATCAATATGACGGTCAATTTACATGACTCGGCTTATGACTTGGAACAAGCATTGCGTCAAAGCGAAGAATATTCCCGATTGAAAAATCTTTATGATGAGGTGAATGGCGACCCATCTGCTAAAAAGATGTTTGATAACTTTCGCGATATTCAATTGAACCTTCAGCAAAAACAGATGAACGGCGAAGACATCACCCAGGAAGAGGTCGAACAAGCGCAAAAATCCGTGGCGCTCGTCCAGCAGCATGAGAAAATCTCGCAGCTGATGGAAGCAGAACAGCGGATGAGCATGCTGATTGCTGATTTAAACAAAATCATTATGAAGCCTTTGGAAGAGCTTTACGGAAATCCGGAGAGCTGATAAAAAATCCCCTCTTGTCTTGACAAGAGGGGATTTTTTCACTAAGTGAACAAATAATGTTCATAAAGATTTAAAAAAGACTTGTCAATTTGTGAAATAGTTGCGATAATACTAAATGTAAGTGCTTTCATTTTTGCCGGGATACGATCATGAAAAACGGACTGGCGGCAAAATGATAAGGGGTACAGAGGAATTTGACAGATTGAAAGCACCGTCTGCTGGTCAAATAAAGGGGTTGTCAATATACGGTGAATTGAACGAAAGGGGCGTTGAATTCACTGTTTTGAATATGAGGGAGAATCATGATCGTATCCACAAGATGCGAAGTCAAAAGTCTGTGAAAACAGGCTTTTTTTAGTATGTACATCAAGAGGGCTGTTCTAAAAAAAGGGACCGGGACATATCCTCTATAACAGATTCAGTCATCAAAGAAGGGGGACCTCCTGGTGTCAAAACAAATGCTTGCGCTGAATATAGACGGAACGCTGCTTCGGACAAACGGACGGCTTCATCCCGCAACGAAGGAAGCGATCGAATATGCAAAGAAGAAAGGTGTATATGTTACGCTTGTGACGAACAGACATTTCCGCTCCGCTCAAAAAATCGCCAAATCTTTAAAGCTGGATGCGAAGCTGATTACGCACAGCGGAGCGATTATAGCGGACAAAATCGCCGAACCTTTATTAGAAAAAAGGATTTCCGAAGAACAGACATTTAACCTTGTTCAAATACTGGAAAGCTATGATTGCAATATCAGAATCCTCCATGAAAAATATTCGATTGGAAATCGGAAAAAAACGAATTCAAACCTGCTGGGGAAAACGATGATTCACCCGTCTGACCCGATTTTTTATCCCGTCCAGTTTGTCGATTCGCTGAGCGACATGCTGATGGATGAACCGGTCAGCGCGCCGGTGATCGAGGTTTATTGCTCAACAGGTCAGTCCGAAGAAATCAGGCAGACGATCACAAATGCGTTTCCTCTCGTCGACATCATTGAAGCGGGAGAAAAAATGCTGATTGTCCATAAAGGAGTTTCGAAAGAAGCGGGATTGACGATGCTCGCCGCCGACCTCGGATTAAAAATGGAAGATGTCGTTGCGATCGGCCATGATATCGACGACCTTCCGATGATCGAGCTTGCCGGGCTCGGAGTCGCAATGGGCAATGCTCCTCAGGAGGTTAAGCAAAAAGCGGATTGGGTGACGCGCTCCAATGATGAACAGGGCGTCGCCTATATGATTAAAGAATACTTCAGAATGCAGCAAAGCAAAGGGTTTCTTAAAAAATTCCATATTAAAAAAATCTGATTCTTATAAGATCCCCGCTTCAACTGGAATGCGGGGATTATTCATTTATCGGTCTCCTAAAGGAATGTATGTTTCCCGGATTGATTTTGCCCATTTATTTTTGTACACTAAAGAAAGTTTTGAAACGAAAAAGGTGATGACATTGCGCATTTATATAGAAGGGCTCCAAGACGAAAGGTTCCAGAGACCGCTTGAGCATATAGCGAACTTATTCTTTGAGGAAAGCGAAGTCGCTCTTGGCGAAGAAGCGCCGGCAGACCTTGCGATCGTTCTCGGCTATGAACGGGAAGAAAACGGCGTCAAGGCTTCCGGTGCGATAAAGGATACGGACATTACAGCAGAATATGCGAAAAACATTGACCCCAAGCTGACGGAAAAGGAAGCGTTTAAGCAGGTGAAGAATACCGTTTCCTACGTTTTTTTGAGCATGCTTCAGGAGCATACCGGGATCATTCAGAAATGGGGGATTCTCACCGGTGTCCGTCCGACAAAGCTGCTTCACAAAAAGCTGGAGAGCGGCATGCCAAAGGAAGAGGCCCATGCCGAGCTGAAGCGGGATTATTTAATTCACGACGAAAAGATCGAACTGATGCAAAACATTATTGACCGTCAGCTGAAAGCTGTACCTGATTTGTATGAGCTGGGCCAAGAGGTCAGCATTTACATCGGCATCCCGTTCTGCCCCACGAAGTGCGCCTACTGCACGTTCCCGGCGTATGCGATCAGAGGACAAGCCGGACGAGTCGGCTCATTTTTGTGGGGGCTTCACTATGAAATGCAAAAAATCGGTGAATGGCTCAAGGAGAACGATGTCAGCATCACGACCGTGTATTTCGGCGGCGGAACGCCGACAAGCATTACCGCCGAAGAAATGGATTTATTGTATGAAGAAATGCACCGTTCATTTCCCGATGTGAAAAACATCCGCGAGGTTACGGTTGAGGCCG
Organism: Bacillus licheniformis DSM 13 = ATCC 14580; assembly: GCF_000011645.1. Taxonomy (GTDB): domain Bacteria; phylum Bacillota; class Bacilli; order Bacillales; family Bacillaceae; genus Bacillus; species Bacillus licheniformis. The sequence goes on from NC_006270.3 coordinate 1,063,962, forward strand.
GGCGGCCCGATACGATTACAGAAGAAAAGCTCGCGGTCTTAAAAAAATGGAACATCGACCGCATCAGCATTAACCCGCAGTCTTACGAAAATGAAACGCTGAAAGCGATCGGACGCCACCATACCGTGGAAGAAACGATCGAAAAGTACCATCTGTCGCGAAATGCCGGTATGTCGAACATCAATATGGATTTGATCATCGGCCTTCCGGGCGAAGGAGTAAAAGAATTCAGACACTCTCTTTCCGAAACCGAAAAATTAATGCCTGAATCATTGACCGTTCATACGCTGTCATTTAAGCGCGCGTCTGAAATGACGAAGAACAGGCATAAGTATAAGGTGGCTGACCGCGAGGAAATTGTCGCGATGATGGATGACGCTGTCTCGTGGACGAAACAGCACGGTTACCATCCCTACTATTTGTACAGGCAGAAAAACATTCTCGGCAACCTGGAGAATATAGGCTATTCCCTTCCCGGCCAGGAGAGCATCTATAACATTATGATCATGGAGGAAAAACAGACGATTATCGGGATCGGCTGCGGAGCTGCGAGCAAATTTGTCGATCCGAGATCGGGAAAAATCACGCACTTTTCCAATCCGAAAGACCCGAAAACTTACAATGACAGATTTGAACATTATACAAACGAAAAAATCCGCTACTTGTCTGAGCTTTTTCAGAAGGATGGTTCTCAACAAGAATAGAAGCTGCTGCCGGGATCACCGGCAGCTTTTTTATTGCGGAATCAGGCCGGAATCGGCAACAAAAAAAGGTTTTGGAGGGCAAAGGTGGAATAATTTAAATAGTATCAATTGTAAACGTATTCACGGAGGTGCAAGATGGAATATATCAAATGGAAAGACGAAGACGGGATTTTTGAAATTGTACTGAATCGCTCTGAGGCGTACAATGCCTTGAATGAAAAAATGCTTGAAGAACTGAATGAAGCTTTGCGTGTTGCAGAGGAAAGCGAATCGCTGCTTCTCCTTGTGAGAGGCAGCGGCAAAGGATTTTCGGCAGGCGGAGACATTAAGATGATGCTGTCTTCCGGAGATCAAGACAGCTCCGCCCGCGTCATTGACACAATTTCTGAAATTGCGGTGAAGCTTTACAGCATGCCGAAGATGACGACAGCGGCTGTCCACGGTGCGGCTGCGGGTCTGGGATTGAGCCTCGCGCTCAGCTGCGACCATGTACTGGTCGAAAAAGAGGCGAAGCTGGCGATGAATTTTATCGGCATCGGGCTTGTTCCCGACGGAGGCGGACACTTCTTTTTAGAGCGGAGAATCGGTGAAACTGCGGCCAAAGAATTGATTTGGAGCGGGAAAAAATTGACGGGGGCCGAAGCGCACGAGCTTCGGATCGCAGACGCCGTATTCAGCGGGGACTCCGGCCGTTTTGCGCGCATCTATCTTGAAAAGCTTCTGCACGCTCCGCTGGCAGCGATGATTGAGACAAAAAAGATCTATCAGGCGTTGAATGGAGGCAGGCTGCAGAAAACGCTTGAACTCGAGAAAACGGCCCAGATGAAAATGAGGCTGACAAGCGACCATCAGGAAGGGATCCGCGCATTTTTAGAAAAGCGCCAGCCGCAATTTAACCGTCAGCAAGTATAACAAGAGCGGTCCGGCAGGAAATTGACCTTGGGAAATGATGTGCAGAAACAATTGTAAAAAAATTTAAGTTTCCATAAAATGATTCATAAGATACAGATCTGTACGAAGTCTTGGGAGGCGGCGAAATTGAAACAGAAGATTCCATCTGAATACGTTGCTAGAAAGCTGAATGATTGGTACAACGCCATTCGGAAAAATCAGATCGCCGCCAGTGAATCATTGAAAGCGGAAATTTTAAATGATTTTCAAGACATGGAAGAAAATCGGGACGTCCTGCTCTACTATTCGCTGCTTGAATTCAGGCATAAACTGATGCTCAGCTATTTGAAACCGAAAGAGACTGAAAATATTGAAAAAAACCTCCGCGACTTAGAAGAAAAAGAAGACCAAATGACGGGTTTATTAAACTATTATTACTGGTTTTTTAAAGGGATGTATGAGTTCAAACAAAAGCGGTTCGTCAAAGCAATCGGCTGCTATAAAACGGCTGAACAAAAAGTCAGCGCACTGGAAGACGAGGTTGAAAAAGCGGAATTTTATTATAAGCTTGCGGAAATCTACTATTATATCAACCAGAGATACCTGTCGATCAACTATGCGACGCTAGCTTCCGACATTTTTAACCGGTATGAAACGCTAAAAGAAAAAAAGATTTTCTGCGATTTTATCATTGCCGGTAATTGGGTTGAATCGATGACATACGGACCCGCGCTGAAAAGCCTGGCCAATGCGCTTGAAGACGCCAGGAAAATCAAAAACAGCCATTTGACGGCAGCCGCTCATTTTAATTTGGGAAATTGCTATTTCCACCAAGAATCGTACCGGGAAGCCTCAGATCATATGGAGAGCGCCCTTTCCATTTTTGAACAGGAAAGTTCATCATATATTCCCAAAGTGCTGTACAACTTGATGTACGTCCGTCTCAAGCAGGGGAACCATGCCGGAGCTGCCGCCTGTTATGAAAAAGGCATCCGAAGCGCGGCATCGCTCGGGGATGAAGAACACGCGGCAAAGCTTAACATTCTGTGCGGGCTGTATTTAGACGGAGGGGATCAGAAAGCCGTGGAAAACGGATTTGATTATTTGGAGTCAAATCATTTATATGCTGCTGTTGAAGAGCTGGCTTTAGATGCAGCCCAGTATTATAATCAAATTGAGCGGCTGAAAGATTCCATTTTTTACTATGAAAAGTGCGCTCAGGCAAGTCGAAAAATCAAAAGGGGAGATGCGTTGTATGAAAGCTAAACTGTTGTTCGTCGCGGTGTCGCTGGCTGTTGTGTTAACGTCTTCAAGCTTTTTGGCAGATGCGGGGAAAGCCCCTTCCTTGTATGCGGACAAAATGATCACGACTGACAAGGAGGCTCGAGTTTAAGGGCATGATTTCATCTGAGAATGAGCGGGCTGACGCAGCGAAAGAATGGGCGATGTATATTACAGTTTCTTGCCTTTTCATCCTGATCGTCTCTGTGATTTGTTTTTTCGCTCCGGTCTACCGCTTGCAGGATCTCTTGTTTCGAATGTTTGATGCTGTCATCATCTGTGTGCTGACGGTCAATGGTCTTTATTATCTGAAAAAAAATAAAGGCGTCGCTTGCGCATCGTTTTTACTCGGCTTCATCAACATGGGACTGCTCGTTGTTTTGATGGTCCGCTAGTGTTTGGCGGATAAAGGGCAGGCGGCGGCAGCGTGAAACTTTTCCCCCGAAGCGCCGCCTTACCCGTATTTTAGTCAGCTGCGGAAAACAATGATTTTACCGGACGAATGTACTACCCGGTGTGTATGCTCCAAAAATTGCTTTTCCTTCAGCATTCCTCTTCCTTTCTCTTTCGCTTCTTCATCATCGGCCGCTTCAAATCGCTCATTCAAAAGCGTTTCTCCACTAGTGTCGAAAACGGTTACATAATAATTTTCCATTTCTCTGCCCCTTTCTCAAAATATGATCTATTTGTTTAAAATTATATAAAAATCAAAAAAATCCTTTTTAAAATGGTATGACTAACGTATGATTGTAAATTGGAAGGAGGAGTTATAATGCTCAAAATCGATCACGTTACGAAAAGGTTCGGTTCATTTACAGCCGTAAACGATCTGACGCTGGAGATTCCAGACAAGCAAATGTTCGGTCTGCTCGGCGCCAACGGAGCAGGGAAAACGACGACATTCCGAATGATACTCGGCCTTTTGAATGCGACAGAGGGTACTGTCACATGGAAAGGACAGCCGATTAACTACGGTGTCACAAACAGCATCAGCTATTTGCCCGAAGAGCGCGGACTGTACCCGAAGCTGAAGGTGAAAGATCAGCTCGTGTACCTCGGACGCCTGAAAGGCATGACCAAACAAAATGCGCTCAAGGAAATGGAGAAGTGGCTCGAACGCTTCCATATTACAGAATACGCCGACAAAAAGGTTGAGGAGCTGTCCAAAGGGAACCAGCAAAAAATCCAGTTTATCACGGCCGTGCTGCACAAGCCGGAGCTTTTGATTCTCGACGAGCCGTTCAGCGGGCTCGATCCGGTGAATGTCGAGCTTTTAAAAGACGCGGTCATTTCTTTGAAAGACGACGGCACCTCGATTGTATTTTCAAGCCACAGAATGGAGCATGTCGAAGAGCTGTGCGAACACGTCTGCATTTTGCAGCGCGGGACGCCTGTCGTTCAAGGGAAATTAAAAGAAATCAAACGTTCTTTCGGCAGAAAAAATGTCACGATTCACGCGGACGGCGACTTGAGCTTCTTGAAAGAGGCGGACGGCATCGTCAAATGGCGTGATCATTCCGAAGGAGTCCGCCTGCAGGTCGAGAATGAAGAAGTCTCTCAAGAGCTGTTTACAATGCTGCAAGGACGCGGGTTTATCAGAAAGTTTGAACTTGAAGAGCCTTCTTTGCATGATATTTTCGTCGAAAAGGTAGGTGCCCGTTATGAATAAGTTTTGGATTGTTCTTTTTCATACATATATCAGCAAGCTGAAAACGAAGTCGTTCATCATTTCAACGGCCATCACGCTTGCGCTTGTCGTGCTCGTCACAAATTTGGGATCGATTATTTCCATGTTTGACGACGGCGGAGAGGGTGACAAGATCGCTGTCATTGATCGCTCAAATCAGCTGTACGACACGTTTGCCCAGCAGGTGAAAGCACTCGATACTGATGAAGCGCTGGAGGTCCAAAAAGCGGATAAGCCGGAAAAAGAGCTTGAAAAAGACGTCAGAGACGAAAAGCTCGAGGGCATTTTAATCCTGGAGAGAGATAAAAAAGGGGTGCTGAAAGGAACGTATAAAGCGCTCGATATCGCTGATTCCACAGCTGTCTCCACGATTGAACAGGCGCTCTCGCAAGCAAAGATCGCCGTTGGAACGGCTGAATTGAACGTACCTCAGGAAAAGCTGAGTGAACTGTTTACACCGGTAAAAGTCAACAGTGTTGCCTTGAAAGAAGGCGCGAAAACCGAGGAAGAGCTTCAAAAGGCGACAGGGCTTGTGTATGTTGTGCTGTTTGTCATCTATTTTTCCGTTTTGATGTACGCTTCAATGATTGCGACAGAAGTAGCGACGGAGAAGTCTTCCCGCGTAATGGAAATTTTAATTTCCAGTGTGCCGCCTGTCCAGCAAATGTTCGCCAAACTGTTCGGCGTTGCCCTATTAGGCCTGACACAGCTTGCCGCGCTCCTTCTTGCCGGCTATCTGTCGCTTCAGTCCAGCCAGGAAAGCGGAGGGGATGCGGCTGAGCTGGTTAAAGGATTTTTTGATGTTTCCGGCGTACCTACTGCAACGCTTGTGTACGCGGTCATTTTCTTGATGCTCGGCTACTTCTTATACGCAACTCTTGCGGCATTTCTCGGAAGCGTCGTCAGCCGGATTGAAGATGTTCAGCAGATGATTTCGCCGATGATCCTGTTGGTCGTTGCCGGATTCATGATTGCCATGTTCGGACTGAATGCTCCGGATTCGACGTTTATTACCATCACTTCATTCATTCCGTTTTTTGCGCCGATGATCATGTTCCTCAGAGTCGGCGTGCTTGATATTCCGTTTTGGGAAGCGGCTCTCGGCATCGGCATCACCGCTCTCACGATTGTGATTCTCGCCGTCATCGGGGCGAGGGTGTATAAAGGCGGCGTGCTCATGTACACAAGCGGCGGCGGATTGAAAAATATCAAACAGGCGCTTCGTCTGTCAAAAGATCGATAATGAAAAAGAAAAGCAGCTTGAAAGATAAGCTGCTTTTTTCATGCAAATAGTAGAACGTGCATTCGCTTTCAACCCGTGGTAGAATGGGAGCAGAATGTTTTATGAAAAGGAGCAGAAGATTGACAAACATCACTTTCATTCATGCGGCAGATCTGCATCTGGACAGTCCGTTTCACGGCATCAGCCAGCTTCCCGAGGAGATTTATCAGCGGATCAAAAACAGCACATTTAAAAGCGCTGAAAATGTGTTTAAGCTTGCCATTGATGAACAGGCCGACTTCATTTTGCTTGCCGGGGACCTGTTCGACGAAGCAAACCGCAGTTTAAAAGCACAGATGTTTTTGAGAAAACAATTTTTAAAGCTTAAAGAGAACAACATCCAAGTCTATGTGATTTTTGGCAATCACGATCATCTGGGCGGCGATTGGACGCCGATTGAATGGCCGGACAACGTCCACATCTTTTCAGCGGAAGACATTGAAGAAAAATCGTTTTACAAAGACGGCCGGCTCGCCGCAAGCATCTACGGCTACAGCTATCCCGAGCGCTCAGTTTATGCCAATAAGGCCGCTGAAATCAAAAAAACGACCGACGCGCCCTTGCATATCGGCATGATTCATGGAACGCTTTCCGGGGAGAGCGGCCATGACCCGTACTGTCCTTTCTCCCTTCAAGATTTAAAAAACGGACAGATGGATTATTGGGCGCTTGGACATATACATAAAAGACAGGTCATTTCAGCCGCCGATCCGGCGGTGATTTATCCGGGAAACACACAATCCCGCCATATGAAGGAAACGGGGGAGAAAGGCTGCTATCTCGTCAATGTTTGCGGCGGAGAACTGTCCTTCGAATTTAAAGCCGTATCGGATGTCCTGTGGGAAACGGCCAGCATCGATATCTCCGGGACAAAGCAGATGACAGAGCTGATCAGCCTCATGCACGATGCCTTTCAATCTTTCAGAAAAAGAGGCAAGCCCGCATGCGTCAAGATGGTATGGACAGGAGAAACACCCTCTTATTTGGCGGAAGGACAGGCCGGCATCGCGGACGAGATCCTTGACATCTTCCATGAAGAAGAACGGGAGGAAGACGCGTTCATCTGGCTTACCGCGATCGAAGATCAAACCGATGCCGCCTTGTCGGGAATCGAACGGGACGCTTTTTTCCAGGAGCTTTTGCAAGAAATCCATGAGTTTCAAGATTTCAGCCTGATTCTTGACGATTTGGAGCGGCATCCGGTCTTTAGAAGACACGGAGAGCTGTTTAATGAGGAAGACTTCCGGGACATTCGCACGCAGGCTGAAAAACTGCTGCTTCATGAACTGAAGACATTGAAAAGATAAGGGGGGATGCAGGGTGAATATACATGCGATACATATATACGGATACGGTAAATTCGCCAATCAGACATTCCGCCTGTCTCCTTCAAATCTGCATTTGATCTACGGACTCAATGAAGCCGGGAAAACGACGCTCATGTCGTTTATTGAAAGCGTGCTGTTCGGTTTTCCGAAGACGAAACGGTACGAGCCGAAAACGGGCGTCATTTACGGGGGGATGCTTGAGGTCGGACACCCTGATTTCGGCCAAATCCGAATCGAACGGACGGCCGGAAAGCCCGAGCGGGTCACCGTTTACTTGGAAGACGGCAGCACGAAGCCGGAAGGTTTTTTAAATGAGCTGCTGTCAGGCATCGACAGGCAGCTGTATAAAGCGATCTACTCATTTGACGTGTTCGGCCTTCAGGAAATCCATAAATTCAACCGCGACAAAATCGGCCGTTTTCTGCTGTTTTCAAGTCTGTTCGGCTCTGATGCGATTTCCAAGCTGGATGCCGGCCTCGTGAAAAAGCAGGAAGAGCTGTTTAAACCGAACGGAAGGAAGCCGGAGCTGAACCAGGAGCTTGATCGGTTAAAAAGGCTTTCTGAAGATTTGAAAAAGGCGAAAGCGCGGGAAGGCGGCTATTACCGTCTCTTAAACGAAAAAAAAGGCGCTGAGGCGTCGATAAAGGAAAGCGGACAACTGCTCAAAGATCTTGAGCATCTCGTCTTACAAATCGAGCAGGCCATTGAGATTCTGCCGGCGGCCGCGGAAATGCGCCAGCTAAAAGAGCAGCTCGCATCCCTCGGCGGCTCAGAAGAAAGCCGTTTCCCCGAAGGCGGACTTTTCGAGCTCGAAAAGCTCGAATCCCACCTGCATCCAAAAGCGGCTCAGCTGAAGGCGCTGGAAGAAAAAAAGCGCGGTTTGGAACAGCGCGCCGCCGCTTTTGCACCGGCTGAAGACTTCCTCGAGCACGAAGCCGAAGCGGAAGAGCTTTTAACGGCGTATCCGTTTTACCAGTCGTATACCGAAAAAATCGCGTCTTTGACTGAACAGCTTCACCAGATAAACGGACGGGTTCAAGCGGGGCTTGACCGCCTGCAAATCGAGGAATACGATATCCTCAATGCGGACACCACGTATGAATACGAGTGGAAACTGCAGGAAACCGTTCAGGCATACATAGAGCTGCGCGAACTGAAGCGGTCGCTCGACGAGCGGTTTGAGCAGGCGAGGGCTGATCTGGAGGAAGCGGAACAGGCCCATGCCGCTCTCAGCAATGAAGTGATGCCCGATGATGTCCGAAAACAAAAGGAAGAAACCCTTGGCCGCCTTGCGTCCGCCGGCGGTCATGCCGGAAGGCGGGAAGAGCTGATCCTTCAGCTGTCCTATCTGAAGCAAGAACAAAAAGTTCGGATGAAAAGAAGAAGGACCGCTTTTGCGGGAGCGCTTTGCGCTGCTTTTGCGGCAGCTTTTGCGGCGCTCTTTTTCAAGGAGTGGTTCCCGGGCGCTTTGCTCGCGCCGATTTTGCTGATATTTGCCGCTTTTATTTTAAAAAAGCCTGAGCCTTCCGCGGCGGCGGCTTTTATTCAAAAACAGCTGGATGATATTGACCACAGCGGTTCAAAAGGCGGAGTAAGCGACAGCGCTTTAAGGGAGGAGCTGTGGAAGGACGACCAAACCCGGCAGCTCCTTATCGCCAAACAAGCTGAGCTCAGACAGAAAGAAGCGGAATATGAAAGAGCGATTCAAAAATTCGAAGAGTGGGAAAAGGATATCCGTCCGTATCAGGAGAAGACCGAGCGCTATTTAAAAGAGCTGAATCTTTCAATTGACCCGTCATTTTTAGCTGATGCGTACGCTTTGATTAAGGAACTCAGAGAGGAAATTTTGAAAAAGCGGGATATCGAGAAGGAACTGAGCCGCCTTCATGCTAAAAAAGCATCCTTTGAAGCGGGATTGAGAAAGCTTGTCACATCCCTCAGCCTTGCGGGCGGAAGCGTCCAAGAGCAGGTGTTTCAGCTGAAAAGCGAGCTTGAGTCCCAAAAAGAGAAACTTCGTCAAAAACAGGAAGCAGACGTGTCTTTAAAGCATGCGGCCGAACAAATCAAAGAGCTGGCGAAAGAGGTGGAATACTTCCAATCTCAAATTGCCGAACTCTTTCAAAAAGCAGGGGCGGACGGCCGTGAGATGTTCGTCGGACTGGCGAAGCGCGATCAAGCCAGAAAAGAACTAACGGCTAGGCTCGGGCAGCTCAAAAGAGAGCTCGGCAGACAGGACGAGAAGGCCGTTATGCTCGCCTCAGGCCACTCTCTGGCAGAACTGAAAGGAAAGCTGGCCGAGACTCAGGAAAAAAGAGCGCGCATAGAAAAGCAGCTGACAGAAGAAAGGCAGACGGCGGCTAATTTCCATGCAGAGCTCGCCAGACTTGAGGAATCAGGAGCGGTATCGGAGCTTGCCTATCAGACCGGGATGCAAAAAGAGCGGGTCGCCGAATTGGCCAAAAAGTGGGCAGCCGTCAAGCTGATCCGGCAGGCGGTCCAAAACAAGATAGATGAACATAAGAAGGTTCGGCTTCCGAAGCTGTTACAGACGGCTGAAACATTACTGAACCCATTGACTGCCGGACAATACGAAAAAATTTATTTTTCTGAAACAGATGATTCCATGATGGTCATGCGGAAAGACGGAGCTCTTTTTTGCGCACACGAACTGTCTCAGGCGACTTGTGAACAGCTCTATTTAGCGATCCGATTCGCTCTGGCCCTCTCCCATCAAAAGAATGTCAAATTGCCGTTCCAGCTGGATGACAGCTTTGTCCACTTCGACCAAGAGAGGTTTAAACAAGTGCTGAACATTTTAAAAAAGCTTTCAGGCGAAGATCAGCAAATCTTGTATTTTACGTGTCATGAACATGTAAGAGAAGCTTTCCGCGATGAAGATGTGATTCTGCTGCCTTCCGGAATGAAAAAGGTGGAAGGAAAGGAGATGACTAACAAATAAAAGTGTGTGCTATAATGATTTTATGTAGGAAAACGGAGGGAGCTTTATCATGGCAAAAGGTATCATGCTGCACGAAGTTGGCGAGCAGGTGGATTTGTACTTGCTCATTAAATCGTCAACGAAAGGAATCGCAAGCAACGGGAAACCGTTTTTAACGCTGATGCTGCAGGATCAGTCCGGAGATATAGAAGCAAAGCTGTGGGACGCCAAGCAGCAGGACGAAGTGACCTACGGCCCGCAGACGATCGTGAAAGTGGTCGGCGACATTCATCATTACCGCGGGCGGAACCAGCTGAAGCTGAGAAACATCAGACCTGCAGGCGAGAACGAAAACGTCAAAATCGATGACTTTCTTGAAACTGCACCGATTCCCAAAAACGAAATGATGGATGCGGTCACTCAATATATTTTTGAAATGAAAAACCCGAATATACAGCGAATCACAAGGCATCTTGTCAAAAAATACGGCAAGGAATTCATTGATTATCCGGCTGCGACGAAAAATCACCACGAGTTCGTGTCAGGTCTCGCGTACCATGTTGTTTCCATGCTGAACCTGGCCAAATCGGTCGCAGACCTGTATCCGTCGCTCGATCGCGACCTTTTATACGCAGGCGTCATTCTGCATGACCTTGGAAAAGTAAAAGAACTATCCGGCCCGGTGTCCACGACATATACTGTCGAAGGGAACCTGCTGGGGCACATATCGATTATGGTGACAGAAATTGCAAAAGCCGCCGAAGAGCTTCAAATTGATTCAGAAGAAGTGCTGATTCTTCAGCATTTGATTTTAAGCCATCACGGCAAACCCGAATGGGGCAGTCCGAAGCCGCCGATGGTCAAGGAAGCGGAAATTCTTCACTATATCGACAACCTTGACGCGAAGATCAATATGATGGACAGAGCGCTCGAACGGGTTAAGCCGGGAGAATATACCGAACGGGTCTTCGCATTGGATAACCGTTCCTTTTATAAGCCCGTTTTTCACAAATAAGCGTCATAACTTGTCTCCCTTTTGCATAATGTCTGGTATACAGTTTATTCAAAAAAGGGGGAAAAGCCGTGCTGCTGTTTCCGTGGTGGGTGTACCTTTGCATCGTCGGCATTATTTTCAGCGCCTATAAGCTGATGACGACGGCAAAGGAAGAGGAAAAGATTGACCAGGCTTTTATCGAAAAAGAAGGCCGCATTTATATCGAACGGATGGAAAAAGAAAAAGCAAAGCGCATGAAGCGTACACTGGATGAAGATCAAGAACAGCATGAAAAATCGGCTGACAGCCATTCCATCGCATAAAAAAAGCTGTCCGACCCCAACGAGGGGAGGACAGCTTTTTTGGCGTCAGCTGCTGCTGCTTGTCTGAGCTTGACGCTGGTCGACTTGTTTTTTCAACTCTTTGTCTTTTACTTTTAAATCAGCATCTTTGACAAGTTTGTCAATGACGGATTGCAGTTCAGTTTGATCATTTTGCTTTTGTTCTTGGACTTCTTTTTTAAGCTCTTTTTTCATGTCTTCATATTTGCCGCGTTCTTCGTCTTTTTTAATGATGTGATAGCCGAATTGGGATTTCACAGGTCCGCTGATTTCGCCGGTTTTCAAAGCAAATGCCGCTTTGACGAAATCCTTGTCCATGTTATCGTCTTTGCCGACCCAGCCGAGGTCGCCGCCTTTTTCGGCTGTACCGTCAGTTGAATACTCTTTTGCAAGGTCTTCGAATTTTTCGCCTTTTTTCAGCTTTTTCTCAACTTCTTCAGCCGTTTTCTTTTCTTTCACAAGAATGTGGCTTAAGTGGATTTTGCCTTTCAGGCCGTCATAATATTCTTTTACGTCATCATCGGTTACTTTTATGTTATCCTTTGCGGCTTTTTGCATCAGAAGTTCGTATTTGATCTGTTCTTTGACGAAGTCTTCGCCTTTTTGGTCAATGAGCTGGTTGAGCTGGTCACCCATTGATTTTTTGTACTCGTTCAGCTTTTTGTCGATTTCTTTGTCGGAGACATCGTATTTATCATCGAGTACTTTTTGCTGAACAAGCATGTTCAGTGCGTCCGCTCCGGCATTGTCTTTTAATGTTTGATAAAGGTCTTCTTTTGTAATATTTCCAGCTTTTGTTTCCGCAACAACCTCAGAATCTCCCCCGCTGCATGCGCTGAGAGCCAGCACGCTTGTCGCTGTAATCGCCGCAATTGCAATCTTCTTCATAAATGCAAACACTCCTAATCATAACAGTTTAAACTTTCCTTTGAATTGTATCATATCATATTCTGACATGCTGTAAAAAGATTTTCAACAGAGGGGCATCCGTCTAGTCAAATTTTCTTTCCGCTCATACAAATATATTGATCAAGAAAAGGAGGTCAATAACATGAGCGGAGGATACTCAAGCGGTTTTGCTTTATTGGTCGTGTTGTTCATTTTATTAATCATCGTTGGTGCAGCTTATCTGTACTAAAACCTTAGAAAATGAGAAAAGAACCGTCATTTTTTCAGGCGGTTCTTTTCTTTTGGACGATAGCCTAATCGTTTCATGACATTCGTGCATACACTAATGTAACGACTGGGGCAGAGGAGGTGTCAATATGGGCGACGGTTATGCAGGAGGTTTCGCTGGCGGCTTTGCGCTGCTTGTGGTGCTGTTCATCTTATTAATTATTATTGGTGCTTCTTGGATATGCTAATAAACAAAAGGATAGCTGCCGGATCAATACGATCGGCAGCTATCCTTTTTCTTTACACCGTAAAGGAAATCTCAATGAATGATGAGATCAATAAAATTAAGATCAGCACATTAATCATTCTAAATACCTTATCCTGCCGCTCTTCAGGAATCTCTCTGACAAGGCATAAAGAGTTTGTAAGCTTGTTTATGTTGAAGACAGTAAAAACCGCAAACAAGATGAAATAAAAAAGGATGATAGGAGATCCCCCTCTCTGTTTCTGCTCCATACTACATTACCAAATATTTATTAAAAAAGATAGAAAATAGACTGAAAAAAAGGAATTTCCAACTGCCTAGCAGCTGGATTATTTTTGTATTAAAATATCAAAATCGTCGGCTTCCTGATCGACAAAGCAGTTTTTAGGCGCTTTGATCAGTTTCCAGGCAAACAGAAAATCAGGCAGACAATAGCCGAAATGAATGCTTGAGATGATGCAGAAATAGTGAGCAAAGCTCGGCATCGCCGCCCCCGCGTAAAACAAAACAGGCGTGATGACCAAAAAAGGGCAGAGAAGAGAGACAAGCATCATGTTTTTCGGAATTTCTCTCCATGTTCTCATTTTCAACCAATAAATCTTTTTTTCTAACTTTTTCTTGCTGATCATCGGCAAGATATGAAGAATTTTATGGGCGATTATAGCTGCAACCAAAAGTCCTGCAAACAAAAGGGCATGATCGCCTCTCTGAACAGTTTGCGGATGAATAAGCTGCATCGCTAAATATTCGGGAATAAAAAATAAAATCATTAAACTGACGGCAGTGAGCACGATGCGCATGCCTCCATAATCTTTAACGAGATTGATGGTTTTCCAGCAACTCATAAATGACATCCTTCCGTTTCAACAAACTGTTATATGAAATCCTCAGAATAATTTACTCCTCTGGATGAGAAAAATCAATCCCTTTTTCGAAAAAAATTTCGTCATTTTCCAAAGAATTTAGAAGGGTGTAAAAGGATCAGAAATCTCCAGTGTTGAACTTTCATCAGAAGGGAATATCGGCTAAAATAAGAGAAAGGGAGAGAAGAGACAAATATGAACTCAATGGAGCAACGCCTCGAGCGGCTGGAATATTACATCAAACTGTTATTGAACAATGCGGATATGGAAGAGTATCCGTACTATAAAATATTGATCGAAAAGGGCTTATCAGAGGAAGAAGCAAAGGAAACGGAAAAGCTGTGCGAAGAGCTCTCAAAGGAGCTTGAAGCACAAAAAGCGCAAGGATTTGTGATGTTCGATCATCTCCTCACGCTTTTTGCCGGACAGTTAAATGAAAAACTTGAAGTGCACGAAACGATTTTCGCCCTTCACAGACAAGGTCTTTACAAACCGCTGATGAGCGAATTCATCAGCATTATCAGGCAGTACGATCTGGCTTAGTTTTTAAGAGGCTCAAGCGGTTTGTCCACCTCTATCGATTCCCCGGCTTCTTTTGCTTCTTGTTTTTTCTTCATTTTGCCCTCTTCGCTCGTAAATTCATTTTCGATGTTTGAAAACGATTTTTCGAAAATTTCCATGAAATCATCGCCGTAAATATGGCGGATGATCGACATCATCTCGACGATTTCTGGAAACTTCCCGTACAGCTGATGAAGGGGCTGAGCGCCTTTTAAGACGGCGTTCCGGGTCGGATCGTAAGACTCGAGGATTTTAAGGAAAACTTCTTCACCTTTCGGAGTCAGCTGAATGTAAGTGTTGCGTTTGTCATTCAATTTTTTGGAAAACTCCAGGTAACCTCTTTCCTCAAGCTTTTTTGAAAAATTAAACGCTGTGGATACGTGCATGACGCCGAACTTGGCGATTTCTGAAATGGATGCTCCGTTCAGCTGGTAGGCGATCCACAAAATATGGTGCTCGTTAATGTTCAGATCATAAGGTTTAATCCACTGCTGCCAATCCTTTTCTATCGACTTCCAAAGCGCCTTGCTAAGCTGTGCCATTCTTTGACTGAATAAAAGGGCTTCTTTCACCGTATAGGGCTCTTCCGCTCGATTCATTCACTTCACCTGCTTCTCTTTATCTTATAATTTCTATTATGCCAATAAAATAAAGATTAATAAAGATGTAAATTTACGAATTTTTTAAAAAATCCAGTTTTACGGTGTGAAATCAGGATTTTACCTAAAAAAGGAGCGTGAAAATTTTCCATTCACACCCCTTTTTTAAGGTTTATTTTTTTCGCTGAGTATATTAGTTTTGTAAGGTTTTCTCCAGCTGTTTTATCTTTTCTTCGATCTCAGCGATTTCCTTTTTTAAGTCCTGCTGATGAGGTTTGATTTCCTCGCGCCATTCCTGGATGGACGTTTGCAGTTCGCTGCCGACGTCTTTAATGATTTCCGCGCCTTCTATGGCGGTTTTGACGAATTGCTCTTTTAATGCGATTCCGTCGTTTTTCAGCCTTTTGACGGTGTCTTCCCATTTACCGCAGTTGGCTTTAAGCTGTCCTCTCAAGTTTTTTCCTGAAGTCGGCGCGGTCAGCAATGCTGCAACACCGCCGATAACACCGCCTACAATCAGTCCAGCTGCTAAAGATCGGCCTTTTGACATGTAAATCACCCCGGTTATATTTTTAAAGATCAGGCTTGGCAGGCGCCGGCCTTCTCATGATTAGATATTGGCGTCCGAGCCGGGCAAACCGTTCCTCTTCTTAGAAACTTCTGCATAGCTTGCTTTATTTTAGCATACTTTTTTAAAAAGGAGGGAGAGGGTTGTCTGTCATAATCATTGTTTTGACAATTATAAGCGCTGTGTTTACCGCCGGCTCCTTTTATTATTTAAGGCTTCTCGGATATTCTGCATCTTATCCGCCGAAACGCATTCTTAAACAAAAAGCGCTTTTTTGCACGGGAAGCGCAGGGTTGGCGCTCCTGCTCCTTTTTTTTATTCAGCTTCTTATATAAAATATCGGGCGGATTCCCCTTTTTTTGACCATCAAAACGAAAAAAACCTCTTCCAAAAAAGATATTCCTTTTCTAGAAGAGGTTCTTGTTTTATTTGACTTGTTCAATCAGCCTTGAACGCTTCATGATCGACTGCACGATCGGAAAGATGACCGCCATGGCGATCGTGTTGATCACGGCAGCTGGTAAAACGACAACAGAGAACAGGGTGATGAATCCCTGATTTCCAGGCAGGCCGACAATGAACAGTGCAGCCGTGAGGAAAATCGTTCCGGAAAGAACGGTTCCTGCAGCAGTTAATCCGGCGGCAGCAAGCGTTTTGCTGTTCAGCTTTTTCACAAGCAGAAATACGCCGAAGAACATCAAGGCTGTTAGCGGTTTGTCGATGATGTTGGGCAGCTGTCCCCCGGGAAAAGCCGTCGTCAACGCGGAAATGACGCCTGTCACGGCTCCGATGACGAGAACATTTTGCAGTCTAGGGAACAAAAGGATTCCCATAAACATCATGATCAGCATCATATCCGGCTTCATTCCGTAGAAAAAAGGCGGAATCACAGCGTGCAGCGCCGCTCCAATGGCGACAAACAGGGCCATAGCCACTAATTCTTTTGTTTTCATGTCTATTCTCTCCTCATCTAGGCTCTTTTTACGCTTTCCAATAATATGCTCGTCATTTATTGCGAAAGCTTTCTAGTAGTATATCAAACTTTCGAAGGAATGGGGAAGCCTTTTTCGCCATCTTCCATCATCAGGATAAACATCAGTTTTCTTCGCGGAATTTCTTCATAAAGGCAGCCAGCTTTTCGCAGTCTTCAACTGATACGGCATTGTAAATCGAAGCGCGGCAGCCACCGACCGAACGGTGTCCGCCAAGCCCTGACATTTTTTCTTCCTTTGCCTTTGCGATGAATGATGCTGTCAGCTCATCATTTTTGAGCGTAAAGGTGACGTTCATGTTTGAGCGGCTGTCTTCTCTCGCATGGCCGCGGTAGAATCCGCCGCTTTCGTCGATCGCATTGTATAAAATTCCGGCCTTTTCGCGGTTGCGTTTCTCAATGGCATCGAGGCCTCCTTTTTCCTTGAGCCACTCCAGCACGAGAGACAGCATATAAATCGCAAATGTCGGAGGGGTATTGTAGAGCGAATCCGCTTTGGCATGTGTTGAGTACTTCAGAATTTTGGCAACTTGCTCATTTTCCTTGCCGAGCCAGTCTTTTTTCATGATGACAACGGTCACCCCTGACGGTCCGAGGTTTTTCTGAGCGCCGGCATAGATGATGTCAAATTGGGAAACATCGATTTTTCTGCTTAAAATATCGCTGGACATGTCCGCGACAACCGGAATCGGAGCGTCGGGGAACTTTTGCCACTGCGTTCCAAAGATCGTATTGTTGGAAGTCAGGTGAAGGTAGGCCCCGTCTGCCGGAATCTCCGGTACTTCAGGAATATAGCTGTACGTATCTTCTTTGCTGGACGCGATGATCGATGTGTTTCCGAAGAGCTTTGCTTCGGCCAGCGCTTTTTCAGACCAAGCGCCTGTCATAATGAAGTGGGCCGTTTTGTCTTTGGAGAGAAAGTTCATCGGAATCATTGAAAACTGAAGGCTTGCTCCGCCTTGCAGAAACATGACTTCATAATCATCAGGTATGTCCATCAGTTCTTTTAACAGAGCTTTCGCTTTTTGATGAACGGCGTCATACTCTTTGCTGCGATGGGACAGCTCCATCACGGACATCCCCGCACCATTGAAATCAAGAAATTCGTCTTTTGCCTTCTGAAGCACTTCTAAAGGCAGTGCTGCTGGTCCTGCGTTAAAGTTCGTTGTACGTATCATCACAATCGCTCCCTGTTCGTGTATAAAAATATAAAACAATCCTATCATAAAAGGTTCCGGTTATACATAAAAAATTTGAATTGTGTGAAATATAGAGCAATGGCTATTTAGCCGTGCCGGGCGATCTGATAAATGTGGAGTTTTTTTGAACGAAAAAAGGGCGCCGGCAGCTGCCGACGCCCTTGGACAACGTCTCGATTACAGGTGTTTGTTGATGGAAGCTGCAATGTTCTGCAAGTCTTCCGGTGAATAGTCATCCGCATGGGTTTTCCAGACGGCTCCGAATCCGTCTCCTTTGCCGTAGCGGGGAATAATGTGCATGTGATAATGGAAGACGGACTGTCCCGCTTTTTCGCCATTGTTATTCAGAAGGTTCAAGCCGATCGGCTCGTATTCGTCTTTGATGGCTTGCGCGATTTTCGGAACCGCTTCAAAAAACTCTCGTGAAACTTCAGGTGTCATTTCGTAAATATTGGTTTTATGAACTTTTGGAATCACAAGCGTGTGTCCTTTTGTGACTTGGCTGATGTCGAGAAAAGCCAGCACATGTTCATTTTCAAATACCTTTGCACAAGGGATTTCCCCGTTTATGATTTTGCAGAAAATACAGTCGCTCATACTTTTCCTCCTTTTTCCATTAGGGAAAGGTTATGTATAAGCAACATATTACCACAATTTGCGCAGAAACACGAAAAACAGGATGAACGGCTCCAACGTTCACCCTGCCTGAAGAAGGTTACGCTTTAATGAAGAAACGTTAACTGCCTTTTGCAAGCACCCCATTTTTCGTCAAAATGAAGACTTGTAACGCCTATACATTTCCTGCGACAAACACCTCATTTGATCGTCACACCTTTTTTATATGACGAAGACGTCAAATAAAGCAGGTGCTTTCTCAATTCAGTGGATGAAAGAAATTTCTAAGCTTGACATGTTTCATACTCAGGACTCTTGCCGGATTTTGTCTTTGACAAACACCTCATTCGCCAGAGTTGATAAGCTTTCCCTTCTTCAAGAATTAGAATGTCCTAAGGCGCTTTCGATTATTCGTTTTATTTTTACGGCCGAAAAGCGGGAGGGAAAACGTTTCAAATACATTCTTGTTTTTGGTACTATTAAGAAAAATGCAGGAAAGGAACGAACGTATGTCACTACTGACTGTTAAAGAGTTAACTGGAGGGTATACAAGAAACCCGGTGCTGCGCGATGTTTCATTTGCGATTGAACGGGAGCAGATCGTCGGGCTGATCGGTTTGAACGGAGCGGGGAAAAGCACGACGATCCGGCATATCATCGGCTTAATGGAACCGCACAAAGGATCTGTTGAATTGAACGGCAAAACGTTCATGGACGATCCGGAAAGCTACCGTTCCCAATTTACGTTTATTCCGGAAACGCCGATTTTATATGAAGAGCTGACATTGAAGGAGCATTTGGAGCTGACTGCGATGGCGTACGGGCTTTCGAAGGAAACGTTCGAGAAAAGGCTGCCGCCGCTTTTGAAGGAATTCAGAATGGAGAAGCGTCTGAAATGGTTCCCGGCCCATTTTTCAAAAGGAATGAAGCAGAAGGTTATGATCATGTGCGCTTTCCTTGTCGAACCTGACCTGTACATTATAGACGAACCGTTTCTCGGTCTTGATCCGCTGGCGATCAATGCCCTTCTCGAGCGGATGAATGAAGCGAAGAAAAACGGCTCGGCCGTTTTGATGTCGACGCATATTTTGGCAACGGCAGAGCGATATTGCGACTCCTTCATCATTCTCCATAACGGCGAAGTGCGGGCGAAAGGAACGCTTGAAGAGCTCAGAGAACAGTTTTCGATGGAAGAAGCGAGCCTCGATGACCTGTATCTTGAACTGACGAAGGAAGAGAGCTATGAATAGCATTCTGGGGATTTGGAAGACAAGAATTGAGGAGTATGTCAAAGAAACAAGATCATATTTGAAATACATGCTGAATGACCACCTTGTCATCGTCATGATTTTTTTCCTCGCTGGAGCTGCGAGCTGGTACAGCAAATGGCTGAAAGAGATGCCCGAAGGTTTTCCAGCCTATTGGGTGATGGCCGTCATCTTTTCGCTCATTTTGACAGGCTCGTACGTCCGCACGCTGATTAAAGAAGCTGACCTTGTCTTTTTGCTGCCGCTTGAAGCAAAGATGGGGCCGTATTTTCAGCAGGCTTTCCGGTTTAGTTTTTTGACGCAGCTGTTTCCTCTGGCCGCCGCGGCCCTCGCTTTGGCGCCGCTGTATTTTGAAGCAAGCGGCAAGGGGTTTTCCGCGTACCTCGTCTTGCTGATTCAACTGCTCGTCTTAAAAGGATGGAACACGGCTATGCAATGGCGGATGACGTTTTTCGGCGAAAAAAACATGAGGGTTACCGACCGGTTTGTCAGACTGCTTCTCAACACGATCGGGATCTATTTCGCTTTAGAGTCTTCATACGCATTTGCCGCAGCTGTCTACCTGATCATGGCCGCACTGTATGTGTATTTTAAGGTGATCGATAAGAAAAAATCGTTTAAATGGGAACTGCATATTGAAGACGAAATCAGAAGAAAGCAGCGGTTCTACAGAATTGCGAACTTATTCACGGACGTTCCCCACCTTAGAAAACAGGCGAAAAGAAGAGCATATCTCGATTGGATGCTCCGGTTTATTCCGTATGAACAGAGCCGGACATTTACATATATGTACGGAAGGGCATTTATCAGATCAAACGACTATTTCGGCATCGTCGTCAGGCTGACCGTGATTTTTGGCATCATCATCGCTTATTTTTCGGCATATGAGTGGGTATCGGCCGCGCTCATCGTCTTCACCGTATTCATTACAGGAATTCAGCTGACGCCGCTGTTTGATCATTTTTCACACCTGCCACTGCAGGAGCTTTATCCCGTCAAAGCAGAAGAAAAACGGAAGAGCTTTTTCGGCCTGCTTCACATCGTTCTGAGCGTCCAGGCGCTTGTTTTGTCTGCCGCTGCCGGAGCCATGATGCAGTGGACCGGGATGCTCGCCGGACTGGCCGGATCCGCGCTGCTTATATTTGTGATTTTGAAGCCTTATTTCAGCAGCAGATTGAAGAAAAGTGCCAAGAGATAGATGAATCCTTTTCTTTTTCCGCAAGTATGATGAAAGAAGAGGTGAGTGGCGCATGAATGAAAACCAGCTATATTTGGAGGAAGCGACCCGCTGGAAAATGAAGTTTCTCAGAAAGCCGTCGATGGCTGAGCGGATGTCGAAAGGGGTACAGTCGAAAATTAACGCCCGCATTCCCGCCAAAGTTCACAAGGCGATAACAGAAAGCATTAAAAAGATGGTCGAGGCTACTTTGCTCGGCTCAAATTTAACGACTTTTGACAAGAAAACAGGCACGCTTTCGCTAAGGGAAAAAGATGAGCTGGCTCAGAAGACAATCGCTCAATATCAAAAGGCGGCTGCTGTTGAAGGGATCGGAACAGGCGCGGGCGGGATTTTTCTCGGACTGGCGGACTTTCCGCTCTTGCTCGGCATTAAAATGAAATGCCTGTTTGAATTGGCGTCGATTTACGGATACGATATTAAGGAGAAAGAAGAACGGATGTTTCTTCTGTATATTTTTCAGCTCGCCTTTTCCGGAGAAGCGCACCGAAAAGAAATTTTCCGCATGATCGAACATTGGGATACCGAAAAGCGCGAAATCGATTGGCAGGCTTTTCAGCAGGAGTACCGGGACTATCTCGATCTTGTAAAGCTGCTTCAGCTTGTGCCCGGCTTCGGCGCGGTCGTAGGCGGAACGGCTAACTATAAGCTGCTTGGGCACCTTGGGGAAACAGCGAGGCACGTTTTCCATCTGAGATTGATTCATGAGACAGCCGGATATTGATGATCCGGCTGTTTTTTATGCTATTTCGGTTGTTCCATTGCAGGCGTTTCGCGGACCGCCTGCTCTTTCTCCTGATAGGAGACCGCGGCATTTGCCAGCACTTTGGCTGCGATCAGCATCGCTTTTTCATCGATATCAAACTTCGGATGGTGATGGGGAAACACCGCCTCCGGATCTTCAGGACGGGCGCCTGTGAAGAAAAATGTCCCTTTGACGTGCTGCAAGTAGTAAGCGAAATCTTCCCCGCCCATTTGCATGCCGCTTTCTTCAACTTTTTCAACGCCTTCCGTCTGTTTGGCGATTTTTGCGAGAAAAGACGTTTCTTCCGGGTGGTTGCAGACAGGCGGATAGCCCCTTTCGAAGGAATAGTCGCAGTCAGCGCCATGCATGCCGCATATACCTTTTGCAACCTGTTCAATTTCGTTTTCAATCAAGGTGCGGATTTCTTCATTGAAGGAACGCGCCGTTCCGATTAAAACGGCTTTATCAGCGATTACATTAAAGGAGTTGTCGGCAACAAATGAACCTGTCGAAATGACAGCCGGCTGAGTCGGATCAAGCCTGCGGCTGACAATCTGCTGGAGGGAAGTGACGATCTGCGATCCGATCAGCACGGCGTCTTTTGTTTTATGAGGCTGTGCGCCATGCCCCCCTTTGCCTTTAATCGTAATCGTAAAACGGTCTGCAGCGGCCATGATCGGTCCTGTCCGGTATTGAACTGTTCCCGTCGGCTCTGTAGCCCACAAATGGGTCCCGAAAATCACGTCAACCCCGTCAAGGCAGCCGTCTTCAATCATCGGCCTGGCTCCGCCCGGCGAATACTCCTCGGCATGCTGATGAATGAAGACGATCTTTCCTTTTAAACGGTCCGCGTGCTCATTCAAAACTTTAGCGAGGACAAGCAGGGTTGCCGTGTGCCCGTCGTGTCCGCAGGCATGCATGACTCCCGGCACAGTCGATCGGTAAGGCGCGTCTTTTTCATCATGAATGGGCAGCGCGTCAAAATCGGCTCGAAGCGCAATGACGGGGCCGGGAGATCCGCCTTCGATGTAGGCGAGAACTCCGCCTCCGCCTACGTTGGTGCGGATAGGAATACCGAGCGCTTCATAGTAAGAGGCGATAAATGCGGCTGTTTTCTTTTCTTGAAAAGAAAGCTCCGGGTGCTGATGAAAATGGCGCCTCAATTTGACCATTTCATCGTAGTGGGCATCAAGCTGGTTATTGATTTGTCGGACAAATCCGGATGCGCTCAAAAAAATTCCTCCTTTTAGGAATGGTAAGTTTTTATAATTTTATGACAATTGGAGCCGCTGTTCAACCTTGCTGTCCCGTATTTATAGAAGAAAAATGGCGGCAATCGTTGTGACGGTTAATCCGGCAGCTACAGGAATAAAGTTTTTTCTGGCAAGATCGAACGGGTCAACTTTGCAAATCGCTGCAACTGGAATGAGCGCCCATGGCACAAGCGTACCGCCGCCGACCCAAATGGCTGAGATTTGGCCGAGCGCAGTCAGAACGGCTGGATTGCTGTCAACCGCCGCAGCAAACATCGAAGCGGCTGATCCTGCGAGAGAAATCCCCGAAAATCCGGATCCGTCAAGACCGGTCACCGCTCCTGTGACAGTGAGCGCAACAGCGGCGATTTCCGGAGAGAGCGGAACGCTGTGGGCAAAGGCCGAGCCGAGGTCCTGCACGATCCTATTAGAAAAACCGGGAATCTCTGCTGTCAGTACTTTTTCAAAACCCGCATCGCCCAAGTAAAAAAAGGCGGCGATTGGAATGACGGGGGCAAACACTTTAAAGCCAAACTGAAATCCGCTAATGAAATAGCCGGTGATTTTCTCAAGACGCCGGTGTTTGTGGACGATAAAATGAATGAGAATCATGACGAAGACTGCCGTTCCTCCGACAAGCGCCGTCGCTTCGTCCCCCTGCAGTTCCAATATCAGCATCGCGGCGATATCTCCTAAAAAAATGACCGGAATCAACAGCGCGAGCCATTTTCTGGAGGTCTGGGGAAGAAGCCACTCAGGCTCGCTTTGCAGCTGCTTACTGGCCGCTGCTCTATTGCCTTTCTCTTTCCGGAGCATCAAAAAGGCTGCCCCCGTTGTCGAAAAGCCCATGATCAAGACGAGCGGAACGCTTGCAGACATCACTTCCGCAACGGGCAGCCCGGCTGCATCTCCGGTCAATTTAGGCGCTGCCTGGATGATGTAATCGCCTGATAAAGCGAAACCGTGGCCGAATAAATTCATGGCGCACGCTACCGCCATCGGGGAGAGGCCGGCTTTCAGCGCGGCGGGCAGGAGGACGGCGCCGACCAATGCGACAGCCGGGGAGGGCCAAAAAAATGAAGAAATGATAAACATTAAAGCTCCGGTGATCCAGTAGGCCAAGACAGGGCCTTTCATCCATTTGGCGATCGGAGTGACCATTGCTTCATTGACGCCGGTCTTTACCAGTAGCTCACTCATCGAAACGGTAAAGCAGATGATGAAAATAGTCGGAAGAAGTTCCCCGGCGGCGTAGATTAAGCTGTTAAACATGCCCATCACAGACGCCATGACTGAATGGGTCGCGGCTAATGAGATGAAAAAAATCCCGACAAGCGATATAAAGGTGGTATCAAGACGAAGTAGCATAAATGCGAGAATAGCTGCAATAAAGCCCAAATATAAAAAGTGAACGGACGTTAATTCAATTTCCATTTTCCGATCCCCCCTTTAAACATAACCTCATACAGCGTATTCCTGGGCTGTCAGAGTGTGAAGGAAGGGCTCATTTCCTCGGAAATAAAAAAACTGCCTAAAAGGCAGTTATTCGACAGAATGATACGAAGAAATATAGGATGGGCGGGAAAAAATCGTTCCGCCTTGGTTGATTCCTGCGGAAGATTCCTTCTTTTGGTGGGCTTCGCTGAACGACTTGGAGTTTTTCCAGTCTTGAAATGACTGTTCTCTGTCCCACAGTGTCAATACGATATACGTATCGCTGTCTTTCGGCCTCAGCACCCTGAGGGCTTTAAAGCCGGGCTGATTTTCGATTTTTCCGGCTCTGTTTTTAAAACGGGCTTCGAAAAGCGGCCTTCCTTCCGGTGTGACAGGGATGTTGTTGAGGACGGTGAATCCGGAATGTTCCAAAGATCCCGACTGATCGATGATTTCGTAGCGGTGAGGAGAATGAAAGACGCTTTCTCCGTCGGTTTCGTGAAAGAGAATGGCGGAATCGTGGCTTTTCATAAATAACATGTTTTCAAGACCGTGCTGTTTGGCGAGCTTTTTTAAAAAATCGACAGTTCCGTATGTAATGTAAAAATTCAATTTTATCACCCCTTTTTTGATAGTATAACAAAAGGACGATTTAAAATTCTATCCATTACCCGCTATAAATGCTGCAACATAATTTGAAGAAAAAATTCCCATACTAGCTATAGAAAGGAATGAGGTGACCATATGAGAAAGAGATTTTTCATTCCAATCATCATTACAGCGGCGATATTCCTTTTATCGTTAATCGGATATATTACGATTTTGTTCCTGGGGGATTATGTGATTGATGAAAAGAAACTGATTTTCCATGCTTCTTCTAAAATCGTCGACCATAATGGAGAAGAAGTCGCAAGCCTCTATACCGAAAACAGAAGGCCTGTTTCAATTGCCGAGGTGCCGGACAATGTAAAAAATGCCTTTATCGCGGTTGAAGACAAGCGCTTTTATGAGCACCACGGCATCGATTTTAAATCGGTTAGCCGTGCGGTCTATAAAGATATATTAGCAGGAGGAAAAGTGGAAGGGGGAAGCACGATCACCCAGCAGCTCGCAAAAAACACTTTTTTGACAAATGACAAAACGTTTTTAAGAAAAACGAAAGAAGTCATTATCGCTATCAATTTGGAGCGGGATTACAGCAAAGACAAGCTTTTGGAAATGTATTTGAACCAGCTATATTTCGGGCACGGCGTCTATGGAATCCAGGCGGCGGCAAACTACTTTTTTAACAAAGATGTGAAAGACTTGACGGTCAGTGAGGGAGCGGTGCTGGCTTCCATTCCTAAAGCGCCTTCAACGTATTCGCCCATTCTCAATCCGGAAAAAAGCCGGGAGCGGCGCAATGTCATTCTCGGCATGATGAACGAGCAGGGATATATCAGCTCAAAGGAAACCGTCAGGGCCCAAGGCAGCACATTGGGGCTCCATGTGAAAGAAAAATCAAAAAATCCGTGGCTTGACAGCTATATTGATCTTGTCATGAAAGAAGCGGAAGACAAATATTCGATATCGAGCGAACAGCTTCTCCAAGGCGGATACACGATCAGTGTTCCGCTCGATGTTTCGATTCAAAAAGCGGCCTACACGCTGATGAAGCAGGACGGCTATTTTCCCGGCACAGACAACAAAGCTGAAGGGAGCGCCGTTTTTATCGATAACAGGACAGGCGGCGTAGTAGCCGCTCTCGGGGGACGGGAATATGCTCCAAAAGGCTATAACAGGGCCACCGCCCAGCGCCAGCCGGGTTCGACGTTTAAACCGCTTGCCGTATACGGCCCCGCTCTTGAAGAAAAGCTGTTCAAGCCGTATTCGATGCTCGAGGATAAACAGCTGTCATACGGCGGCTACTCGCCTAAAAACTATGACGGCCAATACGCGGGCAAGGTCTCGATGGTGGATGCGCTGACATACAGCAAAAACGCGCCTGCTGTATGGACGTTAAATGAGATCGGAATCGAAACGGTGAAGCCTTATCTCAGCCGTATGGGCATGAACGTGCCGGATGAAGGGCTGGCATTGGGGCTAGGCGGTCTGGAAAAAGGGGTGTCGCCGCTCGAGCTTGCCGGGGCATACCGGACATTCGCAAATTCAGGACAATACACCGAGCCGTTTTTTATTAAAAAAATCACCGATGAAAACGGGGATGTCATGTTCCGCCACGAGGAAAAATCGGAAAAGGTTTTCAGCAAACAAACAGCGTGGAACATGACGCGGATGCTGGAGGAGGTCGTGAAAAGCGGAACGGGAAAGGCCGGTGATTTTTCCGGGGAGATTGCAGGAAAAACGGGTTCGACCACGTATACCGGAAAAGAGGGCGGAACTAAAGACGCCTGGTTTGCGGGGTATACGCCCGAAGTGACGGGAGCTGTCTGGATGGGATACGATAAAACGGATGAGTCCCATTATTTAAAAGGCGGCAGCGCTTATCCGACAAGGCTGTTTAAAGACATTTTAAAACGCACCAACCATAAGCCTGAACGGTTTAAGGCGCCTGAAGGGGTAAAAGATCTGGACAGGCCGATACGCCTCGAAGACCTGGAAAGCGTTAAAGCAGACTATTCCTTTACGCCGATGGGGCTGATTACGGTGTCATTAAAATGGCATGAACAAGAGGATAAAAGGGTTGAATACCGAATATATGAAAGGAAAAACGGAAAAGAAACGCTGATTGATACGGTTAAGGGAAAAGGAAGCTTTTCAATCCCTTATGCAAACATCTTTTCCGATGCTTCCTACAAAATTGTTCCATACAATCCGCAGACGAAAACAGAGGGAAAAGGGACTGATTATGTTGAACCGAAAGTGTTTCCTTCGGGTCATTAGATACCCGAAATTCATCAATTTCTTGAACAATAAGTCTCATGAGTATACCGTTCAATAAAAAAACGGTATATTGGAAGGAGTAATTTTGCGAACGTATGGTTGCAGCTTGAAAGGTGGATATCATGATGAAAAACGACAAGGCTTTTAATGACACATTCTTAAAAGCATGCCGAGGAGAAAAGGCCGCCCATGTACCGGTATGGTACATGAGGCAGGCCGGAAGATCACAGCCTGAGTACAGAGCGCTCAAGGAAAAGTACGGTCTGTTTGAAATTACGCATCAGCCCGAATTGTGCGCTTATGTGACAAGGCTGCCCGTCGAACAGTACGATGTCGATGCGGCGATACTTTATAAAGACATAATGACACCGCTTCCAGGTATTGGCGTTGACGTCGAAATTAAAAACGGGATCGGCCCTGTCATCGATCAGCCGATTACATCTCTCGCAGATGTTGAAAAACTCGGCGAACTCGATCCGCAAGAGCATATTCCATATGTGCTGGAGACGATCAGGCTGTTGACGGAAGAACAGCTGAACGTTCCGCTGATCGGTTTTACAGGGGCGCCCTTTACATTGGCCAGCTATATGATCGAAGGCGGCCCGTCCAAAAACTACAATAAAACAAAAGCGTTTATGTACAGCCAGCCTGCTGCATGGGATCTTTTGATGAAAAAGCTCGGGAAGATGGCGGCTGTATACGTCAAAGCTCAAATCCGCGCCGGCGCCAAAGCCATCCAGGTGTTCGATTCCTGGGTCGGCGCGCTGAACGCCGGTGATTACTGCCGCTACATCAAACCGACGATGGACGTTCTTTTCAAAGAGTTGAAAAAAGAAGACGTGCCGCTGATTATGTTCGGGGTCGGCGCAAGCCACCTCGCGACTGAATGGCACGATCTTGACCTCGACGTCGTCGGGCTGGATTGGCGGATGAGCGTACAGGAAGCCAGGGATAAAGGGCTGACAAAAACGCTCCAGGGAAATTTGGATCCTTCGATCCTGCTTGCCCCGTGGGAAGTCATCGAAGAAAGGACGAAAGCCATTCTCGATCAGGGCATGCAGACGGACCGGTTTATTTTCAACCTCGGACACGGGATCTTTCCAGAAGTGAGTCCCGACACACTGAAAAAATTGACGGCATTTGTTCATGAGTATTCCGCCTCAAAAAAATCGAGCCTGATCACATGAGCATTTCAGTTGGTCTTTTCAATATAAACTGTCAAAATACGTATAGATCATGATCTTTAAAGAGGTGTTCACGTTGGGTAAAAAGAAAATGGGGCTTCTTGTCATGGCATATGGGACGCCGTACAAAGAGGAAGACATTGAACGTTATTATACACATATCAGAAGAGGCAGAAAGCCTGAGCCTGACATGCTTCAGGACTTAAAAGACCGCTATAAGGCGATCGGAGGAATTTCTCCGCTTGCAAAGATCACGCAGGAGCAGACGAAGCAGCTGGAAAAACGCTTAAACGAGCTTCAGGATGATGTGGTGTTCAAGGCATATATCGGTCTCAAACATATCGAACCTTTCATTGAGGATGCCGTTCGGGAGATGCATAAAGACGGGATTACAGAAGCCGTCAGCATCGTGCTCGCGCCCCATTTCTCCACCTTTAGCGTACAGTCGTACAACAAGCGGGCGAAAGACGAGGCTGAAAAGCTCGGCGAATTGTCGATCACATCGATCAACAGCTGGTATGATGAGCCGAAATTTATCGCTTATTGGGCGGATCAGGTGAGAAAAATCTATGACGAAATGCCTTCGGAAGAGAGGGAAAACGCCGTCTTGATTGTATCGGCGCACAGCCTTCCCGAAAAAATCGTCGAAATGGGTGATCCGTATCCTGAACAGCTTAAAGAATCAGCGAAGCTGATTGCCGAAGCGGCGGGAGTAAAAGATTACGCCGTCGGCTGGCAAAGCGAAGGAAACACCCCTGATCCGTGGCTGGGACCGGATGTTCAGGATTTGACGCGCGACTTGTCAGAGCAAAAAGGGTACAGCGCTTTTGTTTATGCTCCCGTCGGCTTTGTAGCCGACCATTTGGAAGTCCTTTATGACAATGACTATGAGTGCAAAGTCGTCACGGACGATATCGGAGCAAGCTATTACAGACCTGAAATGCCTAACGCTAAACATGAGTTTATCGATGCTTTAGCGGATGTTGTATTAAAACAATTGGAGAAAGAACAGTAAAGAAGGCGATTGTAAATGAGTGGAGAACGCAGGCAGATTGTCATCATCGGCGGCGGTATTACCGGGTTGGCCGCCGCCTTCTACTTGGAGAAGGAAATCAAAAAGAATGATCTCCCGGCCGAAGTCACGCTTGTTGAAGCAAGCCCGAGACTGGGCGGAAAGATGCAGACGGTACACAAAGACGGCTATGTGATTGAACGGGGTCCGGATTCATTTTTGGAACGGAAACAAAGCGCACCTCAGCTCGTGAAGGATCTCGGACTGGAGCATTTGCTTGTGAACAATGCGACTGGCCAGTCTTATGTGCTTGTCAGCGAAACGCTCTATCCGATTCCGGAAGGAGCCGTGATGGGGGTGCCGACAAAAATCGGTCCTTTTCTGACAACCGGCTTGTTTTCCTTGCCGGGGAAGTTGAGAGCCGGAATGGATTTGGTGCTTCCAGCAAGCAAGCCGCAGGAAGACCAATCGCTCGGAGAATTTTTCAGAAGGCGCGTCGGCGGTGAAGTGGTGGAGAACCTGATCGAACCGCTTTTGTCAGGCATTTATGCCGGGGACATCGACCGTCTCAGTCTGATGTCGACTTTCCCGCAGTTCTATCAGACAGAGCAGAAGTACAGAAGCTTGATCATCGGGATGAAAAAATCGCGCGGCGCCCAGAGCGTCGGAAAGCCTGCAAACAAAAAGAAAGGCCAGTTCCAGACGGTGAAAACCGGCCTGCAGACGATAGTTGAAGAATTGGAAAAGCAGCTCGGCATCACAAAGGTTTATAAAGGCACAAAGGTCGTCAGCATTGAGCGTGCGGGCTCGGCTTACAGCATGAAGCTTGACAACGGCAAGGTGCTTCACGCCGATTCGGCCGTGGTCACCGCTCCTCATAAAGCAGCTGCCGCGATGTTTCAAAAAGAGGATTGGCTGAAGGGTTTAGAGGATATGGTGTCAACATCTGTCGCCAATGTGGCGCTCGGATTTCCGGAAGAAGCCGTCCAAATGGAGCATCAAGGCACGGGCTTTGTCATTTCAAGAAACAGCGATTTTTCCATTACGGCGTGTACCTGGACAAACAAAAAATGGCCGAGCACAACGCCTGAAGGAAAAGTCCTGCTAAGGGCTTATGTAGGGAAAGCCGGCGATGAGTCCGTTGTCGAACAGTCTGATAACGAAATGGTGAAAATCGTCCTCGACGATTTAAAACGGATTATGAAGATCGACGGCGAACCGGAAATGACCTGCATCACAAGATGGCATGAAGCGATGCCGCAATACCATGTCGGCCATAAGAAAAGAATTAAAGAAATCAGGGAAGGCTTGGAAGCGTCCTATCCGGGTGTTTTCATTACGGGGGCCTCATTTGAAGGGGTCGGCATCCCTGATTGCATCGACCAAGGCAAGCAGGCCGTCGCCGATGTACTCTCGCACCTTTTCGAATAAAGAAGAGCAAAAAAAGCTGACCGAAACCATTCGGCGGCTTTTTTTATTTTCACTCTTTTTACAGCTTTCATCATTTTAAAGTTTGTTTATGGAAAAGATAACATTTAATCTTTGCATTTTACATTTATATGTGTTACATTACTTTTTGTACTTACTGACCAAAATGTTCAAATAGTCAATTCCGGGGTGAGAAACCGTGAGCAAAGATCGAAAAGCACTGATTTTAGAAGCGGCGACAAAATCGTTTACACAATTCGGCTACAAAGCGACGACGATGGATCTGGTGGCGAAGCTTGCCAATGTCGGCAAGGGTACGATCTATACCTTTTTCAAGAATAAAGAGGAACTGTTCGATGACATTTTTTCTTCGCTTCTGATTGAAATGAAGCAAACGGCTGATCAAGCGATTGACCCTGATCTGCCTTTTCACGAAAATGCCCATCGCGCGATGATGGCGATATTGGAGTACAGAAAGAGGCACCAGCTGACCATTAAGATCTTTCAGGAAGGCGCGGAGCTCGGCACACCGGCGGCCCGCGAGGTGATTGAAAAGCTGGAACGCATGGTCATCGGCTATATTAAGAGAAAAATTAAAGAAGCAATTAAAAATGACGATATTAGACCGTGTGACCCAGAGCTGAACGCGTTTGTCATCTTCAAGCTTTACATCGCGCTCATCTTTGACTGGGAAAAAAACCATGAACCGCTGAAAGATGAAGAGTTGGCAGAGATGCTGAAAATGTATATTTTAAAAGGATTATCTCGTTAGATTATCCTTTCTTTGTTTAAAGGGGTGCTTAGTCGCGTAAGGAGAGCGGCTACTTACTAGGAGGCGTATCAACATGAATGTTTTCAAAAACCAGTGGAGAGAACTGATAACCAATAAAAAACTACTGATATCCGTGATCGGGGTTCTCTTTATACCGCTGATTTACAGCAGCATATTTTTGGCGGCTTACTGGGACCCATACGGAAACGTCGATCAGCTCCCTGTGGCGGTTGTGAATTCCGACAAGGGGACGACATATGAAGGAAAAGACCTTCATATCGGCGACGACCTTGTCAAAGAACTGAAAGAAAACGATAAATTCGACTGGCATTTTACGACGAAGGAAAAAGCAATGAGAGGCTTGCAAAATGAGGAATACTACATGGTTGTAGAAATCCCTGAAAACTTTTCGAAGGATGCCAGCACGGTTATGGATAAACATCCGAAAAAGCTGAATCTGATTTATCATACAAACGCCGGACGAAACTATGTCGGCGCCCAGATCAGCGATAAAGCGATTGAACAGCTTCAGCATTCAGTCGGCTCTGAAATCACGGAGCAATATGCTGAAGTCATCTTTGACAATTTCGGCAAAATTGCAAAAGGTCTCGGTGAAGCAAGCGAAGGAGCCGGAAAGCTGGATAAAGGACTGAAAGATGCGAAAGAAGGAAGCGAAAAGCTGAAAAAGAACCTTGAAAAGCTCGCGAAAAGCCAAATTCAGTTCAACAAAGACGGAATGGAGAAGTTCGGCGCGGCATTCAATACGCTGAACGACAAAATTCATGAGCTTGATTCCGGGCTTGCACAATTTTTGGAAAAAAGCGGCCAGCTGCACAGCGGTGCTCAACAGCTCCAACAAGGCATGCCTCAGATTGTGGCGGGATTGGAGCAGATGAATGAAAAAGCGCAGAAGATAAGCAAACTCGAAGAAGCGATTTCAAATGAAAAAATTCAGCAGCTCGAAACGGCGCTTTCAAATGCCGAAAAAGCGAAAAAAGAAATCAGCCAGATTTCGAAAAATATTGATGAGCTTGAAGCGGCATTGAAAAACCAGCACAGCGAAGTCAAACAAATTATTGAATCCAGCAACATGCTGACACAAGAACAGAAAGCCGCGCTTATGAAACAAGTCGATGAAAAAATGGGAACGGTGAAACTCCCTGAGTTTGACAAGTTGAAAGCGCAAATTCCCGATGTCAGCGAACTTCCCGATTTATCCGGGCTGAAACAGAAGCTTGAGGAATTGAAGCGAGTCCCTTCGGATGTGAATAAACTTTATAAAGGATCGCAGAAGATTCAGCAAGGGCTTGATGCGCTGACAAACGGTTTGGGTGCTTACAACGAAAAATTCGCAGAAGCGAAAAGCGGATCATCCAAAATCGCCGAAGGCAGCCAGACGTTAGTCGGAAAGTTCGGCGATCTGCAAAGCGCGGCCGATAAACTGAAAGACGGTTCTTCCAAACTTGCAGAAGGGGCTAAATCCCTTGATGAAGGTCTTGGCAAGCTGTCTGACGGAAGCGGGGAGCTGTTTGATAAGCTGTCTGACGCTGCCGATCAAACCGGCGATATTCAAGCGGGAGACGAAAACTACAATATGTTCTCAGACCCCGTTGATGTGAAAGGCGATAAAATCGATCCGGTTTCCAACTACGGAACAGGATTAACCCCGTATATCTTGTCGCTCGGCTTATTCGTCGGCGCATTGATGATTACCGTTGTCTTCGATGTGAAAGAGCCGGCTGTCCGGCCCGAATCAGCCTTTGGCTGGTTTATGAGCAAATTCAGCGTGCTTTTTGCAGTGGGAATTCTTCAAGCGGCGATTGCCTGCACGATCATTCTCTGGGGCATCGGGCTTGAAGTGCAAAGCGTCTGGAGATTCTATCTGTTCAGTATAATCATGAGCATTACATGTCTTGCGATCATTCAGTTTTTGGCTGCGACAATGGGAAATCCGGGACGATTCATTGCCGTCATTCTGCTCGTGCTTCAGCTTGGAGGAAGCGGAGGAACATTTCCTCTTGCACTTGTCCCTAAGTTCTTCCAGGTCATCCATTCTGCACTGCCGATGACCTACAGCATTGCCGGATACAGAGCGGTGATTTCAAGCGGAGACTACGCGTATATGTGGGAACAGGCTGCCGTGCTCGGCGGTGTTGCGATCGTCATGATGGCTCTGACGCTGATTTATTTTAAAGTGCTGCTGAAAAAAGGAAAAATTGAAGAGCAGCATGCATAAAAGAAAAACATCTTTTCAAGCCCGGCAAGGGCAAGAAAAGATGTTTTTTTTGATATTAGGAAGCTGGCGCGCCCCATTTTACAATCAGGCCCGTATATGTAAGACCCCCGCCAAAACCGAACAGAATCAAGGTGTCGCCTTTTTTCAGCTTTCCGTTTTTGACGGCTTCATCAAGGGCGAGAACGATTGATGCGGATGAGGTGTTGCCAAACCATTCGACGCTTGTCAGCGCTTTTTCGGCTGGAATTTCGGTTTTTTCGCAAATCGATTCGATCATTCGCAGATTCGCGCTGTGCGGGACGAACCAATCGATATCTTTCAGCTCCATTTCAGCTTGGGCAAGCAGTTTTTTGACGCCTTCAGGAACGGACCTGACCGCCCACTTATACACTTCGCGGCCGTTTTGAACCATTTTCCCTTCACCTGAAAGCGGCTCTCCTTTAAGGTCGCTTCGCAAGCCGGTTCTGTATAAATGGCGGGCTCCGTCACCTTTCGTGTCCTGGGCAAAAGTAATAAAGCTTGGGTCTTTGTCGTCCCGTTCGACAAGCAGGGCGCCTGCGCCGTCTCCGAACAAAATGCAAGACGTGCGGTCTGTATAGTCGGTTGTTTTTGATAAGGTTTCCCCGCTGATCACAAGAATTTTTCTATGCAGTCCGGAAGTGATGAGGCCGTTGGCCATATGCAATCCGTACGCTAATCCTGCGCAGGTCGCATTTACATCGACCGCGCCCACTTCGTTCCATCCGAAGTGTTCCTGAACCTGGCATGCCGTGCTTGGAAAAGCGTAATCCGCCGTTGTGGTAGAGACGATGATCATGTCAATATCGTCAAGCGTGCCGCTGTATCTGTTTTTTAGATCTTCAACCGCCTTTATGCAAAGATCTGATGTGAATTCGTGACTCCCGGCGATTCGCCTTTCTTTCATTCCTGTCCGCTGAATGATCCATTCATCAGAAGTATCAACGATCTTTTCAAACTCTTTGTTTGTCATGCGCTTTTCGGGAACATAGGTGCCGATGGCGGAAATTCGCGCTTTTGATAAAGTTTTCATGAAATTCACTCTCCTTTTTCTTATTATATCACCTAGTATTAGTATCTGGTACTAAAATGTTGATATGAGGTATACTATAACCATTACAAGTTGGGAGGAATGAACCATGTCAGGACAGAAAACGATGGAGCTCATCAAGGAGCTCGTCTCCATCCCGAGCCCTACCGGAAATACGTATGACATTATAGACTATATCAACCGCCTTTTAGAGAAAGAAGGAGTTGAAACAAGGCATAACCGTAAAGGCGGCCTGATCGCGACGATACCGGGCTCTGACAAATCCCGGCACAGGATGCTGACCGCTCATGTCGATACCCTCGGAGCTATGGTGAAAGAGATTAAACCGAACGGAAGGCTGAAAATTGATTTAATCGGGGGCTTCAATTACAACTCGATTGAAGGCGAGTATTGCAACATTGAAACAGCATCTGGGAAAACTTACACCGGCACCATCTTAATGCATCAGACATCAGTGCATGTATACAAAGACGCCGGAAAAGCCGAGCGGAACCAGAAAAATATGGAGGTCCGCATTGACGAACCGGTCAATAGTGAAGAAGAAACCCGGGCGCTCGGCATCAATGTCGGCGATTTTATCTCCTTCGATCCGCGCGTTGAAATCACGCCGAGCGGGTTTATCAAATCGCGTCATCTCGACGATAAAGCAAGCGTCGCCCTCCTCATCGAGCTGATCAGAACCATCAACACAGAAGGGATGACACTGCCTTATACGACGCACTTTTTAATTTCCAACAATGAAGAAATCGGTTATGGCGGCAACTCCAACATCCCGCCTGAAACGGTGGAATATTTGGCTGTTGATATGGGAGCGATCGGCGATGGACAGTCAACAGATGAATATACGGTATCCATTTGTGTAAAGGATGCCAGCGGCCCATATCACTACGGGCTTCGAAAGCGCCTGACAGCCCTTTGTGAAGCACATGGAATCGATTATAAGCTTGATATTTACCCATACTACGGTTCAGATGCTTCAGCGGCCGTCAAAGCGGGCCATGATATCGTCCACGGGCTGATCGGCCCGGGAATTGACGCATCCCATGCGTTTGAAAGGACGCATCAATCGTCCTTGGAGCAGACGGCAAAGCTGCTGTATCACTATGTTCAGTCTGACATGGCATAAAAAAGCTCCCAAAGGACCCCGGTCCCTTGGGAGTAAAAAAAGAGTGGAAGTCATCCATCCGTAAAGGATGGCGTTTACTTACCAGTAATCATAGTGTTTTTTCTTTTTGCAGTGATCAAAGTGGTCAAACTTCTTGTAGTCATAGTCATAATCATACTTCTTAAAGCATGGATAATAGTAGTAATAATAGTAGTAGTAGTATTTCTTGCAGTCATGGTCTTTCTTGTGGTAATCATAGTCATAATCTTTCTTGCAATGGTCATGGTAAAAATACATTAAACTTCCCTCCAATTTTCTTTTCTAATTTAACTACAGTACATCGTATGTAAACAAAAGGAAGTTGTTTGGACAGGTTGCTTGAGAAATTCGTATATTTTTTTAAAAAAACGTATGTCTTCCCGGGATGGAAAACATACGTTTTTTGATAGAAAAGGGGGTCAGCCGGATACTTCTATATCTGCCGGCTCCCGTTGATTTAAGACGTTCTGCCCTTTAACGGCGTCATATTCACCTTCCCATTTTGACATGACCACAGCGGCGAGAGCGTTTCCGGTCAAGTTGACGACCGTTCTCGCCATGTCCATAATCCGGTCGACTCCGGCAATGAAGGCCAGCCCTTCAGCAGGAACGCCGATCGTGCCCAAAGTCGCAAGAAGAACGACGAAAGATGTGCCGGGAACGGCAGCCATACCTTTAGAAGTGACCATCAGAACAAGGATTAACGTGAGCTGCTGTCCAATGGATAGATCGATGCCGTAGACCTGCGCCAGAAACAGCGCCGCGATCGCTTGATACAGGACAGAGCCGTCAAGGTTAAATGTATAGCCGATCGGAATGACAAACGACACGATGCCTTTCGGGCAGCCGATTTTCTCCATCTTTTCCATGACGCGCGGAAGCACGGTTTCAGAGCTTGATGTACTGTACGCAAGAAGAAGCTCATCTTTCAAAAAAGCCAAAAATTTAAATATATTGATACCGCAAAGCTTGCCGACGATCCCAAAGATAACGATCAAGAAGAAAGCAAGAGCCAGGTAGACAAGTAAAACGAGCTTTCCCAATGATAAAAGCGAAGAAAAACCAAATTTTGAAACCGTCACGCCAATTAAAGCAAAAACGCCGAACGGCGCGAATTTCATAACGATGTTGACGACGTGGAACATGGCTTGAGACGTTGCCTCGAAAAAGGAGAGCACAGGCTTGCCTTTTTCGCCTATGGCAGACACCCCGAGTGCGAACAGAACAGTGAAGCAAATGATCGCAAGCAGATCGCCTTCAGCGAGCGACTGGAAAAAGTTTGTCGGCACAATGTGCAGGAACGTGTCTGCGACAGATTTGGTGCTTGCTTCTTTTTCTGTTTCTACATATTGGCTGATATCCTGTTTTTCAGCACCAGAAAAGTTTACGCCGTGCCCAGGCTGAATGATGTTTCCGAGGAGAAGTCCGAGCACAATCGCAAAAGTCGTAATGATTTCAAAGTAAAGGATCGTCCGAAAGCCGAGCCTGCCGACCTTTTTGCCGCTGCCGGCCCCCGCAACCCCGACAATCAAGCTTGAAACGACAATAGGAATCACAATCATTTTGATTAATCTTAAGAACAAATCGCCGACGGGCTGCAGATACGTTGCAACCGCAGGATTTCCGAACCAAATCGCTCCTGCTGCAACACCTAAAATCAGCCCGAGGAAAATTTGTGTGGCTAATCCGAATTTAAGTCTTTTCATAGATGCCCTCCCAACGCATACTTAATTTTATACTAGAATATTAAACTGAGATCGTAAATTAAGTATAGCGAAAGAAAAAGCAGCTCGTCCATTAAAAAAATAACGTCTGAATATATTGAAAATTCGAATATGAGATGATCATCCCAGCTTTAAATTCAAATCGGGACAATCATCGGTGTATATTTTCCTAAGTGAAATAGTAAAATGTTATTAAAATAATGAATTTTGACAAGAATCTCTCTCTTTATAACTAACTTTATGACAAAAAAAAGCCCCGGGGAATCCGCCGGGGCCTTTCTAGTGAAGTCTATATATCTTTTACTTTTAAGCATTTAGAGCAGGTGTTTCCGTAGCATTCGTGCTGCTCATCAATATCGTGGCCGCACACTGAACATTTTTTGGAAGGCAAATTTCTGAAGAACTCGGTGATTTTAGCGAGCATGTTGATTCCCCCAATTCGTTTGTTGCAATTATTGTATTATAACAGAGACCGGAAAATCAATGTCTGTTTTATGACAAAATATAAAACATGCAATTTTTAAGAAAAATGGGTATATTGAATAGGGGGACGATAGACACGAAAAAGAGGTGTGTATACATGAAGGTGACAGTCATCGGCTGCTGCGGAGGATTTCCGGCTGCAAATGAAGCGACTTCAGGCTATCTCTTTCAATCCGGGGACTATTCCGTTTTAATCGACTGCGGCAGTGCCGTTTTATCCAAACTTCAGCTGTTTCTGCCCGTTGAGGAGCTAGATGCCGTTATATTATCCCATTATCATCATGACCATATTGCGGATGTCGGCCCTTTGCAATTTGCCAAACTGGTCGGCTCATTCCTCGGCAAGGGAGCGGATGCCCTTCCGATATATGGACATCCTTTTGATGAAGAGCAGTTTTCAAAGCTTACATATAAAACGCATACCGCTGGATTGGCGTATGATCCGACACAGCCTTTGGCTATCGGACCGTTTACGTTCACGTTTTTAAAAACGGTTCACCCTGTTGACTGCTTTGCCATGAGGGTGACGGACGGTGTTCATTCTGTCGTTTATACGGCCGACTCGAGCTTTCAGGAAGCCTTTATTCCGTTCAGCGAAGGAGCCGATCTCTTGATCTCAGAGTGCAACTTTTATGCGGATCAGGATGGGAGGAGCGCCGGTCATATGAACAGTCTTGAAGCGGGGCGGATCGCTGCGGAAGCGGGTGCCGGGCAGCTTCTCTTGACACACCTCCCGCATTTCGGGGAACACCAAAAACTGATAGAAGAGGCCCAAACCGTTTATAAAGGTGCGGTTGTTCTGGCGCACACCGGTTATGTGTGGGGAGAATAGAAGGAGGAACTGACAAACATGCTGTTTATCGATAATCAAAATATTACAGATCCGAGGATCAACTTGGCGATTGAGGAGTACTGCTTAAAGCATCTCGATCCTGAAGAGACGTATCTGCTGTTTTATATCAACCAGCCGTCGATCATCATCGGCAAAAATCAAAATACGATCGAGGAAATCAACACAAAATATGTAGATGAAAACGGGATCATTGTCGTCCGCAGGCTGTCAGGCGGCGGAGCTGTCTACCATGATCTCGGGAACTTGAACTTCAGTTTTATTACGAAGGACGACGGCAACAGCTTCCACAACTTCAAGAAGTTTACTGAGCCCGTTGTGGCCGCTTTAAAACGGCTTGGCGTCGATGCGGAGCTGAGCGGCCGAAACGATTTGATGGCAAACGGCCGGAAAATCTCGGGAAACGCCCAGTTTTCAACGAAAGGAAGAATGTTCAGCCACGGCACGCTGTTGTTCGATTCTGAGATTGAACATGTCGTATCGGCTTTAAAAGTGAAAAAAGATAAAATCGAATCAAAAGGCATTAAATCGATCAGGAGCCGTGTGGCCAATATTAGCGAGTTTCTCGATCAGAAGATGACGACAGTGGAATTCCGAAGCATGCTTCTCCGCTATATTTTTGATACCGAAGGGGAAATACCGGAGTATAAGCTGACTGAAAAAGACTGGAAAATCATTAATCAAATTTCAAAGGAACGCTATCAAAACTGGGATTGGAACTATGGGAAGTCTCCGAAATTCAATCTGCAGCATTCTAAACGATTTCAAGCTGGATCGGTCGACATCCGCCTCGAAGTGCAAAAAGGCGTGATCCGCGAGTGCAAAATATTCGGTGACTTTTTCGGAGTCGGAGATGTCAGCGACATCGAAGAGAAGCTGACAGGCGTGCAGTATGAAAGAAAAGCGATTGAAGAAGCTCTTCAAGGCGTGGACATTAAGCATTACTTCGGCAATATTCAAAAAGAAGAATTTTTGGATCTTGTCTACTAATAGAGAGGCTGCGGTTTCCGCGGCCCCTTTTTTAACATGAGAGGAATGGAAGATATTTCCCGGCAGCCCTTGAGTGTTTTCTGTTCATTTACTATAATGGGAATAGATTTTGATTATCACAAAATGAATGGTCATTCATTCATTTTTTAAAGGGGTGGGAGAATGAATTTAGTTTCAAAATTAGGGGAAACAGCTCAATCAAAGCCTGACAGAACCGCTTATATTTTTGGAGAGCAAACGGAAACATACGGGGGATTGCAGCAGAAAATTGATTGCTTTGCCGAAGGGCTGCGCGAAATCGGGGTGGAAAAGGGAGATCATGTCGCTTTGCTACTCGGCAATACACCGCATTTTGTGATTGCGTTTTACGGCGCGCTGAAGGCCGGGGCTGTCGTCATACCGATCAATCCGGCCTATACGCCGACTGAGATCGGCTATATGCTGACAAATGGCGATGCAAAAGTGATCGTGGCTCTGGGACAGCTGCTTCCGCTTTACGAAAAGGTGCATGAATCCCTTCCGAAAGTCGGCTGCGTCGTGCTTTGCGAAACTGGAGAGCCGCTTCAGGAACCGGAAAACACAGAGGTTAAGATGAAATTGAAATCGTTTACAAGCATTATGAAACCTCCTGTCCGGCCGTTTCCTGAAATCGATGACGAAGATACGGCCGCCATCCTCTATACGTCAGGCACCACGGGAAGACCAAAAGGGGCGATGCTCACACATCAAAATCTATTTTCGAATGCAAATGATACAGCCCGCTATCTGACAATGAATGAATCTGACCTTGTCGTCGCCGCCCTGCCGATGTTCCACGTTTTTTGTTTAACGGTCTGCATGAATGCACCGCTCATGAACGGCGCAGCGATTTTGATCGTGCCGAAATTCAGTCCCGCCGAGGTTTTCAAGCTGATTAAAAAGCATCAGGCGACGATCTTCTCAGGCGTTCCGACAATGTACAATTACCTGTACCAGTATGAAGGAGCGGATGAAACAGGCTTTCGGTCCATCAGGCTTTGCATCTCAGGCGGAGCGGCCATGCCTGTCGCTCTCCTGAAAAGCTTTGAAGAAAGGTTCGGCGTCCTCGTTTTAGAAGGCTACGGCTTGTCGGAGGCTTCTCCTGTTACATGCTTTAACCCGTTCAGCACCGGCCGCAAGCCAGGATCGATCGGCACGAACATTCTCAATGTGAAAAACAAAGTCGTCAATGAACTCGGGGAAGAGCTGCCTGCCGGCCAAGTCGGCGAGCTGATCGTTAAAGGGCCTAATGTCATGAAAGGGTACTACAAAATGCCGGATGAGACGGCCCATACGATAAAAGACGGATGGCTGTATACAGGTGATTTGGCAAAACGGGATGAAGACGGTTATTTTTATATCGTCGACAGAAAAAAAGATATGATTATCGTCGGCGGCTATAATGTCTATCCGAGGGAAATCGAAGAGGTGCTCTACCTCCATCCAAAAATCGCAGAAGCGGTTGTGATCGGAGTGCCCGATCCGAATACGGGAGAAGCCGTTCATTGCTATGTCGTTCCGAAGGATAAAACGCTGACAGAGGAGGATGTCTTGTCGCACTGCAAAAAGCATCTTGCCAAATACAAGCGCCCGTCGGCGATCGTTTTCATGGATGAAATTCCGAAAAACTCGACCGGCAAAATTTTAAGGCGCGCTTTAAAAGACATTCTGACAAACAAATCTTGACCCGCTAAAAGGGACGCCTGCCGCGTCCCTTTTTTGCAATTCTCCTAGGAGGGCGTCTTTTTCCCTTTGTTGGAGAACGAAATATGTGCCTTCCTCTTCTTTCAGGATGACGGCTTCATCTTTCTTCAGCCAGACGGTGAAGTGAACGCGATGTGTGCCGGTCATGCTGATGTATCCGTGATACGCCGGAGAAGGCAGGTGATGCGCTGTCTTTTTCTTCATTCTTTTCCCTTTATTAAATGTATCAAGCAGGACGGCTATGTTGTGCCTGTCTTTGATGCTGACCGTTTTTTCACTGTCTCCCGCCTGCTTCAAGATGATTTCTTCTGCATTTCTTGAGTCGAAAGGCTCCGCCATCAAGTGGAATACATAAAAGACAGTGATGGATAAAATGCCGAAAAAAAGTGCGATCCCCATTATTTTTTTCAGAATGATCACCCCAGGCTATCTATTTTCTCCCTTTAAAGCCTTTTCATCCTGAGAAATTATGCTATAATGTTCAATAAATTATACGAATGTTTAATTTATTATAAGGGGGCGGAAGATGAATTCGATTGAAAAACAAGTGGCAGAAAACATTAAGAGGCTGCGAAAAATCCGCAATTACAGCCTTGATCAATTGTCATCGATGACCGGCGTCAGCAAAGGCATGCTCGCGCAAATTGAAAAAGGCTCTTCAAGTCCGACAATCACAACCTTGTGGAAGATCGCAAACGGGCTGCAAGTATCATTTACTTCTTTGGCAGAAAGGCCTGCCGGGGAGCCGACGGTCGTCAGAAAGCACGAGAAAACGCCTGTTATGGCCGGAGAAGAAAAATACGCGGCATTTCCGCATTTTCCGTTCGACCAGAAAAAGAAGTTTGAAATCTTTTATATTGAACTTGCGCCCGGCTGTGTGCACGAATCAGAGCCTCACCACGGAGGGATTGAAGAGTACGTGCTCGTCTCTAAAGGCGCGCTTGCGGTGACGGCGGGTGATTACACCTGCGACTTGAACGAGGGTGATGCAATGCATTTCACCGCAAACACCGTTCATACGTACAAAAACAACACGGAACAAACGGCATCATGCTATACACTCATTTATTATCCGTAAAGAGGTGTCAAGATGGAAAAGCAGGATTCACTCAACTTTCTAGACGGGCTTCGTTCAGGGGTTTCCCTTGCCGTCGGCTACATCCCGGTCGCCTTGACATTCGGGCTTTTGGCAAAAACAACGGGGCTGTCGCTTTTTGAAACGTTTTTGATGAGCGCCCTTGTTTTCGGAGGAGCGTCCCAGTATATGTCTCTGAGCATGCTTGCCGTTCAGACAGGAATCATCGAAATCGTCATGACGACGTTCATTGTGAACATCAGACATTTTTTATTTTCAGCGACTTTGAATCAATTGGTAGAAAAAGATTCGCCTTGGAAAAAAGCGTTTTACTCATTTTTCGCGGTGACAGATGAATCGTTTGCCGTCGCTGCTTTAAGAAAGGAAAAGCTGACGACCGGGTACATGATCGGCCTCGGCTCGATCGGCTATGTAAGCTGGGTTTTTTGGAGTGCGGCCGGGCATTTTGCAGGAGCCGCCATGCCGGCTGTTCTTCAGGAAAGCATGAGCATCGCCCTTTATGCCATGTTTATCGGATTGTTGGTGCCGCCTTTGAAAAAACAGCGCAAAGTCCTGCTGCTGGCGGGAGCTGCCGCGCTATTCAATACGGTTTTCCAAATGAACGGAATGTTGTCGGCAGGATGGTCGATCGTCTGCGCTACGCTTTTATCCGCCATCCTGATCGAATGGCTGTACCAATTTAGAACAGAGGGGAAGAGAAACTATGTTTAGTCCGATCATCTGGATGATTATCGGCATGGCTGCCGTTACATATGTGCCGCGGATGTTGCCCCTCATTGCTTTTGAAAGCCTGAAGCTTCCCGGATTTTTGGAGCGCGTGCTGAAAAATGTGCCGTACGCCGTTTTAGGAGCTCTCATTTTTCCTGGAATTTTTTCGGTGCAAAGCGGTATGCTCTATGGACTTGCCGGCGCTCTTATCGCATTTTTATTTTCCTATTT
Source organism: Bacillus licheniformis DSM 13 = ATCC 14580 (assembly GCF_000011645.1). Classification (GTDB taxonomy): domain Bacteria; phylum Bacillota; class Bacilli; order Bacillales; family Bacillaceae; genus Bacillus; species Bacillus licheniformis. The sequence goes on from NC_006270.3 coordinate 1,107,654, forward strand.
TGGAGCAAGCGTCATAGTCGTCGTGATGGGGACGATTTTGACGCTCGCAGGGGCCGGCCTCTTGCTCTCATTGTAAGGCTTGGTTCTAACTTTCACAGGAAAAGCTTACAATAGAAGTAACTGCTATGTGAGAGGAAGTGATTCGCCATGCGGAAATGGATCGCGGGAGCCTTTCTCCTGTATGTGCTGTACGGCCTTTTTTTCTATTGGTATCTCTTTATGGCCGGTGAACCCTCCGTTCCCGAGGCGCTGAAAGGGACAAGCGCAGACCCGGCGACATTTATGAACGAAAGGGAACTCATGCTGACGGAAGAGTACTCGAAAATAAAGGACTTTCTGTTTTTTATCCGGATTCCGTTTGAGTGGTTCTTATTTTTAATATTGTTGATTGCCGGTTTATCGAAGAAAATGAAGAATTGGGCGGAGCAGACGTCAAAGCGGAGAACGATTCAAATAACGGCATATGTTTTTGCTTTGTTTCTGATCGTCACGATCGTTTCTTTGCCGCTTGACTGGATCAGCTATCAATATTCGCTTGACTACGGCATATCAACACAGACAACCGCGAGCTGGATCAAAGACCAGGTGATCGACTTCTGGATCAGCTTTCCGATAACGGCTGCGGCGGTGATCGTCTTTTACTTTTTGATCAAAAAGCATGAAAAACGCTGGTGGTTTTATGCCTGGTGCCTGACGGTTCCGGTTACGCTGTTTTTATTTTTCCTTCAGCCGGTTGTCATCGATCCTTTATACAATGACTTTTATCCGCTGAAAAATAAAGATCTCGAACAAAGCATTCTGAAGCTGGCCGATCAGGCAGATATTCCTGCGAATCACGTCTATGAAGTGAACATGTCTGAAAAAACGAATGCGTTAAATGCTTATGTGACAGGGATCGGCGCCAATAAAAGGATTGTGCTCTGGGATACCACGCTGAACAAGCTGGATGAGCCGGAAATTTTATTCATTATGGCGCACGAAATGGGGCACTATGTGATGAAGCATGTTTACATAGGACTCGGCGGGTACCTGCTTTTATCCCTTGCCGTCTTTTATGTGATCGACAAGCTGTACAAGCGGATCATCGGCCGCTATGGAAAAAGCCTCCGCATTGCGGGAAAATCCGATCTTGCCGCACTCCCGCTTCTCCTGATGCTGATGGGGGTCATCTCTTTCGCGTCTTCTCCATTTACAAACGCAGTTTCGAGGCATCAGGAAAAAGCCGCTGACCAGTATGCGATTGAACTGACGAACAACAGCGATGCAGCGGTTGCGACTTTTCAAGAGCTCTCAAAAGCCGGGTTGAGCGAGGCGAACCCGCCGTTTCTCGTCAAGATTTTTAAATACGGCCATCCGACCATAATGGAACGGATTCAAAATATTGAACAGTCTTCAACTGAATGAAGAAAAAGCTAGTGCTAAAAACACTAGCTTTTTCTATATGCCATTTGTTAGAATATGTTATTGAGCGGCAGCTTCGACATTGATCAGACCTTTTCCATAGTAGAAGGAGCTTCCCAAATAAGTCGCCGTACTGGAGAGACGGTTGCGGACTTGTGAAGCTGAAAGGTTCGGATGTTTTGACAAGATCAAAGCTGCTGCTCCCGCTACATGAGGAGAAGCCATTGACGTTCCGTTCAATGTTGCATAAGTGCTGGTTGGGTAAGTGCTGTACACGCCTGCGCCAGGAGCCATGACTTCAAGCTCTGCTCCGACGCTGGAAAATGAAGCTCTGTTGCTGTTAGAGTCTACCGCGCCAACTGCGATGACAGAGTCGTATTTCGCAGGATAGCCGATTGTATTCGTGTTTCCTGAAGATCCGCTGTTCCCAGCAGCCGCCACAACGACAACCCCTCTTGCATATGCATTGTCAACCGCCTGTTTCATCGCTGTTGAGCCTGATGGTCCTCCAAGGCTCATGTTGATAACATCCATGCCGTTTGTCGTCGCCCACTCGATTCCGCTTACAATGCCGCTGTAAGATCCGCTTCCGCTTGAATTCAGCACTTTAACCGCGTACAAGGATACGTTCGGCGCAACGCCTAATACACCCGTTGTATTGTCAAGCGCAGCTACTGTACCGGCAACATGCGTGCCGTGTCCGTTGCCGTCGGTGTTATAAGCTTCGCCAGCTACGAAGCTTGCTCCGCCGACTACGTTCAAGTCCGGATGAGAAGCTTGGATTCCTGTATCCAGGACGGCGACTTTTACGTTCGCTCCCTTGTAGCCTTGAGCCTGCACTTTGTCCGCTTTAATGAGAGGAATGCCGTAAGGAACGGTTTGCGCCAAAGCATGAGCTACGTGATCCTCTTCCACATAAGCGACATCCGGATCATTTTTGACTTCCTCAAGCGCTTCTTTGTCTAGCTTCGCTTTTGCCGCGTTGATGATTCTAAACTGCTTGTCCACTTTTCCGCCGCTCTCTTTGATGATGTCCTTTTTGACGGATGCGGTTTTCACTCCCGACTTAAATCCGACAATATAATCCTTTTCAACATTTTTCGCCGGCTGAGCAGCAGACGCGGAATCGCTGAAGGCCATCGTGAACACGAGCATTAAGGCCGTCAGCATCCCAAGCCAAAAACTCTTTTTCCTCATCATTACTCACTCTCCTCCGTTTTATTCAGAATAATTGAAATAGAAGAATAATATACTCTATTCTAATTATTCTGTTAATTTATTATAGAAAAAAAATGAATTATATGGTAGACCCATTTTTTTGAACGGCCAATTTAAATTTATTGGTTATTAATAACTGTTTTAGAAAAATATTCGGTTCGAAAGTATGAATAGACCGCTTCAACCTGGCAGGGAAAGAGGTCCCGGGGTCCGTGAATGACAGGAGATTGCTTCGTCTGATTCATTTTATGAAAATACTATTCATTTATTTTATGAGATCATTTTTTGCCGAAGGAGGTTGCGGCCTAGTCGATCATCTATTAAAATATGCAATATATCGCATACAGAAACGGGTGTAAGATATGAAATCAGCTCATGTGAAAGGCGTATTGATGGTGCTGGCAGGGGCTTCGTTGTGGGGATTATCGGGGAGCGCTGCACAGTTTGTATTTGAAAGGGGAGCGGCTGATGCCGGCTCGCTTGTCTCCGTCAGGCTTCTGGCGTCGGGCGTCATTCTCTTGCTATATGTTTCAATGAAAAACGGATTTCAACATGTGTGTCAGATATGGAAGAAAAAAACAGATATTTGTTCGATTTTGGTATTTTCCATTTTTGGAATGCTGGCCGTCCAATATACATTTTTTGCCTCAATCGAAAAGGGAAATGCCGCTGCTGCTGCAATTCTTCAATATTTGGCGCCTTTTTTCGTATTGTTTTACCTATATGTTAAAAAAGAACTTCCGCCTAAGTGGAAAGATGCCGTGCTTACTTTATTGGCGCTTTCCGGCGTGTTTCTTCTTTTGACAGGCGGAAGACCGGACAGTTTGTATATTCCGGCCGAGGCCGCCGTTTGGGGCGTTTTGTCCGGTGGTGCGCTTGCTTTCTATACGGTTTTTGCAGGAGGTTTAATTCAATCGTTCGGTGCCTTGACGGTTACGGGATGGGGAATGCTCGTCGGAGGGGCCGGTTTTTCTTTTTTGTTTCCGCCGTTTCGGTTTAACCTTTCGCACATTGGGGCAGGAGAGGCGGCAGCCATTCTGTTTGTTGTATTGTGCGGCACAGCTTTGGCGTTTGCACTATACATTGGCAGTCTCTCTTATCTTTCCGCAAAAGAAACGAGCTGTCTGAGCTGCGCCGAACCGCTTGCGGCCGTTCTGTCGTCGGCGCTCTGGCTGGGTGTGCCCTTCAATGCCTTTCAAGGAGCCGGTACGGTGATGGTGATCATTACGGTCATCATCCTTTCCCTCAGCAGAGAAAGAAAAGCAGCAGATTCTGTCAATGAAAGGGTGTAGAAAGGAGAGGGAGGCTCCTTTCTTTTTTAAAATGATAATGATTATCATTGTCATTGATGGAGGGAGTTGCTATAATAAGCTCGTCTACTACAAAAAAGGAGATATATATGAAGCACAAATATTTTGCTATTTTATTTTTATTGATGATATCAGTGATGACGGCCTGCTCTGGAGGAAGCGAGAGCACGAAAACTTCCGGTCAGGATTCCGTGACAGTTAAGCATGATCTTGGAGAAACGAAAGTGCGGAATAAACCGAAAAAAGTTGTGGTTCTTGAATTGGGATTTATTGATGCGCTCCTTGATGCGGGTATTAAGCCTGTCGGAATTGCGGACGACGGCAAACCTAAGTTTATTAACGAGAAGGTCAGGGGAAAAATCAAAGGGTATACTTCAGTCGGTTCGCGCGCCCAGCCAAGCTTTGAAAAAATTGCTTCTTTAAAGCCCGATTTAATTATTGCCGATTCGAGCAGGCACAGCGGCGTCTATGATAAGCTGTCGAAAATTGCGCCGACAATCGCGCTCAAAAACTTGAATGCCGATTATCAGGACACGCTTGATGCATCTCTTACGATTGCGAAAGCCGTCGGCAAAGAAAGCGCAATGGAGAAAAAATTGGCTGAACATAAACAAAAGCTGGATGAATTGAAACAGAAATTCGGCAGCCGGAAACAGAGCATTCTTCTGCTCGGGAACACAAATGAAGAAATCACCGTGCGCGATGAAAACTTTTTCACGTCTCAGCTTCTGACGAAAATCGGCTATACATACGGTGTCGGAGACAGCGGCAAAGGCGATGCCGAAAACGGTGAATCCGTCAATATTAAAATGACGCTCGAACAGCTGCTTGAGAAAGATCCCGACGTTATTGTCCTGATGACGGGAGAAAAAGATAAAGTCGATGAAGACGGGAAAAGACCGATCGAAAAAGATCCTCTTTGGAAAAAGCTCAGCGCAGTCAAAAACGGCAAGGTTTATGAAGCCGACAGATTCGCCTGGTCGCTCCGACGCAGCATTGACGGAGCAGATGAGCTGATGGATGAAATCGATCAGCATCTTCTGTCTGAGGATCAAAAGAAATCTTAGGAGCCTGCCGGCTTGTTGGACGGGATGACGCATGCTTTTGTAAAAAAGCATGCGCTTGTTTTTTCTAAAGGAGTGACCTGTTTTGATATATATGAAACGTTTTGCACCGCTCATTTTTGTTTTTCTTTTGCTTGCGAGTTTTGCGCTTTCTGTTTCAATCGGTTCGTCAATGATTGCACTGTCCGATATTTGGGCGGCTGTTTTTGCGTACGACGGTTCAAAATTGCACGCGATTATTCAGTCCATCCGAATTCCGCGCGCATTGACCGCCGCATTAATCGGCGCGAATCTAGGGGCTGCGGGCGCGCTGATGCAGGCGGTGACAAGAAATGCGCTCGCATCTCCGAGCATCTTCGGAATCAATGCAGGGGCCTCGCTTGCTGTCGTATGTTTGACGGTGATGTTTCCTGCGCTTGCAGCTCCCCAGACAGCGATGGGAGCCGCATTTGCCGGCGGTGCAGCGGCCGCGCTGATCGTGTACGCGGTTGCCTCAGTATTCAGCGAACATGACAGGGATATCAGCTTTGCCTTGATTGGCGTTGTCATTCAGGCGATTCTTGCTTCGATGACGCAAATGCTGCTTATCTTTCATGAAGAGTCGACGGAAACGCTATTGTTTTGGCTTTCCGGTTCTTTAGCGGGGAGCTCATGGGATAAGCTTCATTTATTGGTTCCGGTGAGCATTGCGGGTTTGTTGACGGCTTTGGCCTTAGGGAGGGCGGCTTCCGTCATGAGTCTCGGAGATGAAGTTTCTCATGGGCTGGGACAAAAAGTATGGCTCAGCAGATTGCTAATCGCCTTCACTGTTGTCGCATTGGCGGGAGTGTCCGTTTCCGCCGCCGGTCCGATTGGTTTCATCGGTTTGATGGTTCCTCATATGATCCGGTATCTCATCGGTGCTGACTACCGGGCGGTGATTCCGTATTCGGCATTGCTTGGAGCCGTTCTTTTGCTGTTTGCCGATATTTTGTCCCGCTTTGTCTATTTTCCGTACCAAACGCCTGTCGGAGTTGTCACGGCAATGATTGGGACGCCGTTTTTTATCTATTTGGCGAGAAGACGGAAAAAGGGGGCGGCATAATGAACAATCCGGCAAGAAAGACGAAAAGGCGGCGCGGACAATCGGCGGTTGTTCTCTGTGCGCTATTCGCCTGTTTGTTTGTGCTCATTGTACTCAATTTGGCGATCGGCGATGAAAACATCGGACTGTGGGACGTATTGAAATCGCTGGCAGGACAAGGCGATGCGGGAGTCCGCTTTTTGGTGATGGAATTTCGAATGCCGCGAATCCTCCTCGCTGTGCTTGCCGGAGGGGCGCTTTCGATCGCGGGTGTAGTCGCTCAATTTCTGATGAAAAATCCGCTGGCCGCCCCTGACACGCTTGGGATTACAGGAGGAGCGGGATTGGGCGCTGTGATCGTTACGGTCTTGTTTTCACAGCAAAGTCCGCTTCTGCTGACAGGCGCCGCCTTTTCAGGAAGCGTTTTAGCTGCGATCCTCGTCTATTTATTGGCTTATCGAAATGGGATCTCTCCTGTGCGGCTGGCTCTTGTCGGGATAGCGGTCAATGCTTTCTGCCATTCGGGCATTCAGCTGTTAATCTCAAGGGGGAGCCCGAATGTCAACAGCGCATTAATTTGGCTGAACGGAAGTCTGTGGGGAAGAGGCTGGCAGGATGTATTGCCTCTTTTCATATGGTGCTGTCTGGTGATTCCTCCGATATGGCTTGCGGCAAAACCGCTCGATATCATCAAATCAGGGGACGGGATTGCCGTCGGCCTCGGCATCCGGCTTGAAAGAACAAGGTTTCTGCTGCTTGCCGGTGCGGTTTTGCTGACAGCTGCTGCTGTGACCGCTGTGGGAACGATCGGTTTTATCGGGCTGATGGCGCCTCATATCGCAAGAAAGCTCGCAGGGGCTGAAACGAAGATCTTGATTCCCGTTGCAGCTCTCGTCGGCGGCATCGTCCTTTTGATAGCCGATGCCGCCGGAAGAGGTCTTGTTCCGCCGCTTGAAATACCGGCCGGATTGATCGCAGCCGTTATCGGCGGGCCGTATTTTATCTATTTGCTGCGCCGCGAAGAACATAAAAAAAGACGGCATGCTTGATGCCGTCTTTTTTTAATCTGACAAATGGTGTGAAAGGTTGTAATCCTTCACATGCCATTTATTTTCATGAAATTTGATGTTGCTTAGGCAGGCATTGACGAGCTTCGTGTTTTCCAGGTTGATGTCGCCGTTTGAGATTTTTGACAGAAGCGCGTGTATCGCGGCTCCGTGTGCGACGATCAGCACTTTTTTGTCCGGATACCGCTCACTGACCTTTTGAACGCCGGCCATCAGCCGTTCGGCAAGCGCTTCTTTTGATTCCTGATTCGGATATTCTTTATCAGGATAGAGCCTCATTCTTTCTTCGAATGGCATTCCTTCTGCATCTCCGTAATTCCTCTCGATGAAATCCTCCATTTCGATGATTTCAAGTCCGAGGTATTGATTGATGATTTCAGCGGTTTCTTTCGCTCTTCTTAAAGGGCTTGTAATGATGACGTCCCAGTCGGACCCTTTCAAAAACGCCCCGGTTTCTTTTGCTTGTTTTTTACCGGTTTCATTTAAAGGGATATCTGTTCTTCCCTGCAGTTTTCCTAAAGCATTCCAGTCCGTCTCGCCGTGCCGGATCAAACAAATCGCAGTCATGCTAAAAGTCTCCTTTCGAACTTGGGGTGCGCATTTTCGGTGATATGGCCATTATACTAAATTTAAAAAACGGAACCACGAAATATGACTGGCACCGAACAACATTTACATGATTTTTTCAAACAGGCTGTGCCGATTCTGCTGTTTTTTCGATCACGTCTGCAATCGTTGTCGAGCGTTGCCGTGATGGCTGTGAATATATATCTTTGCTTGCACGGCAGACTTCTCAAAGTATGGATGTGAAAAAATACACAGGTCATGATTGACCTGTGTACGGTAACGCCTCATTTTTTTGTCAGCTCTACGAGAGAATCGACTGAAACTGCGACTTGTGATACGGCGGCATTGACATCTTGAAGGCCGCTTAAAAACGACTGCAGGTCGCCTTCGATTCGGCCGCTTTGCTCTTTGCTCGTTTTCATATTGGAGACGATATCATCGAATAGGCGATTGATCTCCGACATCTTGTCTTTGCTTTCGTTCACAAGCTGATTTACATCTGTAATATGCTTCGTGACGATCGAGATTTGAGCGTTTGTGTTATTGACGAGCTCTGATACGGTGGAGACGGTTTTTTTCGTATCATCGGACAGCTTTCTGACTTCGTTTGCGACAACTGCGAAACCTTTGCCGTGCTCTCCTGCCCTTGCCGATTCGATCGAGGCGTTGAGCGAAAGCAAATTCGTCTGTTCGGCAATGCCTGTTACGATGCCGAATATCTTTTCGATCTGCAGCGCGATTTCTTCCAGCTTTTTAATTTCCTGCTCGATTTGCGTCATGCTGCTTCCCATTTGATTCAGCTGCTGTTCCTGTTCCTCAAGCTCCTTTTTTCCGCCGATCGATTTTTGTTCGACAGAAACGGCTGTCTTCGTTCCGGCTCTTGACGTTTCGGCGATCTCGGAAGATTTGTCGACCAATTCCTGTACGGCGCCCGTCGTTTCGGCAAATATAGCGGCCAAAGAACCGGAAGTATCTTTAATTTGCCTGTGAAGTTCATTTTTGCTTTCTTCATCAAGTCTGCGGAGTCTCGCGTGTTCGTCTTCAAAGGCCTCCAGGACGATCTGCTGTTCGATGTTGAGAATTTTGGTGACGGCTTTGACAGACCGCCTGTATTCCTCATCGGATAAGGCGTTTTCAAAGATCTTCAGCATTGAAAGAAGGAGATCTTGAAATGCCCCCAGATACCACTTTGGCAACAGTCCGATGCGAAGATGAACGTGGGCGATCCGGATTCTTTTTTCTAAAAAGGCTTCGTCGATGACGCCTGAAAACATTTCCTGGATGTGGATCGTCAATGTCTTTTTGAGACGGTCGACCGAGCTGTTGTCATGGATGATCTCCATGAGAGAGCTTTCATGCTCAAGATTTTGATAAAATCGGGTGACGATGGTTTCAATATGTTCAGTGACTAAGGGCTTCAGCCTGCTCAGCACCCAAAGATCCTCATCCGTCAAATCGACCATTGCCAGCTGTTTTTTAAATTCTGCGTGCTGATTGAGCCTGATTCTTTTTGTTTGGTCAGGGCTTTCCCCAGCAAAAAATGATCGTTCTGTCTTTCTATCCTTTTTGAATAACACGATCGTATCCCCCTGTAATCATTAATGATAAAACTGCCGTTTTTTTGAAATTTCCAGCATTTATCTTTTTATCGGCAATTTTTCATTACTTTTTAACTTGTACATCTCAGCTTTCTGGATCTTTAAGAGGTTCTACGGCAGGGCCCTCAATGACATCGCCGTCGATCGAAAACCTTGAGCCGTGGCACGGACAGTCCCATGTCTTTTCTCCATCATTCCACTCGACTTCACAGCCCATATGGGTGCATGTTGTGTCAACCAGATGAAGCTCGCCTTTTTCATCGCGATAAGCGCCCGCCCGTTTCCCGGCATGCGACACGACCGCGCCTTCTCCGTTGACAAGGTCTTCCGGCTTCCTGATCGGCTGCTCGAGTTTTCCTTCGGCAAAGTGTTTTGCAACATCCGCGTTGTAGGAAATCGCTTTTTTGATGCTTGGATCCGGGTGGAAACGGGCCGGCTGAAAGACGGCTTGATAAGGATTGTCTTCACCCGCGATATGATCTGTCATCAGCTGCGCGGCGAGGGTGCTCGTTGTCATGCCCCATTTCCGATATCCGGTGGCGACGAGAATGCGCTTTTCTTTCGGATAGATCGGCCCGATATACGGAATTTTGTCAAGCGTGATTAAATCTTGCGCTGACCAGCGGTAAGGGATCGATTCGATGCCGAGCACGCCTTCCGCAAATGATTCAAGCGCCTGATAATGCTTGATTGTATCTTCTCCCTGGCCGGTTTTGTGGCTTTCACCGCCGACAAGAACCATTTTTTCTCCGTCGATCGTCACCGAGCGAAGCGAGCGTGAAGGCTGGTCTATACTTAAGTACATGCCGCCTGGATACGGCGTTTTCGGCTTGACGGCGAGCACGTATGACCGGCTCGGCTCAAGCCTTGCAAAATAGAATCCTTTTTTATCATGAAATGGAAAGTGCGTGCAGCACGTGACATAATCGCTGAAGATTTGATGTCCGCTTCTTGTCAGCACTTTTGGCCGGTCGCCTTCTTTGATTTCCTTAGACGCCGTGTTTTCGTATATTTTTCCGCCGGCTTCCCGGACGGCCTCTGCAAGGTATTTCAAATAGTGCAGCGGATGAAACTGGGCCTGGTTTTTCATGACGAGTCCTGCTTTTACATCAATTGGGACGGGGAGATCTTTGATGAATTCCCTGTCAATCCCGAGCTTTTGGTATGCTTCATATTCCTTTCTGAGTTTTTGGACCGATTGTTCTTCAGTTGTGTAAATGCACGCGTCCTGTTCTTCAAAATCGCACGGTATCTTTTGCTCAAGCACGAGGTTTTTGATAAAGGACAGCGCCTTGAGATTTGCTTCATAATACAGCCTCGCATTCGGCATTCCGATATGCCCGATCAGTTCGTCATAGATCAGATCGTGCTGCGCGGTGATTTTGGCTGTCGTATAGCCGGTTGTTCCGTCGAGTATCCGGCCGGATTCGATCAAGACGACGCTGTAGCCTTTTTTCGTCAGCAAATAAGCCGTCGTCAGTCCGGTCATGCCGCCGCCGATGATGGCGACATCTGTTTTGACATCTTCAGACAGTTCCTCGAACGAAGGAAGGTCTGTACTGTTTCTCCAATACGATTCAGGCGAGTCCGGCAGTTTTTGTTCTTGATTGCTCACAAAGTTCCCTCCATCATGCATCCGTTTTGTTCTTAAATTTTCCCAATTGAGAAATATTCATGCATGTGAAGCGGCTTGTCATAAAAAAGGGGCGTTTTCATAAAATAGTAAGGTTGAATCGATGTGAAGGAGGAATGGTTTTGAGCAAGCAGCCGAAGAAAGTACTGCCTCCCCAGCACCAAACACAGCGTCCCGGATTGGAGTATTTGATGGATCCCCGGCCCGTTTTCGACCGGCCGAAACGAGAGCGAAAACTGGCTGGGAAAACCGCGATTATTACGGGAGGAGACAGCGGAATCGGCCGTGCCGTGTCCGTTTTGTTTGCGAAGGAAGGCGCGAACGTTGTCATCGTTTACTTAAATGAACACCGCGATGCAGAAGAAACAAAGGGGTATGTGGAAAAAGAAGGCGTCGGATGCAAGCTGATTGCAGGGGACATCGGGGACGAGGCTTTTTGCAACGATGTGGTGCGCCGGGCAAAGGAAGCATTCCCAACGATCGATATTCTCGTCAATAATGCGGCTGAACAGCATCCGCAAAAGGGAATCGAAAAAATCACGAGCCATCAGCTGATCCGAACGTTTCAGACGAATATTTTTTCCATGTTTTATTTGACAAAAGCTGTGCTGCCGCATTTGAAAAAAGGCAGCTCAATCATCAATACGACCTCGATTACGGCTTATGCCGGCAATGAAAGGCTGATCGATTATTCTTCGACGAAAGGAGCGATTACATCATTTACGCGTTCGCTCGCTTTGTCGCTTGTCGATCAGGGCATTCGTGTGAACGGTGTGGCACCGGGGCCGATTTGGACGCCGCTTATACCGTCGACGTTTACTGAGAGAGAGGTCGAAATATTCGGTTCAACAACGCCGATGGAACGGCCGGGACAGCCTGCTGAAGTGGCGCCGAGCTATCTGTTTCTAGCCAGCGACGATTCTTCCTACATGACGGGCCAGGTGCTCCATGTCAACGGCGGAACGATTATTAACGGATAAAAGGCCGGACTATTTAAAAAGCCGGCTTTTTTCGCATAAGAAAGCCAATCCCTTGGGATTGGCCGTTATGCGTGCTTTTTCAGCGCTGTATATTCTCTTGAAAGCTCAAGGAAAGATTGCTTATCTCCTTTGTCTAATGCTTCATTAATCTTCTTGCTCAGCGTGTGCAAACGCCGTTTAAAAAGCGATTCATCAAGGACCATTTGAATGTAGATATCCGTGATGGTTACATCAAGTTCTTTCACCTTTTGGGTATTGCGGGACTTCATGAGCTCAGCGTACGATTTTTTCTCTTTCATAAAGATTCCCCCTGATGCCTTTTTTATAGTATATGGATTACACAATAAAAAATCAATAAGTATTTATAATTTTTAGAAAATTATTCGGAGATGCGTGTTTATGAGAATAAAAGTTTGTATATTTGGACAAAGAAACACGGATTTAATCGAACAAAACATAAAAATGGCATTTTAAAAACATATTTTCAAATTAATTGGAAAAAATCCTGTCGTTTTGTAAAGGATAATGTTAGATTAATAGTATAAATTTACTAACGATTAGGAGGATCAAAATGAGCACAGAGGATATGACAAAGGATACGTATGAAGTAAACAGTTCGACAATGGCTGTCCTGCCTCTGGGAGAGGGGGAGAAACCCGCCTCAAAAATACTTGAGACCGACAGGACTTTCCGCGTCAATATGAAGCCGTTTCAAATTATCGAAAGAAGCTGCCGCTATTTCGGATCGAGCTATGCGGGAAGAAAAGCGGGCACATATGAAGTCATTAAAGTTTCCCATAAACCGCCGATCATGGTGGATCACTCAAACAACATTTTTCTTTTCCCCACATTTTCCTCAACTCGTCCTCAGTGCGGGTGGCTTTCCCATGCGCATGTTCACGAGTTTTGCGCGGCAAAGTATGACAACACGTTTGTCACGTTTGTCAACGGGGAAACGCTGGAGCTGCCCGTATCCATCTCATCTTTCGAAAACCAGGTTTACCGAACGGCATGGCTGAGAACAAAATTTATCGACAGGATTGAAGGAAACCCCATGCAGAAGAAACAGGAATTTATGCTCTATCCGAAAGAAGACCGGAATCAGCTGATATACGAATTCATCCTCAGGGAGCTGAAAAAGCGCTATTGATCTGGAGCGGCTTTGAATAAATAGTGCTCAAGAAGCGCGGATACCTGGTTGCGGATGCGGGGATTAAAGTAGTTATGCTCTTCTTCGTAACCCTCATATATAAAGGAATACATCGTAAAGGCTTCGTCCCGCGACACTTCATGCACCTTGATTTTCCGGCGGCGCAGTTCATTTTTTACGTCGTACAGGTCGCGCTGGGCAAGCTTTAACGCCTGTTCGATCAGATGCAGATAGGGGTCTTTCAGCTTAAACGGCCCCTGCTGGATGATTTTCATGTCCCGGTTTAATATGCTGACGGTCATCGGGAGGTAAATCGCCTTTTCAATCATATCCCTGGCTTCGGCGGGAATTCTTGTCATGGCTTTTCTCCTCATTTCTTTTTTTGTTCAGGAACATTTGTTCTGTTTTTATTTTACACGAAATACGGCCTTTTAATCAAGAACGGGAAAAAATGACTAAAATGATCAGGTTGTTTCAGACTAATACAGAAAACAACCGAGACGGATGATTTAAAGTTTTTGATTTAAAGTGTAGAATAGAAGTAGACAACCGCCCTGAGGAGAATCAATGTTGGAGCAATTATTCAGCTATTTTACAGAAGAGAATTTAACAGAGTTTTTTCAGAGCTACAGGGCTTTTGGTCCTTTTGTAGCCGTACTGCTGCCGTTTATTGAAGCGCTGCTCCCGTTTTTGCCCCTGCTCGTGTTTGTTGTTGCCAATGTAAATTCGTTCGGTTTATGGCAGGGGTTTTTGTTGACGTGGGTCGGGGCATCTTTAGGTTCTATAGCGGTTTTTCTTTTTATCCGCCATTTCGGCCAGCAAAAAGCACTCGGTTTTATCCGCAGGCATCCATCCGTAAAAAAACTGATGATCTGGGTGGAAAAACGGGGCTTCGGTCCGCTGTTTCTCCTGCTTTGCTTTCCATTCACGCCTTCGGCGGCGGTAAATGTTGTGGCAGGACTTTCGCGAGTCAGCCTGCTGCCTTTTTCATTGGCGGTGCTTTGCGGCAAGTTCGTGATGATTTTTATGGTGAGCTTTGTCGGCCATGATCTGAAGGCGCTTTTTACCCAGCCTTTGCGGACAGCCGCCGTGATCATCGTCATGCTGATCTTATGGTACGCCGGAAAACGGGTTGAACATCGTCTGAACGTGAGATTCAGCCAGAGAGAGAAAGACTAGGGGGACACAGAATTGAAAAAGCGTTTTTTGGTCATAGCCGGGGTACTGCTTGTCATCGTCGTCGGGATTCAGGTCAAAAATGCCGTTTTCATTGAATATAAAGTAGAAGGCGTCAGCATGAATCCGACCTTTCAGGAGGGCAACGAGCTTTTGATCAACAGGTTCGCCCACCGCTTTAAAACGATCAGCCGATTTGACATCGTGCTGTTTAAAGGACCTGACAAAGATATATTCATTAAAAGGGTGATCGGGCTTCCGGGCGAAACCCTCAGGTATGAAGATGATCAGCTGTATATCAACGAAGAAAAGATCAAAGAGCCTTATCTGGACGACTTAAAGGCCGTCACCGCCGGAGGGGACTTGACAGGGGATTTTACACTGCAGGAAGTGACCGGAGAGGAGAAGGTGCCTGAAAACGAGTACTTCGTCCTCGGGGACAACCGGATCCACAGCTTTGACAGCCGCCATTTCGGCTTTGTTTCAGAACGGGACATCGTCGGGATTGTGACGGAAAGAATTGATAAGAAGTGATTGGAGAGTACGGGGGAGAGTAAGCGGCCGACCAAGGAATACGATTACGCAAATGACGAGCCCGAAATGTCAATTAGTACAACAGCATCAATAATGACGCATTTGCTAAATATGAAAATTAAAAGGCCCGGATGATTCCGGGCTTTTTTCCGTACTACTTCAGCTTAATGGCATTGATCCGTTTTTGCAGCTTCGTTTTTTCGGCGGATGCTTTCAGCTTGCCTACTGCTGATTGCGCTGCTGATTTTGTTTTTTTCGTTCTCTTTTGTTCGGCCGTTTTGACTTTGGCCTTTGCTGCAGAAACTTTTTTATTATAGGCTGCAGCTGCTTGCTTTTTCGCGGTGTTCAGCCTTTTTTGCAGATTTGATTTGTCTTTTCCGGCGGGAAGCTCATTGATCGCTTTTTGCGCTTTGCCGAGGTTTGAGTCTGTTGCCGCTTTTTCAGCTTTGGCAACGGCCTGCTTTGCGGTCTTCAAGAGGCTTGAACGGACCGCGTTGATCCGTTTTTGCAAATTCGTTTTGAAAGTGCCGCTGTCGAGTTCGTTGACCGCTTTTTGGGCGGAGTCGGCATTGGTTTTCTTTTTTTGCTTCTCAGCGAGTTTCACTTTGCTTTCGGCTGTTTTTTTAAGCTGCTCTTTAACAGTATTGAGTCTCTTTTTCAAAGCGGTTTTATCTGCGTCTGCAGGGAGCGGTTCGATCGCTTTTTGTGCGGTTTGAATGTCCGCTTTTTTCTTTGTCTTTTCCGCTTGTCCGACGGCTTTTTGCGCTTTTTCCAATGGCTGTGTGACCTCTTTGAAGCGGATTAATCCGTAGCCGAACAAATGATCACGGCCGGGAGCGCCCAAATCGCTTGTATAAAACTGCATTTTCTTGCGCAGCTCAGCATTTGAAGCGGTTGGGTACAGCTGTTTCAAAAGTGCAAACATGCCGGTGACGTGCGGCGTTGCCTGTGAAGTGCCGCTTCCGATTGCATAGCCGCGATCGGAAGATGTACTGATAATCGATGTGCCGGGAGCGGAAAACTCGACGGCGCTGCCGGTGTTGGAAAATGAGGCGATCTGATTTTTTTCATTGGTTGCCGAGACGGCAATGACGCTGCTGTAGGCGGCCGGGTAATAAACGGATTTTCCGTTTCCGGCATTTCCGCTCGCTCCGACTAAAATGATTCCCCGTTTGTATGCTTTATCTACTGCATCGTGGAGAACTTGACTGTCGCCTGAAACGACGAGGCTCATATTGATGATATCGATTCCGTGCTGGATCGACCAATCGATGCCTTGTAAGATACCTTTCAGATCCCCCGCACCATTCCGGTCCAGCGCTTTTACGGCATACAGCTGCGCGCCGGGCGCGATGCCGTCGATCCCCCGTCCGTTATGCTTCGCTCCGATGATTCCGGCAACATGGGTTCCGTGGCCATTATCGTCACGGTATGAAGCGGTATAGCCGACCATCGATGCACCGCCGGCGATCGACAGCTCCTCATGGGGGGAAATCCCGCTGTCAATAACCGCGATCTTCACCTGTTTTCCGGTCAAACCTTTATTCCAAGCCAGTGCGGCTTGAATCAGCTTGATGTTCCACTGTGAAAACGCGGAGGCGTTTTGCGCTGTGCTGCTGGAGAAAGCTTTTAGAGCGGTGCTGTCGGCAGCAGCTACCGGGAGGTTGTCTTCGACATACAGGACGTCGGGATCGTGTTCAAGTTCGCGCACTGTTTTGTCGTCCGCAGTGACAGCGGCTGCGGGAATGTGCCGGTAAACGTGTTCTACCGTGTCTGCCTGTTCGATGACGGTTTCTTTTCCGCTGGTATTTTTATATACAACAATGACCTCGTTTTCCTGCTTATTGCTTTCCGCTTGAATGCGGGGTGAATTTGCGAAAAAACCGACGAACATTGCAGCCGAAACCGCGATTTTCCATAACTTTTTCATCCGGCTCTCCTCCTTTTTTAGCGGCGTTCGCTATATATATCGGAGGATTTTTGAATTTTCAAAGAGAAAGAAAGCTTATCTTAAGGTCGCTTGTCATGCACCTTTAGTTTTTAAAACGTTAAAAACACTGTTATATCAACATTTGTGAAGCTTCCTGTTTATTCGGGAAGTTAAATTGGGTACTCCAAGTTAGTTTTAAAAAAGAGTCATAAGGCCAGCTTCTATCGATGAATCATTTTTAAGCGACGCCTTTTGTCTAAAATGTATAATGTTACTTTTGTTTTTGTTGAAAGTGAACAATGTTATTGACTGGCTTACAACCTACAATTTAATTAAATAAAAAATAGATTAAAAGAAGGGAGCGTTCTCATACCGTGGAAAAAACAATTAAACATGACCCCAATTATTACAAAAAGATAATTATTGCATTGTGTTTAGGGTGGGTCGCTATTTGGATTTATCGTACAATACTTACGCCAATATATCCGCAGATTCAAGAATCATTAGGGAATATTAGTGACACGCAAATAGGGTTGGTTGCTTCTATTTATTTCTTTGCATATACGGGTATGCAAATTCCATCAGGAGCACTTGTCGATAAATTTGGACAAAAAAAGGTGTTAATTCCTGCATTTATCGTTTTTGCGCTGGCTACATTTGTGATTGGCACAAGTTCAACTATCATGCAAGTATACATTGGTTCGTTATTGGCTGGTATTTCGACTGGTTCATATTACGGTGCAGCCTTTTCCTTATCAGCTAAACATACGCCAAAAGATAAAAAAAGCTTTTCCAATGCGATTATAAATAGCGGTTCAGCATTAGGGATGGTAATTGGACTAATCGGATCATCGGTTTTAGTAGGCGGTTTTGAAATTCAATGGAATTATATGCTTTTTATAACAGCTATCGTTATCGTAGCTGTAACATTTGTGTTTGTGCTGTTTATTAAACAAGATAAAACATCAGATAAGGAAGTGGCTGAAGAGAAGAAAGACACTGTACAAAGCACAGATATTCAAAATGAAAGCTTATTTTCTCCAAGACAATTAGTTGTATATTTTGTATATTTTGCAACATGCTATGGCTATTATATGATTGTAACTTGGTTGCCGTCCTTTCTTGTAGCAGAAAAAGGATTTGCTCAAGGTTCAGTAGGATATGTAGCTGCACTAGTTGCGGTCACTGCAGTGCCTGGTGCTTTGATATTTACTAAATATATAGACAAAAATGCACATTTGCGTCTGCGTTTAATTTTATTTTTATTAATTGCAGCAGCAGTAACAATTAGTTTGACAGTGTTTGCACCAAATCCTGCAGTACTGTATATTGCGTTAATTTTATATGGCTTATTAGGTAAACTTGCGATTGATCCAGTTTTAATAACCTATGTATCTGATTCCGTATCAGGAGACAGAGTTGCCAGAGCATTAACTCTCTTTAACTTCTTTGGAATGAGTTCATCTGTTATTGCACCAACACTTACTGGTTATATTGGTGATGTAACCGGCTCGCGAGTATTAGCATTCTATATTGCAACCATTCTTCTTGCAGCAGCAGCGTTGCTATTTTTCCTTGTGGTTATGTTAAGACAGAATAAAACAGCAGCTAACTAAGAGAACTTCCAGTGGTGCTCCTTTGTATTCACAACGATATTTTCTCTGAAGCAAATAACGCCAAACGAATGCTCAGTGATGTATCAGGAGACTCTACAGATTGACCTAATATTTCTTCGCATTTTTTAATACGATATTTCACAGTATTACGGTGAATAAAAATATCTTCTGAGGTTTTTGTAAGATCACATTGGTTTGCCATATAGACACTTAATGTGAATCTTAGTTCTTTTTCCTTCGTTGTCTGAGGATAGGCTAAAGGACCGAGTGTATAAATGATAAATGGCTTTAATTTATTCGTTGGAATGAGTTGTAATAATTCTTCTACGCTTTTGGATTTGTAGGGCTCTATAAATTCCATTTCGCCTTGTTCATATTTATTATCATAAGCCTCATTCGCTTCGAAAAAAGACAGTGGCAATTGTGAAAGCTCGGAAACCTCATTACCAATGCCAAATGAAAGGGAGCTATTAAAAAATAGCTGATACTCTTTTTGGATATATCTGCAGTATTCCAAATAATAATGATGTCTTCTTTGCAGAAGTATCGTAAATCTGCGTTCTCCCTGAGACATATATATGCTAATGGAAGGGTCAATTCCAGTAAACTTATGCGTCAGCCACTCAAAAGTCATCTGATATCGCTCATTTAAGTAGGCGCTATTTTCTACATTCTTTTCTTTGTCAATCCCGCAAATAATCACTTGATAGAATGTAGAAGGTTGAATGTGATATTTTTTTAAAAGATCAGTGTGTTGTGCTAGTGAAACAAGGTTGTCAGGATGTTCGGACATAAGTGTTGTGAAAAAATGGTTCACGTCCTGCTGCTCTGCTTCCTTGATTTTACTATTTTTATAAATAGCGAGACTAAGTGTGTTCACTGCCTGTTCTATTGTTAATAAACTAATCGGATAGTTGAGCAAATTAACATTTGAAATCATAAGATAATACGGAAAATATTTAAATGCAGGAACCTTAAATACAGCATATTCTTCCTGGAAAACACCATTATGATTTGGTTCGGTTTGCTCTGAATTTAAATATCTTCTGAAATAATTAAGGTTTTTTTGAACATGTTCTGAGTTTTGATGAAAGTGATGACTCGATGATTCAACTTGATGAAAAGAATTTAGCAGCATTACAGGAACCTTTATGAGTCTACTTAAACGTTCAATCATCATGTTCAGGCTAAACCCTTGCATTAGCATAGCATTTAACTCTTGTTGGATATCTAATGCGAAGTGTAATTTTTCTGTTTCTTCATCCAAGATAAATGAAGATATATGATGAGTAATGGATCCCAAATTCCAACTTTCCGGAATTTCAATAATTGGGAATTTTAATTTATTTGCAAATGCAATAACCTCATCATCTAATTTTTTTAAAAATCGGGATAGCTTGATACCTAGACCAGCAACTTGTATATCATTTAACTCTCTAATAAGATTGATTAGTCCGGATTGATCATCCTGATAGCTCATTCCTGTTGTGACGATAAGTGAGTGCGGCGTTGTAAAATTTTTAATATCAGGCGTTTCTGTAATATCAACCATTTCTACCACTCGTTCCAAATCGCCCTGCTCATTCAGCAATGTTAAATCTGAAAATTGCAGTACAGATAATATTTCTTTTAATGTTGTCATAAAGGCTGCCTCCTTATCTTTGTTAGAAAAAGATAAAATAAAAATGAAATATGTAAGATATTACAAGGATAACTTTTCAATCTGATAGTACACTGTTTTTGAAGGTTATTATACGTATAATCCTTTAGTTAAAAATATTAAAGGAGAATCATTATGCTTGAACAAAATCAAGATATTCATCATGATTCTTCGTTTTTGAAAAGTGTGGTTATTATAAAGATATCATGCCCAAGATCACTTGAACAAAGAAATTCATCCTCATTTAACGTTGCAGTGGGAGCAGGGCGTAATATTCAGAATGATATAGCCGTTGGTGGTCTTTTTAAAACTGGGATCATTACCGCTAAAATTAATGGTATCCCTTATTATAAGTTCCTTCTTAGATAGTCTTAAGACTCGCCGTAAACGGATACAAGGGTTCAAAACATATGCATTTAAGATATACCTATGGTGATATAGGTGCTAACTGCAAGGTGTATTACGTGGTGCTGCGGATTGGATCTCCTCGGTTTGATTGCAGACATTTGCTGGTTCACAAGCTTTATTGAGTGGTTCCGGCTCCACACAAATAAAATCAGCAAAAACATAAATTATTGGACAAGTTTCCGGTATTGTTGCTGCTCACGTTTTATTTGCGTTTTCAACTGTAACCATTTTAATTGGATGCTCTATTGGGTCAACAAGGACGGAATATACTGAATGTTGTTAATCAATAGGATATATATTTGCGGTTTCCTTGCTACAGGTGTACTTCTATTTACAGAAATCTCTATCAATGCAGCAAGTAATATTATTCTTGCAGCTTAAAAAAGAGGAGGATGATTTTGATGAATTTTGATTCAATTATCAAAAATGGATTAGTCATTCTAGAAAATGGTGAACAAGAAGTCGAAGTAGGGATCAAAGATGGCAAAATCGCAGCAATCGGTCAGGATTTGGGTACAAGTGCAAAAATTATCGATGCAAAAGGATCTATTGTATCTCCAGGTATGATTGATGCACATGTGCATATCACAGAGCCGGGCGGCGGCTATCGTGATGAATGGGAGGGCTATGACACAGGAACACGTGCCGCTGCAAAAGGCGGTGTAACGACGTTTATTGAAATGCCATTAAATCAAGTGCCAGCAACGGTAGATGAGGAATCTATTCAAGAAAAATTTAAAGCCGGAAAAGGAAAATTATCAGTAGACGTTGCGAGTTACGGCGGTTTAGTACCATTTGACTTAGATGGGGGTATTCAAGAATTAGATAGCAATGGTGTTGTTGCATATAAATGTTTTTTAGCAACATGTGGCGACCGTTCTATAGAAGGAGATTTCATGAACGTAGATGACTATTCCCTCTACGAAGGCATGAAACAAATTGCGAAGACAGGCAAAATATTATCTATACACGCTGAAAATGCCGCAATTACCGATAAGTTAGGGGAAATAGCATCTAAAAATGGGGAAACTTCATTGCGTGCTTATGTAGATTCTCGACCCGTATTTACTGAAGTAGAACCGATTAGAAAAATTATTCTATTTGCGAAAGAAACGGGATGTCGTGTACACATCGTTCATATAGCTTGTGAAGAGGGCGTAGACGAAATTGTCAAAGCACAACAGGAAGGGGTCGATATTACATGCGAAACATGTACACACTATTTATATTTCTATAAAGAAGAACTAGATCATATCGGACCGGTTGTAAAATGCTCTCCGCCAATCCGTGAGCAATCACGCTTAGAAGGCATGTGGAATCGGGTATTAAACGGAGATATTTCATTCGTAACATCAGACCATTCACCATGTACCCCGGACTTAAAAGCTACGGATAATGCATTTGAAGCTTGGGGAGGTATCGCAGGTTTACAAAATAATGTCGATGTATTATTTGATGAAGGTGTGCAAAAACGTAATATGCCATTATCCAAATTTGCAGCCATTATTGCTACAAACCCTGCGAAACGTTTTAATCTCGCATCAAAAGGCAGTATTGCAGTAGGGAAAGATGCGGATTTCGTATTTATTAAGAAAGATGCACCTTATGAATTAAAGGCTGAGGACTTAGCATATCGACACAAAATTAGTCCGTATATTGGCCGCAAAATTGGTGCTCAGGTAGTGAAAACAATCCTTCGCGGTGTCGAAATCTATGATAAAGAAAAAGGAATTTCAAATGAAAAAGTAGGAAGATTTATTCCTTAAGTGACGGAATAGCCATCCCGTCAGGAATTTGAGGCATAGGAAGATGTGAAGGCGACCTGAGATTGTGTTACACTCGCAAATCAGTGTGTCATCAGCATTTCTTATGGCGGCTATACAGCTGAAGTGAGCATGGTAAAGTGACTTCACCGCAATCTCTCGCTATTACAGCAGCAGCTGTTAATCAAATTAAAACGAGTAAAAAATTTCCAATATACACTAACAGCTTAGAATTGCTGCTGCTCGTATGTATTCTGACTCTTGGCATATCATTTTAAACTACCCTATAAATCAATGTTTTTTATTGATTTATAGGGTAGTTTTTTTATTTGCACCTTATTTATTAATGGGTAGGAGAGATGTGTCGCTCCCATCTATAAATTTTTAAGCGAGCGATCTGTGATTTTCTTTAGGAGAAATTCGATGCAAATTTAATTTGTTATTTTTTGAGTTTTTATGTAATCGAAAGCCAACAGTTTCTTTTTATCTCTGGCATTAGCCCATTATTTAGATACCGTAAATTGATTAAAAGGTGTCTTTGTTAAAAGTGCATAAAATGCTTTTCTATTATTGTTGGTTATGTCAATGAATGGTCGTAAACAGGGTTCTATGATGAAAGTAAATAGAGAAAGGAGGAGAAAAAAATAGATATTCGATCAACCTTTGAAACGTTGGATAAGAAATTCACAAGTTTTGGCGGTTTAGAACAAGGGGGTATTACGCGTCTGTTATACTCTCCTGAATGGATTGCTGCAGTTCGCGAACTGGAAGCGACATTCAAGGAAGAAGGTTTAGAAGTAAGCTTTGATGATGTTGGAAACTTATCTGGTCGCCTTGTTGGAAGTAAGCATCCTGAAGAAACTATTTTAACAGGATCACATATCGATACAGTTGTAGAAGGCGGTCATCTGGATGGACAATTCGGTATCTTATCTGCATTGGTTGCTGTGAAATATTTAAAAGAAAAACATGGTCAACCATTACGAACAATAGAAGTACTATCTCTCGCAGAAGAAGAAGGAAGCCGATTCCCATATACATTTTGGGGAAGTAAAAACTTCTTTAACTTAGCCAAAAAATCGGATGTTGAAACAATAGAAGATGCTGATGGAATTAAATTTGAAGATGCAATGCACGAATCGGGTTTTGATTACCGTAAAACAGATCATGTTCGTGACGATATTAAAGCATTTGTTGAAGTACATATCGAACAAGGGAAAGTATTAGAGGCGGAAAATAAAGCGATAGGTGTTGTAACTGGGATTGTTGGCCAAAAACGTTACACAATTAACTTGAAAGGTGAAGCAAATCACGCTGGCACGACACCGATGTCATTACGAAGGGATACAGTTGTTGCATATAGTGAAATTGTAACAGACTTAACGAAACGAGCTAGAGAAATTGGGGAGCCTCTTGTATTAACGTTTGGACATGTCACTCCTGTTCCAAACACGGTAAATGTCGTCCCTGGAGAAATTACTTTTTCGATAGACTGTCGTCATATTGATCAACAACTATTAAATAATTTTGCGAAAGAAATTGAAGATAAAGTTAAAGCGGTTGCAGAAGCAAACAACATGACTTATGACATTAATTTATGGATGGATGAAGCACCGTCATTGATGGATAAAGAAATCATTAAAATAATTGAACAAGCAGCTAAGGCCAATGTGGGGGACAGCTATAAATTGATGCCATCTGGTGCAGGTCATGATGCGCAAATTTTTGCGGATTTTGTCCCAACAGCAATGCTGTTTGTACCTTCTATTGGCGGAATTAGCCACAATACCAATGAAGAAACGAAGATAGAAGACCTTGTGAAGGGGATTGAAGTATTGAAAGATGTATTGTTTGAACTAGCTTATAAGGAATAATAATGAAAAGGAGCCAGATACTCATGAGTTACTTAAATCATAATCAAGGATACAGAGAAGGTTTATTAGAAACACGTTCAGTAATAAAAAAGGATAATTATGCGGTAATCACACCTGATGGCTTGGTTAATAATGTTGTACCTGGCTTTGAAGATTGTGATGTAACGATTTTAGGATCCCCGCGTTTAGGTGCAAGGTTTGTAGATTATTTGGTAACAGTTAAAAACAAGGGCGGAAACAAAACAGGTTTTGCCGGTGATGGTATCCAATCATTTGTGTACGTTGAATATGGTAAAATCAACGCTTTTGCGGATGGTGAAAAATACGAATTAGCAAAAGGCGGATTCTTATATGTGCCTCCACACTTACAATTGACATTTGAAAATAATAATAATGGTGAGGACAGCCGTTTGTTTTTATACAAAAAGCGCTATCAGCCGCTTGAAGGACATACACCAGAAATCGTTGCAGGTAATGTGAATAACATTAAACAAGAAGCCTATGAAGGTATGAAAGAAGTATTAATTCAAGATTTACTGCCAAAAGAAATCGCATATGACATGAACATTCATATTCTTTCATTCGAGCCAGGTGCTTCGCATGGTTACATTGAAACGCACGTTCAAGAACACGGTGCCTATATATTAAGTGGACGAGGTGTTTACAACTTGGACAACGAGTGGATGCCAGTTGACAAAGGTGACTATATTTTTATGGGAGCTTATACGCCGCAAGCAACCTATGCAATTGGTTTGGATGAACCATTCTCGTATATTTATTCTAAGGATGCGAATAGAGATATTAATCTATAAAGAGGGGCAATTTTAATGAGTGAACCATTAGTGTATGTAGAACGTAATCGTCTCCGGCAGCTAATGAAAGATAAATTAGTGAAAGCAGGTTTACCTGAAGAACAAGCGGATAAAACAGCTGATTTACTCATTTTTGCAGATGAACGAGGTGTTCACTCACATGGTGCAGTAAGAATGCAATACTATTCCGAACGTGCATTAAAAGGTGGATATAACCTGAAACCAAACTTAAGCTTCGAAAAAACGGGCCCTGCATCGGGGATTTATCACGGAGATAATGCATTAGGGCATTATGTGAGTTATCAAGCAATGAAAAAGGCAATCGAATTAGCAAAAACATCAGGGATCGGTGTTGTCGGTGTTAAAGAAATGGGACACAGCGGTGCTATTGGTTATTATGCACATCAAGCAGCATTAGAAGGTATGGCGGCATTAACAGTATGTCAATCTGATCCCATGGTCGTGCCATTTGGCGGCACCGAACCATACTTTGGCACCAACTCAATTGCTTTTAGTGCGCCTAGAAAAGACGGTAGTCCAATCCTTTTTGATATGGCAACAACGGTACAAGCCTGGGGGAAAATCTTAGATGCAAGAAGTAAAAACAAATCTATCCCAGACTCATGGGCAGTGGATAAAAATGGAGCGCCAACAACAGACCCGTTTAAGGTAAATGCATTATTACCAATGGCTGGGCCTAAAGGATACGGGTTAGCGATGATGGTTGATATTTTATCGGGGAGTTTGCTCGGCTTGCCATTTGGCAAGCATGTCACTTCTATGTATAAAGATTTATCGGAGTACCGTCGATTAGGGCAGCTTCATCTCGTAATCAATCCTGAATACTTTGGTGGGAAGGAGCAATTCCTCGAAAAAATATCTCAAATGGTTGAAGAATTACATGACAACCCACCTGCTGAAGGATTTAACAAAGTGTATTATCCCGGTGAAATTCAAATAGATGTGATGAAACAGTATAAAAAAACAGGTATCCCAGTTACAAAGGAAATTTTAGATTATTTAGAGTCAGACAAAATTTACTAATCATGTAATGAAGGGGGAAGCAGATGCGCGTATCTAAGCAGGAGCTGTTTCATTTAATCAAACAGAAGCTGATCAAAGCTGGATTAAACGAAGGAGCCGCACACGATGTTTCAGATGTATTGACATTCGCCGATCATAGAGGGATCCATTCCCATGGTGCAGTACGTGTGGAATACTATGCCGAACGAATCGCAAAAGGCGGTATTACAGCAAACCCAAACTACACATTTGAACAAACAGGACCTGCATCCGCCGTCTTTAGCGGAGATAATGGCCCAGGTCACCAAGCAGCAAAACAAGCGATGGAAAAAGCAATCGAAATGGCAAAAAATTCAGGTGTTGCTGTTGTAGGCATGAAGAATATTTCGCATAGTGGTGCATTGGGTTACTTTGTTGAAATGGCAGCAGAACAGGACATGGTTGCTTTAAGCATGTGCCAATCAGATCCAATGGTCGTACCGTTTGGAGGAACAGAACCATACTTTGGCACCAATCCAATTGCTTTTAGCGCACCATCGGCTGATGAACGCATGATCACATTTGATATGGCGACAACTGTTCAGGCATGGGGAAAAGTATTGGATGCAAGAAGTAAAAATGAATCGATCCCGGAAACATGGGCAGTAGATGCAGCCGGTGCACCAACAACGAATGCAAGAGATGTCCATGCACTTGTGCCAATTGCCGGTCCAAAAGGTTATGGATTGATGATGATGGTGGATGTCTTATCAGGCAGCCTTCTTGGAGTACCTCATGGCGTACATGTATCTTCCATGTATCAAGACCTGACAAAAGGCCGAGATTTAGGGCAAATTCATATTGTGATCAACCCTGCATACTTCACAGATTTAACTGCTTTTAAACAACAGATTTCGACGATGCTTGATGAATTAAAAGCACAACCGGCAGCAGAAGGCTATGGGGAAATTTATTATCCGGGTGAGCGCGGTAAATTAAGAAGTGCAAAATATGATAAAGAAGGAATTGAAATTGTAGACGATATTTATAACTACCTCGTTTCAGGCGATGTTCATTACAATCGTTATCATGGAAAGAATAGATTTGCAGAATAACAAAATGGAGGATCATTATGTTATACACAATTATAAAAGAAAACACCTATCAAGATTCTATCGTGTTAATGCTTTTATCAAACAAGTTATCTGCAATAGATGGTATAAACAAAGTTTCTATCATGATGGGAACACCAGCTAACAAAGACATTTTTAAATCTTCGGGTTTGGGCACAGATGAATTGGAAAAAGCAAACCCAAATGATATCGTCATCGTTATAGATACAAACCAAGAAGAAAAGGTATCGGAAGTGAAAGAAGAAGTAGAAGCAGCTTTAAAAGGAGACTCTGCTTCACAAGACAGAGCTAAAGACCAAGAAGCACATAACTGGAAGCGTGCAATGGAGCTTGCGAACAACCCTAATCTGGCATTGATCTCCATTCCTGGTCAGTATGCAGCAATGGAAGCGGAAAATGCATTGAATGAAGGGTTACATGTATTTCTATTCAGCGACAATGTATCTAAAGAAGATGAGGTTAAGTTGAAACAAAAGGCGCATGAAAAAGGATTATTAGTCATGGGACCAGACTGCGGTACTGGAATTATTCACGGCGTGCCACTGGCATTTACAAATATCGTGAATAAAGGAGATATTGGCGTTGTGGGTGCATCAGGTACAGGGATTCAGGAAGTGACATGCATCATTGACCGTCTTGGTAAAGGTGTAACAAACGCAATTGGTACAGGTGGTCGGGATTTATCAACAGAGGTTGGTGCTACCATGGTTTTAGATAGTATCAAAGCATTAAATCAAGATCCACAAGTAAAAGTGATTACAGTAATTTCTAAACCGCCTGCAAAGGAAGTGCAGCAAAAAGTATTAAATGTGTTAAGAAATATTGAAAAACCGGTTGTTACGTTATTTTTAGGAGATAAACCAACTTATCAGGAAGAAAATATTTATCATGCGTATACACTTGAAGAAGCAGCGGTTGTATCTGTTCAATTATCCAATGGCGACAAACCGAATTTTAAACCGACAGTGGCTGAAAATGTAAACGTGTCGTTAAAAGATTCACAAGTTGGTATTAAAGGTTATTACTCGGGCGGCACCTTGGCATCTGAAGCAGCTGTGTTAGTGAAAGAGGCATTCAAAGAAGAAGTACCTGAAGAGAAGAAAGGTGCCTATATTCTAAAAACAAAACATCATGAAATTATTGACTTAGGCGATGATATTTATACCCAGGGGAAGCCACACCCGATGATTGATCCTGAAAAACGCATCGAAATGCTTGAAACATCTGGAAACGATCCTGAAACAGCAGTCATCATGATTGATAACGTCATTGGCTATGGCAGTCATGATGATATGGCAAATGAATTAGCACCAGCCATTAAACGTATTTTAGCCAATGCACATCAGGATGGCCGTGAACTTGCAGTGCTTGTAACAGTTGTAGGTACAGATAAAGATCCTCAAGGTTACGAAAAGCAAATTGAAACCTTAAAAGAAAGTGGTGCAATGATTTGTGAGACAAACGATCAAATGGTTCGTACAGCGATTAAACTGGCAGGAGGAAAAGTGGAACAGCCAGTCCTTGACATACAAAAATTTGAATATACCCAAGAAGACTTGACAGTAGACGAAAAAATTATGTCCTTAATCAATACGAAACCAAGTGTCATCAATATTGGGCTGAAAAGTTTTACAGCAGCTGTTCAGAAGAGCGGATCAGAGTGTGTTCAATTTAACTGGCGGCCAATTGCTGGCGGTGATGAAAAGCTAATGAAAGTGCTTCAATATCTAAACTACTATGAAGGAGAGACAATCTAATGGGGTACAAAACAATAAATGAAGCGAACGAAGCTGTTATCCGGAAGATCATAGCAGCTGAACCATTCTTGACCGATGTTGTACCTGCCAAGTCTGTGATTCCTGAATTAGAAGATTATGTGTTATTACATGCTGGGCCTCCAATTAAATATGAAAATATGACAGATCCTATGCAAGGCTCTTGTGTTGGAGCGATTCTTTTTGAAGGATGGGCAGAAGATGAAGAGGGAGCGCGTGGTCTGCTTGAAAACAATAAGATTACATTTATTCCATGTCATCATGTGAATGCAGTTGGACCAATGGGAGGCATTACATCACCTAATATGCCGGTTCTTGTTGTTATGAACAAAGAGAGTGGCAATGAGGCGTACTGTCAAATGAACGAAGGCATCGGTGCAGTATTACGCTTCGGTGCTTATCATGAGCAGGTAATCAATCGCCTGCACTGGATGAAAGATGTGTTGGGTCCAGTGTTAAGTAAGGCCTTAAGAAAAATTGATGGAGGCATAAACGTTAATGTTTTGATGGCTAAAGCTATTGCAATGGGGGATGAATTTCACCAGCGCAATATTGCAGCATCATTGGTGTTTTTAAAAGAAGTTGCTCCAGTAATTGTGGCATTAGATGATGTTGAAAACGAACAAAGTGCAGAAGTTATCCAATTTTTAGCTGATACAGACCAATTTTTCTTAAACATTGCCATGGCGACTGGAAAAGCAATAATGGATGCAGCGCGTACAATCAAACATGGTACAGTCGTTACTGCAATGTGCCGAAACGGTGAAAACTTTGGCATTCGTATTGCTGGTATGGGAGATGAGTGGTTTACAGCACCTGTTAATACACCACAAGGGTTATATTTTACCGGCTACTCAGCGGAAGATGCAAACACAGATATCGGTGATTCAGCGATTACAGAAACAATCGGTGTTGGCGGCGTAGCAATGATTGCTGCCCCTGCAGTAACGCGTTTTGTTGGAACAGGCGGATTTAATGATGCGCTTGAAACAAGCAATCAAATGGCTGAAATCTGTGTTGGAGAAAATCCGAACTTTGTTATTCCGACGTGGGACTTCAAAGGTGCGTGTTTAGGTATTGATGCACGTAAAGTTGTTGAAACAGGCATAACACCGGTAATCAACACAGGTATTGCACATAAAATTGCTGGATATGGGCAAATTGGTGCTGGTACAGTTCATCCTCCAATCGAATGTTTTGAGAAAGCAATCACAGCATATGCTGAAAAACTAGGTTTTCAAGGATGATTTTACAGGCAAGTGCGGTTGGTTCAATCGCACTTCAGCTATTAATTGAGGGAAAAACGTTTACTGTACACAGCATTTTTGAAAAAGGTTTAAATATTGTTGATCGGAATGATGAATTGATATTTATCGGCACAAATGAAAATGGGACCTTCCCATTTGGAATCTTGCTTGACTCACAAACGAAGCAAACATTAAAAGCAGATCTTGAAGTGGGAGATACATTTCACGTTCGCAATAGCCATCTTTCCCACAATTGTTTTGAACTCAATTTTAATGCGGAAATACTTCCGTTATATACAGATTTTAAACATGCAAATATAAATAAATTAAAAGAAAACGTGAAACAAATTTCATTTAAATCGTATGAATCTACTGATTTTGAATCAGCTCGCGTGTCGGACTTGATAAATAAATTACACGATCCAACTGAAAATTTGGAGGAAGAGCTTCGTTACTTTATCGGTCGGGGCCAAGGTTTAACGCCGACGGGTGACGATATACTGGTCGGTATATTGTATGGACACTTCATCAACTCTTTTATCGCCGAAAAACACCTTGAAACATTGGGAAGTCTAATCAGAGAACCCTTAACAACCCTTGTCAGCACGCGCTTTTTAACTTGTGCTATAGAAGGCTTGTTTAGTTCAAAAATTACAAAATTACAACATGATTCATCTTTGAAAAGTATAAAAAGTCTTATAAAAGTAGGTTCTTCTTCTGGGATGGATACTTTATATGGAATTTATATGGCTTTAACAAAGGAGTGAAAGAAATGGGGAAAAGTGTAGTAATCGCACTAGGAGGTAATGCAATTTTACAGCCAAAACAAGAAGCAACTTATGCTAATCAATTCAAAAATGTAATCTCTGCAACACGTCATATGATTGAAATTAAAGAAGCAGGACATAAAATTGTGATTACACACGGCAATGGTCCGCAAGTTGGGAATATTATTGCTCAAAATGAAGCTGCCAAAAATGTCGTTGAACCGCTGCCGATCTATGCTTGTAACGCAGAATCACAGGGATTCATTGGTTATATGCTCGAAAAAGCTTTAAAAAACCATATTAAAAAACGGGGCATTACCGCGAATGTAGCTACATTTCTAACAATGGTTGAAGTGGACAAGTATGATAAAGCATTTGAAAAACCAACGAAACCAATAGGAGTATTTTATTCAGAGGAAGAAGCGAAGAAATTGGAGAAAAAAGGGTTTGCTATGTCAGAAGATGCAGGGCGTGGCTATAGACGAGTTGTGCCTTCCCCAGAACCGAAAGTGATCCATGGGATAGAAGAGATTCGACGTTTAATTGATGAAACGATTGTTATCTCCTCGGGCGGCGGCGGTATACCTGTATATCGTGACGACAGCGGTCTATTACATGGTCTTGAAGCAGTAATAGACAAAGATCGTTCAGGATTAAAGCTGGCACAACAATTAAATGCTGATGTTTTCATGATGTTGACAGACGTACCAAATGTGTTTATCAATTTTGGCAAAGAAAATGAGCAAAAACTAAGCCGAATTACAGTAGAAGAAGCAGAACAATATGTGGCAGAAGGTCAATTTCCTGCTGGCAGTATGCTGCCAAAGATGCAAGCGGCTATAGAATTTGCAAAGTTAGGTAAAGAGGCAATTATTTGTTCATTGAACCAAGCGGCAGCTGCACTAGACGGAAAAGCGGGGACGCGCATAACAAAATAAGACGATCCGTGTATGTTCATAAGGTGGATAAAAACTAAAATTCCCACCTTTTCAGATATGACGACATTTGATCTGTCATTCTGATCAAAAATTTCTGAACAATCTTTATAATGGGATTCTTTATGCTGCGCAGACAGATTTCGAAAAGAAACAATCTATGAAGTCTAGGATCGAAAGTCAAAGGATTAGTGGAAAAAGTTGAAGGAGGAAGTTTGATGACAAAAGAGGCGGGATCAGTTGAAGGTAAAGGAAAACAACCACTGGTTCCCTATTGGGTAAAAGTTGTTATCGTATTTTTCTTCGGTTGGGTGGCTCTTTATGCAACGCGAACAATATTAAACCCCATTATGGGGGATATTGAATCAGCGTTTTCATTAAGCAAGGCACAACTTGGCTTAATTATGAGTATATTTTTCATCGGTTATGCTGGTATGAATGTTCCTGCAGGAATATTAGGAGATAAAATTGGGAAAAAACGAGTGTTGGTTCCAGGTGTTATTCTATTTGGCTCGCTTGCAGCAGTTACAGGGATGATGCCCACATTCTTTCTGTTTATCTCTGCATGGCTTATGGTTGGTATGGCTCAGGGGGTATATTATGGGCCGCAATATGGAATATCATCCGAAATTATCCCGAAGAACCGTCTAACATTAGGCAGTGCTGTGATTAATGCAGGGATGGCTTTTGGTACTTCAATTGGCTATTATATCTCCAGTTATGTTGTTGGAGAATGGGGATTCGGATGGGGAACCCCATTTTTTGCCATCGCAGTGCCGGTTGTACTTATCGGCATCGCAATGGCAATTGTAATTAAAGACAAACCAAAAACTGATAAAGAGGTTAAAAGGAGCGCTGAACCGTTTAAGTTTTCATCTTTATTTAATAGAAACTTAATTTTGGCATATATTATTATTTTCTGCTCTATTTACGGATTCTTTATGATTATTACTTGGTTGCCATACTATTTAGAAACAGCACGCGGTTTAACCGGAGGAAATATTGCCTTTGTTGCATCACTTGTTCCATGGGCAGCAATTCCAGGTTCATTATTTTTTAGTTGGCTGTCAGATAAGTTAGGCCGGCGCAAACCAGTATTGCTCATGATGTTGCCATTTGGTATTTTATCAACAGCTGCAATTGTTTACTTTGATAGCTTACCAATTCTGTATATGACACTAATTGTGTATGGAATTGTAGGGAAAATTAGCGTTAACCCCGTTTTAATTGCTGTTGTAGCAAATAATGCACCAAAGCAATCATTAAGTACAGCATTTGGATTCTACAACTTTGTTGGAATGTTAGGTTCCATTTTAGCTCCATATATTACTGGCTGGCTGACAGACACTACAGGAAGTATGAATATAGGATTTTATTTTGCAGCAGCTCTGTTAGTAATCGCGTTGATTGCAACATATTTAATAGACGAAAGTAATTTGCCATCTGTTGATAAAGCAGCTAAACATCATTAGTTAGCAAAAGCTTATGACTTCTAGTAAATGCTCAGTCAGATTAAGTATGAAGAGACTCATTCACTGCAATTGCGCTTCAAGCGGCACAACAAAGGCGACAGCCAGAGGCTGATAGATGCAAATAATAAACAATTCGGAATCGTGGTGTTAAAATTCAGCAGCGTCTGCAAAACAGCATGGGCTAAAATGACGCTGGACAAAGCAGTGTCCTTAGGCTTGGAGGCAAATGCATATTTGAAAAGAAACACAGACGGAAAAGAACTGAGCTGCAGCCCGGCTGGAGGAAAAGGAAAAGTGCTCCCGGGGCAGACATCCTGTTATACACCGATGGTTGATTTCGATCCGCGTTCTTCATATGCGATGTAGAAACATTATCAATCCATTAACAGGAGCTCTCACTTATTCCTATACAAGTTCGTATTCATATTTGAAGAAGTAGTGTATAAAAGCACCCTTTCAGCAAGGGTGCTTTTTGCTGTCTTATCAGTCACGGTTTCACAGCTATTGAAGAGTCATTTGACCTAATAAAAGAGTGGGAAAAGTGGGGGATTCAGGAAACTGTGTAAAATGAACTATTACTATTAATTTATACAGGGAGGAAAATATAGTATGATATGAATAATGAATAAAATACAAAAAAATTGAATATCGGAAGAAAGGAGCTCCATATGAACAAGATCGCCGCGGAAGAAGTCGCCAACATCCTTAATACATGGTACCGCGCCATCAGAAGAAATGATGCTGAACAGTCGATCCGAATATTTGAAGAAGTCAAACCGATGCTGGCAGAGATGGAGGAAGACCAAGAGGTTTTAATCTACTATTCTCTGCTGGAACTGCGGCATAAAATCATGCTGTATGATACGCGGGGAAAAAAGATAGAACAGCAAGAGGAGTTAACGAACGGCGGCAGTGCTGCATCACATATGACATCCTATTACTACTACCTGTTTTCAGGAGCTTATGAAGTGTATAAAAAGAATTATGAGCAGGCGATCAGCTTCTATAAAATTGCCGAGAAGAAGCTTGCTCATGTACATGATGAAATTGAGGTGGCGCAATTTCACGATAAAGTCGGAAAGCTCTACTATTACTTGGGCCAGAATATCGTCTCTTTAAACCATACCCGGCAGGCGATGGAAATTTTCAAGGGGCATGGCGACCATGATATGAACCTTGTTTCCACTTATATTACGATGGCCGGAAATTATACAGAGATGGGGAAATATACAGAGGCGGAAGAATATTTAACAGAAGCCATCCATACGGTAAGAAAAGCCGGCGACTGTTTTAAAGAAATGCAGCTCCTTCATAATTTTGCCTTGCTTTATGCGGCGATGGACAATTCGGAAAAAAGCATTCAGTTTTTAGAAATCGTTTTGGATGATCAAGCATATGCTGCATCAGATTATTATTTCAATGCTGTGTTTTTAATGATCAAAGAGCTGTTTAAAGTCGGAGACCATAAACGCGCTGCAGCCTTTTACAAAGAAGGGAAGGAAAGGTCGAAATCCGCGGCGAATAAAATATTTGACGCCAAAATCGATATTTTATATGCGGCTTATGCAGGAGATGGTGAACAGGCGGTTAAAGACTGCAAAGACAACATTGAAATCCTGTTTCAAACAAAGCAATACGACAGCGCCAGAGAACTTTCGCTCTTAACGGCCAATGTTTACAGATCAAAGTCACTTTATAAAGAAGCCGCACATTTCTTTTTGGAAGCGATTAAAGCGGAAGAAAAAATGAAAAAAGTGGAGGGAATGTGATGAAAAAACTGTTCATTGTTGCTGCGATTGCTGCCGTCGTATGTTCGGGATGGTTTGCGGCAGAAACTCACTGGGCATCCGGCGACATGCAGGTTGCTGAAAAGATGGTCGGTTAAATCGAATACTCGGAACAAATATGAACATCCGCTCCTGAGCATCAGGGCGGATTTTTTTGGGAAGGTAAAGTAAATTAAGGCATAAGAAACGCGGTTAGACAATGAACACTTCTTCACCACTATTTAGGGTGGTCAACCTAAACAAAGGTACGAAACCTGTGCTGACTACTTTTACTCCGATGTCCTTTCAGCTATTCTTGTCAGTAAGATCATTCCCCATCTCTTCAACGCCTCAGGCATCACCTATTAAAAAAATCATAATTGAAACTTGTCAGCAAATATGTTGCATAACACGAGGATGTTTCCACAATAATTAAACATTAAGACTTTTTTGACTTCCAGAAGGAAGAACAAGATATTTATGTAAAATCACTCTTTTATTCAAAATCAAGATCTCTTTCTTGAGGGTTTTGCTTTTGAGTGAAAATCCCATTCTAAATTTGTCCATTTAATGGTATTATTTACTTATATAATAAAGAAAGTGGGAAACAAAACGTTGATGTTAATTGCTTTTGAATTTTACCGAACTATACTCCCAGCATGAAGTATTTGTTATTTTCAATTTCTTTAGTGTGATAGGTGCATTTGTTGGATATTTAAAGAGCAACGGAAGTATTCAAATGCCCCTCTTAATGATTGATTATAAAAGAAAGTGGGAACACAAAAATGTAAGCCACTTTAAAAATCATTAAAGTTTTCACGGATTGTTATTGAGTTATTCCTTTTTTTATTGGGATTAGATATGGAAGAAACAAAAGAAATGATGAAACTATGTTTGAGGTCATTTCTTTTGATATCCTATTATCAAAATTACATAATCAAAGTAAAGAGCAGACCAGCGGCCTGCTCTACTTTTATACGAGCCATAAGATGATTTCCGCAAGGGAATCTGCTGTTTTTTTAGGAACTCCGGCTTTCACTAAGGCTTTTACAAGAGCGCCTTTTGAAGCACTATTTAATCTTTCTGTGGCATATGCAATTTTACGTGCATATTTGTCGACGAGTCTCGCTTTAGAAGGAGAGAGTGGTCTAATCGCCCATTTAAGAGTTTTTCCCCCAACTCTGCAAACCCATCCAAATGCTTTTATGGCTTTTAGAGATCCACCAATAAGGCCTGCAGTATGTACTTGTCCATCCTGATTTAACTGATTGTAAGTTTGAAATTCTGGAGTTTGTGATGCAAATTGGATGAATGCTTTGGAATCTTCTAGAGTAGTAGGCTCTTGATGTGTTTCCATATATTCTTGAAGAGAAGCTGGCAATGTGACATACGTCGTTTCGGTAATTGATGTGGTTGACTGTTCTTGTTCAGCGGCTGAGACAGATGATGCGAACCCACTAAATCCTGAAATGATAAGGGTTGTGGCCGTAAGTGTTATCACACCTTGAGAAAATCTTTTTTTCTTTGATTACATTTCAAATTCCCCCAATTATTTGATATTCTTAACAAGTAATATAATACCACAAAAAGAGAGGAATAGGTATAAATGGGTGAAAAAACCAAAGAAAAAAACTACTCTATTGGGGATCATATTTTTGCAATATTGGTTGTTCTTCTTATGTGTTTATTTCTTATTTCTTCCCCTTTTCTGATATTCTTCGGAGTCTTTAAATTGGTCGCTTTGGCACCAGATGTGTCAATCAATACAAAAGGTACTTTTGATTCTGTGATCGTTTTATTCAAGTTTTTTGTTCTCACTGTGGTAGTCGTAGGGATTGTAGACGTAGTGTTTTCTCAGATTTTATTGAAAAAACGGGGGTTTCTCAATTTTGTTATTGAAGCTTTGTTGATGTTTTGTGTTTTTTATCTATATGTATTGATTTATTCAATGCATTCTCAGGAGATTGTTATACGGAATAATGGTGTATTCTTAGTATCTTTATTTTTGTTTATTTTGTATTTGCTAATAAATGTAGCATATATCGTTTCACGGCGGTTATATAAGGCAACTATGAAAAACATACAGAAAAAGAACAACTAAAAGAGCAGGCAGCTGTCTGCTCTTTTAAAATTTCAATCGCCAAAAGTTCCGTGTCTTAATATTGAAACCATAAATTGAATAGACTCTTAATCCGATTTATAAGCACTTCAGGAACAGCAGCCGGATCTAGAGAAGTCCAAAAAGATCGCGATTGAAAAAACTTATTTTTTTTAATATTGAAAACTTTTACCTTGTTTGTTATGATTTTTTTAGTAAAGTTTAGTGAATACGGATTCCAAAGACAGGACGGGATGAAAATGGCGACGATTAAAGAGATTGCGCTTCAGGCTAAAGTATCAAGCACAACGGTTTCAAGGGTTCTGAACCATGACCAGTCATTATCAGTAGCGCCTGAAACAAGGCAGCGGATTTTGGATATAGCAGCCCGGCTCGGCTATAAAAGCACGCGCAGGCGCCGCGAGGTATATGCCTCAGGAAGCGGGGAAAGCCCGCGCATCGGCATTGTTGTCTGCCAATCACAGGAAGAAGAGCTGAACGATCCGTACTTTTATTCCATCAGGCAGGGAATTGAAAGTGAGTGTTTTGAAAGAGGAGCGTTTATTACGAAATTTATTCAGCTGAGCAGCATCCGCTCGAATCAGCCTGTAGGCGATGTCGACGGCTTAATCGTCATCGGAAGGATCAACTTTGCCGGTTTGCAGCAGTGCATGGGCGCGCTCAACAACGTCGTGTACATCAACCATACAGACAATGAAGAGCTGCGCGACTCGGTTGTCGTAGATTTTGAGAAGGCTACGGGGAGGGCGCTGAACCATTTGAAATCGCTCGGCTATACAAGGATCGGTTATATCGGCGGAAGAGAAAAAGAGCACTTTCGAATCAGCGATCAGGAGACAAGCGCCATTGAAATCGAAGACAAACGTCTGACTGCGTTTCTGGAGATGGCCGGTTCGGATAACGCAAAGCACATTTATATCGGCGAGTATTCGATGCAGCAAGGCTATGAACTGATGAAAAAAGCGCTTTTAGAGAAAAACGTTCCCGAAGCTTTTTTTATCGCCAGCGATTCAATGGCCATCGGCGCGCTCCGGGCGCTTCGAGAATCGGGACTCAAGGTTCCCGAAGATGTTGCAATCGTCAGCTTCAACGGCATTGAAGCGTCCGAATTTGCTAATCCGCCATTGACAACCGTAAAGGTTCATACAGAAGAGATGGGCCGGACGGGTGTGAAGCTGCTGCTCGACAGACTGAAAGGAAGGGAACTGCCGCTGAAAGTGACCGTACCTTCAGAGCTGATTATTCGGGAAAGCTGCGGATTCAGCAAACGGAGCTAATGGTAGAATAAGGCGCTTTCCAAGGAGGTGACGCAAATGGATTTACTAAATTCCAGTAAAAAATGAAAGCGCTTTTTATTCACCATTAAAATATCATAATTGGAGTGAAATTGATGAAAAAAATCATTTTCTCTTTTGTTCTCCTGATCATTTTGTCTGCAATACTTGCGGGCTGCTCCGGAAAGAATGCCGGAAAGAGCGGAGATGTCACGCTCACAATGTTTTCGACAATGACAAACGACAGTGAAAAAAACACGCTCAGAAGCATCGCAGATGATTTTGAAAAAGAAAATGAAGGCATCAAGATCGATATCAGCTTTCCCGGCCCGGACTATGAAAATATGCTGCGCGTCAAAATGGCGGCAAATGACATGCCTGATTTGTTCGATACGCACGGCTGGGCGAAGATCCGCTACGGGGAATACACTGCTGATTTAAAAGACATGGATTGGGTGAAGCATCTCGATCCAAACCTCGATCCGATTTTGAAGGATGAAAAAGGCAAAGTATATGCCTACCCTTTCAATCAGGCAAAAGACGGGATCGTCTACAATGCCGGTCTCTTGAAGAAATACGGTCTCAAGCCTCCGCAGACGTTGGACGAACTGATGCATGCGCTGGAAACGATCAAAGAAAAAAGCAACGGGAGCGTCATTCCTTTTTGGTTTGCCGGTTCAGATAAAGGCGCTTTAGCTCAGTTTTATGATCAGCTTGCCACCCCGCTGCTCATCACAGATGATCGCCGCAATGAAAAAAAAGCTTTGGAAAACGGCACATTCGACTGGTCCGACTACACACTTCTCGCAGAAACCTTTAAAGAGATGCAGGAAAAGCAATTGATCAATAAAGATATCCTGACGGCAAAACCGTCGCAATTGGTCGAATTGATGGCGCAGGAAAAAATCGGTTTTACCCTCTCAGT
Source organism: Bacillus licheniformis DSM 13 = ATCC 14580 (assembly GCF_000011645.1). Taxonomy (GTDB): domain Bacteria; phylum Bacillota; class Bacilli; order Bacillales; family Bacillaceae; genus Bacillus; species Bacillus licheniformis. The sequence goes on from NC_006270.3 coordinate 1,146,893, forward strand.
CACGTCGATCGGCCCTGATACGAGGGAAGTCAATCCAGATATCCAGTTAGGCGTGATGCCGACGCCTGCCGTTTATGAAGGCGACAAACCGAGCTGGATTGGAGGAGAGCGCCATACCGTTGCTGTCTGGAAAGACTCAGAACACCTCGAAGAAGCAAAGCGGTTTATCGAATTCGCCGCACAGCCCAAATACGTGAAAAAGATCGCCGAAGCCACCTCATTTCCTCAGGCATTAACCAACACAGAAGCTGAAAACTACTATTCTAAGTTTTATGATCAATATGAAGAAATCAAAATCGAACCGTACTTTGACCGCGTCTATCTCCCGAGCGGAATGTGGGACGTCATGGGAACGACGGGACAGGAACTATTGGCCGGTACGTTAACGCCGAAGCAGGTATCGGAAAAAATGAAACAGGAATACAGCAGATTACAAGAACAATAGAAAGGATCGTTATCATCATGATAAAAAAAGAAGGGTGAAATGATGAGCGAATTAGCTAAAGAAAAAAGTCTGACTATTGTGAAAAGTAAAAGGAGATATGTGAGGAAAAATGGATCGCTCTGGTGGATGTATCTTCCCGCCTTGGCGCTTGTATCCGTCTTTATGATTTATCCGTTTGCGAGCGGCATTAAAATCACGTTCACGAACTGGAACGGTTTCTCACAGTCGTATGACTGGATCGGCTTTGCCCAATATAAACGGATGCTGGCCGACCCGGCGACATGGCTTGTCGTCAAAAACACCCTCCTGTACGGATTGGGCAGTACGGTTTTCCAGAATGTCATCGGTCTTCTCTATGCCCTCCTGCTGTTTAAAAGCATCAAAATGAAAGCGCTGACAAGAACGGTTGTCTATTTGCCCGTCATCATCAGCCCGCTGATCATGGGGTATATCTGGTACTTCTTCTTCTCCTATGAAGGAGGCGCCTTGAACGATTTGCTGAAACTATTTGGAGCAGGTCCTGTCAACGCCTTGAGCAGCCCGGAAATCAATCCGTGGATCATCGTATTTGTCAATTCCTATCAGTTTGTCGGTATAGCGATGGTCATTTATTTAGCAGGTCTCGGAAGCGTTCCGAAAGATTTTTATGAAGCGGCGCAAATCGACGGAGCAAGCGGTTTTCAGCAATTTTGGAAGATTACGCTGCCGCTGTTGATGCCTTCTGTCACGATCAACATGGTAATCAATATCATCGGCGGACTGAAGCTGTTTGATGTCATTTTAGCGCTGACAGGCGGCGGTCCGGGAAATGCTTCGCAATCGATGTCGACTTTTATGTACGATCTGTATTTTAAGAGGCAGGATGCCGGCTATGCAGCCGCTCAGGGGGTTTTCATGGCGGTGTTGATACTGCTAATCAGCTTTACGGCTCTCATCTATTTTAAGCGCAAGGAGGTCGAAGCCTAGATGAATCGCCAAGAGAAAAAGAAACGGGCGCTGTGGACTTTGCTGGCTGCATGGATTACCGTTTTTCACCTGATTCCGTTTTATATTTTGCTGACGACGGCGCTGAAAGCAAAGGGAGATTTCAGTTCAAAATGGAAGTTCCCGGACGAAATCAGCCTCGGTAATTTTGCAGAAGCATGGGATAAAGCAGGTCTGGCCGGCTCGTTTTTCAATACTGCTGTGATCACTTTTGCTTCGGCGGCTCTGCTCATTGTGATCGGCTCTCTGGCGGCATATCCGCTCGCCAGGCGCAGAACAAAGCTCAATCAAGCCGTTTACTTCCTGTTTATCGGCATTATGATCATTCCGCCGCTGACATCCATGGTTCCTTTATACAAAATGGTGGTGGAGCTTGGCATGCTGAATACGCTTGAAATCGCGATATTGAATAATACGGCGGCTTATATGCCCTTGACGATTTTTTTGTATGCCGGATTTATCCGGTCGACGATTCCGAAAGAGCTTGAAGAGGCTGCGAGAATCGACGGGGCGAGCACGGCGGGGATTTTCTTCAGAATCGTCTTTCCTTTATTAAAGCCGGTGACTGCGACGATTTGCATTATTGCCTGCGTATTCATCTGGAACGACTATCAGTTTTCGATCTTTTTCCTTCAAGACAAAAGTGTGCAGACTTTGACTGTAGCGATTGCCGGCTTCTTTGGGCAAAATGCGAACAACCTGCACTTGGTGGCCGCGGCTTCGCTGATGGCGATGCTGCCGATGACGATTCTATTTTTATTCCTGCAAAAGTACTTTATAAAAGGATTATCAGCAGGAGCGCTAAAAGGCTAGCGAAAATTTCACGGGGAAAGGAAGATATGAATGACTAAAATTGCTTTTATCGGAGCTGGAAGCACAATTTTTGCGAAAAATGTGCTGGGGGACTGTCTGATGGTTCCGGCGGTCAACGGATTTGAATTTGCTTTGTATGATATCGATCCGAAGCGCCTCAAAGAATCTAAAGATATGCTTGAGCATTTAAAAAACCGCTATAATGACACGGTATCGATCCGCGCCTATGACGACAGAAAGGAAGCTTTGGCGGGAGCGAAATACGTGATCAATGCCATTCAGGTCGGCGGCTATAAACCGGGCACAGTCATCGATTTTGAGATTCCGAAAAAATACGGCCTCAAGCAGACGATTGCCGATACGGTCGGAATCGGCGGGATATTCAGGGCGCTGCGGACGATTCCCGTTTTATTGGATATGGCAAAAGACATCGAAAGCGCGGCGCCCGACGCCTGGCTCTTAAATTACACAAACCCGATGGCTTCTTTAACCGGTGCGCTTCTCCGCTACACGGACGTGAAAACGGTCGGTCTCTGCCACAGCGTTCAAGTATGCACAAAAGATCTTTTCAAATCCCTCGGCATGAAGCATGAACGAATCGAAGAAAAAATCGCCGGCATCAATCATATGGCCTGGCTTCTTGAAGTCAAGCAAGACGGAAGAGACTTGTATCCAGAAATTAAAAAGCGGGCAAAAGAAAAACAGAAAACGAAACATGGTGACATGGTCAGGTTTGAACTGATGGATAAATTCGGCTACTATGTGACCGAATCGTCCGAACATAACGCGGAGTACCACCCTTATTTTATTAAAAGCCGTTATCCCGAACTGATTGAAGAACTGAATATCCCGATTGACGAATATTTGAGAAGGTGCGAGAAGCAGATTCAAAATTGGGAAAAGATGCGCGGCGAAATCGTCGGCAATCGGCATTTAACCCACGAGCGGTCAAACGAATACGGCTCAAGAATCATAGAAGCGATGGAAACCGGCCAGCCGTTTACATTCGGCGGTAATGTCTTGAATAAAGGATTGATTACAAATCTTCCGGAAAAAGCCGTCGTCGAAGTGACGTGCGTCGCTGAGCGGAACCGGATCACTCCGTGCTACGCGGGCGAGCTGCCAGAACAGCTGGCTGCTTTAAATCGCACCAATATCAATACACAGCTGTTAACGATTGAAGCGGCAACAACAAAAAGAAAAGAGCACATTTACCATGCTGCATTGCTTGATCCGCATACGGCTGCGGAATTATCGATGGATGATATCGTAAGCATGTGCGATGAATTGATCGAAGCACACGGCGACTGGCTGCCGGAATTTGAATAAAAAAATAAAGCCTGAGCGAAGGGATCAGCCTTCAACTCTGGCTTTTTTCACGCGAGGGTGTGTATATTTTTCCGATTTTTGATGAAGCAATCGGAAGAATGGAGGAAGCATTGCGATCACGAGCACCACCCTCAACACTTGGACAGCGACGACGAACGTAGAGTCGGCGTGAAGCGTGACAGACGTTGTCGCCATTTCTGCGATTCCTCCCGGAGCAAACGCCAATATGGCCGTTGTCAGCGAAATGCCTGCCGCTTTGGCGGTGACGGCGGCGCTTAAAATCATTGCAATGATCAGTCCGACGGAGCTGGCAAGTGCGACGATCAGCGTTTTTCTGACGCCGATAAACATATCTTTGCTGATCTTTGAACCGATCGTTGCGCCGAGACAAATTTGCGACAGCACTGAAAAGCCGTGGGGCCACCAGGCGGTTGTGCTGAGTCCGGTCATTGAGGCGCCCGCGATTTGCAGAACGGCCGCGCCGGTCATGCTTCCGAGCAGCCATGGCGCAGGAAACCGCAGTGCTTTCATAGCTTTGCATACCCCGAATCCGCCCAGCACGATCAACGCAGTCCATGCGATATGAGGCGCTTCAAATGCCGATGTTCCCGCGGCCATCACTTGGCTGCCGGCAGCATGGGCGTCGGGATGCTTCGCATTTATGAAAAAAACGAAAAAGGGAATGGTCATGACGACGAGAAGAACACGTATCATCTGCACGAGACTGACGATTGCCGTGTTCGCTCCGACTTCCTGAGCGATGCCCGGCATCGCGGAAAGCCCGCCGGGAGCCGTTCCCACAAAGCTCGTCAGCATATCTGTCTTGCTGAATCTCCACAAGACAAAGCCCGACAGCATGGCGAACACGACGGAAAGGAGAAGCATGACGCCGACAATCAGCCAATTTTCCTTAAAGATCGAAATCACAGACATGTTGATTTTTTGGCCAAGCTCAATTCCCAATAGCATTTGGCCGAACTGAAGCCATCCATGGTGGATGCCGTTTTGTCTGACCGCCGCTTTCAACGGTGACGGGCGAAACAGCGACAGACAAGCGGCGGCGGTCATTGTTCCGACCATCCAGCCGATTGTCATGCCGGTCAATGAGAGAAGAAATCCCCCAAAACTGCTGATCAATATCAATAATATATCCCGAAGGAAATCTCTTTTTTCCCTCAAATGAAAAACCTTCTTCCTGTTTACTGCGGAATCATTTTGTTCACTAAGTAAAGTATTTCTATATATTACTATATAATAATTTTAGTGATTGGTAAAATACGAATTTATTTAAAAGATTAATAAGAAAAACTAATCGTTTATTTTTGAACATAACAGATCGAATATATGAATACATTAAATTAGATTGATCATAAATAGAGGTGAACCGATATGAAACATCCCAAGGAATCATTCACCAAAGTCAAATCGTATCGCCCGTTTCACAGCGCCTTTGATCCGTGTCCGCCGATCGGCAAAAGATACTACAGAACCCCTCCAAATCTATATCTAGGTTTTCAGCCCCGCGGCCTTCCGCAGTTTTCCCCGATGGAGGCGCTGCAAAAAGGGACGCTTTGGCCCGTATTTTACGATCATTATGAAAATCCGTATGAAGATGGGAGGTAAGGAGGGTGACGAACTCTTTACCGCAAGACTATTATAAAAGGCTTCATGAAATTCAGGCTGTTGATTTTGTCATCGTTGAGCTGATGCTATACCTTGACACACATCCCGATGATACCGATGCCATCAAACAATACAACCAGTATGCCGGATTTTCCAGAAAACTGAAAGCGAAGTTTGAATCAAAATACGGCCCTTTGATTCAAGGAAGCCCGGATCAGACGGAATCCTATTGGAGCTGGAAAAGAAGTCCTTGGCCATGGCAAGTTTAATAGAGGAAGGGAGTCAGGTTCATGTGGCTTTATGAGAAAAAACTGCAGTATCCTGTTAGGGTGAGAGAATGCAATCCGAGACTTGCCAAATTTTTGATTGAGCAATACGGCGGAGCGGACGGCGAATTGGCTGCGGCGCTTCGCTATTTGAACCAGCGCTACAGCATACCCGATAAAGTCGTCGGACTGCTGACGGACATCGGTACGGAAGAGTTTGCTCACCTTGAAATGATTGCCACGATGGTATATAAATTAACAAAAGACGCGACGCCCGAGCAGATGAAGGAAGCCGGGCTCGGCGATCATTACGCAGACCATGACAAAGCCCTGTTTTATCATAACGCTGCCGGCGTTCCGTTCACCGCTACATACATCCAGGCAAAAGGCGATCCGATTGCCGATTTATATGAAGATATAGCGGCTGAAGAAAAAGCGAGGGCTACGTATCAATGGCTGATTGACATGTCGGATGATCCGGATTTAAATGACGGGCTGGCGTTTTTACGGGAAAGGGAAATCGTTCATTCACAGCGCTTCCGCGAAGCTGTCGAAATTTTGAAGGAAGAGCGCGACCGTAAAAAAGTGTTTTAAACAGCAAAAAGCCGAAAATACGACCGTATTTTCGGCTTTTTATTTACTGCACCGGGCTCGCAAGCAGTTCTGCTGCGCGGTCGCGCAGCACATATTTTTGAACTTTTCCGGATGCGGTCAGCGGGTATTCGTCGATCAGAAATACGTACTCCGGAATTTTATAATACGAAAGCTGTCCTTTGCAAAAATCTCTGACGTCTTCGAGCGTCAGCTTTTTGCCCGGCCTGCATTTAATAAAGGCAGCCGTTTTTTCCCCGTACTTTTCATCCGGAACGCCGACAACCTGTACATCGACAATATCCTCATGTTCATAAAGGAATTCCTCTATTTCACGCGGGTAAATGTTTTCCCCGCCGCGGACGATCATATCTTTTAAGCGCCCGGTAATCCTCACGTATCCGTCCCGGTCCATTTCTGCCAAATCTCCGGTATGGAGCCAGCCGTCTTCATCGATGGCCTTTTTTGTGGCTTCATCCATTTTATAGTAGCCTTTCATGACGAGGTATCCTCTTGTGCACAGTTCGCCCTGCTCATCCGGGCCGAGCGTTTCCCCGGTGTCAGGATCGACGATTTTCATTTCTACATGCGGATGCACTTTTCCGACGGTCTCGACGCGGCGTTCGATCGTGTCGGTGACGGTTGTCTGCGTAATCACGGGTGAAGACTCCGTCTGTCCGTATGCGATTGTGATATCCGTCATATTCATTTGCTTCATCACTTTTTTCATGACTTCTCTAGGGCACGGGGAGCCTGCCATGATCCCGGTCCGCAGAGAAGAGAGGTCATAGTTTGCGAAATCGGGGTGGGTGAGCTCGGCGATAAACATTGTCGGTACACCCTGCAGCCCTGTACATCTTTCTTTTTCGACCGTTTGCAGGACGATGTCCGGCTTGAATTCGATGATTGGCAGCATGGCCGCGCCTGACGCGACGCAGGCAAGCGTGCTTAACACACAGCCGAAGCAATGAAAAAGAGGAACCGGGATGCACAGCCTGTCTTCGCTCGTCAGCCCCATTCTGTCGGCAACGATCGCCGCATTGTTGACGATATTGTAGTGAGTCAGCATAACACCTTTTGGAAAGCCGGTCGTTCCCGACGTATACTGCATATTAATCACATCATCGTGTGTGAGTGACTGCTCTCGTTCAAAAAGGTCGGCATCAGAGACCGTTTCGCCCATTTTAGCGATCTCGGCAAAAGCCGTCATATGTTCAGGGGTCTCGTTCTTGCCAAGGTAGACGAGATTTTTCAGCTTCGGCAGCTTTTCAGGATTTTTCATGATCTCATCGATCATATTGATATAGGATGTTCCTTTGTAGCCGTCCATCAGAAAGAGGGTGGTGGAATCGGAATGTTCCAATAAGTACTCGAGTTCTCTCGCCTGATAGCTCGTATTGACGGTGACGAGCACAGCGCCGATTCTTGCCGTAGCAAACTGGAGCAGAATCCATTCCGGAATATTGGATGCCCAGATGGCGACATGCTCCCCTTTTTGAATGCCGAGCGCGAGCAGCCCTTTTGCAATTTTAGAAGTTTCTTCAACAAGCTCCTGATACGAGTATCTTAAATCGAGCTCAGAATATACAACCGCTTCATGATTCGGAAACCGGCCGGCGGTTGATTTTAAAAGCCCGCCGATCGTTTGTTTTTTTAATGTAACCATAGTGCCTCCTTGCCTCCCGAATAAAATCTGTTTCCATTATAGCACTTTGTTCTAGTACCAGGTACTATAAAGGACTAGTTTTTTTAACCGGGACACTGCTCGATATTGTGCAATCCCCCCGAGAGCCATGATCCCTGCAATGGCAAGAAAAAGCGCTGCCCCGCCGAACTTGATGAAGATCATCCCGCCTAAAAAAGGTCCAATTGTCCGGGAAATATCCCAATGCGGGCCGAAAAATGCAAAATATCCGCCCCGTATATGATTGGGAGCAAGGCGCGAGACAAAGGTTTGCATGTGATTCAGAAGCATGCTTTCTGCCGCCGTAAATAAAACCGCAGTCGAAAGCAGCCAAAAGATCGATGAAGAAAAAGCGAAACCAATCGCTGCCACAGCGTAGCATACGTATGATATGGAAACGATCGTTTTGATGTTCAGTCCTTCCGTCCATTTGACGAGCGGAATTTGCATCGTAATGCTAAGAAGGGCGCGGCACACTGTATAAACAGTCAAGGTGAATAGGAAATCGTCAAAAAGAGTTTCGAGATAAAGGCGGTAGTTGGACTCCAGCTGAGCATAGAACAGGCTGACGGGAACCGACAAGAACATCAAGGGCAGAACAGGACGGTGTTGAAGTAATACCTTTTTTGCGGAAAGAAGATTTTCCCTCTCGAAAAGCTCCTATTGCTTTTTTGACTGCCAGTTCCGCTCTATCAAAACAATATACGCGTCAAAGCGGGGGTAGCTATTCAAGGCATTGTGCTGAATGAAGAAGGGTGGATTCTTTTTACGGCGTCTGGTACAAAAAAGAGGCTCTACTTTAAGAGCCCCTCCATTGTGTCTCTTAATGACCGGAATGTCCTCCATCCGCAGACTTAATTTCCAATATGCCATCAAGAATGCCTTGTGTCCGAAATGAAATCTCATTTTCTGACCCGAGAATGAATGCATGGTTGTATGGGCCGTCTTGCGGCCTGTCATGAAATGAAGGCTCGATCTCGGACAGATAGCTGTATAGTGTGCTGTCTGCCTGTCCATTTTTGAGTAAAAGCAGGGGAGCGTGTTTTCCCAAATGGGAAAATGGCGCTCCGGCAAGCGCAAGCTCGGGCGCAGCGGTTGATGCAAAGGATAGTCCGTGTCCCGGATCTGTGATGCCCCAGCCAAAGCCGGTGTTCTTATCCCTGAATTTCGCAAATGCAATCGAATTTGCGACAGGAGTGTCTCCGGAAATTCTTTTGACTGTTCCGTATTCCTTTAATGCATTCTCCGTTTTTTCCGAAACCGCTTTTTTAGGGCCGAGAATATAGATGTTTGCTTTGGCGTCCCTTTTCTTTAATGCTTCAGCCGTCTCTTCGGGAATGCCTTTTTTGTTCACGTACAGGATCGGCTCAGGCATGTGGGCGATCCAGTTTACAGCCGGGAGCGAATAAAGTTCTGCATCATCCTCGGATGATCCGATGATGACGCTTTTCGGATATTCACCGGCTGCCTCCGCGTATTCTTTGTCAATCTCTTTTGCCAGATCAGCCGCGTTCTTCCCTTTGAGCTCTTTTATTTTAAAAGTGTTCAAAGCTTGAAGCGCTTTTGAATCAAATTCTCCGACAGCCATGATTTGCGTCCCGTCTGAAGTGCCCGTCGGGTTCAAGCGTTTGATTTCATTCTGAATTTGCCCGGAGATTTTCCCTTTTTCCGCGATTAAAACAGGCCCGTTATTTGGATGATGGATCAAATCTGCTGATGCAAGAGCTGTCTGCCATGATCCGCCCGAAACTAGAATCACTGCGCCCGGCCTGTTTTGTTTATGAGTGGCCGGCCATATCGTTTGAGAGGTTTTGATGCTCATGTCTTCTGGTGTATTCGCGTCAAGCCTTGTCGAGTTCTTTGTGTTTTTCACCAGGAGCCCCTCTTCGGCCCGCTTATTGAAATCACTCGGAAGAGAATCAGCGTCTTTTTCTTTCATCTCCGAATGATCCTTTGTATGATGCTCCTCATGTCCGCCAGTGTTTCCCGAGCCGGAATTTTGGCATGCCGCAAGCGGAAGCGCGAAAACAAGCATGACAAAAAGTAAACCGAATCTCAATTTCATTGTGTTTTCCCCCTTTTTGGTTCAGATTACTGAGTAGTATACCCGGGAAATGTGCAAAACTGGTGCAGACATCTCGACATTGTTACACATCGGAAGGCAGCGTGATGATAAATTCGCTTCCTTTCGGGGTTCTGTTTTTCGCTGCAATCTGACCGCCATGAAGCTCGACGATTTCTTTCACGATGGCCAGACCCAGCCCGGTACCGCCGGTTTGTCTGGACCTCGATTTATCGATCCGGTAAAAGCGCTCAAATATATAATCCCGTTCTTCTTCCGGAATGCCGCAGCCTTCATCCGCTACCGTAATCTTGACCTGGTCCTCCAATTTTGATGCGGTGACGGCCGCTGTTGATTCAGGATCGGAGTATTGGCGGGCGTTGTTCAGCAAATTTGAGATCACTTGTGAAAAGCGGACCTCGTCGACTGTGACATAAAGATCCGTCGGGATGTCGAACGAAACGCTGATTCGCTTTTCCGAAAAAGCGACCGCCGCTTTCTGAATTTCTTTTTTCACGAATGTGTAAAGGTGAACCTGTTTCTTATTGATTTGAAATCCGGGCTGTTTCAGTTTTGTCAGCAAAAATAAATCGTCAACAAGGGTGTTTAAATTGTCCGCTTCCTCTTTGATGATCGACAAGTACTGATTTCTGGCTTGCGGTTCGAGCTTATCTCTCATCGCGACATCTGTGTAGCCTTTTATATATGTGATCGGAGTCCGCAGCTCATGGGCGACGCTTGACAGAAAATCGTTTCGCTCTTTTTGAAGCCTGCTGAGATTTGAGGAAAGGCTTTCGATTGATGCGGCGAGCTCTCCGAGTTCATCATTCCTTTTGATATCAAGCGGAATCGAAGCTTGACCGTTTTTGATGCTTTCGGTTGCCTCCTTCAGTTTAATAATCGGCTTCGCTAAAACACGGCTGAACCAAAGAATAGCTGCGACCGTTAAGACGCCGGTTAAGCCGAAGCTGAGGAAAAACCGCTTCGTAATGCTTGCCACCAAGGCTTTTATCGAGGAGGTCTCCAAATACATGAAGACGTAGCCGGCCGTTTCCCGTCCGTTCATGATCGGACTGATCGTACAAATGTACTTTGATGTATTCCAATGGGAAGATAAAGCGGTCCCGTTCCTCGGGATGTTCTGTTCTTCGAAATGAAGGTGTTCCGTCATGTCTCCCGGGGCAGACTGCGCCAATACGCGTCTGTTTTGGTCCGTGATGATCACGTTTGTCCGGGCTTCAGTCTCCATCAGGGTGACGTGGTCTATCGTCCTTTTGTCAAAATGCTTTTCGAGGACGTCTCTGTGGCTGTTGCCTCTTAGTTGAAGCGCGCTTATTTCTTCGTTTATTCTCGTGTTGACAATCGTTGTATACAGCGCGGCAAAAAGGACGGCTTCGATGAAAAGGATTAAAACGAAAAATGAACCTGCGAGCTCAAATGAAATCTTTTTCATGCTCCGGTTCCTTTGCTTGTCCATTTGTAGCCGACGCCGTAGACGGTCCGGAGATGGTCTTCAACCGGAAAGCCCGCTTTTTTCAATCGGTGCCGCAAATTTCTCATGTGCGAATCGATGGTGCGGGGCTCGATATCAGAGTTGAATCCCCAGATGTTCTCAATCAATTGGTCTCTCGAAAGCACTTGATCCATATGGTCTAAGAGTGTTCCAAGCAGATCGAATTCACTTGGCGTAATGCTGATTTCACGGTGATTGACATGCAGGGTATGATGCTGTTTATTCCAGATTAAACCGCGGAACCTGATTTCATGAAATCGGCGGGTTCTGCGCAGGACGGCTTCTATTTTGGCAAGCAGCACTTTTTCGCTGAACGGCTTTGTTAAATAATCGTCTGCACCGCAGTTCAGGCCTCGTACAATATCATCCTGCCCGTTTTTTGCCGTCAGCATGATAACCGGAATGCTTGTCAATCTTCGGATCTCTTTGCAAACCGTCCATCCGTCCATTTCAGGCATCATGATATCGAGGATGACAAGATCGAAATTGCGCATTTTTATTAAGTCCAGGGCTTCTTTTCCGGTGGCGGCTTTTGTGCACGAATAATGCTCTAAATAAAGCTCCAGCAGATCGAGCATCCGGTTTTCATCATCGACAAGCAGCACGTTCAATGTCTAGCACCTCTTTAGTCAAAATATAAGTCCGCTATTTTAAAAATATACCCTATAAGGGTATATTGATCAAGGCGGAACGAACTGAATCACCTCTTTGACAAGAAGTATAAAAACCAGACTGCATGGTTTTGTTCGTCAGCTGCCGCCCGCTTGAACGCATCCCGTATCGCCCGGTCTTTGACATAGTCTGCGATGTCCAAATAAAAATCAACCGTTTCCTGCTCGTCTTTTAATGCGGACTCCAGCGCGTTCCAATACTGTTCCGGACAAGGCTCCGTAATGGAAATGTCAGGCTTTCGGCCGGCAAGAGACGTATAAAATGCCAGGAACGCATTAAAGTGGCGGATTTCGTCCTGTCTGATTTCTAAAATTTGCTGTTTTGCCTCAGCATCCGGGGCCTTTTGTGCGATTTTTTGGTAGCAGACGACCGCACTGTGCTCTCCGTTTACCGCTTTTTCTAGATCTTTGATCAGCCTGTTGTTTTGCCTGGCGGGATAGGCGGGATGATACGGCTGAACATACCACATGTTTTTCACCTCAATATCTTATATTTTGCCGTCCTGTCATTATATGTAAGTCGAAGCTTGCATGTGCCTACTGGAAGGGCGCATCTCGGACATGTGGCAAAATGGTGTGGGGAGAGCGCAATCTATTTTAAAAAAATGAAGTTTGACGTAAAATGGTTGTTAGTGCCGAATGGTGACATACATATCAAAATGGAGTGAGACTATTGAAAAAGGCAATATTGACGGTCATAGCTGTATTGACGTCGGTTGTTTTGTTCGCCGGCTGCCAAGCGGAAAAAGGGGGATCAGCCAAGGGGCAGTCTGAAAAAGTTCAAATTACGGTTTCCGCGGCTGCGAGTCTCAAGGATGTTTTAACAGAACTTTCCTCCGTCTATGAGAAAGACCATCCGAATGTCTCTATAAAGTTTAATTTTGGTTCATCGGGTGCATTGCAGCAGCAGATCGAACAGGGCGCTCCGGCTGATTTGTTTTTTTCTGCCGCTGAAGACAAATTTAATAGAGTAGTTGATCAAGGGTTAATTGACAAAAAAGACTCTGTCAAGCTGGTCGAAAACAGTCTGGTGCTGATCGTGCCGAAAGGAAAAAGTCAGCATGTCAACAGCTTCAAGGATTTGGCGGATGACAAAGTCGAAAAAATTGCGATCGGCAAACCTGAATCAGTGCCAGCCGGAAAATACGCAAAAGAAACGTTGACGAACCTTGACGTATGGTCTAAAGTGCAATCTAAAGTCGTCTACAGCAAAGATGTAAGGCAGGTCCTTTCTTATATCGAAACAGGCAACGCGGATGCCGGAATCGTTTACCGGACGGACGCCCTTTCATCAGATCAGGTCGAGACCGTAGAGACGGCGAAAAGCGATCTGCATACACCGATTGTCTATCCGCTCGGAATTGTGAAAAATACAAAGCACAGGGAACAGTCTGAGGAATTTTATCAATTCCTGCAAAGCGACCAAGCCGTCAAGGCGATGGAAAAGTACGGATTTAAGAAGGGCTGACCGCCGTTATGCTTGAGGAGTTCTTATCCCCAATTGAAATTTCCATCCAAGTATCAGCCGCAGCGGGCATCATCGCCGTTTTGCTTGGAACTGCTGCAGCGAGGCTCCTGGCGAACAGAAACTTTAAAGGCAAGTCCATTATCGAGACGGTGATGATGCTGCCGCTCGTTCTGCCGCCGACCGTTGTCGGATTTTTTTTAATTGTGATCTTCGGAAGGCAGAGCGTGATCGGACGCTTGATTGAAAACGTGTTTCAAGCGCCGGTTATTTTTACCTGGTGGGCAGCTGTGATCGCCGCGGCGGTTGTCGCGTTCCCGTTAATGTATCAGTCTGCAAAATCCGGATTTCTGGCTGTCGACCGCGACATCGAGGATGCAGCGAGGGTTGACGGAGCAAACGAATGGAGGGTGTTCCTCTTTGTCACCGTTCCCCTTGCATCCAATGGAATCATGACGGGGATTGTGCTCAGCTTTGCGAGGGCGCTTGGCGAGTTTGGCGCAACGCTGATGTTTGCGGGCATTATCCCGGGGGTGACGCAGACGGTGCCGACGGCGATATACTTGGCGATCGATTCGGGCAATATGACGCTGGCATGGATGTGGGTCGCCTCTATCGCGATCATCTCGTTTTTGATGCTGTTTTTTGTGCAGTTCAAGCAAAAATAGCCGTATGGGGTGCAAGTGCTCATACGGTTTTTTCCCAGTTTTGGAGAATGGTTATTTTGCGGATGTTTCGATAGAATAAAGAGTAAGAAACAGAAAGGAGACGGGCTTAGTGGGAGCAGTATTTTTATCAGGCAGATCCGGGAGTGGGAAAACGACCTTTATCCTGAATGAAATCAGAGAAAAACTTCGCGATGAACCGCTCGGAAAACCGATCATTTTTCTAGTCCCGGATCAAATGACGTTTTTAATGGAATACGAGCTTAGCAAAACACCAGATTTGGGCGGCACCATCCGCGCCCAAGTGTACAGTTTTTCACGGCTTGCCTGGCGAGTGCTCCAACACACCGGAGGCATGAACCGGCCGTTCTTGACGGGAACGGGCATTCAGATGCTGCTGCGGAGACTGATTGAAGAGCATAAGGGCGAGTTTAAAGTCTATCAAAACGCAAGCGATAAAAGCGGATTTACGGAGCAGGTGGAACGGATGCTGACCGAATTTAAACGGCACTGTCTGCCGCCTCAAAGCATCCGGGATATGATGGAAGGGACAGGCAAGTCGGAATACGAAGATGAACGGATTCTTTCCGATAAATTGCACGACTTATATATTTTGTACAGCAAGCTTGAGGAAAATCTGGAGAATCAATATGTTCAATCTGAAGATTATTTGACCCTTTTAGCCGAACAGATTCCGTATGCGGAAGAGATTAGAAACGCTGCCGTTTACGTTGACGGATTTCACCAATTCACGCCTCAGGAGATGAGCGTACTAGAACAGCTGATGGTACATGCCGAAGAGATCACGTTTTCGCTGACGGCGGATAAGCCGTTTACGGCAAACAGCCCGAATGATCTCCATCTGTTCAGGATGACCGGGAAGGCGTACTATGACCTTTACCAAAAGGCGAAGGAACTCGGCCTTGATCCGTCTGAAGTGCGGCTGGAAGAAACGAAACGGCACCGGCATCATCCGGAGCTTCAGCATCTTGAACGCTATTTTGATGAACGTCCTGCAAAACCGTATCCCGGACAGACGGAATCGCTCCGCATCATGCAGGCGTCGAACAGAAGAACCGAGATTGAAGGAATTGCGCGCGAGATTCATTCTTTAATCCGCCAGGGCCGGTTCCGGCTTAGGGATATTGCTGTCATCGCCCGCAATGTTGAAGATTATAAAGATACGATAAAAGAAGTTTTTAAAGACTGCGAACTTCCTTTTTTCATAGACGGCAAGGAATCGATGCAAAATCATCCGCTTATTGAGCTGATCCGTTCGACGCTTGATATCATTAAAGGAAATTGGCGGTATGAAGCCGTGTTCCGCTGTGTCAAAACGGAGCTTTTATTCCCGGAAGGACAGCCGAAGGAACGGCTGCGCGAACAGATTGACCAGCTTGAAAACTACTGTATTGCTTATGGCATTAAAGGAGACAGATGGACAAGCAAAGATCCGTTTGTTTACAGAAGATACGCTTCACTGGATGAGGATTTTGCCAAGACAGACAAAGAGATTGAAACGGAAAATATGCTCAATGAACTAAAGGGCTGGATCGTTCCGCCGATTCACAGGCTGCAGAAGCGCTTGAAAAAAGCTGAAACAGTAAGGGAAATGGCCGAAGCCGTCTACCTTTATCTTGAAGAAGCCGATGTTCCGATGAAGCTTGAACAGGAAAGGCGGCTAGCCGAAGAAGGCGGAAGGATTGCCGAGTCGCGCCAGCATGAGCAAGTATGGGATGCCGTTATTCAACTGTTGGACGAGTTTGTTGAAATGATGGGCACAGAGCGGATTTCGTTTGCGTTATTTCAGCAAATGATCGAAACCGGATTGGAGTCTTTGAAATTCGCGCTGATTCCGCCCGCACTTGATCAAGTGTTTATCGGCAATATGGACCTTTCAAGGATGTACGGCACGAAATGTACATTTCTCATCGGTGTAAACGACGGCATACTTCCGGCGAGGCCTGCGGATGACGGCGTGCTTTCAGACGAGGACAGGGAGTGGCTGAAACGAAACGGCGCACAGCTGGCGGCAACAGGGCGAGAGCAGCTATTGGACGAGAATTTTCTGATCTATATGACGCTTTCAAGCCCGTCTGAAAAGCTTTATGTCTCCTATCCGATCGCTGATTCGGAAGGGAAGACGCTGCTTCCTTCAACAGTGGTGAAACGGCTGAATGAACTGTTCCCGGACAGCGAAGAAAAGATGCTGATTCATGAACCCGAGCAGCTGGACGATGAAGCCCAGCTTGAATTTCTCGTGAATAAAGGCATCGCCTTGAGCCATTTGGCAGGGCAGCTCGGCATCTGGACGAGGCAGTATGCGATCAGCGATGTATGGTGGAGTACATACAACTTTTTAATGAATGAGCCTGACCGCATCTTTTCTCAAAACATCCTGTCCAGCCTGTTTTTCAGAAACAAGGTCGAAAACCTAAACCGGCATGTGAGCCGCGATTTATACGGGGAGCACATTCAGGGAAGCGTGTCGCGGATGGAGACGTTCAAGGCCTGTCCGTTTTCCCATTTTGCTTCGCACGGCTTAAAGCTGAAGGAACGCCAATTTTTCAAGCTTGAAGCTCCGGATATCGGTCAGCTGTTCCACTCTGCGCTGAAGCTGATTTCAGACCGGCTTCACGAGCTTAAACTGGATTGGCGCGACTTAACGAAAGCCCAGTGCGAGACTTTGTCAAGCGATGCAGTTGAACGGCTTGCGCCTAAACTGCAAAAGGAGATTCTGCTCAGTTCGAACCGTCATCATTATGTGAAGCAGAAGCTGCAAAAAATCATTGCCAGGGTATCGGGCATTTTAAGTGAGCATGCAAAAGCAAGCGGCTTTGCCCCCGTCGGCATAGAGCTCGGATTCGGAGGGAAAGGTCCGCTTCCTCCAATGCGTTTCACCTTGAAGAACGGTTGCACGATGGAGCTTGTCGGCCGGATCGACAGAGTGGATAAAGCGGAGAGCTCAAAAGGGTTGCTGCTTAGGATTGTTGATTATAAATCAAGCGATAAAGGCCTCGATTTGGCCGAGGTGTATTACGGGCTTGCCCTGCAAATGCTGACATATCTCGATTTGTCGATCACGCATTCAACCGATTGGCTCGGCATGAAAGCATCCCCGGCAGGCGTGCTCTATTTTCATGTGCACGATCCAATGATCCAGGCTTCAGTGCCGCTCGGCCTTGATGAAATAGAAAAAGAGATTTTCAAAAAGTTCAAGATGAAAGGGCTGCTCCTGGGAGACCAGGAAGCGGTCAAGCTGATGGACACCACCCTGGAACAAGGCAGGTCGAATATTATCAGCGCCGGTTTGAAAAAAGACGGCTCGCTCCGTTCGGATTCTGACGTTGTTGCAGAAGAGGATTTTCATGTATTGAGGCGTCATATCCGCCGGACATTTCAGCAGGCCGGCGAGGAGATCACAGACGGCAAAGTGTCGATCGAGCCTTACAAGCTAAAAGACCGGACACCGTGCACATATTGTTCATACCGGTCATTCTGCCAGTTTGACGAATCGCTTGAGGAAAACGAATACCGAATATTAAAACCTGAAAAAGACAGCGTGATATTGGAGCGGCTGAAAAAGGAGGATGAGGCAGATGGAGATTTCTAAACCGAAGGGCAGCACCTGGACTGATGACCAATGGAAGGCGATTGTCTCATCCGGCCGGGACATTTTAGTTGCGGCAGCGGCCGGTTCCGGAAAAACGGCCGTGCTGGTTGAACGGATCATTCGGAAAATAACGGATCAGGAACGACCGGTAGATGTCGACAGGCTGCTCGTCGTCACCTTTACAAATGCATCTGCGGCTGAAATGAAGCACAGGATCGGCGAAGCGCTCGAAAAAGAGCTTGCCGAAAATCCGGGATCGCTTCATTTGCGCCGACAGCTTGCTTTATTAAACAAAGCGAGCATATCAACATTGCATTCATTCTGTCTTCAAGTCATCCGCAAATATTACTATTTGATCGATGTCGATCCGGCTTTCCGGATCGCCGATCAGACGGAAGGCGAGCTGCTCGGCGATGAGGTGCTGGATGAACTGTTTGAAGAAGAATACAAAAAAGGCAATCCTGCCTTTTTTGAACTTGTAGACAGATATACGACAGACCGTCATGACCTCGACCTGCAGCATCTTGTCAAGCGGGTCTACGAATTTTCCCGTTCGCATCCCGATCCGGAGGGCTGGCTTCACTCATTGGCTGAACTGTATGACGCGGCTTCGGATACGAAGGTTGAGGCTCTGCCGTTTTATTCTTACATTAAAGAAGACATCGCACTCGTTCTGGAAGGTATGCGGCAAAAGCTGACGCGCGCGCTTGATTTGACGAAGCAGCCCGGGGGGCCTGCTCCGCGCGCCGAAAATTTTCTCGATGATTTAGCGCAGATCGACAGGCTGATTCAGCAGCAGGATGATTTTTCGGCCCTGCATGAGCTTGTACCGACCGTTTCGTTTCAACGATTGAAGCCATGCAAAGGTGATGAGTACGATCCCAGATTGGTTGATGAGGCGGCAGACCTCCGCAACAGTGCGAAAAAGCAGCTTGAAAAGCTGAAAAGCGATTATTTTTCGCGAACTCCGGAGCAGCACCTTGAGAGCCTGAGGGAAATGAAGCCTGTCATTCAGACGCTTGTCCAGCTCGTGCTGGAGTATGGCAGGCGGTTTGCGGAAGCGAAAAAGGAAAAGGCGATCGTCGATTTTTCAGACCTTGAACACGACTGCCTTGCGATTTTATCCGTGAAAAATCCGGCGGGCGAGGCCGTGCCGAGCGAAGCGGCGAAGTTTTACCGCCATCAGTTCCACGAAGTGCTTGTTGATGAATACCAGGATACGAACCTGGTCCAGGAAGCGATTTTAAAGCTCGTCGCCAAAGAGGAGCATGAGGGGAACCTGTTTATGGTGGGCGATGTCAAGCAGTCGATTTACCGGTTCCGCCTGGCTGAGCCGCTTTTGTTCCTCTCGAAATATAAACGCTTTACAGACGATGGCTCGGGTTCCGGCCAGAAAATCGATTTAAATAAAAACTTCAGAAGCCGTTCAGATATTTTGGACAGCACGAACTTTTTATTCAAACAGCTCATGGGAGAAAAAGTCGGGGAAGTCGAGTATGACGAACAAGCCGAATTGAAGCTCGGCGCCTCTTATCCGCCGAACGAAGCGACAAAAACGGAGCTTCTGCTCATCGAAACCCCGAGCGGCGCGCCGGGTGAAGAGGCTGAAGAGCTTGAGGCGGTCCAGCTTGAAGCAAGAGCGATGGCCGGGCAGATCCGCAGGCTGATTACAGAAAAATTTCAAGTATATGATGCCAAAGCGAAAGCGTCGCGAAACATCCAGTACCGTGATATCGTGGTGCTTTTGCGGTCGATGCCTTGGGCGCCTCAAATTATGGACGAGTTTAAACAGCAGGGAATACCCGTATACGCGAACCTCTCAACTGGTTATTTTGAGGCGACAGAAGTATCGGTCACACTGTCTTTATTAAAAATCATCGATAATGCCTATCAGGACATCCCGCTTGCGTCCGTTCTCAGATCGCCTGTTGTGGGTCTTGATGAGAATGAGCTTTCCTTGATCAGAATCAAAGATAAAAAAGCGCCGTTTTACGAAGCCATGAAAGCGTACCTTGCTGCAGCAGACGGCGATGAGAGGCTCAGCGAAAAGCTTCGCCGCTTTGACGGTCTGCTCAAGAAGTGGAGAGCTTATGCGAAAAACCACTCTGTAGCAGAGCTGATCTGGGAAATCTACCGGGATACGAAGTATTTGGATTATGTCGGCGGAATGCCGGGCGGAAAACAGCGGCAGGCCAATTTGCGCGCGCTTTACGACAGGGCGAGATCCTATGAAGCGACATCATTCCGCGGCTTGTTCCGCTTTTTAAGATTTATTGAGCGGATGCAGGAGCGGGGCGATGACCTCGGAACGGCAAGGGCTCTAAGCGAACAGGAAGACGTTGTTCGGCTGATGACGATCCACTCAAGCAAAGGGCTTGAATTTCCTGTCGTATTTACCGCCGGTCTCGGACGGAATTTTAATATGATGGACTTGAACAAATCTTATCTGCTGGATAAAGAGCTCGGTTTTGGAACGAAGTTTATCCATCCGAAGTGGCGGATCAGCTATCCGACGCTGCCGCTTATCGCGATGAAGAAAAAACTCCGCCGCGAGCTTTTATCAGAGGAGCTGCGCGTCTTGTATGTCGCCCTTACCCGGGCCAAGGAAAAGCTGTACCTGGTCGGGACGGCGAAGGATAAAGAAAAGCTGCTTGCCGACTGGCGGACACAAGCGGCCGGGTCCGAGTGGCTGCTCCCGGATTATGAACGGTTTCAGGCAAAATCATATCTGGATTTCATCGGACCTGCTTTGATGAGGCACAGAGATATGGATGAATCCGGGGCGCCGCCTGTGATTGATGAGATCCGCGAACATCCGGCGCGCTTTCAGGTCAGCTGGCTGTCCGCCGCGGATCTACAAGCTGAGGCTGTCGATCAGGCCGGTGAAGAAAGACACGACCGGCTCGTCCAAATTCAAA
This sequence comes from Bacillus licheniformis DSM 13 = ATCC 14580, assembly GCF_000011645.1. Lineage (GTDB taxonomy): Bacteria > Bacillota > Bacilli > Bacillales > Bacillaceae > Bacillus > Bacillus licheniformis. Next base: position 1,167,535 of record NC_006270.3, read on the forward strand.
TGGGCCATGCGATTGAAGGCGCCTTTGAATATGAGCAGCAAGTCAGAGAACGACTGGCATGGTCATATCCATACAAGGACGCCGCCAAAGTCAGAACAAAACAATCTGTCTCAGAAATGAAACGGCAGAAGGAATACGAGGATGAATACGGCGACCGCTCGCTTATTCGTCCATCACAGGAGGCTCTCCTGTTTAAACGGCCGTCCTTTATGATGGCAAAAGGCCTGACCGCAGCCGAACGGGGGACGGCGATGCACACCGTCATGCAGCATATTCCGCTGACCCGTACGCCTGAAAAGAATGAGCTCAGCCGCCTTCTAGACAGGCTTGTTGAGAAAGAGCTGTTAACAGAAGACCAGCGGGCAGCGATTGAAGAAGACGACATTCTTGCATTCTTTGATACGGAAATCGGACAAAAGCTTTTCGGCGCCCGCCGCGTCGAACGGGAGGTTCCCTTTAACATGACGCTGTCCGCTAAAGAGGTTTATCCGGATCTTGAGTCAGCCGATGAACCTGTTTTGATACAGGGAATTATCGACTGCCTATTCGAGACGGAGGACGGTTTTTACCTTCTAGATTACAAAACCGACCGGATACACGGAAAGTACCGGAACGGCTTCGAAGGGGCCGAGCCGATTTTAAGAAAACGTTACGAAACACAAATTCAGCTTTACGCACGAGCCGTTGAAACGATGATTAAAATGCCGCTCAAAGGGCGCGCGCTGTACTTTTTTGACGGAGGACACGTGCTCTTATTTTAATATGAAGCAGCTTCCCCCTGACGATTTCGGGGGGAGCTTTAATGAAAAGAGAGGTGAGGCGCACATGCGAATTTTACATACAGCGGACTGGCATTTGGGAAAAACGCTTGAAGGGAGAAGCCGACTGAAAGAACAGGAGGATTTTCTTGAAGAGCTCGCAAGGATCGTAAAAGATGAAAAGATCGACGCTGTTATCATGGCCGGAGACGCTTTTGACACAGTGAACCCGCCTGCACTGGCTGAACAGCTTTTTTATGAAAGCCTCTCAGCCTTGTCTGACAAAGGAAACCGTCCGGTCGTCGTGATTGCCGGCAATCATGACAATCCGGACCGCCTTTCCGCGGCCTCTCCGTTAACGACAGACCACGGCATCCACTTGATCGGGTACCCGAGGACTGCGCCGGTTGACATAGAAGTCGCTTCTAGTGGGGAGATCTTGTCAGTCGCGGCGCTCGCCTATCCTTCCGAGTCCAGACTGAATGAAGTGCTGTCGGAGACATTTGATGAAAAGCTGCTGCGCGACCAGTATGATGAGAAAATCAAGCAGACCTTTCAGCGTATGTGCAGCAAGGCGAGAAAGGACGCGGTGCAGATTGCGGCAAGCCATATCTATGTGGCCGGCGGCAGCCAGACGGATTCCGAGCGGCCGATCGAAGTCGGAGGCGCATATACGGTCGCTGCGGAAAGCCTGCCGGAAAACGCCGCATATGTGGCGCTCGGGCATCTTCATCGCCCGCAGACGATCAAAAGGGCCCGCACGCTTGCCAGATATTCAGGCTCACCGCTTGCCTACAGCTTTTCCGAAGCGGGATACGCAAAATCAGTCACCATTGTCGAAGCCGCACCCGGTCAAACGGCATCATGGGAAGAGGTCCATTTGACGAGTGGAAAACCGCTCGTCAAATGGAAGGCGGAAAAAGGGATGTCCCAAGTGTACAGCTGGCTGGAGGAAGAGCGGGATAAAAACGCGTGGATCGATCTTGAAATCCATCTGACAGACCAGCTGTCGATTGAAGAGATTCACCGATTGAGAAAAGCGCGTCAAGGCATCATCCATATACGTCCGGTTTTTGAGGAAGCCGCATCGGCTGAAGAGAAGTCCCGGTCCAGAAACGTTCCGATTGAAGAACGGTTTAAAGCGTTTTATGAAAGACAAACCGGCGGAGCGGTTCCCGATGAGGAAACCGTCAAGCTGTTTCTGGAACTCGCCTCAGGATCGGAACAGGAAGAGGGGGATGAAACATGAAGCCGATTTCTCTGTCTATTAAGGGCCTGCACAGTTTCAGGCAGGAGCAGGTGATCGATTTTGAGCGCCTGTGCGATGCCGGTGTATTCGGCATCTTCGGGCCGACCGGAAGCGGCAAGTCGTCGATTCTTGATGCGATGACTCTTGCTTTGTACGGGAAAGTGGAGCGGGCCGCCAATAATACGCACGGCATTTTGAACCATGCCGAAGATGAGCTTGCCGTATCGTTTACGTTTAAGCTGCAGACAGGCCATGAGACGGCTTATAAAGTGGAACGGGTCTTTAAGCGGACAGACGCCGTCAAGGTCAAAACGTCGATATGCCGCTTTATTGAAATGAAAGAGGAACAAATCGTCCTGGCCGATAAAGCGAATGAAGTAAACCGAAAAATCGAAGAGCTGCTGGGCTTGACGATCGACGATTTTACAAGGGCAGTCGTCCTGCCGCAAGGAAAATTCGCCGAATTTCTTTCCTTGAAAGGAGCGGAGCGAAGGCAGATGCTTCAGCGCCTGTTCAACCTTGAACAATACGGGGACAGGCTCGTCAAAAAACTAAAGAAACAGGCGCAAACAGCTCAGTCCAGAAAAAACGAGATGCTTGCCGAGCAGGCTGGATTGGGCGATGCGGGGGAAGAGGCGCTGAAGCTGGCGGAACAGCATCTCGAAGAAGCCGAAACCCTTTTGCAAAGCAAGAGGCGCGAACGAGATGCGGAAGCGCAGCGCTTTGCGGAGTACCAGGAAATTTGGAATCTGCAGCAAGAAAAAGAAAGCTATCTAAAAAAAGAGGCGGAGCTTTTAAAGAAAAAGGAACAGATCCGGGAAAAAGAAAGCCGCCTGCATCTCGCTGAAACGGCAAATACGCTCAAGCCTTATGCAGACGCCTTTCTGGCAGCGCGGGAAGATGCCGAGCGCGCACTTCGGGAAGAAAAACAAGCGCGGGAACAATTAGAACAATACGAAGAGCTTCATAAAAAAACAGAGTGCGAGTACGAGAATTTCAGGCGTCATAAAAATGAAAAAGAACCGGAGCTTCTCAAGCAAGAAGAACAGCTCACCGCTTTGAAGGAAATTGAAAACAAGCGGCTTGCCGCACAGGCAGAAGCTGAGAAAAAGCAGCGGGAACAGCGCTTGAAAGAAGAGGAAATCAAGCATGCGGCAGACGAACTGGCCAAGGTGAAAAGCCTGCTTGAACGCGGGACAGCCAAGCAAAATCAGCTGAAAGCGGAGCTGAAATCTGTCCAGGTATCCAGCGAAGAGCGCAAAAACTGCCGGAAGGCCAATCAGCTTGCTTTTCACATTCAGCAGCTTAACAGCGATGCCGCTTTAGAAAAAAAACGGCTCGATCAGCAGGAGGCGCTGATCAAAGAGCTCCGGCAAGAACAGCAAGCGGTGGATCAGAAGGTGAAGGATGAAACCGAACGCATCCAGGCATTGTTTGCCGCTGTCGAACGAGCGTATGCGCTCGTTTGCGAAACGGACAGATCGCTCTCTGAGACCGTCCGTCTCGCGACTCAAAAGAAAGAAGAGATTGTCGCAAAACGGAAACAGGCAAACCGTGATCAGCTGGCAATCGAACTGGCAAAGCAGCTCAAAGAGGGTGAGCCTTGTCCGGTCTGCGGGTCTGTACATCATGAAATGCCCGCGGGTGTCGGTACGGAAAGCCCGTCCTTTAAAGAGACGGAATCCGAACTGGAGAAAACGGAAGCCATCATCGCAGAAGCCGGCGCGCTGGCTCAGGAGTTTCTCTCAGCCAAAGTGGCGCTCGAACAGCAGTCCGGCCACCTGATGAGCGAATGCCCGTTTTTAGTCAAAAGCAAACACGAACTGCCTGAAACTGCTGCATCGCTAGAAGAAGGCACCATTCCCGAACGGTTCAGCCGCATCAGCTTTGAATGGAAAGGAATCAGACAGGATCTCGCCGAGACAAAAAGCCGGATGTCAAAGCTCCTTCACACATATAAAGAGCTCTGCAAAAAACGCGACCAAATCAGCGAACGCCTCAGCCATGAAGAAAAAGAGCAAAACAGGCTTCAAAACCGCGTCCGCGAATTGAATGACGAGTTAAATGAACGCCAAAAAAGCTTCGGCGAACAATTCGGCGGCCTCTCTTATGAACAGGCTGAAAAATGGCAAAAAACGATTGAAGAAAAAGATCTGGCCGCAGAGGAATTCGAAAAGCGAATCGAAACGAGCGTCGAATTTCTCACGGAACATGAACAGCAAAAAGAGAAGCTCACCGAGCGCTTGTTTGCGCTTGATAAAGAAAAGCTTGACCTTCATTATGCGGTCGAAAGCCTCAAAAAAGACATAAACGATTATCAAAAAGAGCTGACGGGCTATCCCGATACAGCTGCGATCGACGAAAAGCTTCAAGACGTGAAAACGCAGTTGGCCAAGCTGCATGAGCAGGAACAGACGCTTTACGGACGGCTCAAGGAGACCGAATCCGAAGTCAGCCGTTTAAGAGGACAGACTAAAGGGTGTGAGCTCGCTTTGCGCGAAGCGGAAGCAAGGCTTGCGAAAGCGGCGGACATCTGGCAGGAAAAAGCCGGAGGCACACCGTTCGAAAAGGCCTCTGAAGTGAAAGCGAGCATTTTGGACCGCGATGAGCTTTCCCGGCTGAAAGAAGACATTCAACTGTATTGGGATCACACAAAGCAGTGCGAGTCCAATATCAAGCGAATTACGGAAAAGCTTGACGGCAGATCTGTTTCTGAAGAGAATTGGGAAAAAGCCGCAGTCACGAAGGACCAGGCGGAGGAGGCATTCAGCAAAGCTCTAGAGGAAAGGGGAGCGGCCGGCAAAGCTCTCGCCGTCATCCGCGAGAACCATAAAAGGTTTAAGGAGCTTGAAACATCGTTGGCTGAATGGCAGACATACATCGACCGCCTTGATAAGCTCCAAGCCGTCTTTAAAGGAAACAGCTTTGTTGAATACTTGGCAGAAGAGCAGCTTGAAAGCGTCACAAGAGACGCATCTGCAAGACTCGGAGAACTGACAAGGCAGCGGTATGCAATTGAAGTCGACTCAGAAGGCGGCTTTGTGATGAGGGACGATGCCAACGGCGGAGTCAAGCGCCCTGTTACGAGTCTGTCAGGCGGGGAGACATTTCTGACTTCGCTTGCGCTGGCGCTTGCACTCTCGGCGCAGATTCAGCTTCGCGGAGAGTATCCGCTCCAATTCTTCTTTTTGGACGAAGGATTTGGCACGCTGGATCAGGATTTGCTGGATACGGTCGTGACTGCGTTGGAGAAGCTTCAGTCTGACAATCTGTCGGTCGGTGTGATCAGCCATGTTCAGGAACTTCGGGCAAGGCTGCCGAAAAAGCTGATTGTGCATCCGGCTGAACCAAGCGGCAAAGGTACAGCCGTATCGCTTGAAATGATTTAATCTTATAACCAAAAAGCAGCCTGCTTCTAAGGAAGAGGCTGCTTTATGCATTTCCGACAACATTCTGGTCGCTTACATCCGGGTCTATATAATTTGTCGCGTTTATACCATTATTGACGATAAGGAAATCTCCAGTGTTACCAGCACCAGAACCGAGCGCAGACTTTGAAGTGCTTTTTGGAGATAGATAAAAAGAATCGCCGAAATTCACTACTCCTCCTGAGATTTCATTGATTTTAATGGGTCCGACAATGGCTGGCATGATTGATCGACATCCTTTGTAGAAGTCTCTGAACCAGTATATGTCGGCCGGGCTGCTATTGTGAGTTCCTTGCGGGAGGAAGCTTTCTGATATGTTTGACTCTCGAGTCGGCATTGATGCGGCGCGTTGAGCCGACCTGAGCAACGGAGGATGATGATACACCGTTGATTTTAATCGCCCTTACACGGATGAAGGGGATCTCATGGAAAAAAGCCGAGCATACGCCGGTTTCTGGGAGAAGTTGCGGGATCGGCTGCCTGAAAAGCTGAAAATCATCCTGTTTAAATGACCCTTCATTTCCGTAAAAAAGAGAAAGGTATCTTTGAACGGCGAGAACTTTTGACTTGAGAAACTGCTCTTCCGTGTCTCCGATTTGCAGCGTGCTGCTTATTCCGACAGAGTGTACTTTTAAAAACTTCACTTTGGACGTTCTGAGAATCATGATTCCGGCGCCAGCGGGACAAACGGCCCGACAATGAGAGATTCAGGCGGTGTATCAAAAATCGATGACAGAGAAATGCAATCCGTATCACCGACCAGAAAAACAGAAGAAGTGGACACACCGGTGATCACAATATTGCCTACATCAAAACAGCGGTTCACAACGGTAAAATTCATTCGTTTTCATTTCCTTTCATTTCGTCAGGTATTGATTTGAGAAAGTGCTCGATTGCCCGTGCGATATCTCGTTTGACATAGTCGGCCAGCCGTTCTGCATGCTCGCGGGGCTGGATGTTTCCGTCAGGCTTTACATGTTTGACGTAGTAGCGGATACGGCTGTCGATTTGCTTTCTGATGTCTTCGATAATGTGGTGGCGGTTTGTATCGTCCAGTTTGCTGTCATACCGGTCTTCAAGCTGTTCCAGCAAACGAGGGGTCTCTTCGTTTAAATAGGCATCGACAAGCTGTCTCGTTTGCTGCATCAGCTGGCTGTCAAGCTCCTGCTGAAGCATTCCGATACCCGGCGGCTGTTGGCTGATTTCAAAGTTTTCGACATTATCCGGGTCCGCAGGATTGAGTCCGATATTTAGCGTTCCGTCCAAGCGTTCAATTTTTAGTTGATCAAATTTGTATTCGATCCGGTCGATCCGGGTGCCGGGATTTTCTTTCAGCTGGTTCAACTCCGAATGCAATACGGCAATCTGACTTTCGAGCCTCTGGATTTGCGCAGCCTGCTGCTGCAAATACACATACCAGTTCTGTGGATTGCTTTGTTTCATGAGATTACACCCCCGTATATCTATGGTACTGTAACAGAAGGAGCGTGAAGAGGAACGAGAGTCGGTTGAGTCCCATCTCCAAAAGCGTCGTCAAAGACTTCGCCGGTTACCGGAGGTGCGGGTTCTGTGTAGCTTCCGGTATTGTACAGGTTGGCAAGTGTTTTGATTGAACCGGCGCTTCCAATCTGCAATACGGAAGAGTTGCTGATTCCTTCAACTCTTAAATAATTGATTTGTATTGTTTGATTGATATAAAAGTTCATGCCTTCACTCCCTACAGGTTGCCTGCGACCGGCTGATCGATTACATCGTTGTCATATGTGTTGGTGATGCTGTTCTGGTTGTATACTCTGAGTCCGTCTCCGGTATTGAAGCTGCCGGCACCCGCAAATGTTTTAACTTCTGCATAAGGAGAAATCGTGATGCAGTCTCCGACATGAACAACGCCGCTCGTACCGACGGCATTTACTTTAAAAGCTCCGACAATAGCTGGCATGATGGCACACCCTTTAATTGATCAAACATTTTTTTATGGGCTATACACCATATCCTATGTTGATTAGGCGCTTTTGTGATTAAAAATGAGGTTCTTCCGTGAGTGCAGATCACATACTGGTGAAACTAATAAGATGAGAAAACGTATGAAGAAGGAAAACGTGCGATAAGGGGAGAGACGTATGTATTTTCAATTGAATCCGATATCAATCGCTGCAGCCCTGCTGTTCTTTGCGGCCGCATATGCAGTCGGAATAAAAAAGCAAACCTGGATATTGCGGGGGTTTCGCCGGGAAAGGGTAAGGGATCAGGTTAAGCTGGCGAAAATCGCTGGGTATTTCTTTTTGAACAGCGGATTTTTGTTATTTTTAAATGGGGTTGTTTACATCCCGTATCAAGAGTCTTTTACACCTTCAGCCATTCTTGCCTACGGTATTTGCACGATGATTTATGTTCAAAAAACAATGGCCGAATAGCCCAAGCTGCGACCCGAAATCAACGGATGATGAAATGGAGGAGGAAGGAGGCCGGCATCAGGCGCAGCTTGCAGTCGGAGGTCATGACGTGTGGCGGCCTTTTCTTTCTTCCGCATGCACGCAGTTATCATCCTTTTGCATTCTTTGATTCAGCAAGTTGTCCAATTCCTGACTGCATCGAATGGCCTCTTTGGAGTTGATGCCGAACTTTTCGGCAGCTTCAAATAAGGCCAGTCTTTTTGCTTCAATTTTATTGTTCATCATGGCAGTCTCCAACTTTCGATTTGTATTTTGAGTCGGTAATTTCAGGTATTCAGCGCATTGATGTCCTTGATATTGCTAGTATACCTTATTTTGTGTAAAAGGGATTTTTTTCGCCAATATGACAAAAAATGTGACATTTTTTTCGGAGGACAGCGACAGTCTATTATCGGGAAAGCTCGAAAAGCAGGAACCGCTTCCTCTGATCGATGAAATGAAAAATTTGTTTTTGCTCATCTTCGAGCCGGCTGTATGTGACGGTTGTATAAGGATCATGTTCAAGAAAAGGCGCGATTGTCTCGTGCCAGTTTACCGCATACCGCGAAAGCCGGCTGATTGTAAATTGGCGGTGCAAGACATTTTTCATTAAATTAAAGTATTGGGATTGAAAAGCCGGGATGTCGAGCAGCCTTGCAGACAGCGTATTATAGCCTTTCGCCGGAATCCGGTTGTGCTCCATTTCTTCCCCGTGAATATTCCGTCCCCATGTCGCGTCATAATCCCATGGAATGATTTGAAACGTTTTTGTGCGACCGTTTAAATAAAGCGCGTAATTATGGACAAAGCCGTCGAAATTTTGGGTGCAGACGGCGCCGATGAGCCACAGCAAATATTGTTTGACATCGAGATAGCGTTTGATTTCTTTTTCAAATATGTCGTCTTTGGCGGTATTGATAAAGTAGATAAACTCATGGAGGTAGTCATCGTGGCGGCTTGAACCCGTTTTTCTTTCGTATCCCTGCATGAGATTTTGCTTAGCCTTTTTATTGAAGGAACTCAGCAGAGAAAAATTAGCATCGTCATCAACGGCATAATAAATGGCCCCCCTTTCTAAATTTCTCCTCTTTAAGAAATGATCGTCAACAGATTCGATTTTTAAATAGATGCCTTCTTTTTTTTCATTGATATAAAGGAAAACGTGTGATGCTGCTGGCGCAAGGACGCCGATTTGTTCAAAAAAATGAAAGGAAAGCCTGTTTCTGATGAAAGACGGATCATGATATTCCGCGTTCAAATGAAACGCAGCCTTTTCTTTATTGTCCGGATATTGAATGAAATAGGATTTTTTCGTCAGTTTGCGGGTGTGGGCCCCTCTGTATGACACTGCGACAGGCGTCTTTGCTGAACCGGTCAAGAGCATGCCGGGAACGGCTTCATCACTCCAGACGTCTTTTTTCAACTCAAGCAGATGCTTCGGATGAATGTGCAGCCTAAAGGCCGGCAAGGCAGTGGCACTCATCATCATTTCCTCCTTTTTCAGCTGACATATCATATGTGAAAAAAACCTGTCCCGGAAGCAGACCGCCTAAGTTTGAACAAAAACAGTCATTTGCCTCAGTACACTTGTCTTTACGGCGCGTATGATAAATCAGGACATAAAAAAGGAAGAACAGGAGGTTACAAGATGAGTGGTGTCCATGATCATGACATTAAAAAGGCAGTAGACCAGCTGAAGAGCGAAGGCAGAGACCATTATTTAGACCGGGAACCCGAAGAATACGCCGGCTCTGGAAAAGAGCGGCGTCCGCATAACATTTGGGATCTTTGGTGGGGAATAAAGCCGGACAGAAGCAAAAAACATCATAAAAGCAAGAAGCATGACGACTATGAAAAGCCGGATAAAAGCAAAAAGCCCGACAAAAGCAAGAAACCCGATGACTGCAAAAAGCCTGACAAAAGCAAGAAACCCGATGACTGCAAAAAGCCTGACAAAAGCAAGAAACCAGACGACTGTAAGAAGCCTGACAAAAGCAAAAAACATCACGACTGCAAAAAACGCGACAAATGCGGCCGCAAACGCCCCGACCATCATCGCTGCAAGAAGACTCACCATCATAAAAGAGGCGGCTATGAAACCATTACAAAATGGTCTGACGGAAATCTGACCGAGGTCATCTACCGGAAAAAATAAGAAAAGCGGCTTGCTGCATGGTGAGCCGCCATTTTCTTTTCCGGGAAGGAACGCCCGGGACTTTAGAAGCGGTTTTCTGAAAGAGGAAAGGAATTTTCGTTTTTTTAGAGAATATGTAGAATAGCTTTAAATCATACTGCGGGGGAATATTTATGAAGTTTGCGACAGCAAAGCTGCACAGCCGTACATTTGTAGGGCTTGTCATGGATGAGAAGATAATGGATTTGCAAAAGGCGGAAAAAAAGCTGTTTGAGCTTGAAACGATACCTGAAACGCTTATCGAATGCGTAAGCGAGGGAGAGAAGTTTGTCCGCCATGTCGAACAGCTAGTGGAATGGTCAAAGAAGAAAAACAGCGAAGAGAGCGGTTCGTATATTTATCCGCTGTCAGACGTCGATTTGCTTGCACCGATTCCCGAACCGCGGAAAAATGTGATCTGCATCGGAAAAAATTATCGGGATCATGCGATTGAAATGGGAAGTGAAGCAGATATTCCCGAACATATCATGGTGTTTACAAAAGCGCCGACTTCGGTCATCGGCCACATGGAAGGGATTGATGCCCACGAAGGCGTGACAGAGGCGCTCGATTATGAAGGCGAGCTCGCGGTTGTCATCGGCAAAACGGGAAAAAACATCCCGAAAGCTGAAGCGCTCGACTATGTGTTCGGCTATACGATCATTAACGATGTGACGGCGCGCGATCTGCAAAAGAGGCACAAGCAGTTTTTTATCGGCAAAAGCCTTGATGCGACCTGCCCGATGGGGCCGTTTCTTGTACATAAATCAATGATTGAAGACCCCGGTGACCTGAAGGTGGAGACGAGAGTGAACGGCGAACTCCGCCAGTCGGGGAGCACAAAGGACATGATTTTTCCGATTGCGGAAATGATCGAAACGCTGTCCAAAGGAATGACGCTTGAAGCGGGGGATATTATCGCAACCGGTACGCCGTCAGGAGTCGGCAAAGGCTTTAATCCGCCGAAGTTCCTCCGAAAAGGCGATCAGGTCGACATTACGATCGAACCGATCGGAACGCTTTCCAATCCAGTTAAATAAAGGATTGTCAAAAGGATGGCTTTAGCATATAATGAAGCTGTCAAATTTTTTAGAAATGAGGGATGTGTGATGAGAATGGATATTGTCTTTTTTGCCCAACAAACGATCATTGCACAGCCCATGTAATATTTCGACTGGTATTCTTCAAATGGATCTGGTGATATTTCCATGGGCTGTGAACCGGCTCATGGAGTGTTTATATGTTGAAAGAGCCGTGTATTTGCGGCTCTTTTTTTAATCAATCATCAGATCTTTAGGAGGAAACCGAATTGAATTTATCAGCATTAGGCATCAAATATATCATGGAAGCTTTAAAGGATGAGGAAGGTCTGGTTTTGGGAAGGATCGCCCTTGAGCATAAAAGGTTGTACCGGGTATGGACGGAAGAAGGTCAGTGGCTTGCCGAAATCTCCGGCAGGCTGCGGTTTGAAGTGGAAAGCCGCGGAGACTACCCCGCTGTCGGCGATTGGGTGTATATGCGCCCACGCGGCGGCGAAAAGAAGGGAATCATCACGGAGGTCGTTCCCCGATTCAGCAAATTTTCGCGCAAAGCGGCGGGTGAGCCGGCGGAGGAACAGATCACCGCAGCAAACGTCAATACGATCTTTCTCGTCAATGCGCTCGGTCTGGATTTTAATGTGAGAAGAATCGAACGCTACTTGCTGCTGGCATGGGAAAGCGGAGCCAATCCCGTCATCGTCTTAAGCAAAGCGGACATTGCTGACCGGATTGAAGAAAAGGTGCGCCAGGCGGAGTCCGTGGCATTCGGGGTGCCGATTCACGTCATCAGCGCTCATGAAGGCAGTGGGATGGATGAGCTGAAAGCGTATGTGAAACAAGGGGAAACCGTCGCCCTTTTAGGGTCGTCAGGCGTCGGAAAATCAACGATCATCAACTTTTTTCTGAAGGAAGACAGGCAAGCCGTCCAATCCGTTCGTGAAGATGATGACAAAGGGCGGCATACGACGACGCACAGGGAGATGTTTATGCTGCCTGAAGGCGGGCTTTTAATCGATACGCCGGGGATGCGGGCCTTAGAGCTTTGGGAATCGGAAGAAGGATTCAAGCAGAGTTTCAGCGATATTGACCAGCTTGCACAAAACTGCCGATTTTCAGACTGCCTGCATCAAACAGAACCCGGCTGCTCCGTGCGGGAGGCGCTGGCTGACGGGAGGCTGGATGCCGGCCGGTTCCAAAGCTACCTGAAATTAAAAAAAGAGCTCGAATACCTCGAAAGAAAAACGGATAAACGGGCGATGCAGCAGGAAAAAAAGCGGTGGAAACAGATAACGAAAAGCATGAAAAAGAACAAAAACAAATAAATGAAAAAGGCGCTGATAAATGGCTTCAGCGTCTTTTTGCTGCGGAAATGACAGCGTTCACATTGTTTTGTTTAATGGACCGGTTCATGATAAGATAAGAACGATACCTGATTTGATAGGGGGAAAAATGAATATGACGCATATGCATATCACGTCTTGGGTGATCGCGCTCATTTTAGTGTTCGTTGCTTACGGGCTTTACTCATCTGGAAACAGCAAAGGCGCAAAAATTACACATATGATTCTCCGCTTATTCTATATTATCGTTATCATTACCGGGGCGCAGCTTTTTTTAAAGTTCACGGCATGGAACGGAGAATACATAGCGAAGGCCTTGCTCGGCCTCATCACCATCGGATTCATGGAAATGCTTTTAATCCGCAGGAAAAACGGAAAAGCGGCCACTGGGATCTGGATCGGCTTTATTGTCGTTCTGCTCTTGACGGTTGTGCTTGGACTCCGGCTTCCGCTGGGCTTTAAAGTGTTTTAATTAAATGACATCGGTTCTTTATGAGGACTGGTGTCTTTTTTATGTCGGCGGCTTGAATGTTGAAATCATAACGATTCGTTCCCCATCTGAAGCGGTCCATTCAAATCTGTCCTTCCACTCCTCTTTTCTTTCGTAATGATGCTGCAGGGCGCATTGTTTCATATCATGAGAAAACTGATAAAACGAAACGCCCTTGACATCCTTTTTCTCGGGCCAAAAGCTCAGGCCGTTATAGGCGAAGACGCAGTCAAAGACGGAAAAGCCGAGGCTGTTCAGCTGATCCAAAAAAGAATAGAACTGTCCGTCTTCCAGATCGTTCAAAAATTCGAGGAATGCCTGTTTTACCGTTTTCAGATAACGGATCGGTTCTCCTCCTGTCAGCTTCACGGTCTCCGGTTTTTCCGTTACGGCGAATTGATCAAACAGTTCGGCTTTTTGCCATTCTCCGTCTATGCTGATGAAAACTCCGGGGCTGTTCAGGCTTTCAACCAAAAGCAAATCTCCTTCTTCATTTTCAATCAGGCAGATCCCGTCTTCCATTAAAATTTTGCCGTAAATCCATTTGCGCTTTTCGGCATAAAGTCGTTTCTGGCGTTCGGTGTCCATGGGCGGTCTCCTTTCTTATTTCGTTTTTTCCAAAACGGGCTTGTCTCATACAAGACTCTGTTGGACAATTCAACTATTATTTTAAGGTGCATAAAATAGGTAAAGTGACAAAGGAAGTGAAGCCTAAAGCAGAGGAAGTACATTAGAATTGGAGCTGATCGACAATGTGTGGAATAACGGGGTGGGTCGATTTTAAGAAGCCGCTTGTCCGAGAGCAGTCAATCATGGAGAAGATGACTGATACGCTTTCGAAAAGAGGACCTGATGATACGAATATTTGGGGAAAGCGCCATGTTTTATTCGGACATAAACGCTTGGCAGTTGTGGATCTGGAAGGCGGCAGACAGCCGATGACCCGCACACATCAAGGATATGATTATACGATTTGCTATAATGGCGAGCTCTATAATACGGAGGATTTGCGAAAAGAGCTTAGGCGGCGGGGGCATCAATTCAAGAGCCACTCAGATACAGAGGTTTTGCTTCATTCATACATGGAATGGAAAGAGGAATGCATCGACAGGCTGAACGGAATTTTTGCATTTGCGGTATGGGATGAAAAGCGGGATCTTCTTTTTGCGGCACGCGACCGGCTTGGTGTTAAACCGTTCTTTTACACCGAACAGGGCTCATCATTTTTGTTCGGATCTGAAATCAAAGCCATCCTCGCTCATCCTGAAGTGAAAGCAAAGGTAGACCGTTCAGGGCTGGCAGAAATTTTCGGCCTCGGCCCGTCACGATCGCCGGGGAGCGGTGTTTTTAAAGGAGTAAAGGAGATCCGCCCGGGGCATGCGATGATTTTCTCAAAAGACGGTTTAACGGTTTGGCGCTACTGGAATGTGAAAAGCGAGAAGCATACGGACAGCTTTGACGAAACGGTGGAAAATGTGCGGTCGCTGTTTCAGGACGCCGTTACAAGGCAGCTTGTGTCTGATGTGCCGGTATGTACGTTTTTATCTGGAGGGGTCGATTCGAGCGCCATTACCGCAACGGCCGCCAAGCATTTCGAGAGAGAAGGGAAGGCGCCCCTTCATACGTTTTCGATCGATTATGAAGACAATGAGCAATATTTTACGTCAAGCTCATTTCAGCCAAACGCCGACGGCCCGTGGATTAAAAAAATGTCCGATGCATTCGGAACGGTTCATCACAATTGCGTGATATCCCAGGAGGAGCTGGCTGCCTATTTGGAAGAAGCCGTACTGGTTCGGGATTTGCCGGGGATGGCTGATGTCGATTCTTCCCTGCTATGGTTCTGCCGCGAGATTAAAAAAGACTTTGTCGTGAGCCTTTCAGGGGAATGCGCGGACGAAATTTTCGGCGGCTATCCTTGGTTCCATTCGGCAGAAGATGTGAAAGGTTTCCCATGGATGAGATCAATGGAAGAACGGATCGGACTTCTGCAGGACGGCTGGCAGAAAAAGCTGAACCTCAGCGAATATGTGAAGGCAAAATATGAGGAAACAGTTAAAGAAACACCGCTGCTGGAAGGAGAAACGGGTGCGGAGAAACGAAGGAGAGAGCTGTTTTACTTAAATATGCTCTGGTTTATGACAACGCTCTTGGATCGAAAAGACAGAATGAGCATGGGTGCGAGCCTCGAGGTCAGGGTTCCGTTTGCAGATCACAGGCTTGTCGAGTATGTCTGGAATATTCCATGGGATGTCAAAATGCATGGCAGCCGTGAAAAAGGCATCTTCCGCAAGGCGCTGGAAGGCATTTTGCCTGATGAAGTGCTGTACCGCAAAAAAAGCCCATATCCGAAAACGCACCACCCGGCCTATACGAAAGCCGTGATACGCTGGCTGGAGTCATTGCTGGAGCAAAAAGACTCGGCGCTCTATGCTTTCTTAGAAAAGAAAAAACTGGAGCGGCTGATTGAGACGGAAGGTGCATCATTTCAAGTTCCGTGGTACGGACAATTGATGAAGGGACCGCAGCTGATCGCCCACCTTGCCCAAATCCATACTTGGTTTGAAAGTTATCGAATTGATATCGAGGAATAACATAAAACACCCGGCATATGCCGGGTGTTCTGCGTTTTGGCAGCTAAGCTATAAAGAAACGGCGGCGTTTATTTTGAACACCGCCGATTTCTATGATCAGCAAGCCGGCCTGAGAGCCGGATGCATGAGAGTCACACCTGTTCAGTTTTGGAAGAAGGTCCAGGCTTTAAATTGTTGAGCCGTGAGACAAGATCCGTTCCGAAAGCGGAGCTTACGTCAACATCGTCCTGATCGATGTAGCTTTCTTTATACTCGTACGCGGAAGAACCGTGTTCGGCATAATCTAGTCCGGAAATTTCCTCCTCTTTTGATACCCTGATCGGAGCGAGGGCTTTCATTGCCGCGGCGACAGCGTATGTGGCAGCGAGGGTCCAGGCCGCGATCGACAAAATGCCGACGGCTTGAATGCCAAGCTGTGCGGCTCCTCCTCCGTAAAAGAGACCGCTCGATGTATTGAAAAGCCCGACTGCAAGCGTCCCCCAAACACCGCAAATACCGTGAACGGCAAGGGCGCCGACGGGATCGTCAAGCTTCAGCACCTGGTCGATAAACTGAACGCCGACAACTAAAATGACACCGGCGATGAATCCGATCAATATCGAGCCTGTAAATGAAACGCCGTCCGCGCCCGCGGTAATTCCGACAAGGCCGCCTAGCGCGCCGTTCAGCGTCAGGGAAGGATCGATCCTGCCGTAGCGGAAATAAGTGAACAGCGCCGAGCTGACGACTCCGCCCGATGCCGCTAAAAGGGTTGTGGTGATGACGTGCGGGACGGCGGCGGGATCAGCCGCAAGCGTGCTTCCGCCGTTGAACCCAAACCAGCCGAACCACAGGATAAAGACGCCGAGAGCGCCCAGCGGAATGCTGTGCCCTGGAATGGCGTTGACCTTGCCGTTTGTATATTTTCCGATCCGCGGCCCGAGAAACATGACAGCCGCAACTGCGCCCGCAGCGCCTGTCAAGTGAACGATTGAAGATCCGGCAAAATCGACAAATCCGAGGTCGTACAGCCAGCCTTCCCCCCAAGTCCAATGGCCGACAACCGGATAGATGAGACCGGTCATAAACAGCGTCAAGATCATGTAGCTGCCAAGCTTCATCCGTTCAGCGACAGCGCCGGAAATAATGGTGGCGCACGTAGCGGCAAACACGGCCTGAAAGACGAAAAATCCGACATCCTGATCACCCGCTAGAGCAAAACCGCTTGTGCCGATGAACCCGCCGGCGCTGTCCCCGAACATGAACGCGTATCCGGCGAAGAAATAAAGGATGGAGCCGATAGAGATCGTCAGGAAGTTTTTCATTAAAATGTTTAACGTGTTTTTAGCTCTTGTAAAGCCTGATTCAACCATCGCAAAACCGGCGTGCATAAAAAAGACGAGCAGAGTGCCGATGGCTACCCATGTCATGTTGACCGAGTCATTGACCGATTGCACCGTCGGTTCGGCGGCCAGAGCTGATGCTGCGAGGAAAAAACTGAGGAACAGGACGGCAGATACCTTGGTTTTCATAAGAATCACCCTTTCTTAAAGTATCGACTAAAAGAGAGCAGGAGGGAATCGGTCGTTTTAGACAATCGCTTCCTTTCCTGATTCCCCTGTCCGGATTCGGATCGCGTTTTCAATTGGAAGGACAAAGATTTTTCCGTCGCCGACCGTATTTGTCGAACATGTGCTTTCGATTTGATAATTTCATCAACGCTCTCCGATTCAATCACCATTTCGACTTTCACTTTAGGCAGCAGCTTGATTTCGTAGGAGGTGCCGCGAAACAGAGCCTGCTTCCCCCGCTGCTGGCCGCAGCCGGCAACCTCTGAGACGGTTAATCCGTTTATGCCAACCTCTTCAAGCTTTTTGCGGAGGCGGGGGAACTGTTCGGGGCGTATAATCGTTTCGATTTTTTTCACAATGCAAATCCTCCTTTTGGTGTAAGGTTATATTACGTTTGTTGTTATGTTTCTTATCATACGTAAAAGTAAATTGAAAATCAATACGAATTTTCAAAAAAATTAATCTATTAGACCTATTCTTTGAGAGGTCTGTGTTCATAGAATGGCAGTCTCGTTAAGTTTTATAACATGAAAAAACCTGCTTTCAACTGAAAGCAGGTTATGCTGCAAATCCTTTTTGAAGCCACATTTTAGATCTCCATCTTCTGTACATTAAAATTCCCCTGACCCATTCGTCGGCGATGAAGGAAAACCAAATTCCCGCCAGGCCGAATCCGAGCTGAATGCCGAAAATGTAAGCGATCGGAAGTCCGATTCCCCACATCGAGACAATCGCCATATAAACCGGATATTTCGCGTCTCCCGCAGCTCTGAGAGAATTAATGATGACCACGTTAAACGAGCGGCCGGGCTCCAAGATAATCGTCAAAAGGATCAGTATACTGGCCGTTGCGATAATATCGGGATTGCTGCTGAAAATGCCGATCAGCTGTTTTGAAAACACAGCGAAGAGAACGGAAGTAAATGTTGTAATGGCCAGAGCCCACCACAGGCTTTTCAGGCAGCGGCTGTATGCTTCATCAAATTGCTTCGCGCCGATATGGCGTCCGATTAAGATTTGCGTTCCCTGGCTGATCGCTGTGCCGAAAAGCATGATAAACATCATCAAATTTTGGGTATAGACTTTTGTTGTCAGCGCCTGCGCGCCCATCAGCGTGATAAAATAGGTGACAATCATCTGTGACGCGTTATATGACAGCTGCTCCCCTGCTGAAGGAATCCCGATTTTCAGCAGTTTTTTCAGGTGACTTTTCTTTAAGACAAACAGCCGTTTGGACAACAGCGGCATGCCGACGCGCTTTTTGACGAGCAGAGCGATCGCCAAAAGGCCGATGATGCGCGCGATTGAAGTGGACATTGCCACGCCGGCCACGCCTAAAACCGGAAAGCCGAACGGTCCGAATATGACAAGATAGTTGCCGGCGATGTTCAGGATATTCATGCCGATGGTTACAACCATTGTGTCCTTTGTATACCCGTAGCTTTTCAAAATGGCGCTGAACGTCATAATGAGCGCTTGGACAAAGGACAGTCCGCCGACGATCTGGAGAAAGATGCCGGCTTCAGCAAGCAGGTTGGCGGAAAGGCCCATCATCAATAAAAGCGGTTTGGCAAATATATAAATCGCCGCACTGATGAATAGACTGATGATAAAATTGGCGCTGATGGAAACATAGCCGACTTCCATTGCTTCGGCTTTTTGCCGCGCCCCTAAAAATTGAGAAATAATGACGGTTGTTCCTGTTGCGATAAAACCGAACATCACAATGATCAAGTTCAGCATTTGGTTGCTGACGCCGACGGCTGCCACGCTGTCGTCGGAATATTGGCTGAGCATCAGGGTATCTGCGTTGCCCATTAACATATATAATGAAACCTCGATAAAGATAGGCCAAGTCAATGCGAATAAAGAGAGGTTTTGAGGTGCTGTTTTTTTCATGGCGTTTGACCCCTTTCTTTTAAAATTCCGTTTTATAGTGTAACGCCATTTTCTTATAATAAGAAGAGACGAAACCGATACTTCTTGGAGAAATCCGACTTGATGAAAAAGGGGAGAGAACATGGAACATATCATCTTTACAATTCCGCCGCTCCCTGTGTTGATTACCGGCGGAGAAGGGCTGTTCAAAAGAGGGGAAAAGCATGTGAGGCGTGAATATTCCGTGTTTGATCTCTTATATGTGATACAGGGGGAACTATTTTTGACTGAGGACGGCGAGCCCCATCAGATCCGGGAAGGGGAATACATCATCCTTATTCCGGGGCTCGAGCATTATGGCCACCGCGGCTGTCAAGACGATACCCGCTATTTTTGGCTGCACTTTCAGGAGCCGTCCTATGGCTTCGCGCAGCAGGGAGGTGAGAACTGGACTGAACTCAAGCTGAGGAAGGGGACATTTGAAACGCCGACATTGTATCATTTAAAGATTCCGAGAAAGGGAAAGATCGACCAAAAAGCGTTTATCGAACAGCAGTTTAGGCGTTTGATTGACGATTCCGCCCAAAATTCCGACCTGCCGCTTCGCAGGCAGCTCTTGTTCGAAGAGCTGCTGATTCACTTGCAGAAGGAGGCGTTCCATATTCCTTCGGCGAGTGAGCGTGTAGCATCCGAAGCACAGCATTACATCGACCGCCATTATAAGGAGAAGCTCAGCATGGAGCAGCTCTCGGCTGCCCTTCATTATCACCAGGACTACATTACCCGCTGCATGCAAAAGGTGTTTGGCATCACACCGGGCCAATATGCCAATAAGGCGAAAGTTTTTGAAGCGAAGCGGCTCCTCTCTTCTACAAACGACAAAATGTCATCGATTGCCGAACAAGTCGGAATCGATGATCCGACCTATTTCTCAAAGCTGTTTAAACAAATAGAAGGGATTTCGCCCGTTGAATACAGAAAGATGATGAAGCGAAATATTGAGTGATATTTTCAAAGCATAGGAGGAGATAAGTTTGGCATCCATCAATGGTGAAAAAGTGAAATTGCGTACGATCACAATGGATGACCTGCCCGGATTATGGAGAATGATTTACGGAACTAAAAACCCTGAATGGAAAAAATGGGATGCCCCTTATTTTCCGCTTCAGCCCGAACCGTTTCAATACTTTATCGATTCTTTTGTGCCGGCTTTAAAAGAAAAACCGCCGCGCTATTTGGCGATAGAGATCGGCGGAGAGCTGAAAGGAACCGTTTCTTACTATTGGGAATCCCGGCCGACACGCTGGCTGGAATGCGGGATCGGCATCTATGATCCGCGGTTTTGGAACGGGGGATACGGTACGGAAGCCGTAGAATTATGGATCGGCTTCCTGTTTGAAAACGTCGATGTGCCGAGAATCGGAATGACGACGTGGTCAGGCAACAGGCGGATGATGAGGTGCGCCGAAAAAGCCGGATTTAAGATGGAAGGCCGGATTCGCAAAGTCAGATATTATGACGGAGTCTATTACGATTCAATCAGATACGGAATCCTGCGGGAGGAGTGGGAGCTGATTTGCCGCGGAAGCTGACACGCTCTATAATATAATATTAGAAATCTTTCATCAGCGGACTAGAGGGGACCAATATGAAAAAAACCATTTATGATGTAGCGGAAGCGGCCGGCGTTTCGATTTCCACGGTTTCCCGGGTGATCAACAATACCGGGAGGATCAGCAGGTCGACAAGGCAAAGAGTGCATGCCGTCATGAAAGAGCTCGATTACCAGCCGAATGTTCACGCTTCTGCGCTTACCGGAAAGCGCACGAACATTATCGGCCTGTTGACGCCCGATATTGCAAACCCGTTTTTCGGCGAGCTTGCCAAAAGTGTTGAAGAGCGGGCGGGCGAGCTCGGCTTCAGCATTATGATGTGCAGTACCGACCGCGATCCGAAAAAGGAGACAACGTATTTCTCGGTCCTCAAGCAAAAAAGCGTCGACGGCATCATTTTTGCGACAGGCATCGAAAATCAGGAGACGATGGATGCGCTCGAGGATATTGCCAAAGAGGGCATACCGCTCGTGATGATTTCCCAGGATCGCGCCCTTGTTCCGATGGATGTCGTGGTCATCGATGATTTTATGGGCGGATATTTAGCGACGCGGCATTTAATTTCGCTCGGTCATAAGACAATCGCCTGCATCGCCGGCGACGGATCGACAACCGGAGAAAAAGACAGGCTGAAAGGCTTCAAAAAAGCGATGGATGAAGCAGGCATCAAAGCGGATGAAACGCTCATCGCCGGATCCGGTTTTTCCCTGGAATGCGGCAAAAAAGCGGCCGCTCAGATTTTCAAAAGCAATATTCCGACCGCCGTTTTTGCCATGAATGATGTGCTCGCGTGCGGAGTCATTCAGACTGCAAGGGAATGGGGGCTCCATGTTCCAACGGATTTATCGGTCATCGGCTTTGATAATACGTTTTTAGCCGAAATGACCGATCCGCCGCTTACGACAGTGTCTCAGCCGATTGAAGAAATGGGCCGCCGCGCGGCCGAGCTGCTTGCCGAAGAAATCAGCGGCAAGAAAAGCTCGAAAAGCAAAATCATTCTCACGCCTGAACTTGTCGTCAGACAGTCGACGGCCCCTCCATTTAAAAAAGAAGCACATGCCGAAAAGAGCGGGTTTTGATAGAAAAACGCTCTTTTTTCGTTTCTAAAGAGCAAGCGCTTGACCAAATTAATTCCTAAAAAACAATTGCGGATAAAATAAATACAGGGTAAAATCAGAATTGAAATGAGCAAGCGCTTTCTCTAATTAATAAAGCGCTTTCATGAAACGCAAAGGAGGAGAAGAAAATGACAGAAGTTGTGAGATGCGCCGTATTGGGGCTTGGAAGGCTCGGCTATTACCATGCGAAAAACCTCAAAACCGAGGTGCCCGGAGTCCTGCTCGCCGCTGTAGCCGATCCGGCAGAGGGAAGTGCGAGGGAGGTTGCAGCTGAACTGGGTGTTGAAAAGTGGTTTGAAGACCCGTTTGAGTGCCTCCGCGATCCGGAAATTGATGCCGTTGTCATCGTTACACCGACATCCACTCATGCCGAAATGATCAAACAGGCAGCCGAATTCGGCAAACAGATTTTTGTGGAGAAGCCGCTGACATTAAATCTTGAAGAGTCAATAGAAGTCATTTCCAAGGTCAAAGAAATGGGCGTGATTTGCCAGGTGGGGTTTATGAGGCGGTTTGATCCTGCTTATGCGGATGCCAAAAGAAGGATCGATGCCGGAGAGATCGGCAAACCGATCTATTATAAAGGGTTTACGCGCGATTTTGGCTCTCCTCCGGCCGAATTCATCAAAAAAAGCGGCGGTATTTTCGTCGATTGTTCGATTCATGACTATGACATCGCTCGTTATTTAATGGGGGCTGAAATCACTGCGGTTTCCGGCCACGGAAGGGTTTTGAAGCACGCATTCATGCCGGGATGCCATGACGTCGATCAGGCGCTCACCTATATGGAGTTTGATTCGGGAGCGGCGGGTGATGCGGAAGCAAGCCGCAATTCGTCTTACGGCCACGATATCCGCGCCGAAATCATCGGAACGGACGGCAGCATCTTCATCGGGATGCTGCGGAACCCGGCGGTTACAGTGCGGACCGGAAAGGGGAGCAGCTATAATATCATTCCCGATTTCCAGGCGAGGTTCCATGAAGCGTACTGTTTGGAGCTGCAGCATTTTGCTGATTGTGTTCGCATCAAAACGAAACCGCTTGTGACTGAAGTGGATGCGGCGGTCAATCTTGAAATCGCGCTTGCGGCCACACAATCCTGGTCAACAGGCAGGCCCGTCAAGATTCAGTATCAGACGAAAAAGCTTACGGTATGAAACGGGGGCCACCCTGAGCGGGCTGTTGAGATGATCCTGCGGTCACAAAGGAACAACAGGAAGGAGGGCGTAAGGAAGCGTTCCCCGCCCGGTGCCGCCTTTCTCCATGCGTTTTCAATTTTGCGGGCTTCCCATGGATGCCGGAGGATTAGACCCGTCCGTCATTCCGGCGGTAAAAAAACGGCATGGCGCCGATTTGTTGTACACGATTCCGTCATTTCACAATCCGACGGGCAAACTGATGTCCGAAGACCGGAAGCGCGAGCTGATTCAAATCAGCAAGCAGCTGTCGCTCCCGGTTATTGAAGATGACGCATATGGCGATTTGCAGCTTGACGGCCCGCCGTCGTCGCCGCTGAAGGCCATGGACAGAGAAGGCAGCATTCTTTATGTCGGCACATTATCGAAAACCGTCAGTCCCGGCCTCCGCATCGGCTGGGTCGCAGGTCCGGAGCCCGTCATCGAGAGGCTGGCCGATATTAAAATGCAGACTGACTACGGATCAAGTTCATTGTCGCAATGGGCGGCTGCAAAGTGGCTTTCAAGCGGGCTCTATGATGAAAATCTCAG
Source organism: Bacillus licheniformis DSM 13 = ATCC 14580 (assembly GCF_000011645.1). Taxonomy (GTDB): domain Bacteria; phylum Bacillota; class Bacilli; order Bacillales; family Bacillaceae; genus Bacillus; species Bacillus licheniformis. The sequence continues at coordinate 1,190,925 of NC_006270.3, forward strand.
CCGGATTAAAGTCGAACTGAGACAAAGGCGGGATGAAGCGCTCCGGTGTCTTGAGACCTATTGCAGAGGAATCGCCCGCTGGGAAAAGCCCTCAGGCGGATTTTACATTTGGGTCACATTCCTAAAACCGCTCTCGCTCAGCGCTTTGTTCGAACAAGCATTACAGAAAAACATCCTCATCAATCCCGGCACCCTCTACGATAAGGAAGCCAAATACAGCATCAGATTGTCCTATTCGTACGCCTCTTTGACAGAGCTTCGCTACGGCATTCAAACAATCGCAGAACTCGCCGGTAAGCTCATGTGAACCCCGCTGTACCGGCTGCTGAAAAAGCGACGTTCAGCAGCCGCTCCGCTTTTTATTTCAGGCCTCAGGTTATTTAAAAACAGTCCATAAAATTCCATTAATATATCATTCAAGGAACTATTGATTCATATTAGCAGATGAATGTGCAGAAGTGGAAATATTCAAGTTGCCTCGTTATGAGAAACGTCCTATTTTTCTGAATCTTATTGACATGCCGGTGTCACAAAATATACACTTTTTTTGTAATTGAAAATGATAATCTTTATCAATTGGAGGGATGCTTTCTATGCCTGTACAAACGAGTTCTAAAAATCAAGTGTTTTTGGAGCAGCAAAATAGAAGAGAATCTAATGCGCGTTCATATCCGAGAAGATTTCCGCTCGCCATGCAGACAGCGGAAGGCGTCTTGGTGACTGATGCGGATGGAAAGCAATATTATGACTGTCTGGCAGGAGCGGGGACGCTTGCGCTTGGTCATAATCATCCAGTTGTGATTGAAGCGATTCAAAAAATGATTGAGGAAAAACGCCCGCTGCACACCCTTGATATTACTTCGGAAATCAAAGAGGAGTTTGTCAACGAAGTATTTGCAAGCCTTCCTGAGGCGTTTGCCAAACGGGCGAAGATACAGTTTTGCGGTCCGACCGGCGGCGATGCGATCGAAGCCGCTCTCAAGCTTGTCAAAACGGCGACTGGGAAAAGAACCATCCTATCGTTTCACGGCGCCTACCATGGAGCAACTCACGGAACGATGGCGCTGAGCGGGAATTTATCTCCTAAGGAAAACGTCCAGGGTCTCATGCCTGATGTGCATTTCCTGCCATATCCGTATGAATACCGCTGCCCGTTTGGAAAAGGAGGAGAGGCGAGCCACAAGCTGTCGAGCGCATATATCGAAAATATGCTGGATGATCCGGAAAGCGGAGTTTTACAGCCTGCAGGGATGATCTTTGAAGCCGTACAAGGAGAAGGAGGCTCAGTTCCGGCCCGGGCTGAATGGATAAGAGAAATGAGAAGGATTACAAAAGAACGCGGAATCCCTCTGATCATTGACGAGGTGCAGACCGGCATCGGCAGAACCGGCAAAATGTTTGCGTTCGAGCACGCCGGCATTATACCGGATGTCATCGTCCTTTCAAAAGCGATCGGCGGAAGCCTTCCTCTGTCTGTCGTCATCTATGATCAAGACCTTGATCAGTGGGGACCCGGGGCGCACATCGGCACATTCAGAGGGAATCAGATGGCGATGGCGGCCGGAAGTGCAACTTTAAAATATATAAAAGAGCACGATGTGCTATCACATGTAGAAAAGGTCGGAGCGAAGCTCATGCGGGAATTGCAAGACATTCAGGAGCACGTTCCCGAAATCGGCGATGTCCGGGGACGAGGGCTGATGATCGGCGCCGAAATTGTCGCACCGCATAAAAAGCAAAACGCAAACGGCAGCTATCCGGCTGATGCGGAGCTTGCAAGCACGATTCAAAGAAAATGCTTTGAAAAAGGACTGATCGTTGAAACGGGAGGCCGCCACGGAAGCGTGATCCGCTTCTTGCCGCCGCTTATCGTAACAGAGGCGCAAATCGACGATATCATCACGATCTTCAGAGAGGCCGTCTATGAAGCAGTCAAGTAAACAAAAAAACTTTGATTCCCTGTTTATGCACAACGGGGAACAGGGGATCAAAGCATACCGTGACGCGGTAGAGACCGCTGTAGAGACGCTTTGGGCCGATTGGAAGAATAAATCGAAGCCCTACAGCGGGAAGATGCCGAAAGAATTGGATCTCGAAATCAAAAGCTTGTTTTCGTTTCAGGAAGCGGGAGAATCGCTTGCGGATGTTCTTGAGCATCTGAAAGAAGCCTATTTGCCGCACCGGATTCATGTTGAAGATCCAAAATGCGCCGCACACCTGCACTGTCCGCCGCTGATCCCGGCGCTTGCTGCAGAGATGCTGATCAGCGTGCTGAATCAGTCGATGGATTCGTTTGATCAAAGCGGAGCGGCTTCATTGATCGAGGAAGAAATGGTGCAGTGGCTTTGCCGAAAGTTTGAATACGGAAAAGATGCTGACGGAACATTTACGAGCGGAGGGACACAGTCTAATTACATGGGGCTTCTTTTGGCCCGCGATGCCTTCTGCGAAAAGCAGTGGAACTGGAATGTACAGAAGGACGGACTGCCGCCGGAAGCGAACAGGCTGCGGATCCTCTGTTCAAAGGATGCTCATTTTACCGTGAAAAAGTCGGCTTCCCAGCTCGGCCTCGGAGAGCGCGCCGTCGTGCTTGTCGATACCGATGCTGAAAAGCGGATGAGCCTTTACGATTTAAAGCAAAAAACCGCTATGCTGAAGGAATCGGGCTTACATCCATTTGCGATTGTCGCAACATGCGGAACGACGGACTTCGGAAGCATCGATCCGCTTTCCGAGCTTGCGGATGCCGCGCATGCTGGCGGGCTTTGGTTCCACGTTGATGCCGCATATGGCGGAGCGTTGATTTTGAGCAGGACCCGCCGCTATAAATTGGCTGGGATCGACAGGGCCGATTCAATCAGCGTCGACTTCCACAAGCAGTTTTATCAGCCGGTCAGCTGCGGCGCTTTTCTTGTAAAAGACAGAAGACATTTCCGCTTGATTGATTATCATGCCGATTATTTAAATCCTGAGGAGGATGAAGCGGAGGGAATCGTTCATCTCGTCAATAAATCGATTCAGACGACGCGGCGCTTTGACGCCTTAAAGCTGTTTGTCTCGCTGCGTGTGCTTGGAGAAGATACATTCGCCGAGATGATCGACTGGACATTCGCATTGGCTGAAGCGGCAGCGGAAAAAATCTCAGCAAGCGATCGGTTCGAACTGCTGAATCCGCACCCTGAACTGAACGCTGTCGTCTTCCGCTGCCTCGCCTCAGAAGACGACGCGGAGAACGACCGTTTGAATAAATGTATCCACAGAGAATTGTTCAGAACGGGACAGGCGGTGATCGCAAAGACGGCAGCAGCTGGGAAAACATATTTAAAATTCACGCTGCTGAATCCGCGGACGACGCTTTCGGATCTTGATGACATTCTCGGGAGGATTCAAGAGCTTGCAAGTCTTTATACGAATAGCAGGAGGGTAACAGGATGAGTTCATTTAAAGAAATAGCAGAAAACGCCACGATTCAAAGCTTTTTAAATTGCTATTTGCGTGAAACCGGCATCGAAACCCGTGAGATCGCGGACGGCTCTCAAAAAACGCTGATTGTCCCGCTAGAGCGCCAGCAGATCGAGCTGATCGTTCCGATCAAGTACTGGTCGAAGACGGGAAGGCACCTTTTCTCATTTCCGCTTTATTATCAAACAGCCCAAAACGGAAAGCCGCTTCCACTCGACTATGTGACGCTCGTCTCCCTCGCTTCAAAGGAATTGCTTCTTCAGCAAAGCCGCGGGGGTGCCGAGGATGAATTCATGCTCAGAGTCATTTTGAGCTGCCGAAATATCAGCCGTTATGTTGAGGAACGAGCCGATGATCAAAGTGAGCTTAGCCGTGCTGATTTTACGTTTATCGAAGCGGAGCAGTCGCTCTTGCTCGGCCATCTGATGCATCCGACGCCAAAAAGCAGGCAGGGGATGAAGCCTGAAGAGGAAAGCATCTATTCGCCTGAACTTAAAGGGGAGTTTCAGCTTCATTACTTTAAGGCACACGCCTCCCTCGTTCTGCACGACTCAAGTACAGGAACAAAAGCGCCGCTAGTCATTCAAGAGGAATTGAGAAACGACCCGATGATTGACAATGCGTGGCTGGATGAGCAAACGGCCGATCCGGATTTTGCGCTTCTTCCCGCACATCCGCTCCAGGCGAGAGCCTTGTTGGAGGAGCCGTATGTGCAAAAATTGATCGCTCAAGGTCTCCTTACATATCTCGGCGCAAAAGGCCGGAAGTATACGGCGACATCCTCCGTCCGCACGGTCTACAGCAAGCACTCGCGCTATATGTACAAATTTTCGGTACCGATCAAAATCACGAATTCGCTGCGTGTGAACAAGCAGAAAGAATTGGACAGAGGTGTTGAAATGGCCCGGCTGCTTCAGACAGAGCTCGGCCAAAGGTTGAAACAGGAGTTTCCGGGCTTTCGCGTCATCACAGATCCTGCTTACATTTCCATTCGAGGAGAGAACGGGGAGTCCGGCTTTGAAGTCGTGATCAGGGAGAATCCGTTTTATGAAGACGACCGTTCGGCATGTCTGATCGCCGGGCTTTGCCAAGATCACGCCTACGGGAAAGAGTCGCGGCTGTGCTCTGTCATCCGCGGGCTGGCTTTAGAAGAAGGGCGGACGACGGAAGAAGTGAGCATCGATTGGTTTGACAAATACTTATCGATTTCGCTTGAGCCAGTTTTATGGCTGTTTGAAACATACGGGCTGGCGATTGAAGCGCACCAGCAAAACGCCGTCATCCGCTTAAAAAACGGCTATCCGGAGACATTTTACTACAGGGACAACCAAGGCTATTATTACAGCGAATCAAAAGCCGGGATTCTTTCCAAGCTGATCGAAGGCTTGAGCGAAAGGAGCGAGACGATCTGCTCGGACAGCGTGGCTGTAGAGAGACTGCGCTATTATTTCTTCTTCAACCATTTGTTTGGGCTTGTAAACGGGTTTGGCTGCGAAGGGCTGATCGGGGAAGAAACGCTCCTGTCCATGATCAGAGAGCGGCTTGAAAAAGCGGAGCAAATTTACGGTATCACAGAGCTGACGGACAGCCTCCTTCGTTTTGCGGAGCTTCCGTGCAAGGCCAATCTGCTGACGAGATTTTACGACATGGATGAGCTGACAGGCTCGCTTGAAACCCAGTCTCGCTATACGTCTGTCAACAATCCGCTTTTAAAGGAGGCGGCGGCTGTCCAATGAATGAACGGATCACATTTCAAAAAGCGGACTATGAAAGAGACATATCGCTCGTCTACCGCTGGATGCAGGAGGAGCATGTCATTCCGTTTTGGCATTTAAACATGCCGTTTGCAAAATTTGAAGCCCATTTTCACAAGGCCATCACAGACCCTCACCAAACGCTGTACATCGGCTTTATCGACGGTGTGCCGATGAGCTACTGGGAGTCGTACTGGGTCAAGGGAGACATCATTGAACACCACTATGACAATGAACCTTTTGACCAGGGCATCCACCTGTTGATCGGTGAAAAAGCGTATTTGGGTAAAGGTCTTGCCCTTCCGCTATTAAAAGCGATGGTCAACATGCAATTTGCCGTGCCTGAAACAAAAAAGGTGATCGCAGAGCCGGATATCCGCAACAAAAAAATGATTCATGTTTTTGAAAAATGCGGGTTTCGCCCTATTAAACCTGTGAATCTCCCTGATAAAACCGGATTATTGATGTTTTGCGAACGAGAACGTTTTTTTGAAAAGGAGAAAAAAGATGAACTCTACAAAGAGACCCAATGATGTATACGATGTCATCGGCGTCGGCATCGGGCCGTTTAATCTCGGCCTTGCCGCATTGGCTGACTCCGTGCCTGAGATCAATGCGCTGTTTTTTGAACGAAACGAAAGCTTTAACTGGCATCCCGGCATGCTGATTGAAGGAACGACACTGCAGGTGCCGTTTTTGGCCGACTTGGTGAGCATGGCCGATGTGACAAGCAAATACAGCTTTTTAAACTATCTTCAGCAGCATAACCGTCTTTATTCTTTTTATTTTCTGGAAGACTTTCATATTCCGAGACAGGAATACAACCACTACTGCCGCTGGGTGGCAGAACAGCTCGACCCGTGCCGCTTCGGGATGAATGTCGAAAGCATATCACTCGTTGAATCGAACCCGGAGGCGCTTTTTAAGGTGCGGGTCGCGAATCGGGAGAACGGAGGGGAAGCGGTTTATTACACGAGGCATATTGCGCTTGGCATTGGGACGGGCCCGCACGTTCCCGATGCGCTCTCAGACGCTTTGGGGGGCTCGGTGTTCCATTCAGCCGAGTATTTAAAGAGAAAGCCCGGCGGATTTAAAGGGAAAAGGGTGGCCGTCGTCGGCTCCGGGCAAAGCGCAGCCGAAGTGTTTTATGACCTGGTCGGTGAAGATGAAGCGGAGCATGTCAGCTGGCTCACCCGCTCAAAAGGCTTCTTCCCAATGGAATATTCGAACCTCGGACTCGAATATTTTTCGCCTGACTATATCGATTTTTTCTATCAGCTTCCGCAGTGGAAAAAAGATGAATTGCTAACGCAGCAGGATCTTCTTTATAAAGGAATCAGCGCGAAGACGATCAGCGATATTTATCATATTCTGTATGAGCGGACCTGCGGGGGGCGGAAAGCGGCTTTTGATCTTCAGTCCATGACAGAAGTCGAGCAGATCGAACAGCGTGGGGAAACGCTGGTTCTATACTGCACAAACCGGGTGAATGAAGACCGGTTTGAGCGGCAGGCAGATGTGGTCGTTCTGGCGACGGGCTATAAAGAGAGGCTGCCGGAATGTCTGGCGCCTGTTGACAGTTTGATTGAAAAGGACGCGAGCGGCCGCTACGTGATTACACGCGACTACAGACTAGTGACAGCTGCAAAATCAAAAAACCATATTTTTATTCAAAACGGAGAGCTGCACACGCACGGTGTCGGTGCACCTGACCTGGGACTCGGCGCTTACCGGAACTCGGTGATCATCAATCAGCTGGCCGGGAGAGAAGTATACACCGTCAGCCATAAAACGGTTTTTCAGACATTCGGAACAGGAATCGCGGAAAAAACAGCTGTACCAAACGGCTAATAAAGGAGGCATTTTCATGTTGTTTCAAGATGAATTAAAGAGGGTCCTCGATCCTGACAGGTGGAGAGAAGTCAATCGGCGATTGCTGGCGAAGATGCTTTCTGAATATATGTATGAGGATATCATTAAGCCCGATTTCATTGAAACTGAAGACGGCATCAACCGCTATGAGCTGAGAACGGCCGAGGATAAGGTGTACCGGTTTGCCGCCAAACCACGCATGTTTGACAGTTTTGACGCGGTGCCGGAGACGATTGAAGTCTTCAAGGGCGGACAATGGACAAAACATGTGAGCGCGATTGAATTTCTCCTGGATATTCAGCCGCATATCCCGATGAGTCCGGAGACAGCGGGTCATTTGATCAAGGAGTTCAACCATACGATGCTGGCTGATGCCCACCTTTTGGCAAAGGATGCGCTTACGGCTGACGAGCTGACCGAAGCCGATTATGCCGTAATTGAAGGCGAGATGACCGGCCATCCGTGGATCGTCTACAACAAAGGAAGAATCGGTTTTGGCTATGATGACTACCTCCGGTTTGCCCCGGAAAATCAGAGAGCCAAACGGCTGCTGTGGATCGCTGTACACAAAGATACCGCGTCATTTCACTCGGTTGAAGGGCTCGATTATGAGACGCTGATTCATAAAGAGCTTGATGAGCTGACTTTAAGGCAATTCGCTAAAGTCATAGAAAAGCAGGGCGCAGCCAGTGAAGACTATTATTATATGCCCGTCCACGAATGGCAGTGGACAAATACGATCATTCAGCAGTTTCCTGAAGAAATTGCTTCAAAAGCGATCATTCCTTTAGGGGAAGGCGGAGACGAGTACCTGCCGCAGCAATCGATTAGGACCTTTACAAACATCACAAACAAACACAAGCATCATATTAAACTGCCGATGAGCATTTTAAATACGCTTGTATACAGAGGCCTGCCGTCGGAACGTACGGTTATCGCGCCGAAAATCACTGAGCATATCAAAGGGATCGCCGAAAACGACGCATTTCTAAAAGACGAATGCCGGGTGATCCTGCCAGGCGAAAATGCCAGTCTGAACGTTGACCACCAATACTATCACTCTCTTGAAAAAGCCCCGTATCAATATTTGGAAATGCTCGGCGCTATTTTCAGAGAAAGCATTTATACGTATTTGGAAGAAGGAGAACGGCCTGTTACGCTCGCTTCTTTAACATACATTGATCAAGGCGGCGTGCCGTTTATCAGGCGCCTGATCGAAAAGTCGGGGCTGTCAGCGGAGGAGTGGATCGGAAAGCTGTTTGACACCGTGATGCCGCCGCTTCTGCATTTCATGTACCGCTACGGAACCGTATTTTCACCGCACGGACAAAATACGATTCTCGTCTTAAAAGATCATCAGCCGCACAGGCTGGCGATTAAAGATTTTGTTGATGACGTCAATATCAGCGACCAGCCGCTTCCTGAACTGAGCGGTTTGACAGGGGATTTAAAAGCCGTTCTCAGAAGCGAGCCGCCGGAAGGGCTTGTGCAGTTTATCTTTACCGGGCTTTTCATTTGCCATTTGCGCTATGTAGCCAACATTTTAGAAAATGACGGTCTGCTTCCTGAAAAGCGTCTGTGGAAAGCTCTGGCTGATGCGATTCTTGATTATCAGCAAAAATTCCCTGAACTGCGTGAGCGCTTCGAATTGTTCGACTTATTCAAGCCGGAATTGACGAAGCTCTGCCTCAACAGAAACCGGATGGTCGACTACGGCTACAAGGACGGCGATGACCGCCCGCACGCCTCCGAATTCGGAAAAGTGACAAATGCGCTTGCGAAATTTAAAAAAGAGGCCGCAAAGCTGTAATGCTAATGCGGCCGAGAATGCCCCGCTTCCGGCGGGGTTTTTTTACGTCAATTTCTTATACATCAAAATATGAGGTCCGATCGGCGGTATGTCGTAGACTTCGCCCTGTTCGCTGAAGCCGAGCTTTTCATAGTAGCCGCTCACAGATGTCCTGGCATTGCACCATAAAAGGTCTGCCCCCTTTTTCCGAAGAAGCTCTTCGGCATGGCGGATGAGCGTGCTTCCCGCTTTTTGCTCACGGTATCCTTCAAGCGTCGCCATCCCTCTCAGCTGATACTGTTCTTCGCCTTCAAGCTCTGAATGTTCGGCTTTATGAAAGGAAGCGATGCTGATCAGCTTGCCCCGGTAATATCCACCGAGGTGAAACGCACCCCCGAGCAAATCGGTTTCATACATACATGCTTCAAGCGGCTGATTCGGCCGGAGAATGCGGTGCCTGATCTCATACGTATCTTCCGCGTTTATTGGTTTGACTTCAATCATATGATTCCTCCTTCAGTTGCAGATCAGATGAGAGCGATCGATTTTCAGCATGCTGTGATGTTATTCCATTATATATAACGCTTGTGGAAACAATCAAAGCAGGATGATCATCACCCCCTGATCTGTTTAAAGAATCATTTCCCCCGGGAGGCGGTCCCTAATCCCTATATCGTAAATGGCGGAATATATCGTCCATCCACATCGGTAAACTGATATTCTTTGGCTAAATCACCAACTCTTAACGCACGTCCGCTTTTCTCCATCACATCCGGATCCTTAGCCAATGCTGTGATTCCGCGTCCGACATAATAAGGCGTTTCGGTTCTCCTTAAATCTTCCGACTCCCGCCAATGCGCCTCATCTGATTCATGGTATTTCAGCACAAGTTCGGTTCTCATAAATCCCGGCGAAACGGCAATAACGGCAATGTTGTCCCGTTTTAATTCCAATGAAAGACCGTACGCCATGCGGACGATTGCGTTCTTGGCCAAATCGTAATAAAACTGTCCGGTGTACTTGTTCTCATCCCAGAAGGTCGTGTGAATGATAAGAGCTTGTTTATTTTCGCGAAGGAGCGGCACGGCGAAGTGGTTTGTCGCCAGCTGGGCACGCACCCCGGCGGCGAACATCGTATCCCAATTTTTCAATGACAATTCCCAAAAAGGCTTTGCCTCGACACCCAGATCGTGCGCCCCCCACACATTGTTGATCAAAATATCCAGTTTTCCTTGCTCTTCGCGAATTTTAGCGATGACAGCCTCTGTTTCTGCATCGTTCGTATGATCACATCTTACAGCAATAGCCTTTCCGCCGGAAGCTTCAATTTGTGACACGGTGTCATCAATTGTACCGGGCCATTGATTCGTGGAAGCCCCTCTGATGCTGCGGCCTGTAATATACACGGTTGCACCGGCTTTTCCAAGTTCTGCAGCGATGGCGCGGCCCGCGCCTCTGCTTCCGCCTGTTACGAGGGCGATTTTTCCTTTCAGCGGCTTCATTCATCCCATTCCTTTCATTTAAAAAGATATGTTCATTATAAAAGCTCAATCTTGACAACCATTGTCATATTTTATTAAATAAGTTCATTCATTGATAAGAAAGGTGGTCATATGAGAGGGGATCGACTGATATCTATTCTTTTAATGCTTCAGGCACAAGGGCAAATGACGGCGAAAGAATTAGCGGAAAGGCTGGAAGTCTCCGAGCGCACGATTTACAGGGATATGGAAGCTTTAAGCGGAGCGGGGATTCCCGTTGTGGCCGAACGCGGCATAAACGGAGGCTGGTCATTGCTTGATGATTACCAAACCACTCTAACCGGCTTAAAAGAATCTGAAATACGCGCACTATTTGTTCCGCTTTCTGAACAATTGCTTGACGATCTCGGATTAACCCGCATATCCGAAGAAGCCCGAAATAAACTGATTGCCTCGCTGCCTTCGGAATATCGCCAAAACGCAAAGGATGTATGGAACCGCATATATATTGATACCTGTTCATGGCGCCATAAGAAAGAAAAAGCAGAATCCTTTGAAGTGCTGAAAGATGCCATATGGAAAGATCAAAAATTAAAAATTGTCTATCAGCGGGCAGATGGACAAACGGCTGATCGTGTTGTTGCACCGCTTGGGCTGGTGGCTAAAGGGGCGAACTGGTATCTGATTGCATCTAAAGAAAATGGGGAGATTCGGAATTACAGGGCTTCACGGATTAAATCTGCCGTTTTTGTCCGCGAAACGTTTGATAGGCCCGAAAATTTTGATATTGCTCACGTGTGGCGGTCTTCAACAAAGGAATTTATTGAAAGGCTGCCGACGTATGAAGTGCGGGTGAAGGCGGCGCAGGCCATCTTGCCGAGGCTGTCGTTTACCAATCATTTTGTGCGGATCATCGAAACAAATGAGATCGATCAGGAGGGCTGGATCCCCGTTACGCTATCCTTTGATACGGAAGAAGAAGCAAAAAGGTATATACTCGGATTCGCAGAGCACATGAGGATCATTGAACCTAAAGAACTGCACGGAAAGATACTTAAAATGGCTGAATCCATAGTTGCGCATTATAAAACCTGAAAGCGGCAATGACTTTATGTTAAAGACATACATGATAAACCCTGCCGGCCGCAAACGGCAGGCAGGGTCTTCGTTTAATGAACATTGAAATATCTGGCTTCCGGGTGGGAGACAACGATCGCTGATACGGAAGCTTCGGGCTCCATCATGAAGCCGTCTGTTAAGTGAACGCCGATGCCTTCGGGCTGGATGAGCCTGAAAAGCTTTTCCTGATCTTCAAGATTCGGACAGGCCGGGTATCCGAAGGAATAGCGCTGCCCTTGGTATTTCGCCTGAAAACGCTGTTCCATCGTGAAGTCGGGTGCATCAGGGAAGCCCCAGCGGTCGCGGATAACCTGGTGCGTCCGTTCGGCGAGCCCTTCGGCCAGCTCAAGAGCAAGCGCTTGTACCGCATGGCTTTTCAAGTAGTCGCCTTCCTCCTTAAAGCGGTTGGCGGCAGCTCTTACATGCCTGCCCGCCGTTACGGCAAAGAACGAGACATAATCAAGCTCTCCCTTCGGTCGGACGTAATCGGAAATACAGCGGTACGGAAGCTTTTCCTGCCTTGGAAAAACAAACGTTTCAAGGATGCTGTCTTTGTTCACTGGATCTAAAATATGAAGCGAATCCCCGTCGCTGTACGCAGGGAAAAATTGGTAGACGACCGCAGGATCGAACCAGCCGTGTTCTTTTCCGTCTCTCAGCAGCTCGTCGATCAGTTCTTTCAGCTCCAGTGCTTTTGGATGCTGTTCAGCCAGTAGTTTTTTGACTTTCCCTTTCAAGCCGAGATGATGGCCGAGCAGCATTTGTTCATTGACATACGGCACAATATAGGAAAGGTCGATGTTTTTCAAATAGTGCCGTTTCAAGTCTTCAGGCTGAAAGACCGGCGCCTTCGGAACGTGCGCCCGTTTTTCAAGCATTTCAATTACGGCTTTCGTCTGCTTTTTTTCCGCGACGGCGGCGGGTGCAGCGGCTTCTTTTTTCTCGAGAAACTGCGACGGGTCCGTCCGCAGCTGATTGGCGAGCGATAGGCCGTCCATGGCGTCCTTCGCGTATAAAACCGGCCCTTTATATTCAGGCGAAATTTTCATGTTCGTGAATTTTCTTGAAAGCGCGGCTCCGCCGACCATGATCGGGATGGAAATATCCGCTTTATCGAGATCCTTCGCCGTAACGACCATCTGCTGCGCCGATTTGACGAGCAGGCCGGACAGACCGATGATGTCGGGGTTCTCTTTGCGGATCGCCTCAATTAACTCCTGCGGTGTCACTTTAATCCCAAGATCGACTACCTTGTAGCCGTTGTTGCTTAAAATGATGTCGACTAAGTTTTTGCCGATATCATGGACATCGCCTTTAACGGTTGCCAAAATGATCTTTCCTTTGCCGCTGTCGTCTTTCTTTTCCATATATTGTTCGAGAAAGGAAACGGCAGCTTTCATAACCTCTGCCGACTGCAGAACTTCAGCGACGATCAGCTCATTGTTGTTAAACAGCCGTCCGACCTCTGCCATGCCGTCCATGAGCGGACCGTTGACCACGTCGAGCGGGGTGGCGAATTTTTTCAACGCTTGTTCGAGATCGGGAATCAAGCCTTCTTTTGTACCTTCGATTACGTATTCGGCCAGGCGCTCTTCGAGGGAAAGGGACGTTTTCGGCTGTTTGTCCGCTTTTTTCTTTCCACGATAGAAGTCAGTGAAGGATGCGAGCGTTTTATCGTCGGTATGAAACAGAAGTTTTTCAGCCATCTCGACTTCTTCTTTAGGAATGGAAGCAAACCGCTCAAGCTTTTCTGTATTGACGATCGCGTAATCGAGCCCAGCCTGTGTTGCGTGGTACAAGAATACAGCATTTAAGATTTCCCGGCCGACGGGCGGAAGACCGAATGAGACGTTGCTGACGCCGAGAATCGTTAAGCATTCAGGGAGCTGCTCTTTGATGAGGCGGATCCCTTCGATCGTTTCTTTAGCTGAGCCGATGTATTGTTCATCGCCCGTTCCGACCGGGAAGACGAGCGGATCGAATATGATATCGCTGGCCGGTATTCCGTATTTTTCGGTGAGCAGCTGATGCGACCGGACGGCGACGGCCAGCTTTTTTGCCGCGGTGACTGCCATCCCCTCTTCATCGATCGTGCCGACGACGAGTGCGCCTCCGAACTGTTTGACGAGCGGAAGGATGTCAGCGAACCGTTCTTCGCCGTCTTCAAGATTGATCGAATTGATGATCGCTTTTCCCTGCGAGTATTTCAGCGCCTTTTCAATTACCGTTTTGTCCGTCGAGTCGATGACAAACGGGGCTTTTACTTTTTTCATCGCTTTTTTTAAAAAGCCTTCCATATCTTCCGCTTCATCGCGGTCCGGGTCTGCGAGACAGATGTCGATGACATGGGCGCCGTTTTTCACTTGGGCTCTCGCGATTTCGGATGCTTCCTCAAATTTATGCTCGGCGATGAGCCGCTTGAATTTTCTCGAGCCGATGACATTGGTCCGCTCACCGACAAAAAGGGGACGCATTGTTTCTTCGTAAATTAATCCGTCGATTCCTGAGACGGTGTGCGGCTTTGCTCCCGAAGGAACCGTCCGCGGAGGCAGAAGGGCTACTTCATCGGCCAGCGCTTCAATATGGGCGGGCGTCGTTCCGCAGCAGCCGCCGACAATGTTCAGCCAGCCTTCTTCAGCAAACGCCTTGATTTTTTTCGCCAGCGATTGCGGTGATTCATGGTATTGCCCCTCCTCATCGGGGAGGCCGGCATTCGGATAGCAGCTGACGGCCGTCCTCGCTAGGGAAGAAAGGGTCCTGATGTGATCTGTCATAAATTCCGGGCCTGTCGCGCAATTTAAACCGACGCTGACCGGTTTCATATGCTCGAGGGAGATATAGAACGATTCGATATCCTGGCCGGCAAGCGTCGTGCCCATCGGTTCGATTGTGCCTGACACCATGAGCGGAAGGGTTTTGCCGGTTTTTTCGAAGGCTTGTCTAATGCCGATAAAGCCGGCTTTAACGTTCAGCATATCCTGGCTCGTTTCGAGGAGCAAGAGGTCGGCTCCCCCCGTGATCAGCGCTCTTGCCTGTTCCTCGTAGTTATCGATCAGTTCGTCAAAGGTGGTGCCGCCGGTGACGGAAAGGGTTTTTGTCGTCGGACCCATCGCACCGGCGACAAATCTAGGCCATTCAGGAGTTGAAAACTTTTCGGCGGCCGCTTTGGCGAGTTTGACTGAAGCGAGGTTGACTTCATAGGCTCGATGCCCGAGGTCGTACTCGTCCAGAACGAGCCGGGTGGCTCCGAACGTATTGGTCTCGATGATATCGGCTTTAGCCTCGAGATAGGCTTCGTGGATGCCCTGAATGACATGGGGCGCCGTAATGCTTAGAAATTCATTGCACCCTTCATATGCCTCGCCTCCGAAGTCTGCGGCGGACAAACCGGCGTCTTGGATCATCGTTCCCATCGCACCGTCAAGGACGAGGATTTTTTTCTTCAGCTGGTCATTGATGTTAGACATTTGTCTTCTCCTTTTCTTTCTGATGGATATATGCCGTCAGCTCGGCGGTTAGATCGGACCGCAAAAACGGTGTGATCAGATAAATGCCGTTGAACAGGTCGCACGCCGCATCAAGCAGAGAGCGAGCGATCGCGAGCCCTTCCTCGGCCTGTTTTTGTTTGTCGTTTCCTGCCAGCGCCATCTTTTCGCGGATTGAATCAGACAGCTTGATGCCGGGGATTTCGTTGTGGATGAATTCCGCGTTGCGGCTGCTGGTGAGCGGCATGACGCCGATATAGATCGGTGTTTCAAGATGCCGCGTTTCCTTGTGGATTTTAATGAGCTGCTCCTCGGAATAGACAGGCTGGGAAATGAAATAGTCTGCGCCGCAGGCGATTTTTTTCTCAAGCCGTTTCACCGCTTTGTCAATGTGTCTGACATTCGGATTGAAGGCGGCCGCCACTGAGAAATTCGTTTTCTTGCCGAGCGGTTTACCCGAATAGGACAAGCCTTCGTTAAACTGCTTGATCAGGCTGATCAAATCGAACGATGTCAGGTCATAGACGGAAGTCGCTCCCGGAAAGTCGCCGATTTTCGACGGATCGCCGGTAATCGCCAGCACGTCTGACAGCCCCAGCGTATCGAGTCCCATTAAATGGGACTGCAGGCCGATCAGGTTGCGGTCTCTGCATGTGATATGAATCAGCGACCTCATATCGAGGCGCTGTTTTAAGAGCGCCCCGCAGGCGACATTGCTGATCCTCGGTGTGGCAAGGGAGTTGTCCGCCAATGTCAGTGCATCGATTCCGGCTGATTTTAGCTCCTCTGCGGCGTGCAAAAATTTCTCAAAGTTTAATTGTTTTGGAGGATCGAGCTCGACGATAATGGACCGTTTCTGCTTTGCCAGATCGTCAAGAGCAGGCTCTGTCCTTTCGTTTTGAACGGCAAGCGCCGCTTTCTTTCTGATTTTCACTCGTTTTTCGGTGACTGGAGGAAGTCCTTTGACGGCCTCAGCCATCGCTCTGATGTGGTTCGGCGTCGTTCCGCAGCAGCCGCCGATGATCCGTGCGCCTTGATTGCGGAATTCCTCCGCGCTTTCCCTGAAATATTCATCATCCGTCTCATAAACAAGCCTGCCTTCGACAAGGGACGGGAGGCTGCTGTTCGGATAGACGGAAAGATAGGCATCTTCTAAAAGCGGGACTTCTTCAAGCGCTCTGATCATATGATAAGGGCCGAGACGGCAGTTGATGCCGACGACATCTGCGCCGAGTGATGCCAGCTGCTTCAGACCGTCCGCAAGCGGGGTGCCGTCCTGAAGAACGCCCTCTTCGTGCATCGAGACATTCAAAATGATCGGCAGCTCCGTTTCCTTTCTGGCAATCTTTAAAACTTCGCGCGCTTCTTCTAAGTCGTAATAGGTTTCGAGCAGAAGTCCGTCCGGCTGCTCATTTAACAGAAGGTAGAGCTGTTCGCGGAAGCTTCTTTTAATGTCCTCGAGAGAATACGAGTTTTTGTTGAACGTCCGGATTCCGCCGAGCGTACCGAGAACATAAGCGGAGCCGGCGGCGGCGCGGGCGAGGCGGACGGCTTTTTCGTTGATTTGTTTTGTTTCGTCTTCGAGTCCGTATCTGGACAGCTTGATGAAGTTTGCGCCGTACGTGTTCGTTTGAATAATGTCGGCGCCGGCCTGTACATACGCTTCGTGGACGCGTCTTATTTCTTCGGGCTTGGAGATGTTCAGTTCCTCAAAACACCTGTCGATCCCATAGGAATACAGAAGCGTGCCCATTGCGCCGTCAGCGATTAACGTTTTGTTTTTTATATCCTCCAAAAAACCCATCGTTTTCCCCCTTAATCATTCTTAATAAAACAAAAAAGTCTTCTGGGAAGCAGAAGACTTTTCAGCGACATTTGTCCGTCTTCTTATCTTCCAAGCAGGCTGCTTGCTGGATTTAGCACCTTGGTCATGAATATTCATTCACCGGTTGCTGAGGCTTCATCGGGCCAGTCCCTCTGCCTCTCTTGATAAGAACAGCTATTTAGTTTCTATTGATTACTTTTACTCAATTTACCGAAAATCGGGGGAATAATCAACAGTAAATTAAGAATTTATCGAAAATTTATAAATTGAACATCAATCGGCAGGTCGGCTTCCCTCACCATCGCGATGATTTGCTGAAGGTCGTCTTTATTTTTTCCGGTTACGCGGACTTGATCGTCCTGCACTTGCGATTTAACTTTCAGACCCGATTTTTTTATAAGGTTA
The DNA here is from genome assembly GCF_000011645.1 of Bacillus licheniformis DSM 13 = ATCC 14580. Taxonomy (GTDB): domain Bacteria; phylum Bacillota; class Bacilli; order Bacillales; family Bacillaceae; genus Bacillus; species Bacillus licheniformis. The sequence continues at coordinate 1,208,117 of NC_006270.3, forward strand.
TTGATTTTTTTTGCGTTTTCTTTGTCGATGCCTTGAACTAATTTTCCGCGCTGTCTGACCGTGCCGCCTGAAGCGTTCTCAAGCTTTGAGTATTCGATGTTTTTCGTCGGGACGTTCCGCTTGATCAGTTTGCCGACAAGTACGTCTTTCAACTGGTTCATTTTAAATTCGTCGTCTGATACGAGAACGAGTTCGTCTCCTTCGAGTGTGATGCTGCTTTTTGACCCTTTGAAATCATAGCGTGTGCCGATTTCCTTGAGAGCGGTCTGGATTGCGTTTTGAACTTCAGGCAGTTCAACCTTTGAGACGATATCAAATGAGCTTTCTTTCGCCATGTGAAAAAACCTCCATCCATTTTACTTATGAGTCAATTATAGTAGAATAAGGTGAAACTTCCAATATCGAGCGGTTTTGCCTGGCCGCGATCTGGCAATAATTTGAACATTGGAGGAATAATAAGAAAAAGAAAAACAGGCGGATAAGAAAGGAAGAAGCAGTATGAAACCTGGACAGCAGCTAACATTGAAAATAGATCATAAAGCAGATTACGGTTACTTTTTGACGGACGGCGAAACGGCGGTCCTTCTGCATCAGAGCGAGATCACCGAGGATATTGACGGGAGAGAAGAGGTCGATGTTTTTTTATATGTCGATCACGAAGATCGCCTTGCGGCTACGATGAGAAAGCCGATCATCAGCGCTGAACAATACGGCTGGGTGGAAGTCGTTGATGCCGTCAGCGGCATGGGCGTTTTCGTCGATGTCGGGCTCTCGAAGGACGCCCTCGTTGCGACAGAGCATCTCCCGCCGTATGAATCAGTATGGCCGCAAAAAGGAGACAGGCTGTACTGTATGCTGAAAATCACGGGGCACGGAAGGATGTTTGCCAAGCCGGCGCCGGAGGACAAGATCAGCGAACTGTTTACTGAAGCTTCACCCGGCCTGATGAATAAAGAGCTCACCGGGACGATCTACCGCTTGATCGCATCAGGCTCTTTTATGATTTCCGAAGCCGGCATCAGAGGCTTCATCCATTCTTCTGAGCGAAAGGAAGAGCCGAGGCTCGGCGAAAAGCTGACTGCAAGGGTGATCAAAGTAAAAGAAGACGGTTCTGTAAATCTGTCGCTTCTGCCGAGAAAGCAGGATGCCTTGTCGGTTGATGCGGAACAAATTCTGACTTATATGAGATCGAGAAACGGCGCGATGCCATTCTGGGATAAAAGCGATCCAGAGGATATCAGAGAGCGCTTCAACATGAGCAAAGCAGCATTTAAAAGGGCGCTCGGCCATCTGATGAAACAGGATAAAATCTATCAGGAAGAGGGTTGGACGTACGAGAAAAAATAATCTTGAGGCGGCGTTCCGATCGGGACGCCGCCGGTTTCTTACAGGTGATGAGGCTTCTTTGATTCCTGGTGTTTACCGGCTTGTCTGTTCTTTTCGGCGAGCCGGTTTTTCTGCTGGTTGACGGCGTTATTGTCAACCGGCTTTTTATCATCATCTTTCATGAGGAAGCACCTCCCGTCAAAATGTCGCTCTTAGCTTGCTCACTGCCGGCGAAACTATGTACTCTCCCAATTGCGATGTTTTTTGCCGGGAAGTTTATGCCACCTTGTTCCGTCAGCATACACATATCATAAGACCCAAAAAAGGAGACTTGGTATGAAACATTGCTGCTCAGTTTACATTCATCGCGTTTCGGCAGGAGGGGTCGTCAACTTCGGCGGTGCGTACAAAATTTGTCCGATCACAATGGAAAAAGTGGTCGAGGGATCTGGAGGCCCGGATGTCGCGACAGCTGCTGCCGGCTTTCTTGATGGAGCGCTTGCGCCGGCCGTTGAGGAAGGGACAGTCACCGAAGACAGCTGACGCTGAGGCCTGCTTTTAAAAAGCAGGCCTCAGCGTGTCGACAAACCCTCGCATTCGTTGTCAGGCCTGCTAAGTCGGTGCTCACGAATAGGAGAAGGATCGGCGGCTAATCGCCCAGGCGTCCTGCCTGAACGCCGCCGTCGTCACTTCCTGTGAAAGTCCGCTCCGATGCTCGGCCTTCCTAGACTGAAAGGGTTTTGGGTCACGCTGAAAGAAGGATGACAAAATCCCAAAACTAAGAGCCGTTTTGGGATTTTGTCAACAATCTAAGGCCTGCTTTTATAAAGCAGGCCTCTGTTTTATCTTATCTTTTGTCTTTCCCCGGAAAAAAGACCGCCAATGTTCCGGGTCCGGCGTGGGCGCCGACCGCTGAACCGATCATGTTGACGACGATCTCCTCCGGCTGGAATTCGGCTTCGATCATCCGTTTGACTTCTTCGGCCGTCTCTTCGTCATCTCCGTGGCTGATGCCGACCGTCTGTCCGCTCAAATCGACGCTTCTTTCCTTCATTAATTCGATCATCCGTCTGAGCAGCTTCTTTTTGCCCCGGATTTTTTCAAGGGGGACAAGCTTGCCGTCATCAACATGCAAAAGCGGTTTAATATTCAACAGCCCGCCGACAAATGCCGATGCTTTGCTGATTCTTCCGCCTCTTGCCAAATAAGTCAAGTCATCAACGGTAAAAATATGTTCAAGATGTTCGCAAAAGTCCTTTACAGACGACTCGATTTCTTGTATTGTATTGCCGTTAGTTGCGAGTTTGAGGGCGTGCTTGACAGCAAGCCCATAGCCTAATGAAGCGCATTTTGAGTCGATGATCCGCAGGTCGAAATCAGGGAACTCCTCCTTGACTTCGTTTGCCGCCATCACAGCCGTCTGGTATGTTCCGGACAGCTCTGAGGAAAAGGCGATATAGAGAGCGGGTTTATTTTCGTTGGCCAGCTCGCTGAATGCGTTCTTGAACAGCATCAGAGACGGCTGGGACGTTTTCGGCGCTTTGCCTTCGCGCATCGCTTCATAAACGTCCAGAGGCTGAATCGTCAGAAGATCATCGTATTCTTTTTCATCAAGCAGCACCCTTAACGGAATAAATGAGATGCGATGTTCATCATAAAAAGATTTCGGCAAATCTGCCGCGCTGTCTGCTAAAAGGTGAACGTTCATTTGAACCCCTTCTTTCTAAAAAATGGTTGAAAAGGACACTAAGCTGTCCTTCGGCATACTTCGTTTTTTAGGTCAACTATATCATATATTTTTACATTGACGTTTTCAAAATATTGTTTTAAGGGTAAACCAAATATATACGAAAGTAGCGGAGGAACTAAATATGGTCATAGCGGAAGCAAAAAAATTGTTCATTGTCATCATCGGCGCCTTGTTAAATGCCATCGGATTGAATCTGTTTCTGATTCCCGCCGATGTTTACGCCAGCGGCTTTACGGGGGTGGCGCAGCTTTTATCGAGCGCGCTTGACCAGTACAGCCCGATTTATTTTTCAACGGGGACGCTATTGTTTATTTTAAACATTCCCGTCGGGATTCTAGGGTGGCTCAAGGTCGGGCGCTCATTTACGGTCTACAGCATTTTGAGCGTGGCCTTGACGACGGTCTTTTTGGGGATGCTCCCTGAGGCGAGCCTGTCAAACGACATTTTGCTGAATGCCGTGTTCGGCGGGGTGATCGCCGCGGTCGGGATCGGCCTGACCCTTAAATACGGGGCTTCAACGGGCGGTTTGGATATTATTGCGATGATCCTGGCAAAGTGGAAAGACAAACCGGTCGGCACCTATTTCTTTATTTTAAACGGTGCGATTATTTTAACAGCAGGATTATTGAACGGATGGGAGAAAGCATTATATACGCTCGTTACACTATATGTGACAACCAGGGTGATTGATGCCATCCACACCCGCCACGCCAAGCTCACCGTTATGATTGTCACAAAGAAAGCGGAGGAGATCAAAGAAGCCATTTACGGGAGGATGGTCCGCGGAATTACAACCGTTCCGGCGAAAGGCGCCTTTACGAATGAACAGAAAGAAATGATGATCATTGTCATCACAAGGTATGAATTGTACGACTTGGAAAAAATCATTAATGAAGTTGATCCAAAAGCTTTCACAAACGTCGTACAGACAACACAGGTTTTAGGGTTTTTCCGCAAAGATTAATGAAAGGGTGAATGAATGCGGCTGATTTCCATGATTGTGATGCTGCTGTTTGTCAGTGGATGCGGGCAAAACGGGGATCAAGTCCCCGATAAGGAGGTATCAGGGGAAGTGGATAACGGGAGTGTGACATTGACGGTTGAACCCGTCCAGAAGCAGGGAGAAATCGAATTTCGGATGTCGGTTGTAAACCATACGGATGATGCGGCAGAGTTTGAATTCAGCAGCGGACAGAAATTTGAGCTGATCGTCAGCGACAAAGAAGGGAATGAAAGATACCGCTACTCGAAAGGAAAAATGTTTACACAGGCTTTCCAGACGATGACGCTCAATCCGAAAGAGTCCTACGATTTTACTGATGTATGGAAAGAGGTGCCTGAACCCGGCACATACGAAGTAAACGTGACATTTTTGGGGAGATCGGAACAGTTTGCAACTTTGAGGGCCGGCAAAACGTTTGAAGTGAAATAACCATCAAAAAAGGCATCCCGGGAAAGGATGCCTCTTTTGTATTCTGTCAGGAAGGATCGGCGGCTGAATGAACACCGCCACGGTCACAGGATGTGACCGTTAATATTGATCCCCATTGAAAATAGAATTTTTAACGATGACATAGTCTACGTTGCGGATCGCATCGAGCTTGTTTCCTCCCGCATAAGAAATGGACGACTGCAGATCCTGTTCCATTTCTGTCAGCGTATCCATGATCGCGCCTTTATGCTCCACGTACATTTTTTTGCCTTCGACATTTTTCTTTTCGCCTTTTTGGTACTCAGAAGCTGAACCAAAATATTCTTTGTAGAGCTTGCCGTCTTTTTCGATCGTTGCTCCAGGCGATTCTTCGTGTCCGGCAAACAGCGAACCGATCATGACCATTGTCGCCCCGAATCTGACCGATTTGGCGATGTCTCCGTGGGTGCGGATGCCGCCGTCAGCAATGATCGGCTTGCTTGCCGCTTTTGCGCACCAGCGCAGCGCAGCCAGCTGCCATCCGCCCGTTCCAAAACCGGTTTTGATTTTTGTAATGCAGACTTTTCCGGGACCGATGCCGACTTTTGTAGCGTCGGCTCCGGCGTTTTCAAGCTCTCTAACAGCTTCAGGCGTTCCGACATTTCCTGCGATCACAAAGCTGTCCGGAAGATGTTTTTTAATGTGCTGAATCATATTGATGACGGCGTTTGAGTGACCGTGGGCGATATCGATCGTGATGTACTCGGGTGTGAGATTCTCTCTCGTCAGCTCTTCGATAAACGCGTATTCTTCATCTTTGACTCCGACGCTGATTGAAGAAAACAAACCGCGTGCCTTCATGTCTTTAATAAAATCGATCCGTGTTTCCGGCTCAAAGCGGTGCATCACATAAAAGTAACCGTTTTCCGCTAATGAAACAGCCAGCTTTTCATCTATAATGGTCTGCATATTGGCCGGCACGACAGGCAGTTTAAATGTCCTTCCGCCAAACTGCACGGATGTATCACATTCAGAACGGCTCTTGACGATGCACTTTGCAGGAATTAGTTGAATATCTTCGTAATCAAATACATTTTCCAATATAAAAACCCCCAAAAAAACGAATATTTATTAATAAGTTATTTAAAATGTTCGCCTTTTATAATGTACTTCCTTTTGTTCCCGATGTCAAATTTTTATGCTTTGAGAGCGGAAAAATAAAAAAGGAGCCGTGCCGATGGCACAGACTCCTCTCCGGCTGTCAAAAGCCGGTGCGGTATTATGATAGTTGATCTAGCTGCTCCTGAAGATTGTGAAGCTGTCGCCGTTCGGCATCAGTTGAATTGGCATACGCCGAGGAAAGGGCGTTTTTAGCTCTTGCAACGGCTTTCGCCTTTTCGCCTGAATCCGCCGAAGCTTCAGCTGCATGTACGGCTGCTTTGGCCATTTGAAACAGTTCGTTTCTCATTTACAGCCCTCCGCATTCCGTCGGGCCGCTCTTCTGTTCAGCCTCTTCTAATGTGGAGCGGTAAGGGAACCTGGCGGCATGCTGTTTAAGCGAGTCTTTGCCTTGCTGAATAAACCGTTTTGATTTGCTGCGTTTACCCATCTTGAATTCCCCCTTAACACAAGTGACGGTCCGGTGCGGCCGTCTTCTCATAGTATGGCCGTTTTGAAAAGCCGTTTATGAATGGCAAATTATAAAATTATAAAGCGAAGTAATCCTTTAAAAAGACTGCGATTCCGTCTTCCTCATTCGATTTCGTGACCTTGTTTGCAACGCTTTTTACCCCTTCGATGCCGTTGCCCATCGCTACTCCGCAGCCTGCGAACTCAAGCATTTCAAGGTCGTTGTCTTCATCGCCGAAGGCAATGACCCGCTCAGGCGGGATTCCGTAGTAGTCCGTGATTTTCTCTAAGCCGACCGCTTTATTGATGCCGCTTTTAATCAGTTCGATTACATGCCACGGGGCCGCCCATCTTCTATGGTCGACCATCTCTGCGTGTACGTCTGACAGATAGGAGCGGATCGCCGGAACATCCTCTTCTTTTGCGTGAATCAATACGCTTGTCACATCCTGGCCGAGGTTTGTTCTTAAATCTCCGACTGTAATATTCGGGCTGCCCATCGTAAAGACATCAATCAGCTTTTCGTCATGATAATGAAAATAAACATCATCGACAATTTCAGCAAGGATATTATGTACGTTGTACGTTTCGCTGACTTCAATGATCTGTTTGACCACCTCGAGATCAAGAGATGTATGGAAGCGTCCCCAGCTTTCATCTTTAGGGTGATGGACAAACGCGCCGTTGAAATTGACGATCGGCGTATCGAGCTGGAGCTGATCATAATACATGGAGCTTGCTCTGAACGGTCTTCCCGTAGAAATGCACACGTAATGTCCATCTTCCCGCAGCTTGCGGATGACTTCGCTGGAGCTTTCCGAGATGGTCTTGTCGTCTTTTAATAATGTACCGTCTAAGTCCAATGCAATTAAATATGGTTTTGTCTCCATAAATGCTCCTTTAATGTGAATTTGAAAGTTCTGACTTACCTATAGTGTATCTTTTTACCTTCTTTATTGTCTACATGTTAAACTTATGATGATGGACATCCTAAAAGGAGGAAGAAACAGTCGTGATCATAATCGAAAAGCAGCATATTTCAAACATTCCTCTTTTGCATATTGTAAAAGAGGAGAAAAAAGAGAAAGCTCTTCCTCTTGTTTTCTTCATACATGGTTTTACAAGCGCAAAAGAGCATAACCTTCACTTCGCATACCTGCTTGCCGAAAAAGGAATGCGCGTGATTCTGCCCGAGGCTCTCTATCACGGGGAAAGGAATGAACAGCTCACCCAGGAAGAGCTCGCCCCGAGATTTTGGGAGATCGTCACGAATGAAATCAAAGAGCTGGAAGTGCTGAAAAACCACTTTGAACGGGAAAACATGATTGAAAAGGGCCGCATCGGCGCCGCCGGAACATCGATGGGCGGCATTGTCACGCTCGGCGCTTTGACTCAATACGAATGGATTACAACTGCCGTCAGTTTAATGGGCAGTCCCGCCTATGTAGAATTTTTTGATCAGCAGCTCGCATTTATGCGTGAAAAGAAAATTGAACTTCCTATCACAGAAGAACAAATCGATCAGCAGCGCGAAGAACTGAAGCGTTTTGACTTGAGTCTGCAGCCGGACAAATTGAACATGAGGCCGCTTTTATTTTGGCACGGCAAACAGGACGGCACCGTTCCATTTGCTTTAACGCGCCGCTTCTATGAATCGATTATTCCACTGTATGAAGCTCGGCCTGATTTGCTGCATTTTATCGAAGATGAGCGGGCCGGACATAAAGTATCGAGGGAAGGCCTTTTGAAAACAGTCGAATGGTTTGACGCGCACTTGTAAGCACTATCGTTTTAGAAAATGAACGAAGTGCGTTATACTGATGAAAAAAGGAGTGAGGAAGAGTGGATGAAGCATTAAAAGAAAACATCATGGGCGCCCTTGAACAGGTCGTTGACCCTGAATTGGGCGTCGATATCGTCAATCTCGGCCTTGTATACGACGTAGATATGGATGAGAACGGCAAAACAGACGTGACCATGACTTTGACTTCAATGGGCTGTCCGCTGGCGCCGATCATCGTAGATGAAGTCAAAAAAGCGCTCGCAGATATTCCGGAAGTCAAGGAAGTTGACGTTCATATCGTCTGGAATCCGCCTTGGACAAGGGACAAAATGTCGCGATATGCGAAAATCGCACTTGGTATACAATAAACGTTTCCAGAGCCTGTTCAACCGTTGACAGGCTCTTTCTCTTCCATATAAAGGGAATGATCCCGGCAGATGGCCTCTCCCGTTATTAATGAAAAAGAACGCTTTTACAAGCGTTCTTTTTTTATTGCAATAACTGCTGCCGGCACATTCTCCGGTTTGAAAAGCGGGGAACCCGGGAAGGTAAGAACGGAGCACGACCGAGCCGAAGAAAAGGACCGCCGGCGGGAGGAAAGAACCAATATGAAAGGTGATTGAAAAAATATTAAATATACAATTGAATTAATTTTTATTCATGTTATAATGTTAAATAATTTCACAAAGACCAAGAAGGTGAACTCGTTTTGAAAATAGGTATTATAGGTGCTACTGGCTATGGAGGGGCAGAAATCATGAGGATTATGAGGACTCACCCTTATGCAGATGAATGCATATTGTATTCATCGAGTGATGAGGGAGCCCGCTATGACGCCGCATACCCGCACCTTGTGAAACTGACAGATCAACACCTGCAACCGATCGAGGTTAAGAGGATTGCGAATGAAATCGATTTTTTATTTATGGCAGCGCCTCCGGGGATATCCAGCCGGCTGACGCCACAGTTTGATGCATATGACATACCCATCATTGATCTGTCCGGCGATCTCAGGATACAGAACCCAAGCGTCTATGAAAAGTGGTATAAAAGGGAAGCCGCGCCTGAACACGTGCTTCAAAAAGCGGTATACGGACTGTCTGAGCTGAATCGGGAAGACATTAAAACGGCGCAGTATATAGCCAATCCAGGATGTTTTCCGACAGCGGTTCTTCTCGGCTTGGCGCCGCTCGTCAAAAGCGGCAGCATCAACGAATCTTTTGTCATCATCGATGCAAAAACAGGGGTATCGGGGGCAGGCAGAAAGCCGTCGATGGGCACTCATTTTTCAGAGGTCAATGACAATTTTAAAATATACAAGGTAAACGAACACCAGCACACGCCTGAAATCGAGCAGACTGTCAAACAGTGGAACTCCGCATTTAAACCGATCACATTCAGCACGCATTTAGTTCCAATGACAAGAGGCATTATGGCGACCATCTACACAGAGCTGAAAGACAGCATGGATGCCGAACAGCTGCAGCTTATTTTTTCTAAATTTTATAAAGATTCATACTTTGTCAGAGTGAGAGAAACGGGTTCGTTCCCTGCCACAAAAGAGGTGTACGGCAGCAATTTTTGCGATATCGGCGTTACCGTCGATGAACGGACGAACAGAGTGACAATCGTGTCAGTGATCGATAACTTGATGAAGGGAGCCGCGGGTCAAGCGGTTCAAAACTTCAACATTATGAACGGCTTGAGCGAAACCGCCGGGCTTGAATTTACGCCAATTTATCCATAAGACGGGAGAGAACAAACTTATGATTCAGGTGAGTCAAGACAGCATAAAAAAAACAGACGGAAGCGTCGCTTCGCCTAAGGGCTATCTTGCAAAAGGGGTCCACTGCGGCCTCCGCTATTCAAAAAAGGATCTTGGGATCATCATCAGCTCAAGACCGGCGGTGAGCGCCGCCGTTTATACCCAAAGCCACTTTCAGGCTGCGCCGATCAAGGTGACGCAGGAAAGCCTCAAAAAAAGCGCGCATCTCCAAGCCGTCATCGTCAACAGCGCCAATGCCAACGCATGCACGGGAGAGCAGGGCTTAAAAGATGCTTATGAAATGCGCCGTCAAAGCGCTGATATGCTCGGGATCGAGCCGGATCTGGTGGCCGTGTCCTCAACCGGCGTCATCGGCGAATACCTCAATATGGAAAACATCACAAAAGGCATCAGCCTTCTCGCCGAGACAGAGCCTGCCGAAGGCGATTTCGAAGAAGCGATCTTAACGACGGACACCGTGATCAAACAAACGTGCTATGAACTGATGATCGGCGGCCAAAAAGTGACGATCGGCGGAGCGGCCAAGGGGTCGGGAATGATCCACCCGAATATGGCGACGATGCTCGGCTTTGTCACAACAGATGCATGCATCGAAGAAAGCGCGCTGCAAAGGGCTTTAAGGGAAATCACGGACGTTTCGTTCAACCAGATAACGGTCGACGGCGATACATCGACGAACGATATGGTGCTCGTCATGGCGAACGGATGCGCCGGAAATGAGCGCCTCCATGAAGAACACGAAGATTGGCCGGTTTTCAAAAAAGGCCTGCAGCTTGTCTGCACAGACCTCGCCAAACAAATCGCAAGAGACGGGGAAGGGGCGACAAAGCTGATCGAGGTTGAAGTGAACGGCGCGAAAAGCAATCTTGAAGCGCAAATCATCGCCAAAAAAATCGTCGGCTCAAACCTTGTAAAAACCGCGGTTTACGGAACGGATGCGAACTGGGGCAGAATCGTTGTCGCAATCGGGGACAGCATGGCTGCTGTGACACCGGAGAAGGTGGAAATCCGCCTGGGCGGCCAATGCCTATTTAAAAACAACGAACCCCAGCCGTTTTCGGAAGAGCTGGCCAAAACATATTTAGAAAACAGCGAAGTGAAAATCGAGGTTTTCATGCAGGAAGGTGAAGGAAAGGGTACGGCTTGGGGCTGCGATTTAACTTATGAATACGTCAAAATCAATGCGAGCTATCGTACGTAAAAAAGGGGATCACAATGGGTAAAACAATCGTTTTTAAATGCGGCGGAAGCGTCATCCGCGAACTCTCGGACGAATTTTTTCAAAACCTGAAAGATCTGACTGAAAGCGGCTGGAAAATCGCGCTCGTGCACGGGGGTGGACCCGATATTACAAAGATGCTGAAGAAGCTCAATATTCGAACCGAATTCGTCAACGGACAGCGCAAGACGACAAAAGCGGTTCTTGAAGTCGCTGAAATGGTCCTGTCCGGTTCGATCAACAAATTTTTCGTTGCTGAGCTGACAAAGCACGGGCTTCCGGCTGTCGGCGTATCGGGAAAAGACGGGGGACTGCTCCTTGCAGACTATTTAAATGAAAAGGAATACGGTCAAGTCGGGCGCATTAAAAAAGTAAACGGCCAAATGGCCGAAGCGCTCATGGAAAAAGGATTTATTCCGGTTATCGCACCCCTCTCGATGACGGATGGCTGTGAGACCTTGAATGTGAACGCCGATTTGGCGGCGTCGGCTGTTGCGGCAGCCTTGCGCGCTGACAAATTGATGTTTGTGACAGATGTCAAAGGAATTATGAAAAACGAAGAAATGCTGAAAGAGCTGACGCCCGAAGACATCGAAAGCCTGATTGCTGAAGGCGTGATCTCGGGAGGCATGATACCAAAAGTGCATTCCGCAAAAGAGGCTCTTACAGATGAAGTGGAAGAAGTAATGATCGTAAGCGGGAAAGGATCTTTCCTGACGAAAGACGATTTCATCGGCACGAAAATCATCAAACAAAAGGAGGCCGTATCGTGAGTCACTTATTTCAAACGTACAGCCGCTGGAATATCAATATTAAAAAAGCGAAAGGCACGATCGTCCAGGATGAGAAGGGGAACGCCTATCTCGATTTCGTCCAGGGAATCGCGGTCTGCAATCTCGGGCATTGCCCCGATTCAGTAACGGCTGCTCTCAAAAAACAGCTTGACGATGTCTGGCATGTTTCCAATTTGTTTCAAAATGAGCTTCAAGAAAAGGTTGCACAGCTCCTTGCCAAAAACAGTGCAGGCGATCTCGTCTTCTTTTGCAACAGCGGGGCGGAAGCGAATGAAGGGGCGGTGAAGCTTGCGCGAAAACATACGAAAAAAACAAAAATCGTAACCTTTCAGCAATCGTTCCACGGGCGCACGTATGCGGGAATGGCTGCAACCGGACAGGAAAAGATCAAGCACGGATTCGGACCGATGCTTGAAGGATTCCATTACCTCCCTTACAACGAGCCGAAAGCATTTGCCGAATTGCAGGACGAAAAAGATATCGCGGCGGTCATGCTGGAGCCGATTCAAGGCGAAGGCGGCGTCATCCCGGCGAGCAGAGAATTTCTGCAGAGCGTTCAAGACTTTTGCCGAGATAAGCAGGCTCTCCTTATCATTGATGAAGTTCAAACCGGAATCGGCCGCACCGGTAAAGCATTCGGATATGAACACGAAGGGCTGTCACCCGATATCGTCACCGTTGCGAAAGGGCTGGGCAGCGGTTTTCCGGTCGGAGCGGTCATCGGCAAAAAAGAGCTCTCAGAAGCGTTTTCGCCGGGCTCCCACGGCACGACATTCGGAGGGAACATGCTTGCGATGGCTGCGGCAAATGCCACGTTGGAGACCATTTTTGACAGAAGCTTTCTTGAAGAAGTGAGCGCCAAAGGAGCATTTTTGCATCAACAGCTGAAAGATAAGCTCCAATTTCCGCTTGTGAAAGATATCCGCGGGAAAGGGCTGATCGCCGGAATCGAGTGCAAAGAACCCGTGCAGCCGCTGATCGAAGCGCTTCAAAAAGAAGGCCTGCTCGTTCTTCCTGCGGGTCCGAACGTCATCAGGCTTCTGCCGCCGTTGACGGTTGCGAAAAGCGAAATCAAAGCGGCCGTGGAGAAGCTGAAAGATGTCATGGCAAATCATTCTGCTGTAAAGCAGTAATTTTTTTTGAAATGAAAGTATAAAAATTCATGAATATCACTATTTATTCATCAAAGGTGGGCATAAGATGGAAGGATATTTAGTTCTTGAAGATGGTACATCCTTCAGCGGAGAACTGGACGGTCTTGACGGCTGCACCGGTGAAGTCGTCTTTTTTACGGGCATGACCGGTTATCAGGAGGTTTTGACAGATCCTTCATATAAAGGCCAGATTATTGTCTTTACGTATCCGCTGATTGGCAACTATGGAATTAATGGAAGCGATGCTGAAAGCAAACAGCCTCAGGTGAGAGGGGTCGTCGTCTATGAAGCGTGCGACAGATTTTCCCACCATCAGGCGACAGAAAGCCTTCGGGAATACTTGGCGAAGTGGGATGTTCCGCTTTTGTCGCACGTGGACACAAGAGCGGTTGTTCAGCATATCAGGGCAAAAGGGACGCTGAATGCGAGGCTGACGAAACAAAAGGACGACATCCCGGCTCCGCGCCAGCTGGAAAACTATGCGGCACAGGTTTCCGGACAAAACGAAAACGGCGCTTTTGGGGAAGGCAATACGCATATTGCGCTGATCGATTTCGGCTATAAAAAGTCGATCGCTTCATCGCTAGCAAACCGGGGCTGCAAAGTGACGGTCGTTCCCTATCAAGAGATGGACGGCATTGCGAAGCTGAATCCGGACGGAATCGTCCTTTCAAACGGGCCGGGCGATCCGAAAGCGATCCTTCCATATATGGATGCACTCCGGGGTATCATTTCTTCCTATCCGACGCTCGGCATCTGCCTCGGGCACCAGCTGATCGCGCTCGCATTCGGAAGCGACACGTATAAGCTTCCGTTCGGCCACAGGGGAGCCAATCATCCGGTCATGGACAAAGAGACCGGACGCGTGTTCATGACAAGCCAAAATCACAGCTATGTCGTCGATCGGGACACCATCAGCGAAAATGAATTTTCCGTCAGGTTTCATCATGTCAACGACGGTTCAGTAGAAGGGCTGATGCATAAAACACTGCCTGTCCTATCCGTTCAGTTTCATCCGGAAGCCCATCCGGGACCGGCTGAAAGCGAATGGATATTCGGAGAATATTTGCAGAAATTGAACGAAGCAAGGAGAGAGATCGCCCATGCCTAAAGACCAAACCATCAAAAGCATTCTCGTTATCGGATCGGGGCCGATTATCATCGGGCAGGCCGCTGAATTCGACTACTCAGGAACCCAAGGCTGCATGGCGCTGAAAAGCGAAGGCTACCGGGTGATTCTCGTCAACAGCAACCCGGCGACAATCATGACCGATGAATCTTTTGCAGATGAAATCTATTTTGAGCCGTTGACAGTGGAAAGCCTCACACAAATCATCAAGCGCGAAAAACCGGATGGACTGCTCGCCAATCTGGGCGGACAGACAGCGCTGAATTTGGCTGTCGAGCTTGAAAAGGCCGGCATTCTGAAAGCGTACGGGGTGAAGCTGCTTGGAACATCTGTCGATACGATCGAAAAGGGTGAAGACAGAGAAAAGTTCCGCGCCTTGATGAAAGAGCTGAATGAACCTGTGCCGGATTCAGAAATCGTTGACAATCAGGATGATGCGCTTCGTTTTGCGCTCTCAATCGGTTTTCCGATTATCGTGCGGCCGGCCTATACACTGGGCGGAAAAGGAGGCGGCATCGCGGCGACAAAAGAGGAGTTTCTGCCTTTAATCGAAAGCGCCCTCCTCGCAAGTCCGATCCATCAATGCCTTGTCGAAAAAAGCATTGCCGGTTTTAAAGAAATCGAATACGAAGTCATGCGGGACAGTAACAATACATGCATCACCGTCTGCAATATGGAAAACATCGATCCTGTCGGCGTCCATACGGGAGATTCGATCGTTGTCGCCCCGTCGCAGACATTAACGGATGCGGATTATCAAATGCTGCGTTCTGCCAGCTTAAAAATCATTTCCGCGCTCGATGTCGTCGGCGGCTGCAACATTCAATTCGCCTTGGACCCGGAGAGCAAAAACTATTATGTCATCGAGGTCAATCCGAGAGTAAGCCGTTCATCAGCCCTCGCCTCAAAAGCAACCGGCTATCCGATCGCAAAAATGGCGGCAAAACTGGCTGTCGGCTACACGCTTGCCGAGCTGAAAAATCCGCTCACAGATTCGACCTATGCAAGCTTCGAGCCTGCGCTTGACTATGTCGTCGTCAAATTTCCGCGCTGGCCGTTCGACAAATTCAAACAAGCCGACCGCAAGCTCGGCACGAAAATGAAAGCGACAGGGGAAGTCATGGCGATTGACCGCAATCTTGAAGCGGCCCTGCAAAAAGCGGTCGCCTCCCTTGAGCTGAAAACATCAGGAACACATTTGCCCGAACTTGGCGGCGTATCTTCTGAAGTGCTGTGGAAGCTGCTTGAGACCCCTGATGACCGCCGTTTCTTTGCGGTTATGGAACTGCTGAGCAGGGGGACTTCCATCAGCGAAATACACGAGAAAACGAAAATCGATGATTATTTCCTTCATGTGTTTTCTAACATCATTCAGCTGGAAAACACGCTGATGGAGCAGGGAGACTCGTTGTCCGTCAGCCTTTTGAAAAAGGTGAAAGAAAAGGGATTTACCGACTTTACGATCGCTTCCCTCACCGGAAAGACAGAAGAAGAAGTGCGCGCGCTTCGCAAGAAAATGGGCATTGCCGCATCCTTTAAAATCGTCGATACATGCGCGGCTGAATTTGATGCGAAGACAAACTATTTTTACTCAACGTACTTCGGGAAAAGCGACGGAGACATCTCTCAAAAAACGAAAAAGCGGGCCTTGATCATCGGTTCCGGCCCGATTCGGATCGGCCAGGGGGTCGAGTTTGACTACAGCGCCGTGCACGGCGTCATGACGCTGAAAAGCCTCGGATTTGAAACGATCATGCTGAACAACAATCCGGAAACCGTCAGCACGGATTATGAAATGGCGGACCGCCTGTACTTTGAACCGATTACACCCGAGCATATTCTCAATGTCGCTGAAGCGGAAGACATCGACTTTGCGATTGTGCAATTCGGCGGCCAATCCGCCATCAATGTAGCGCAAGCGATTGAAAAAGCGGGCATCACCCTGCTTGGGACATCATCGGAAACCCTTGACATACTTGAAGACCGCGATCAATTTTATCAGCTGCTTGACGAGCTCGGCATCTCCCATGCCAAAGGAGAAACGGCTTCATCAAAAGCGGAAGCGGTGAAAAAAGCGAACGAAATCGGCTATCCTGTGTTGATCAGGCCGTCATACGTGATCGGCGGAATGGGCATGATGATCGTTCACTCAGAAGCGGAGCTCAGAGAGCTGCTGGGCGGGGCATCGCAAATGCCTTACCCGATTCTGATCGATCAATACGTATCAGGAAAAGAGTTTGAAATCGACCTTGTCAGCGATGGCGGCGATCTCTACATCCCGACTTATATCGAGCATATTGAAAAAGCGGGCGTGCATTCAGGTGACAGCTACGCGATTTTGCCGGGGCCTTCGGTTACTCCGGAGATGAAAAGCGCCGCTCGGGATGCTGCCGCAAAAATCGTCCGCAAGCTCGGATTTAAAGGCATTATGAACATTCAATTTATAGCGGATTCGGATGAGCTGCTCATCCTTGAAGTCAATCCGAGGGCGAGCCGGACGGTTCCGGTTGTCAGCAAGGTGATGGGAGTTCCGATGATCCCGCTTGCGGCGAAACTGTTAGCCGGTTCGTCACTCAAAGAACTGAAGCCCGCCGCCAAAAATTCACGCGGCGTTGCCGTGAAGTTTCCGGTCTTTTCATCGCACGCCATTCAAGATGTCGATTTGAAGCTTGGGCCGGAAATGAAATCGACCGGTGAAGGCATGTATGTCGGCTTCAATCCGGAAAGCGCCCTGAAGAAAATCTTTGCAGGAATCTGGCAAACGAAAGGCTGCATTTACATGGAAGGAGCCGGCGAGCTCCGTTCTCTCGCAGAACAGGCGGGCTTCACCGTACAGTCGGACGATTTTCCGGGCTGGATCAAACGGAAGGACAAAGCGCTGCACATCCATTTAGCCGAGTCAAAAGAGGCGAGAAAGCAGAGGATAGAAGCCGTCACTCACGGCGTGGCGGTGATGACGGAAGAAGAGACGGTGCGGGCATTTTTGACGAGCGGGCATGGAACGACTAAAGCCGTGTCGCTTAAAGATTTATATAAAAAGGAAGTGGAGACATGTCTACTGTAAACATCGGGGCGACCCGGGAGATCAATCTGTCAGGCAAGGATTTCTTAAGCCTGAAAGACTTTTCAAAAGAGGAGATCGTCTATTTGCTGAAAGAGGCAGCGGCAATGAAGCGAAATAAAATTCAAGACATCTTTAAAGGAAAAACATTGGCGATGATCTTTGAAAAATCGTCGACGAGAACGCGCGTATCGTTTGAAGCCGGAATGGCGCAGCTCGGCGGAAACGCCCTGTTTTTAAGCAGTAAAGACATGCAGCTGGGCAGAGGGGAAACGATCGCAGATACCGCGAAAGTGCTTTCGCGATATGTGGACGCGATTATGATCCGCACATTCGAACACGAAAAAGTCGAAGAGCTTGCCAAGCACGCCGAGATTCCCGTGATCAACGGATTGACCGATCTTTTTCATCCGTGTCAAGCGCTTAGTGACCTATTAACGATTCAAGAGATGAAAGGAACATTAAAAGGGCTGAAAGCCGTTTATGTTGGCGACGGAAACAATGTCGCGCATTCGCTGTTAATCGGCTGCGCGAAAGTGGGATGCGACATTACGGTGGCTTCACCCAAAGGGTATGAGCCGAATCAGGACGTGGTGAAACTGGCCGAGACATTCGCCGAAGAATCCGGTGCGGCCGTCACGATCACAAATGATCCCGTGTCAGCCGTTCAACAAGCGGATGTCATCTATTCTGATGTTTTTACAAGCATGGGACAGGAGGAGGAAGCCGAAGAACGGATGAAGATTTTTGCTCCTTACCAAGTCAACGGAACGCTTGTCTCCCATGCCAAGCCTGATTACATCTTTCTGCACTGCCTTCCTGCCCACCGGGAGGAAGAGGTCACCGCAGAGATCATTGACGGTCCGAATTCAGCGGTATTTCAGCAGGCTGAAAACCGCCTGCACGTCCAAAAAGCTTTATTAAAAGCACTGTTATCTTAAATGAAAAACAGCTGATCCATTGATCAGCTGTTTTTAGGCGAATATCAAAACGGCGATGCCGATGACAAAGCAGTAAATCGAGAAATAAACCAAGTTTCCTTTCGCCATAATATTCATGAACCAGCGCAATGAGAAGTATG
Source organism: Bacillus licheniformis DSM 13 = ATCC 14580 (assembly GCF_000011645.1). Taxonomy (GTDB): domain Bacteria; phylum Bacillota; class Bacilli; order Bacillales; family Bacillaceae; genus Bacillus; species Bacillus licheniformis. The sequence continues at coordinate 1,226,240 of NC_006270.3, forward strand.
TAGCTATAACAGATGCGATGAACGCGAATAAATAAGGAAGAAAAAGCTCTCCTAAACGCGGATCATGAAAAATATCGGTAATGCTTAAAATGGTTCCGCCAAGGCTGACCGGTATGTAAAGCAAAAATGAAAACCTGAGCGCGGTTTCAGATTTGAGGCCGAGCGCCATCGCAGGAACGATCGTCGCTCCCGAACGGCTGATGCCGGGAACAAGTGCAACCATTTGCGAAAAGCCGATGATCACGGCGTCTCTCAGCCTGATTTCGCCGTCGCTTTTCCGGCCGCGCAAATTTCGAATAAGAAACAATGCCAGACCCGTAATAAGCAAAGTAACCGCGGTGATCCGGACGCCGTCTTTAAAGAAAGCCGAAATCTCATCATCAAATAAAACGCCGATGACACCGGCAGGAATCGTGGCGATGATCAGATAGATGATAAACCTGAAGTCCGCTTTTCCTTTTTCATTTTTTGTTGTGACATAAGACAGCCCGTTTACCGCCAGCCTGAAAATATCGTTTTTATAAACGAGCAGTACGGCAATTAAAGAACCGGCATTCATCAAAAGCTCAAAACTGAAGCCTTCAATATTCAAGCCCAAAAAGTGCTGTGCCAGCACCAAATGGCCGCTTGACGAAACAGGGATCGGCTCTGTGAATCCCTGAAGCAACCCTAAAAGGATATACTTGATCAACACTAAAAAATCCATGATACTCCTCCGTTTCCCACAAGTTGTGATGCCCTTTTAACAGACGGAATGTACAGGCGGTTCGTTTCAATTTTCAGAACGCTTTTCTCATTAAACTACACAAAGCAAACAGATGTAAAGATAAAATCGACATGTTTTTTGAGAAATTGGGGCAATCTAATGGTAAAAGGGAGTGAAGCAAATGGGACAGCAGCGTCAATTCCGGCCGGGCCAAAAAGCGCCCAATAATGGAGTGTATGTGGAAATCGGCGAAACGGGAAGCATGGTTCAGAACCCTCAGCAAATCAAATTGAGCGCCGGCGAGTTCTTCCCTGAAACCTCCAATCATAACCGGCTCTGGACATATAAAAGAAAGCCTTAAAAAAACAGCCGTCGGTTTTCTGCCGGCTGTCTGTCTAAAGCAAAAAACCCCACTTTTAGAAGCCGGGGTTTTAATGTTGACTTGCATCCTGTTTAACAGGCATAATTTCTCCAAGAACAATAACGGCTGCGGTGATGATAAAGCCCATAATGACACTGGTTTGAAGGTCATACCCAGCACCGTTCATGGCGCCGACAATGTAGCAGGCCATCTGCGTCAAAAGAAATGTCCAGAAAAAAGCGACCACAAATCGCACGTTTCCCACCTCGTCCTTCTCATTCAATTCTAAAACTTATCATACCATATACATAGCCGGCTGGAAAAGACATTTTAGTGAACAAGACAGGGCTTTCAACTCTGCTTTCAGAAATATCAGAAAGGGTATTTCATTAAAGTTTACTTTTCATCATGAAGACTGGGACTTTTCCTTATTCGTTTGCTGCACGTACGACATAAAATAATGAGCAGATTACGGCAGGAAGGAGGCGGGCAAGTGATGAAAATAACCGAACGTTTTTTTCAAATGGATTCAGAATGGAACGTGGTTCATCTTCCGTACAAGCCGAACGGTTTTCTGGTGTTCATTTTCGGCGACCGGAACCATTTTGTCGGGGAAGATTCGAGCTTCTGGCTTCAGCATTACGGACGAAATCAGCTTCTAACGAGCCTGAGAAACAAAGGCTATACCCTGGTAAACAGCAATTTATTCGGCAGGCACTGGGGCTCCGAAAAAGCGGTTGCATACGCGAAACAGCTGATTCATTACGTGTTCAAACAAGAGATATTAAATGAAAAAATTCATCTATTGGCGGAAGGCACAGGGGCCCTCATTGCAGATGAGCTCCTTCGCTCAATCCCGAACCAAATACGTTCTACAGCGATGGTTAATCCTTGCCTCGATCTTCAGGCTCATCATAAACGAGAAAAAGAAAACAAGTTTTTCTACAAACAGTTTATTAAAGAAATTGCCGAAAGCTACGGAATTACGGAGCGGGAGGCAGCCGATTATCCGTTCAAAAGCATATCCCCTTATCACAATCTCGTACCCGTTCATATTTGGCAAAGACTGAACGGGTCACCGTATCCGTATATGATCCATGCCAAAACGTTTGAGGAGCGCCAGCTTAAAGGCCGTCACAGCGTGGGGCTTACCCTGCACCTGTCCGAACATCCTCAGCGCATTCATTCAGCAATCGCGAACTTTTTCAAAACGCATGAAAAAGTCTTATAGAGAATAGAATAATAGCAGCCCGAAAATGATGAAAAGGGCTGTTTTTTGCTTGGTTAAAAAAGCTGAAACGAAAGGTGGTCCATCGAATGAAGCCGGCACTTGTATATGGAGCAGATGAGTTCTTCGGCCTTTCATTTTGTGAACATCTACTTGAAGAGGGTGTTGACATAGATGTAAAGCTGGAACAGACAAGCGACGAAAAAAAGCTGATGTACCTCGAAGAGCGGCTGATGTGGCTGGGAAGAAACGAGCATTTCCGTCTCATCGAAAAAGAGCTTGAAGCCCCGTACGAACAAGTCTTCATCCAATACACAGGCTCAGTGCCGGAAGAAGCGCTGGCTGCAGGCGTTGAAAACAAGCCTGTTATTCTGTTTGTCTACCAGGAACAATTGGAAGAGGATTTACGCGCCGGCATGGAGGAAAAGGGTGTTGAACTGATCGTGCTTCCGGATCTGTTCGGTCCGTGGGACGTCAGGGCAGAGGATAAACAAAACAGGGACGGAGCGCTTTTTGTGAACGACGCGGCCGCACAAGCCGCTGCCTGTGCTGTTGAAAAAGATTTTTCAGATTTGCAGTTTGTACAGAAGACGCCATACGATAAAGCCGATGAGATCATTGAAGAATGGATCAGACAAATGTCTACATTTTTCGACAAAAAATAAGAAAGATCTTCCTAATTTACACTTGAAAGGATACAATAAAGATAGATTTGAATTGCTGTTTTTCGAAAGGGAGTTGAACATGGCATGGTGTACAGGCTTGTCGCGATTTTTTTCATTCTCCTGGCGCTAAGCGGCTGCGGACAATCGCCGCTGAAAGGGAAAATTGAAAAAGTCGGTTTGCTTGTCCCTGATACGATAAATGACCAAGTATGGGGAACCAAAGGATATAAAGGATTATTAAGAATACAATCCGTCTACAATGTCGACGTCTATTATAAAGAGGGAATCGATAATGACGCTGCCATTAAAATGGCTGTAGAAGATTTTCACAAAAAAGGCGTCAACCTCATCTACGGGCACGGAAGCGAATATGAAAAAGCCTTTAATGAGATATGCAAAGATTATCCTGATATTCATTTTGTTTTAATGAACTCGAAAGCCGACCACCAAAATGTGACAAGCATATCGCTTGAAGGAGAAGCGATGGGGTTCTTCGGCGGAATGACGGCGGCCCATCAGTCAAAAACAAAGAAAATCGGCGTGCTCGCAACGTATAAATGGCAGCCTGAAGTAGAAGGATTTTCCGAAGGGGCTAAATACCTCGATCCGGACATTGAGGTGATGACAGAATATGTCGGCCAGTGGGACGACAGCGAAAATGCCGTCAAACTGTATGAAAAAATGAAGAAGGCAGGCGCGGATGTTGTGTATCCGGCCGGAGACGGGTATAATGTCCCTGTCATTGAACAAATCAAAAAGGACGGGCTGTACGCTATCGGCTATGTAAGCGACCAGTCGGAATTGGGTGAGAATGTCGTTTTGACAAGCACTATACAGCATGTAGATGACGCTTATGAACTCACCGCCGACGAGTTTAATAAAGGAACGCTTAAAGGCGGCAAGCGCTCATTTGACATTCAAGACGGCGTCATCGAAATGGGAGAATTCAGCCCTGTTGTCGATCAGTCATTTCAAGAAAAGATGAATCGGCTGATTGACGAATACAAAAAAACAAACAAACTGCCAAACGAACATTGAGGTGATCAAGATGCACGAAAAATCAATGGAATTTTTGCAAATTGCCATGAAGTACGTTCCGGAAGCGAAAGCAGAGATGGAGAAAGCGGGAATCGAACTTTCCCCGGAAATGCTTGAGCCATTCATGAACTTGTTTACGAAAGTGATGGCCGAGGCTTACGAGCTCGGTAAAGCGGAAGCCGGTTCAGACGCCTGACTTAAACGCCCGCAAACGCTTAAAAAGCCACTTTTCAGAAGAAGTGGCTTTTTTATATGGAAATCTTATTTTTCAAAGCGCTGACCATTGAGCCGATTTCTTTAAACACAGGCTTCAGCTCATCGAGCGAATCCATAATTTCTCCAACCTGATTCAACACGTGCATATAATCGGCTTCTTGGGATACTTCAGCGTCTTCGGCGGTTTCCGCTTCCGCATCCGTCTCCGTCTCTTCATGCCTGGCGGGTGCATTTGAGCCAAACATCATTTTTGTGAAAAAATCGTCGTTCGCCACTCTTCATTCCCTCCTTTTTCATATATATCACTACTATATGAAGGTTTTGGTCTGCTAGATTAGACGAATATATTGCCAACTAAAAAAAAATAGGGTAGGATTAGTACCAGATACTAATAATTACTCATAACATTAGTTGGAAAAAATCATGAATAAAGGAGTCTTTCCTATGAAAGCTGGAATTATTGGAATCGGCCGGTACATCCCTGAAAAGGTGCTGACCAATTTCGACTTGGAAAAAATGGTTGAAACTTCTGACGAGTGGATTCGTACAAGAACAGGCATAGAAGAAAGAAGAATCGCAGCCGAAGATGAGAAAACGTCCGATATGGCTGTGGCCGCCGCAAGAAGAGCGATGGAAGATGCAAACATCGAGCCGGAAGATCTTGATATGATTCTCGTCGCCACCGTTACTCCTGATCAGGCATTCCCGACAGTGTCCTGCATGATTCAAGAAAAGCTCGGTGCATTCAATGCCTGTGCAATGGATATCAGCGCAGCGTGCGCCGGTTTTATGTACGGCTTAGTCACTGGAAAACAGTTTATCGAAGCCGGCACATATAAGCATGTGCTTGTCATCGGAGTTGAAAAGCTTTCAGGCATTACGGACTGGGATGACCGCAATACCGCCGTTCTGTTCGGAGACGGTGCGGGCGCCGCGGTTGTCGGCCCTGTCAGCGACGATAAAGGGATTCTGTCCTTTGAACTAGGTGCAGACGGCAGAGGCGGAAAACACTTGTACTTGGATGAAAAAGATCATACAATCATGAATGGCAGAGAAGTGTTCAAGTTTGCCGTCCGCCAAATGGGTGAATCCAGTGTAAATGTTATTGAAAAAGCGGGATTATCCAAAGAGGATGTCGACTTTTTGGTGCCGCACCAAGCCAACATCCGGATCATGGAAGCGGCGCGCGAACGTTTGGAGCTTCCGGTCGAAAAAATGTCGAAAACGGTTCATAAATACGGAAACACATCAGCTGCTTCTATTCCGATTTCTCTTGTGGAAGAGCTTGAAGCTGGTAAAATAAAAGACGGTGACGTCATTGTGATGGTCGGCTTCGGCGGAGGTTTGACATGGGGAGCCATCGCCATGCGCTGGGGCCGCTAAAAGAAAGGTGAGGTGCAACTTATGAATAGTAAAAGAGTAGTCATTACCGGATTAGGAGCTTTATCACCTCTTGGTAATGACGTCAAAACAAGCTGGAACAACGCGATCAACGGGGTTTCCGGAGTCGGCCCGATAACAAGGGTGAACGCGGACGAGTATCCTGCTAAAGTAGCCGCAGAACTGAAAGATTTTAAGATAGAAGATTATATGGATAAAAAAGAAGCGAGAAAAATGGACCGCTTCACACAATATGCCGTTGTGTCGGCGAAAATGGCCGTGGAAGACGCGGGCCTCGACATTAACGAAAGCAACGCAGACCGGATCGGCGTCTGGGTCGGTTCCGGAATCGGCGGCCTTGAAACGCTTGAACAGCAGTTCGAAACATTTTTAACAAAAGGACCGCGGCGCGTCAGCCCGTTCTTTGTACCGATGATGATTCCTGATATGGCGACCGGCCAGATTTCGATCTCTCTCGGTGCAAAAGGGGTCAACTCTTGTACGGTGACGGCTTGCGCGACGGGTACAAACTCAATCGGCGACGCTTTCAAGGTCATTCAGCGCGGCGATGCCGATGTCATGATCTCCGGAGGAACGGAAGCCCCGCTTACAAGAATGTCATTTGCCGGCTTTTCAGCCAATAAAGCGCTATCCACTAATCCGGATCCGAAAACGGCAAGCCGTCCGTTTGACAAAAACCGCGACGGCTTCGTCATGGGAGAAGGAGCTGGAATCGTCGTTCTTGAGGAGCTTGAGCACGCCTTAAACCGCGGAGCGACAATCTACGCGGAAGTGGTCGGCTACGGATCAACGGGAGACGCCTATCATATTACGGCACCTGCGCCAAATGGAGAAGGCGGCGTCAGAGCCATGAAAGAAGCGATCAAAGATGCGGGTCTGTCCCCTGTGGACATTGATTATATCAATGCTCATGGAACAAGCACGCCGTACAATGATAAATTTGAAACGATCGCCATTAAAGAAGTGTTCGGAGAGCATGCCTACAAGCTTGCCGTCAGCTCGACAAAATCGATGACAGGGCACTTGCTCGGGGCTGCCGGAGGCATCGAAGCGATTTTCTCCGTCCTTGCCATTAAGGAAGGCATCATTCCTCCGACAATCAATATCGAAACGCCTGATGAAGATTGCGATCTGGACTATGTACCGGATCAAGCCCGCCGCCAGGACGTGAATGTTGTGCTCAGCAACTCGCTTGGTTTCGGCGGACACAACGCAACGCTGATCTTCAAAAAATATGAATAACCCGCAATATAAACGGCTGCCATTTTAAATGGTGGCCGTTTTTTTTAGCGTGCATACCATACAGATGAAAAAGGAGTGTGATCTAAAATGAGTATAGCAAGCACGTATGAATGGCTTGAACAGGCTTCATCCGTGCGGGAATTGCCAAGCTTTCTCCTGCCGTATTTTAAAGGCGCTTCAAAAGCGGATGCGGCGGCGATTGTCAGCCACCTGCAGATCCACGGCTTGTTCCGTTCGTGGACGGACGGCGAACGTACGATGAAGCAGCTTAAGGAAAACGGCGTATTTCAGCATGTCAGACGGGAAGAACAGCTGCTCTGCAAAAGATGGAACGGGCCGGATGTTCCGATTTTCATCCTGCCGGTCGATGAAAGAAACCGCAAAATCCGCGTCGAATTCGGCTCGAAATCAGGCCTCGCGTTCAGCGACAAATTATTTTTGTTTTTATCGGCCGATCTTCCCCGGTCTTCAATTTCTGCGATCATGACACACGAATATAATCACGTTTGCCGGTTAGAAAATATGCCGAAAGAAGAAAAAAAGATGACGCTGCTTGATACAATCATTCTCGAAGGCCTTGCAGAATATGCCGTTTTCGAACGGCTGGGAGAAGCCGAAACAGCCGCATGGACGTCATATTACTCCGAAAAGCAGCTTCGTCATTTCCAGGACCGGTTCGTAAAGCCTCATTTCGACCTGCGCCGACACGATGGCCGGCTATTCTCCAATATTTTATTTGGAAAAGGACATTACCCTGACATGCTCGGATATGCTGTCGGTTACAGTATTGTGAAAAAATATTTATCGGCTCGAAAATTGAAGGTTGCCGATGTTTTAGCCTTTCCGTCAGAAGACTTTATAAAGCTATCGCTTTAAAATACTAAAATTATGGGATTAAATTAATATTATTACAAAAAATCAAAAAACTCCTTGCTTTTGTAATGATTATGTAATAATATACAACTATAAAATTTTAAGATAATTCAGTCATATTAAGAAAATTCTAAAAAAGTAATATATTAGTTTTTTGTGATATTTAACTTCTGGTCTATGGAAGGGGAATCTGGATGAGCGCATTGCTGGAAGTCAATGATTTAAAAACTTATTTTTTTAGGAAAAAACAGCCGATACCTGCAGTGGACGGCGTCGATTTTTCAATTAAAAAAGGGGAAACCGTTGCGCTGGTCGGTGAATCGGGATCCGGTAAAAGCATTACCTCTTTGTCAATCATGGGACTGGTCGAGGGCTCGGGCGGAAAGATCATGAGCGGCTCTATCAAGCTCGAAGGACAGGATCTCGTTACATACAAAGAACAAGATTTATGCAAGATCCGCGGAAATGAAATCTCCATGATTTTTCAGGAACCGATGACCTCGCTCAATCCGGTTTTGACGATCGGCGAACAAATCACAGAAGTGCTGATCTATCATAAAAAGCTATCGAAAAAAGAAGCCGCCAAAAAAGCGGTAGAATTATTAAAGCTTGTCGGATTTTCAAGAGCCGGCGAGCTGATGAAAGAGTATCCGCACCGCCTGTCGGGCGGCATGAGGCAGAGGGTCATGATCGCCATTGCCTTAAGCTGCAATCCGAAGCTGCTGATCGCGGATGAACCGACGACAGCGCTTGACGTCACCATTCAAGCCCAAGTGCTGGAACTGATGAAAGACCTATGCGACAAATTCGATACCTCCATACTTCTCATTACCCACGATCTCGGCGTTGTGTCCGAAATTGCGGACCGCGTGATCGTCATGTATTGCGGACAAGTTGTTGAAAATGCCACAGTAGACGAGCTATTCGACGAACCCCTGCATCCCTATACAAAAGGACTGTTAAACTCCATCCCTGTCATTGAAGGCTCCATTGAAAAATTAACAGCCATTAAAGGAAATGTGCCGACGCCTGACAACCTTCCTGCCGGCTGCCGGTTCGCTCCAAGGTGTCCGAGCGCGGTCGACAAATGCTGGGGGGCGCAGCCAGACTTGAAAACGCGTCCGGACGGCCGGTCTGTCAGATGTTTTTTATATGAGGAGGGAGAATAAGGGATGACTTCATCAGCTGAACAATTACAGCCCGGACAGGAAATGAACCCGCAAGAATCCCTTCTGGAGCTGAAAGACGTCAAAAAGTACTTTCCGATCCGCTCAGGGATTTTTCAGAAAAAAATCGGCGATGTCAAAGCGGTGGACGGCATCAGCTTTTCGCTTAAACGCGGCGAAACGCTCGGCATTGTCGGTGAATCGGGCTGCGGAAAGTCGACCGCCGGACGGACGATGATCCGCCTTTATAAACCGACGGCAGGGCAGATTTTTTACAAAGGCCGCGACATTTCAAGTTTGTCGGAAGAAGCTTTGAGAAAAAGCGTCCGCAAAAACATCCAGATGGTTTTCCAAGATCCGTTTGCCTCACTGAACCCGAGAAAAACGCTGCGTTCCATCATCAAAGAACCCTTCAACACGCATCATATGTACAATTTCAAAGAGCGCAACGAAAAAGCCGAAGAGCTTTTAGCCAAGGTCGGGCTGCACCCGTCGTTTGCGAACCGCTATCCCCACGAATTTTCCGGGGGGCAGCGCCAGCGGATCGGAATCGCGCGGGCGCTGGCTTTAAATCCGGAGCTTATTATCGCCGATGAACCGGTATCCGCATTGGACGTGTCAATCCAGGCTCAAGTGATCAACCTGATGGAAGAGCTTCAGGAAGAATTCAATCTGACATATTTGTTCATTTCCCATGACTTGAGCGTCGTCCGCCATATCAGCGACAGGGTCGGCGTCATGTATCTCGGCAAAATGATGGAGCTGACAGACAAGCATGAGCTGTACGGCAACCCGCTTCATCCATACACGCAGGCGCTTCTGTCCGCCGTTCCCGTCACTAGGAAGAAAGGCGGAACAAAGCGGGAGCGAATCGTTTTAAAAGGCGAGCTGCCGAGTCCCGCCAACCCTCCGAAAGGCTGTGTCTTTCATACGAGGTGTCCGGCCGCAAAAGCGATTTGCGCGGAAGCCGAACCTGCTTTCAAGGAAGTGAAAACAAACCATTTCGTGGCATGTCACCTTTACGAATAAAGGGGAAGGCCGTCACATATTAAATCCTTGAGAGGGGGAATGTCTTCTTTAAAAAACGGGGGTCAATCGGGTGGAAAGAAGGACAACAGTTTAATAAGGGGGAATTCATAAAATGAATAAACGCAAAACAGGATTTTCAATTTTAAGCTTGCTGCTGATCTTATCGATTTTTCTAACGGCCTGCAACAGCGGCGAAGTCGGAGGGGATGAAAAAGAAGGCAAATCTGACGGGAAGCCGCAGCAGGGCGGAGATCTGATTGCTGGATCCACAGGTGAACCGACGCTGTTTAATTCACTGTATTCAACTGATACAGCAAGTTCAGATATTGAAAGACTGATCTACAACACTTTGTTAGACGTTAATGAGAAACTTGAAGTGGAAAACCAACTCGCTGATGAAGTAAAGGAATCGGAGGATGGGTTAACATTCGATGTGAAGCTAAAAGAAGGTGTCAAGTTTCACGACGGTGAAGAAATGACAGCCGACGATGTCGTTTTTACTTACAGCATTCCGATGAGTGATGAATACGTTGGAGAACGCGGCTCAAACTTTAAAATGATAGAGTCTGTCACGAAAAAAGGTAAATATGAAGTGCAGTTTAAATTAAAGAAGCAGGATCCGTATTTTTACAATGTTACACTTGCCAGTTACGGTATTCTGCCTAAGCACATTTTAAAAGATGTCCCAATCAGCAAACTCGGTGAACACGAATTCAATCGAAAGAATCCGATTGGAACAGGACCGTTTAAATTTAAAGAATGGAAAGAAGGACAATATGTAAAGGTTGAGGCTTTTGATGATTATTATGCCGGGCGTCCTCATTTAGATTCGATCACGTATAAAATTATTCCGGATTCAAATGCAGCGCTGTCACAGCTGCAAGCTGGAGATGTCGATTACTTGGTCGTTACACCAGGACCAGACTATAAAACGGCCGAGAAATTTAACAATGTGAAGATGGAAACCGATTTAGGTTTGAATTATACGTATATCGGCTGGAACGAAAGAAATGAGCTGTTTAAGGATAAAAAGGTTCGCCAAGCGCTGACACATGCGCTTGACCGCCAGGCGCTCGTTGACCAAGTTCTAGATGGAGATGGGGAAATCGCGAACATCCCGGAAAGCCCGCTTTCATGGAACTACCCGGATAACAAAGATAAGTTTAAAACGTTTGAATACGATCCAGAGAAAGCAAAAAAACTGCTCAAAGAAGCAGGATGGACAGACTCAGATGGTGATGGGATTTTAGATAAGGACGGCAAAAAGTTTTCTTTCGTTATTAAAACGAACCAAGGAAACAAAACACGGGAAGACCTCGCGGTTGTTGTTCAGCAGCAATTAAAAGAAATTGGGATTCAAGCAAAACCGCAGATTGTTGAATGGAGTGCTTTAATTGAACAAATGAACCCGCCGAATTGGGATTTTGATGCGATGATCATGGGCTGGAGCCTTGCTACGTTCCCTGATCAGAGCAACATTTTCCATTCGAAAGAAGCTGAAAAAGGACTAAACTATGTTTGGTATCAAAATGAAAAGCTTGATAAACTGCTGGATGAAGCTAAAACGTTGAAGGACCGTGAAGAATATAAAAAGGCGTATGAAGATATTTACGAAATTCTGGCGGAAGATCAGCCGTATACATTCTTGTATTATACGAATTACCATAGAGCGATGCCTAAAAATATGAAAGGCTACGTATTCCATCCGAAAGAAGATTTCTATAAAGCCGAAGACTGGTGGCTGGATCAAAAATAACGAGAATCCCTTGAGGGAAGTGTAGCTTGCAGCTTCCTTCCCTTCCTTCTTAATGACTTTTAAAAAAGGGGATAAAAAATGATTACATATATCATTCGAAGGACGCTCATGTCGATTCCAATATTATTTGGTATTACAATTTTGTCATTTGCGATTATGAAAGCAGCGCCGGGAGATCCAATGGCATTGATGATGGATCCGACCATCAGCGCGGGAGACCGTGAAAAATTCATTGAAAAATACGGGTTGGATGAACCTGAACACGTTCAATATTTAAAGTGGCTCGGAAATATGGTTCAAGGTGACTTCGGTACTTCAATCGTTAGAAAAGGAACGCCAGTGACTGATTTGATTATGGCGAGGCTGCCGAATACGTTATTGTTAATGCTCGTTTCAACCATTTTGGCTCTCCTCATATCGATCCCGCTTGGAGTGCTTTCAGCTAGGCGGCCATATTCTAAATTGGATTATGGCATCACATTCACATCATTTATCGGTCTTGCTGTCCCAAATTTTTGGCTTGGACTGATTCTAATCATGTTTCTTGCTGTTAATTTAGGATGGTTTCCAACCGGGGGCGTTATGACTCTGAATGCCGATTTTAGTTTATGGGATCGCATTCATCATCTAATTTTGCCTGCATTCGTCCTGGCGACCGCAGATATGGCGGGACTCACCCGCTACACGAGATCGAGCATGCTTGATGTGCTCAGGCAAGACTACATGCGGACAGCGAGAGCAAAGGGTTTTAAAGAAAATCGTGTCGTGTACAAGCATGGGCTTCGAAATGGTTTGCTTCCGGTTATTACGATCTTTGGTCTGATGATTCCTTCTTTCATCGGCGGAGCTGTCGTTACTGAACAGATTTTCAGTTGGCCAGGACTTGGAAAGCTGTTTGTCGACTCTGCTTTCCAGAGGGACTATCCTGTCATTATGGCAATGACGGTTATTTCAGCCACACTTGTTGTCATTGGGAATTTAGTTGCGGATATTCTTTATGCAATGGTCGATCCGCGGATTGAGTATTAATGAAGGAGGGAATTGATTCATGACACAGACAAATCCATCGACACCTTCGCCGGAGATCACATTGCAGGAAAATGTCGCACCAAAGCCCGAGACAATGACAAAAATCTTTTTTGAAAAGTTTTATAAAAACAAGCTGGCGGTAATTGGAGGAGTTTTATTATTTATTATTATCCTATCAGCGATTTTTGCTCCGGTGATCGCTCCATACCCGCCGGAACAGCAAAACCTTCTGAATAAGCTAAAACCGCCAAGTGGTGAACATCTAATGGGAACAGACAAGTTTGGCCGAGATATTTTCAGCCGTTTACTTTATGGGGCTCGGGTTTCTTTACTTGTAGGCTTTGCCTCTGTACTTGGATCGATTACGATAGGTACGGTGGTCGGCGCAATCGCCGGCTACTTTGGCGGAATAATCGACGCTATTATGATGAGACTGGTGGATATTGTATTATCCATACCCGACATCTTTCTGTTAATCACGCTGGTCACCATCTTCCAGCCGGGCATAGATAAACTGATTTTAATATTCGCCTTGACGAGATGGACGACGACAGCGCGCCTTGTCCGGAGCGAGTTTTTGTCCTTGAGGTCGAGGGAGTTCGTCTTGGCGGCGAAAACGATCGGTACAAGAAATTACAAAATCATTTTTTCTCATATCCTTCCGAATGCGATGGGGCCGATTATCGTTGCCGCGACGCTTTCCGTCGGTACCGTAATCCTTGCGGAATCGGCATTAAGCTATCTTGGATTCGGGGTTCAGCCGCCGATGGCAAGCTGGGGAAACATGCTTCAGGATGCACAGAACTTTACGATCATGATCCAGGCGTGGTGGTATCCGCTGTTCCCGGGCCTGATGATCCTGCTCACTGTGCTGTGCTTTAACTTCTTAGGCGACGGACTCCGCGATGCGCTTGATCCGAAGAATATTAAATGATTTATGCAGTGTATTACAGAGGAAATATTTTAACAAAATGGAAGGTCAATAGATTTAGTTTCAATGAATGTATGTAGTGGACATTGAACGAATGTTTCCTGTTAGTCGATAAAGAACACTTTCATAAATGAGGTACCAAAGGGAATATCATTCGTAAATCTTTGGTATCTCACTTTGTTCAAACAGAAGCAGGTCTTCCAACTCCTGAAGATCTTTTGGAACTGTTAGATGAACAAATGGGCGCTGTAGCAAAAAAATAAATCGCTTTGTTAAATGAATAGAGGTTTTAACGATGTTAAGCGTATTGAAAAATAAAAACTTTTTATTTTTGATATTAGGGCGTTTGGTAACCAATATTGGGGACAGTATGTATACAGTTGCGGCAATGTGGCTTGTGTTTGATTTATCAAAAAGTACATTTTATTCCGGATTAGCTGGTTTTTTGACGATGTTCCCAACTGTTTTGCAATTTTTAACAGGTCCGATTGTTGATAAAGTCAGATTAAATAAAGTTTTGGTTTGGAGTCAACTCATCCAAGCTATTTTGGTGTTGATTATTCCGCTTTTTTATTTCATTGGATATTTGAACATTTGGATCATCATGATGATTATGCCTCTTATCGTATTCATTGAGCAATTTACTTATCCTGCGCAATCTGCCGCACTGCCTAAAATAATCAAAAGTCAAGATCTAGTTAAAGCAAACTCACTTATGTCATTTTCATATCAAGGTACAGATATTATATTTACTGGTATTGCAGGTATTGTGATTGCTTCGGCAGGAGCTATAAGCATATACTTAGTTGACTCTTTCACTTTTTTGTTAGCGGCGCTGTTTTTTAAGTGCGTAAAATTAGAACAAAAAAATGAGATAGAACATAAGCCCCGATTCCACTTCAAAAAAGTCATACACAATTATACAACGGATATAAAAGAGGGATTTACACTCATTCGTCATTCCCTCATTCCAAAAATCCTCTTGGGCTCGATGATTTCTAACTTCATGCTTAGTGCGACGATTGTGATTTTGCCAAGCTTCTCTTCGATTAGAGGAGGAGAAGAATACTATGGATATTATTTGGCTTCCATGTCATGCGGTTTACTGTTAGGTTCAATATTCGCAACAGTGTTTGGCCGATTCGCGATAGGATCACTTACGATATACGGATTTTTCATTTCAGGGGTTTTATGGAGTATTTCGGCGATCGCCACCTCTTCATACATATCGATTATTTTATTTGGTTTGTCTCAAATATCCATCGGCGTGACAAACGTCATTTTCATGTCCATTTTGCAAAGCATACTGCCGGAAGAGTTTATAGGGAGAGTTTTTTCTTTTATCGCAAGTTTGACAAGCATAGCAGCTCCTTTTGGATCTTTGCTGGGAGGGTTTACCGCGTCATTGATCGGCAGCGATAAGGTTTTCTTTATAGGAGGAATTGCCATGCTGTTTGTATCTGTTTATTGGGTGTTTCAGTCTTCTTTAAGATCAATTCCTTCATCAGAAAAAATAAACGCTAAAGAATACAGCTTTTTTACAAACGTGTTGAATAAATAATGTGTGAATTGCTTCATTCAGTCATCATGATTTTGCCCATTGTCTGGACTCCGCGATGCGCTTGATCCGAAGAATATGAAATAAAAAGCTGAGGGATTGCCGCCCTTGGCTTTTTTTTTAACGGCGATTGCCATAATCTCATCCGCTTGGAATAAATTCCTGCCCCCTTGCCTATACTGTGGACAACAGTTTTTATTAAAAGTGAGGGGTTAGAAATGTTGTTTCTTCATGATGTGTGGGTGAATTGGTTTGAGGGAGAAGAAAATGGCTACAACGTCTGCCACTTTCATGAATGGCGGAAGGAAGACAGTGTTGAATTGCTTGACCAGGTGCCTTTGTTAAGGGTGTCGTCCGTTTTGTTTCACTACATAGAAAATGATTTGTCAGAGCTTCCGGCCGAATTATTGAACGAGGTTCATCAAAAAGCGTATATTCGTAAAAATCATGAGCGGACACAGCTTGATCATTGTTTCGTCGTAACGGACGGCATTGGTATTCTCGCGGTCGATACGGCCGGTTACACAATACCGGTAAGAAAAAGCCGCCTCATTCCGAGACAGGAGCAGCTCGTTTATGAAATGGTGAAGGACGTTGAAGCGGAAACTTACGAGTTTGCACCAGAGAAGCTGCAATCTTCCAAAGAATACCACATTTTATCTTTATCACCGGAGCATGTCAGAGGATTAACGAGAAAAGAACGCCAGCTCAAACAGCTGCTGTTCATGGCGCTCGATCAGCTCAAAGGGCTCCAAAATCGGGCCGAGATCGCTTATTGGTACACCGAATGGAATCCGTATATGTATGAACAGATCAAGCGCATGACATTTGAAGAAATCTGGGACATGCTTTTCAATGAGACGATCGACGGATGGTCAGACAAACACAGGGACTTTTGTGAAAATTTGATTAAAGGACAGCCGTTTTTTGAAAAGCTTTGGGAAATTGAGAATGAGTCTAAAGTCAACTAAATTAAGAATCAAGACTGCCGGAAGTACGGCGGTCTTTTTATTTGTAAAAGCGAAAATTCTATATTGAAAAATAAAAAATATGAGCTGTCTTTCTGACAAAGCGGTCAATGAAGGACTGGAGACATGTGTTTTGAATCATTTATTATAGAAATATCGTGATCCGGAGGCAAGTGAATGCGGAGCTGCGGCTGTTCTCTATGAAAAACACCTTCCGATTATCGTACAATCGGAAGGTGTTTTTGGATCAGCGTCTTTTTCGGCCGAGTCCCATCGCGTTTTCCATTTTTTTTAGCATCTTGTTTGCTGTTTGATTTGCGCGTTCGGCGCCTTCGTCCAAAATCCGGTCCAGCTCTTCAGATTCGATCAATTCGTGGTAACGGTCTTGAATCGGTTTCAGCGCGCCGATGACGACTTCGGCAAGGTCTGATTTAAATTCGCCGTAGCCTTTGCCTTCGTATTTTGCTTCAAGCTCTTCGATTGAGGCTTGTCCGAGAATCGAATAGATCGTCAGAAGGTTGGATACACCGGGTTTGTTTTCTTTATCATATTTGACGATTCCGTCGGAATCCGTGACAGCGCTTTTGATTTTTTTCTCAAGCTGTTTTGGTTCGTCGAGCAGGGTGATGAACGCTTTTTGGTTCGGATCTGATTTGCTCATCTTTTTGAGCGGGTCGGCAAGTGACATAATGCGGGCGCCGACCTTCGGTATTTTAACCTCCGGAACCGTAAAAATGTCATTATATTTCTTATTGAAACGCTCCGCCAAGTTCCGGGTTAATTCAAGATGCTGCTTCTGATCTTCTCCGACAGGGACGACGTCTGTTCCATAAAGCAGAATGTCCGCAGCCATTAATGGAGGATATGTCAAAAGCCCGGAGACGACAGCTTCTTTTCCGGCTGATTTATCTTTGTACTGCGTCATGCGCTCAAGCTCGCCGATGTAGGCGACACACTGAAGCATCCATCCCGCCTGGGCGTGTGCAGGCACTTCCGATTGGATAAACAGCGTCGCTTTTTTCGGATCGAGGCCGATCGCCAAATACAGCGCGGCAAGGTTCCGGATGTTCTTTCTCAGCGCGAGCCGGTCCTGCGGTACTGTGATCGCGTGCTGATCGACGATGCAGAAGTAACAGTTGTAGTCATCCTGCAAGTCGACAAACTGCTTCATCGCTCCGATATAGTTGCCGAGGGTGACAGAGCCGCTCGGCTGGATACCGGAAAAAATCGTTTTTTTCATGTGAATCCCTCTTTCCATTTCAAAATAAAAAGGCCCATTCTTCCCTTAAAAGAAAAGGGACGAATGAACCGTGGTGCCACCCTGATTATTTCATTATGGTCAAAATGAAATCGCTTTAGACGTTTGTAACGGAGTCTTCTCCGGCTGAGCCTACTTATCCGTGTTCGGTCAGCTGCTCCGAAGCCCATTCCACATTCGCCATTATCCGCTCCCAGCACCGCGGACTCTCTTTAAATGGGAAGAAATGTGTACTCTTCTTCTTCATCGCATGTTATTCATAATTTTATTATATATAAATTTTAAATGAAAGTCGACAGCCTTGGGGAAAAGAAAACGAATACCGGGCTGAATAAAGTTGGCGCGGCGGCATCTGGTTCGATATAAAGAATGGTTAATGTTATACGTGTAAAACGTTTTAACCTGTAAAACATAAACTTTCCTTTTAATGTGGTTACGCTTTAAAACAGAGAAGTGTATTTGTACATTTGGCAGAAAACCTGACAATCATAAATAGTTTGAATAAAAAAATAATTGAAAATTAATATTGCAATAAATTATTCTATTAATTATAATGAATTTGTTCACCTCGGTGTTACAGGTTTCTTACATAACAAATATTCAGAAAAGACGAAACAGAGGAAAAAGTATGGCAAGTGGGCCTATTACTTTTTTATGATAAATCTGAATGTTCAGGAGTAAGGAACTAAAAAAACAAGAAATTGGGGGGGTTTCTCTTTGAAGAAGCGTTTGTCATTTATCAGTTTAATGCTCATTTTCACACTCGTCCTCAGCGCCTGCGGCTTCGGCTCAAGCTCCGGTGACGGCGGTAAAAAAGACAGCAAAGGGAAAGACACATTAAATGTCAACATTAAAACAGAACCGTTTTCACTACATCCGGGACTCGCAAACGATTCGGTGTCTGCAAACGTGCTTCGTCAGACTTTTGAAGGATTGACGACAATCGGTAAAGATGGAAAGCCGGTTGAAGCGGCAGCCGAAAAAATCGAAGTCAGCGACGACCAAAAAACATACACATTCACGCTCCGCGACGCGAAATGGTCAAATGGAGATCCTGTAACAGCAGAGGATTTTGAATACGCATGGAAATGGGCGCTCGACCCTAAAAACGAATCGCAATATGCGTATCAGCTTTACTACTTAAAAGGCGGAGAAGCAGCGAACACCGGCAAAGGGAAAATTGAAGATGTCGGCGTTAAAGCTGTTAATGATAAGACTTTAAAAGTCGAGCTTGAAAAACCGACACCGTATTTTACTGAACTGACAGCATTCTACACATATATGCCAGTCAATAAAAAGGTAGCAGAGAAGAATGCGAAATGGTACACAAACGCAGATGAGAACTACGTATCTAACGGACCTTTCAAAATGGCGAAATGGAAGCACAGCGGAAACATCGTACTGGAGAAAAACGACCAGTACTGGGATAAAGACGCTGTTAAGCTGAAGAAAATCAATATGGCGATGGTCAACGATCCGAACACTGGTCTGAACATGTACAAAAAAGGCGAGCTAGACTTTGTAGGACAGCCGCTTGACCAGATTTCAACGGATGCGATTCCAAGCCTGAAAAAAGAAGGCCTGAACATTGATCCGTTCGCATCGGTTTACCTGTACAAATTCAACACTGAAGCGGCTCCGCTGAACAATGTCAACATCCGTAAGGCGCTGACATACGCGATCAACCGCGAAGCGATCGTCAAAAACATCACGCAAGCGGAACAGCTGCCTGCGATGGGATTAGTGCCGCCGGCGGTCCACGGCTTTGAATCCAACAAAGGCTATTTCAAAGACCATGATGTCGATAAGGCGAAAGAACACTTGGAAAAAGGCTTGAAAGAGCTCGGTTTGAAAAAAGCGTCAGACCTTCCGAAAATCACGCTTTCCTACAACACGGATGAAGCGCACCAAAAAATCGCTCAAGCCGTTCAGGAAATGTGGAACAAGGAACTGGGCGTAGATGTGGAATTAGGCAATGAAGAATGGAACGTTTACATCGATAAGCTCCATGCCGGAAACTATCAAATCGGCCGTTTAGGCTGGACCGCCGACTTTAACGACGGGATGAACTTCCTTGAAACATACCGCGACAAAGAAGGCGGAAACAATGATACGAACTGGGAAAACGCGAAGTATAAAGAGCTGCTGAATAAAGCATCAAGAGAAACTGATTCAGCGAAACGCATCGAGCTGATGAAAGAAGCGGAAAGCATCATCATGGATGAGCTGCCGGTCGCACCGATCTACTTCTACACAATGCCGTATCTTCATGATGAAAGCTTAAAAGACTTTGTTCTGACCGGTACAGGTGAGATCTATTTCAAAACCGCGCATTTTGAATAAAATTGCATGAAAGTATATGGGGCTTAGACTTTCCCCCCATATACTTTTATTTATGAAAAGAAGTTAATAGACTGAATATTCGGAGGTGTGTAAAATTGATTAAATATTTAGGCCGTCGTCTTGTTTATATGTTAATTTCTCTCTGGGTTATCGTAACAGCTACCTTCTTCCTGATGAGAGCGATACCGGGCGGACCCTTTTCAGGCGAGAGGAAACTTCCCCCTGCAATTGAAGCCAGTCTCAATTCCTACTATGGTTTAGACCAGCCTCTTTTTAAACAATATCTCGATTATTTAGTATCGGTAGCAAAGTGGGATTTCGGGCCGTCATTTAAATATAAGGGACAAACTGTGAACGACTTGATCAGCTCAGGGTTCCCGATTTCTTTTACACTCGGATTGGAAGCGATTTGCCTTGCGCTCGCTTTCGGCGTATTGTTCGGCGTGATCGCCGCGCTGAAGCGAAACAAGTGGCAGGACTACACAGCGATGATCATTGCGGTTGTCGGGATCTCTGTGCCGAACTTCATCATGGCCGCGCTTCTCCAATACGTGCTGGCAATGAAGCTGGGCATGTTTCCTGTCGCGCAATGGGAGTCATGGGGACATACTGTGCTTCCTGCAATCGCTGTTGCCTCGATGCCGATGGCGTTTATCGCCCGTTTGACGCGCTCCAGCATGCTTGAAGTGTTGAGCAGCGACTATATCCGCACGGCGCGTGCAAAAGGTTTGAGCACATCAGCCGTTACGTTTAAGCATGCGATACGAAATGCCATCATGCCGGTTGTTACATATATGGGCCCAATGGCGGCGTCCATTTTGACAGGAACGTTTGTCGTCGAAAAAGTCTTCGGTATACCAGGACTCGGCATGCACTTTGTCACAAGCATTACGAACCGAGACTATACGGTGATCATGGGCGTTACCGTCTTCTTCGGGGCAATCTTGCTGCTTTGCGTCTTGATTGTCGATCTTTTATACGGCTTAATTGATCCGCGCATTAAATTGTTTGGCGCTAAGAAAGGGGAGTAAGAGGATGCAGCAAATACCAAAAGACATGTTTGAACCTGCAGCTGTTGACCATAGCGAAGCCGAAAAGATCTCAAAGAAAAACCTTTCTTTTTGGACAGACGTATTCTTGAGATTTAAAGAAAACAAGCTGGCGCTGTTTGGACTGGTGGTTCTGATCCTGATCGCTCTGATGGCTATCTTCGCGCCGGTGTTCTCAAGCTTTCAATATGAAGAAACAGATTTAACGAATGCGAACCAGCCGCCAAGCGGTGAGCACTGGTTTGGAACAGATGACCTTGGAAGGGACGTATTCGTCCGTACATGGGTCGGCGCCCGCATCTCGCTGACAATCGGACTCGCTGCTGCGCTGATCGACGTTTTGATCGGTGTGATATGGGGTGCGATTTCCGGCATCAGAGGCGGACGTACGGATGAAATTATGATGAGAATAGCAGATATTTTATGGGCGATTCCTTCTTTATTAATGACCATCCTGCTGCTCGTTGTTATGGGAAAAGGCCTGATCACGATGATCGTGGCGATGGTTATTACGGGCTGGATCAACATGGCGAGAATCGTCCGGGGCCAAGTACTCCAGCTTAAAAATCAGGAGTTCGTACTCGCCTCAAGAACATTGGGAGCGAAAAACTCGCGCATTATCAGAAAGCACCTGCTGCCCAACATCATGAGCCCGATCTTGGTCACCATGACATTAACCGTTCCTACGGCTATTTTCTATGAGGCGTTTTTAAGCTACCTCGGCCTCGGGGTTCCGCAGCCGCTTGCAAGCTGGGGAACGATGGCAACAGACGGTGTTCAGGGATTGGAATACTACCCTTGGCGCCTGTTCTTCCCGGCTACTTTTATCTGTCTGACCATGTTTGCATTCAACGTTATCGGCGACGGACTGCGCGACGCTTTAGATCCGAAGCTGCGTAAATAAAGGAGTGAGAAAGATGAAACACTTACTTGAAGTGAAAGATTTAGCCATTTCTTTTAAAACATACGCCGGAGAAGTACAGGCGATCCGCGGCGTCAACTTTCATGTTGACAAAGGAGAGACGCTTGCGATCGTCGGTGAATCCGGATCAGGTAAAAGCGTCACTTCACAGGCAATTATGAAACTGATTCCGATGCCGCCGGGCTATTTTAAAAACGGACAAATCTTATTTGACGGACAAGACCTGGTTCCGAAAACGGAAAAAGAGATGCAGTCGATCAGGGGAAAAGAGATCGGCATGATCTTTCAGGATCCGATGACTTCTTTGAACCCTACAATGAAAGTCGGCCGCCAAATCACAGAAGTGCTGTTTAAGCATGAAAAAATCTCAAAAGAAGAGGCCAATAAGCGGGCGGTAGAGCTTCTCAGCCTTGTCGGAATTCCGATGCCTGAACGCCGCGTCAACCAGTATCCGCACGAATTCAGCGGCGGGATGCGGCAGCGCGTCGTCATCGCAATGGCGCTTGCGGCCAATCCAAAGCTTTTAATTGCGGACGAACCGACAACGGCTCTTGATGTGACGATTCAGGCGCAGATTTTAGAGCTGATGAAAGACCTGCAGAAAAAGATCGAGACATCCATCATTTTTATTACGCACGATCTCGGCGTTGTCGCGAACGTCGCCGACAGAGTCGCCGTCATGTACGCGGGACAGATTGTGGAGATCGGTACGGTCGACGAGATTTTCTACAATCCGAAGCATCCGTATACATGGGGGCTGCTGGCTTCAATGCCGAGCCTTGACAATGACGGTGATGAGGAATTAATGGCGATACCGGGCTCTCCGCCGGATTTGACCAATCCGCCGAAGGGCGATGCCTTTGCGTTAAGAAGCCCGTACGCAATGAAAATCGATTTTGAACAGGAGCCGCCGATGTTTAAAATATCTGATACACATTATGTGAAGTCATGGCTTTTGCATCCGGATGCTCCAAAAGTCGAGCCTCCGGCGGCTGTCAAAAGCAAGATGAAGGAGTTTAAAAATCAGTATGAAAAACCGGTTCAAGTGAAAGAAGGTGAATGACATGGCAGAAAAACTGCTCGAAATCAAGAATTTAAAACAGCACTTTTCAACGCCGAAAGGGATTGTAAAAGCTGTTGACGGAATCTCTTTTGACATTTACAAAGGGGAAACGCTCGGTCTTGTCGGAGAGTCCGGCTGCGGAAAGTCGACGACCGGCCGTTCGATCATTCGTTTGTATCAAGCGACTTCCGGAGAAGTCTTGTTTAAGGGAAAGAATGTCCACGACAAAAAGTCTGCCAAGGACCTTCTCGAATTCAACCGGAAGATGCAGATGATTTTTCAGGACCCGTATGCATCCTTGAATCCGCGGATGACGGTTGCCGACATCATCGCAGAAGGTATTGACATCCACGGTTTGGCCAAAACGAAAAAAGAACGGCTTGAGCGCGTTCATGAACTCCTCAATCTCGTCGGCTTAAATAAAGAACACGCGAACCGCTATCCGCACGAGTTTTCCGGCGGACAGCGCCAGCGGATTGGAATCGCAAGGGCGCTGGCGGTCGAACCGGAATTCATCATTGCCGATGAACCGATCTCTGCACTGGACGTGTCCATTCAGGCGCAAGTCGTCAATTTAATGAAGGATTTGCAAAAGGAAAGAGGACTGACATACCTTTTCATCGCTCACGATCTGTCGATGGTCAAATATATCAGCGACAGGATCGGCGTCATGTATTTCGGGAAGCTTGTTGAATTGGCGCCGGCAGATGAATTGTATGAAAATCCGCTTCATCCGTATACACAATCATTGCTTTCCGCCATTCCTCTGCCTGATCCGGATTATGAGCGCACGCGCGTGCGGAAGACGTATGATCCGTCCGTCCATCAGCTGAAAGGCGACGAACAGATGGAGCTCCGCGAAGTAAAGCCCGGCCATTTCGTCATGTGTACAGAGGAAGAATTTAAAGCCTATCAATCCAAATAAACGAAGCAGGAAGACAGCCGTCACAAGGCTGTCTTTTTTGATGCAGAACCACAGCCGGCAATTTTTTTGAGAAAAAATTTGAAACCTTAGCGTAAGACAACCGTCTTAGTATATGTAGGTAACATGCTCAGCTTCAATGAAGCTCCTTTCTAAAAAAGATTTTGTTTAAACTAAAAAGAAAGCGGGTATATCTAAAGTGTGAAATTAGAACATCCATAAGGAGCAAATCAATGAACTGGTATGAGAAGCTTAGCGAGTATTTCCCTATTGAAGAAATGAAATCAAAAGAGCATATGGAAGCATTGTTAAAGGAACAAAACGATATTTACCATAAAGAAGAAGGCCGTCATCATGTGTTGATGTACGCCGAATTCGACTCTTTTATTTTCATCGACTATTTATTCGTTTCTAAAGACGCACGAGGACAGGGACTTGGATCCAAGCTGATTGAGAAGCTGAAAAAGAAAAACAAACCGATCCTACTCGAAGTTGAGCCCGTGGATGAAGATGATGCCGATACGGCGAAACGTCTTAAATTTTATCAAAAGGAAAACTTTAAACACGCTGAGTCGATTGGTTACCGCCGCCGGTCACTCGCAACCGGCAAAGTGAACAAAATGGAGATTCTGTATTGGTCTCCAAAATCAAACACAGAGAAAGAAGTGTTTGACGCGATGAAAGAAACGTACGAAAAAATCCATACATACAAAGATGAAAAATGGTATGGAGAATCTTATGAAGATGTGGATGACGTCCTTACGATTGTTGACGATCATAAACAGAAGAACATTTTCGATGAATTAAGCTAAATGAGAATAAGACCTGGCATAAAAAAGCAAAAGTCGCTGGATTGTCAAAAAATTTCTGTTACAGACTGTTCACACTTACTTTTTTATAGTATAATACTCAATAAAGATTACTTTTTTAGAGTTATTTCAATTTAAGAATACGCTAATTTCATTCTACTTTTTAAGGAGTGAAGCAATATGGTTACATTATATACATCCCCAAGCTGCACGTCTTGCAGAAAGGCGCGCGCATGGCTAGAAGAACATGATATTCCGTTTACGGAAAGAAATATTTTTTCAGAGCCTTTATCAATTGATGAAATAAAAGAGATTTTACGAATGACGGAGGACGGAACAGACGAAATTATTTCAACTCGTTCCAAAGTGTTCCAAAAGCTGAACGTCAACCTTGAAACAATGCCGCTTCAAGAGCTGTACCAGCTCATCAATGAACATCCGGGCCTTTTGCGCCGTCCGATCATCATTGACGAAAAGCGCCTGCAGGTTGGATACAACGAAGACGAAATCCGCCGCTTCCTGCCGCGCAAAGTGCGCACATTCCAGCTTCGTGAAGCGCAGCGTCTTGCAAACTAAAAGAAGGCTGAATTTTTCAGCCTTCTTTTAGTTGTAGACAAAATCGTTTAGATTTTGTCAACTTTTGATTCAGCGTGATCCGAAAACCTTTGCAGTCTAGGAAGGCCGAGCATCGGAGCGCAGCGAATGTTGGAATTCGTGAGCACCGACGCGCAGGCCCTGACAACGAATGCGAGGGTTTGTCGGCACGCTGAGAAGGCTGAATTTTTCAGCCTTCTTTTTTTAATGCTTTTCACTCGTCTGTTCATAATAAATACTGGCTAAAATCACAAAAATAACCGTAAGGACGGGCAGCAGCATTTCGAGGGTGCTGTGCTGCGCCATAAAGGAAGACAACTCCTGCTCCCTGACGATCATTTCGCCGCCAGTATAAGCCAGCAGTCCGCTTCCTGCGTATATTAAGAGCGGAAATTTGGCAAGAGCCGCTTGAATCAGCCTGCTGCCCCAAATGATGACCGGAACGGAGACCATCAGGCCGACAACGACAAGCATCAGGCGTCCGTGTGAGGCTCCGGCGACCGCAATCACATTATCAAGGGACATGAACAAGTCGGCAATCACGATGATGCGGATCGCCTTAAATAAAGATGTCCCGCCTTTGACATGCTGGGCATCTTTTTTCTCAATCAGAAGCTGATATCCTAAGTACAAAAGGAAGATTCCTCCGATAAATTGCAGATAAGGAACCGCGAGCAGGTATACTGCTGCCATGGTTAGCGCGATTCTCATCATGATGGCGATCAATGTGCCGATGATGATCGCTTTTTGCCTTTGCCGGGGAGGCAAATGACGGCTTGCCATTGCAATCACAACAGCGTTGTCGCCGCCAAGTATGAGATCGATTCCGATGATCACAAGGAACGACATCAGTATATCGTGTTCCATCCACTGGCACCTCGCTTTGCCTTTGCATCGGGACTTGCTAAAAAGGCCCCCGCATTAATAGCTGCTGCTTGTACAACTAATATATGAAGCGGGCCGGAAAATATGTTAGCTTGACCTTGGAGGCGTTTTTATTTCTTTTCCGCCTTTTTTATCATAAAATAGAAAATAAAGATTGATCAGGGATAAGGTTAAGAAGTGGACGTAATGGGTAAAGTGTAGTAAAGTACAATTAATTGGGAGCTTAGTTATCCCTTCAACATCTTACAAAGAAGGGAAGGTTGGCAAATGGAAATCGAAAGAATAAACGAACACACGGTTAAGTTTTATATTTCCTACGGTGATATCGAAGACCGCGGGTTTGACAGAGAAGAAATTTGGTACAATCGAGAACGCAGTGAAGAGCTTTTTTGGGAAATGATGGACGAAGTGCACGAAGAAGAAGAGTTTGCCGTTGAAGGCCCCCTTTGGATTCAAGTGCAGGCCCTTGACAAGGGATTGGAAATCATTGTGACAAGAGCTCAGTTGTCCAAAGACGGACAAAAGCTGGAACTGCCGATTCCTGAAGATAAAAAACAGCATGTAGCAGAAGAAAGCCTTGATGCTTTGCTTGACGACTTTCAAAAAGAAGAGCAGGCAGAAGAGCAGAAACTGCAGTTTGTTTTAAAATTTGACGATTTTGAGGATTTAATCTCACTGTCAAAAATGTCTGTCAGCGGTTGCCAAACGACATTGTACTCTCATGAAAACCGCTATTATTTATTCGTGGATTTCAATGAACTGCCTGATGAAGAGGTGGAAAACCAGCTGAGCATTCTGCTGGAATATGCCTCAGAATCAAAGATGACGATTCATATGCTGAAAGAGTATGGAAAACTGATTGCAGCGGATCATGCTCTTCATACAATAAAAAAGCACTTTGCATAAAAAAGCCGGTTTCCTTTGAAGCCGGCTTTAACCTTCTCCATTACGGGGAAGGTTTTTTTGTGAACTTTATGAACAAAAAGAATATTATGCAGTTAAACTGTGCACGAAAAGACGAGGAAGCTATAATGAAAGCGATTACAATAAAGGGGGAGCACAACATGACAAAGAGGGGCAGATGTTACGGCTTTACGATTTTACTTGTGTTTGCGCTGATTTTGGGAGGATGCGGCGGAAACACGGCTTCAAATAAAGCCGCGAATGAAAAAGACTTTAAGCCTTCGAAAGCAATCGAGGTCGTCGCGCCTGCCGGAGCCGGCGGGGGATGGGATACAACGGCCAGAACGATCTCGAAAATCATGGGTGAAGAAAAATTGATTGAAAAGATGGCTGTCGTCAACAAACCGGGCGGCGGTGGAGCGTCCGGATGGTCGTATGTCCACCGCAAAAAAGGCGATAATCATACGTTGTTTGTTACATCACCGCCGATTTTGTTCGTGCCTTTAAACGGACAATCCCAGTACGGCCACAATGATTTTACGCCGATTGCAAGCGTGATTGCCGATTACGGAGCGTTTGTCGTTCATAAAGATTCGCCTTATCAGTCGATGACAGACCTTGTGGATGCGCTTAAAAAAGATCCGAAAGCAGCTTCTATTGTAGGGACGTCTTCTCCTGGAAGCATGGACCACATGCAGTTTGTCAGCGCTGTTCAAAAGGCGGGCGTTGATGCGAAAAAGCTGAAATATATTACGGCTCAAGACGGCGCAGGGATGAGCATGCTGCTCGGCAAAAAAGCCGACGTCTACTCGACGGGTGTCGGTGAAGCGGCCGAACAAGCGCGAGCCGGAAAAGTCAGAGTGCTGGCCATCACCGCTCCCGAACGCATGAAAGGAGATACCGTCAAGGATTTCCCGACTTTAAAAGAGCAGGGAATCGATGATGAATTTACGGTTTGGAGAGGATTTATGGGACCTCCGGGAATGAGTAAGTCCGCCGTAAAGTATTATGAGGAAAAAATCAAAGAGATGATGGAAAAAGACAGCTGGAAATCGATTCGGGACAGCTATGGATGGACGGATAACTTTATGGGCCATCAAGAATTTAAGGACTATCTTGACACTCAATATAAAGAAATGAAAGCGCTCCTTGATGAGATTGGATTGGGCGACAAATAAAACGGTCTCCGCGCGCGGGGTTGCCGGTACGCAGAGCCTAAAAGCCCCGCCCGGCACAGCCCGCGACCGGCATGCTGAAATCGAGAAAGGCTGGTGTAAACCATGAGAATCACAAACCGGGCCGTTTCTGTCATCATTTTGGCTGTAGCAGCCATTTACCTGGCGCTCAGCTTTAATTTAGACAGCTATCCGTACGCGGTGATCGATGCGGATGTGCTGCCGAAAAGTTTAGGCATATTGCTTCTCATATTAGGCATATTTCTGTTTTTTGAAAAAGATCAAAAGGATACAACGGTGAAAAAGCTGTTTCAGCTGCAGAAAAAAGACGTTAAGGTCATGATGCTTTGTGTTGTTTCTCTGTTGATCTACATTTCCGTTTTAGAATTCATCGGATTTTTGCTATCTACTGTGATGCTGCTGCTCGTTTTGCCCGCGGTGTTGGGATATCGGAACTGGAAAACTGCTGCGATCGTTTCCCTGGTTTTCAGCAGCACAATTTATTTTTCATTCAATTATGTACTCAACATCATGCTTCCGCAGGGGGTTATGCCTTTTTAATCGAACATAAGGAGGGAAGTGAATGTTAGATAGTATTTTATACGGGTTTCAGGTGGCGCTGACTCTGCAGAATATCATGTTCGCTTTTATCGGAGTGCTGATCGGGACGATTATTGGGATGCTGCCCGGGCTCGGGCCGATCACCGCGATTGCCATTATGATCCCATTAAGCTATGGAATGGATCCGGCCTCCGCGTTAATTTTGATGGCGGGTGTCTATTACGGAGCGGTCTTTGGCGGTTCAACATCATCGATTCTGTTAAATGCCCCCGGAGTGGCAGGCACTGTCGCGACATCGTTTGACGGCTATCCGATGGCAAAGCAGGGGAAAGCGGGGAAAGCCCTTGCCATCGCTGCAATTTGCTCCTTTGCAGGCGGAACGATCACCGTAGTTGCGCTGATGCTCGTCGCGCCGACAATGGCAAACATTGCGGTGACATTTGGGCCGACAGAATATTTTGCATTGATGATGCTCGGCTTGGTGGCAATTTCGAGCCTTTCCGAAGGATCGACGGTCAAAGCGCTGATCTCTGCGACATTGGGCTTTATGACGGCTACCATCGGGATTGATCCGCAGACGGGGACCGAACGGTTTACATTCGGTGCGGCAAGCCTTCTGGAAGGAATCGATTTTCTGATCGTGGCGCTCGGTTTGTTTGCACTTGCTGAAGTTGCGTTTTTAATCAAGACGCGGAACAAGCCGATGACAGAGGGAGCGTCTCAGGTCGGCAGCCTGAAGGTGACGAAAAGCGAAATGAAAGAGATTTCGGGACCGATCGCAAGGCATTCGGTCATCGGATTTCTGCTCGGCATCCTGCCTGGTGCAGGAGCGACGATTGCATCATTTATTTCTTATATTACGGAGAAAAGAATCTCAAAACATCCCGAAACGTTTGGCAAGGGAAATATTAAAGGAGTCGCAGCTCCTGAGACTTCGAACAATGCGGCAACGAGCGGCGCATTCGTACCTCTCCTGACACTCGGGATTCCCGGATCAGGGACAACGGCCGTCCTGCTCGGCGCACTTTTGGTCGTCGGCGTTCAGCCGGGGCCGCTCATGCTTACGGATCATCCCGACGTGTTCTGGGGCGTGATCGCAAGCATGTATATCGGCAATTTATTTCTGCTGATTTTAAATTTGCCGTTAATTCCTTTCTTGTCAAAAATTCTTCTGATTCCGAAGCAGCTTTTGATTTCGCTCATATTTGTTTTCTGCCTGATCGGCGTCTACGCTGTGACATTTAATGTCGTACACCTTTATATTCTCGTGTTCTTCGGAATTCTCGGATATTTTATGAGAGTGCTGTCTTTTCCAGCGGCTCCGTTTATTTTGGCTTTTATTCTCGGAAGTTTGATGGAAGAGTCGTTCAGACAAGCGATGACACTGTCATCAGGAAGCCTGTCCGTGTTTTTTGAAAGTCCCGTCACAATCGGTTTATTGATTACGGCTCTATTGTCTCTCATCGTGCCGCCGATTTCCCGGGCAATGAAGAACAGAAATAAAAAGTCGATCGATTTGGAAGGCTAAGCTGTCGATGTCCGGAACGCTACGTTTCCGGACTTTCATTTTTTACGGGCTTGTAGCGCCGTTCGGGCCGCCCGACGGTTCCATAGTAAAGTTCTGTTTTTACATGCTTTTCGGCAGCTAAAAATTCTAAATAGCGCCTTGCGGTCGTCCGGCTGACACCGATGGTGCGCCCGAGGCTTTCGGCGGTGATGCCATCGCTGTTTTCGCTTTTGTTTAAAACGCCGGCTACTTTTTTCAGCGTCAGTCCGTCGATTCCTTTCGGATAATCGGCTTTAGCAATTTGTTCTTTCGTGATGCTCCGCCTTTTTGCCATCAGGCTGTCAACGTCTGTCTGGTCGATTGAAGACATTTCATTTACTTTGAGCCGGTAAGACCGATAGTTTAACAGCGTTTCTTTCAGCCTGGAAAACATAATCGGCTTGATCAAATAATCGACGGCTCCCGCGCGAATCGCCTGTTCAACATATTCGACTTCCTTAGCCGCCGTAATCATCATGACGTCTGTATGCCTGAGCGTTTGTCTGATCAGCCAGAGAAGCTCCATGCCGGAGCCGTCCGGCAGAAAAATGTCGAGCAGGACAAGGTCGGGCTTCACGTCCGGAAGCAAATCTTTTGCATCTTGAAAATTTTCCGCGATTCCAATGACAGAAAATCCATCAATTTTGCTGATCAGTTTTTGGTGGATGTCAGCGTTTCTGATGTCATCCTCTACGATAAATACTTGTAATGCTTTCATAGGTCAGTCCCCCAGCGTTTCTCTATTTTGGTATCACGACAGTAAACAATGCTCCGCCAAGGTCGCTTTTGTCCGCTTTAATTTGCCCGTTTAACGCATTGACGGCTTCTTTAACTAAAAAGAGGCCGAGGCCGCGGTGGTTTGCCGTTTTTGTCGAATAAAACTTTTGAAAGATCCGCTCCTGTTCCCCCTTTGGAATCCCGTCTCCCGAGTCTTCGACTTCAATTAATATGTGATCTGCACCGTCTGACAAAAAGACAAGGATGCTGCGGTCTTTTTTGTGGGAAACGGCGTCAAAGGCATTCTCAATCAAATTTCCTAAAATCGTAATGAATTTTCCCTTATCCATTTCGTCCGGCAAAGCGTTCAATTTTGAGCTTTCATCAATTTCCAGGTTGATGTGCAGCTCTTTGGCACGGTTGACCTTACCCAGCAGCAACCCGGAAAGAAGCGGATCTGGAATCGAATGGATGAGAAATTGCAGCATATCCTGATGGCTTTTATTCTCTTTTTGGATCAACTCGAGTGCTTCAGGATAGCTTTCCAGCTGAATCAGTCCCGCGATTGTATTCAGCTTGTTTGAATATTCGTGGGTCTGGGCTCTCAGACCTTCCGCGTATTGCGAAGTTTGCGCCAGCTTTTTGGAGAGTTCGTCAATATCCGTCTTTCTCCTGAAGCTCGCAACGGCGCCGCGGATTTTTTCGTTTTCGAAAATCGGCACTCTGTTGACGATTAATTCTTCGTTTCCGATCGTTAATTCCTGATCTTTTTGCGCCGTTTTCGTTTTCAGCACTTCGGGGAGCAGCGTATCCGGAAGAAGCTCGGAAATCGGTTTGCCGAGCCACTGATCTTCGCTTTCGACACGAAGCAGCTCACACGCTTTTCTATTCAAAAGCGTGATTTCTTCATGTTTATTGATGGCGATCAAGGCCTCGTGCACAGATTCTGTAATCGCCTGCTTTTCAGTATATAATTGATTAATTTCATAAGGCTCAAGGCCGAAAATGGACTTTTTGACATTGCGGGAAATATAGACGGCTCCCAAAATCCCCATCAGCACGACAAATCCCAATAAAAATATGAATTTTGACTGATATTGATAGACGATGTCCTGAATATTTTCTATTAAAAAACCGACTGAGATGATGCCGACGATTTCGCCGTTTTCATTATGGATCGGCGCTTTGCCCCTGATGGCCGGGCCAAGCGTGCCGACGGCTTCCGAAACGTATGCTTCACCTTTTTCAAGGGCGCGCCGATTGTCTCCGCCGACCATTGGTTTGCCGATTTTTCCAGGGTCCGGATGAGCATAGCGAATCGCATCCGCCGAGCCGATCACGATGTATTGCGCACCGGACTGTTTTCTCGCATTTTCTGCAATTGGCTGAAGGGTTCGAGACGGATCGTCCGTTTCAAACGCTTTCTGAACGGAAGGCATGTGGGCGAGCGTTTTCGCCATATCGAGCGCTCTGGCCTGGATTTGTGTTTTTAAAGAATTTTCTAAAATAATTAAATAGAGGCCGCTCATGACAGAAAGCAAGAGCAAAAGCAGGGTAAGAATCAGCAATGTGAGCTTGGTGGTCAGCTTCCGTTTGATGTCAAAAACTCCTTTTCTCAAAATTTCGAGTTCTATAATACTACTTTATATAAAATCGGCCTGGATTTGAAGCGTTTTCAAATAAAGGAAAGCTCCCGCCAATGTTGAATACTAGATCAAACAGGAAGGAGAGATAATATGTTCAGTGCAATGATCGATCAAGGCGGGACCATCTGCCTTGCCGACGGATACAAAGCCGAAGATCTCAAGCGATTGAGAAAAAGACATGCATTTTACTGCCCGGTGTGCCGGTGTGAACTCGACCTGAAAATCGGTTCCGTCAAGCTTCCGCATTTCGCTCATAAGCCGGATGCAGCATGTCCGGTGCCCCATGAACCGGAGAGCCCCTATCACCTGAAAGGAAAGCGGCTGTTGTACGAATGGCTTGGCAGACAAGGACTCCGCCCGGTGCTTGAACCGTATTTGCAAGAGATCAGACAAAGGCCCGATTTGCTGCTGGAACACGGAACCCGCCAGGTTGCGGTTGAATTTCAATGTGCGAATCTCAATGCCGCAGCGTATCGCAAAAGGACCGAAGGCTTTCTCAGACTGGGAATCGAGCCCGTATGGATTCTCGGCGGAAACCGGATAAAACGCTTGACGGGGGATTTATTTCAGCTTTCGCGGTTTCACTGGCAGTTCATTCAGAAAAGCGACAAGCCCCCAAAGCTCCTGTTTTTTTGCCCCGAACAAAAGGCTTTCATCATCCTCGAACACCTCATTCCCTTTCAAACAAACAAAACATCCGCATCCTTGCGCTTTCTTCCTCTTGCTGAAGCAAGCTGGCGTAATGTAACAGAACGAGAAAGCCGTTCGCCTCTCCAGCTCAAAGGCTGGAAAAAGAACATCCTCAGCTTTCGGATGTCGGCCGTGCGTTTTTTATCAAAAGAAACGAAGCAGATTGCCGCCCTCTTTTATGAAAATCATCAGCTTCCGCTCCCGTTTTTTCCCTCAGAAGCCTTTCTCCCGGTGCCGTCAGGCTATATTTTTGCCCACCCGGTTTATGTATGGCAAGGGTACCTTTTTTTATTTATAACGAAGCATGATACATTTCGCCTGCAGTCTGCGCTTCACTATATGGACTGGCTCATCAAGGGCAAAAGGCTGAAGCTGAGATGGAGCGGGCGGCAAACGGCTGCGGATGCCGTCGGTGAATACATTTGTTTTTTGCATAAAAAAGGATTTTTGGTGAGGAAAGAGGAATTTTATTATTCCGCGGGTTCTTTTGTTCCGGAGCCGCGGTTAGAGGCGCTGTTAAAAAGGGATGAACATTATTTTTCCGAATGATTATCAAGCCTTTCGTTCAATCTAAAGAAAGGAAGGTGGTGTCCGGACTGTTTCAGATCAAAAGATATGTATTTTATTTTTTAACGGCGGGATTTTGTGTCTTTTTTTTCGCATATGATTTGACAAAAGACGGTGAAAAAACAGAAGATGAACACAATACAAGTTTATTGGATAACAATGGACTTGGAGTAAAGAAAGCGAGGGGATTGACAGTGGCTGAAGAAAAAAAATCGAAGAAACTGCCTTCAAGAGAAGAGGTGAAGCAAGAAGACACGTGGAGACTGGAGGATATCTTCCCGTCAGATGACGCTTGGAACGAGGAATTTCAAGCCGTTAAAGAACTGCTGCCCAAGCTTTCCGAATTCAAGGGCAAGCTCGGCCATTCCGCCGATGATTTATATGAAGCGCTGACTTATCAGGATAAGGTGATGGAGCGTCTCGGGAAGCTGTATACTTACGCTCATATGCGCTATGATCAGGATACGGGAAATTCTTTTTACCAAGGTCTCAATGATAAAGCGGCGAACCTCTATACTCAGGCTGCGAGCGCCACGGCCTACATGGTGCCGGAAATATTATCGATTCAGGAAGAAAAGCTTCAGCAGTTCCTGTTGGAAAAAGAGGAATTAAAGCTTTACTCACACGCTCTCGAAGAAATCAATAAAGAGCGCCCTCATGTGCTTAGCGAGGAAGAGGAAGGGATTTTGGCCGAAGCGTCTGATGTTCTTTCATCTCCTTCCAATACATTCGGCATGCTGAATAACGCCGATATGGAATTTCCGGAGATCACCGATGAAAACGGAGAAAAGGTGCAGCTCACACACGGCAATTATATCACCTTTTTGGAAAGCGAGAACCGCGATGTCCGCCGCGCGGCATTCAAGGCCGTTTATGAAACATACGGCCGCTTTAAAAACACGCTAGCTTCCACGCTCAGCGGAGCTGTGAAAAAAGACAACTTTTATGCGAAGGTTAAACATTATAAATCGGCGCGGGAAGCTGCCTTGTCGCGCAACAGCATTCCTGAAGAAGTCTACGACAATCTTGTCAGCACGATCAACAAGCATCTCCCGCTTCTTCACCGCTATGTTGAGATTAGAAAAAAAGTGCTTGAGCTTGATGAAGTGCACATGTATGACCTGTATACCCCTCTGGTCAAGGATTCTGGAATGAAAGTCACTTACGAGCAGGCAAAGGACTATATGCTGAAGGGTCTGGCGCCTTTGGGGGAAGAATATTCATCCATCCTGAAAGAAGGATTGAACAACCGCTGGGTCGATGTGTATGAAAACAAAGGAAAACGAAGCGGCGCCTATTCTTCAGGAACTTACGGAACCAATCCGTATATTTTGATGAACTGGCAGGACAACGTCAACAATCTGTTTACGCTCGTCCATGAATTCGGCCATTCCGTGCACAGCTACTATACGAGAAAATATCAGCCTTACCCGTACGGTAACTACAGCATTTTCGTAGCCGAAGTTGCTTCTACGACGAATGAAGCGCTGTTGGGAGAATACCTGCTGAATACAATCGAAGATGAAAAACAGCGGCTCTATATTTTGAATCATATGCTCGAAGGCTTTAAAGGAACGGTTTTCAGACAGACGATGTTTGCCGAATTTGAACATGAGATCCATGTCAAAGCCCAGGAAGGGGAACCGCTGACACCTGAGCTGTTAACGAGCATATACTATGATTTGAATAAGAAATATTTCGGAGACAATATTGAGATTGATAAGGAAATCGGTCTTGAGTGGTCAAGAATTCCGCATTTCTATTACAATTATTATGTATATCAGTATGCGACAGGCTTCAGTGCAGCTCAGGCGCTCAGCCAGCAGATTTTAAAAGAAGGCAAATCGGCTGTTGACCGCTATATTGAGTTCTTGAAAGCTGGAAGCTCGGATTATCCGATTGAAGTGCTGAAAAAAGCCGGCGTCGATATGACGTCTTCAGAGCCGATCGAAGCTGCGTGCAAAAAGTTTGAAGAGCAGCTGAATGAAATGGAAGAACTCCTGCAAAAAGTCAATCATTCATAAAAGGCGTATGCATGAAAGAGGCTGCCGGTCTACCGGCAGCCTTGTTCGCGATGATGTCAAAAACCTTTAAACGTTTTGCGGTGGTTGAGGCGGCTGATCGTAAAAAGGATTGATATAAATAATAGGGGAGACGTAATATAAAGGGGTAGCATATTCATCAAACCTAAAATATTCAAGACGAAAAAAAATAAAATTGATGCAAGTCCCAAAATGATCTGAAGCATAAAAACCCTCCTAAGGACTGATAAAATATTAAGGGGGCGACGAAGCGCAATAAGACCGGCAAAACCGGGCGCCAGTCCGCATAATTCGGGGTTTGGCAGCGTGCGTCGGGCTCGTTTTCTTTGTTACTTTGATCATATGATGGACATCTATTATTTATGTTTTTGTGACAAAAATGTGAAAACTAATGAAATCAGTTGTCAAAACTCGACATGATTTGATATTATAAAGATGTGAAATTGATCACAAACAAACATTTACCCCTTTGTTTGACCGTGAAAAATTTCTCCCATCCCCTTTGTTGTCGTTAAGACATAATAGAAACCGCGCTTATCCCGGCGCGGTTTCTTACTGCTTTAAAGAGGAACGTGTGTTCGTTTTTTGTGCGATAAAAAACACGGGAGAAACCCGTGCTATTTTTCGCATTGATAGAGCGGACCGGCATCGTGATGTTCATTTATATAGCGCCAGAACATGCCGTGTTTCGCTTCCACTCTTTCGACTTTGCGGGCGAACGCGAGCTTTTTCATTTCCCGTTCCACCTGTTCAAGCGTCCAGTCGTAAACGACGGCAATCTCTTTGTCGGCTACAAATTGAAAGTATTCGATAAAAAGTTCGAGCGGAGGTGTTTGTGAAGGCTTCGGCTCATCGCCAAGCATTTCAAACAATACTTCTTCGTAAATTTCATATGAATAATTTCCGGTTACCTTTAAGCCTTCTCCTTCGCGGAGGCTGTTGAAAAACGTAAGAGTCGGAACAGATGCCACTTCCATTTCGGCAGCGATTTTTAAATCGCATTGCAGGGCTTTCACGGCGCTCTGCGAATGAAGATCCCTTTTGAATTCCTCCAAATCGAGCTGCGTGTGCTCTGCAATCGCTAAAAGCACCTGTTCTTCAGTGATATCCTGCTGATTGAGAAACAAGCTTTCCTGCATGCATCTCAAAAACTGCAGCCCTGCTTTTCTGCCTTGCAGTTCCGCTGCTTTCAAAGCGAGCGAGGCAAGGTAAGGTGCAGAGAGTGCTTTGTCGTGCAGGAGCGTTCCGTCGCAAGACATGCCCGACCTGCATGCGATCTTTTCCCATGCCTCTGCGAGCCGGCGCTTTTTGCGTTTCTGAACGTTCAGCGCTGTAATGCTGCATGCGGCGATGATCCTTAGTGTGAAAAAGCGGCCGTAGCGGATTTTCAACTTTTTGATCGCCGGCTCCAATGCCCAGCATTCGGGAGATAAAGGGTCGACAAACATATAAATTTCCATCGGTTTTTGCGGATGTCCGTGGCAATGGGAGAAAAATTGGTCACGCTGATTGAGTGTCAATGTGAACCATCCTCCATTTTCGGCTGATTTACCATATGTCTGGCTGTCAATGTCAGCCTTTCAAAAAGAAATTCCCTGATTTCGCCCTTTAAACCGACATGATCCATTGCCTCTTTCATACACGAAAGCCATGCGTCCGCCCGTTCCGGTGTGATCGGAAACGGCAGGTGCCGCGCCCTCAGTATCGGGTGTCCGTGTTCTTCTGTATAAAGCGGCGGACCGCCTAAATATTGCGTTAAAAATTGCTTCTGCTTTCTTGCCGTTTCCGTTAAGTCGTCCGGAAAAATCGGGTAGAGCAGCGGATGCCGCTTTACACGTTCATAAAAAGTATCAACAAGTTGCGATAGAAGCTCTTCTCCAATCGCTTCATAAGGTGCGTTAAACGATTGTCCCATGTTGACTACTCCTTTTAATATGGCTAATAGGAAAATATACCGATTCCTATTGCAAAAAAATATTTATCTTGTGCATCATTTATTATTTCACGATTGTATATACTTATTTTAGCAACCTCGTTCCATTTCTACAAACAAACCGACTTCTGCCTGCGGGCGAAAATCGCTGTTTTGTTTCAAATATCATATCATATTCGCTTCTTAAATGTGTATTTTTAATACCGGGAGGATGAAAGAGGAGGTAAATGCAGGAAAAAAAGCCGGAAAGCGTCCTTTCCGGCTTAAGCGTAGTAATTTGAGGTGATTTTTTTTACATAATTTTGCGTTTCTTTAAAAGGGGGAATGCCTCCGTACTTTTGGACATTTCCCGGTCCGGCATTGTATGCCGCTAATGCGAGCTTCACATTTCCGCTGTATTTATCGAGCATCTGCTTTAAGTATTTTGTTCCGCCTTCTATATTTTGAACGGGGTCAAAAGCGTTATTCACGCCGAGCGCCTTCGCCGTGGACGGCATGAGCTGCATCAGGCCCATGGCGCCGGCCGGGCTGACCGCTTTCTCTTGATAGCGTGATTCCTGCTTGACGACGGCATGAATCAGTTTCTCATCGACCCCGTATTTTTCTGCGGCGTTTTTGATGATCTGGTCAATGTTCTGATTTTGGCCGCCGAAAGAGACGGGTTTCGCTGCGGCAGATGGGACGGCCGCAATTGCCTCAGGCTTTTCAGCTGCCAGCGGGGCCTGAAGCTGAGACGCTGTCGACACAGTCGGAGCAACCGCGGGCTGTGAAGACTCCAAGCCGCCGACATTGCTTAAATATTGGTTTAAAATCGAGCTGAAATCAAAACCCGCATCTTCGGAACCGCTGTCTGAAGCCGGATAAAACGACCGTATCGCCTGAAGTTCCAAGAGAGCGGCCAAATGGTTGACGTTCATTGTTTTCCCACCTTATTGATCTTTAAGTTTTTGCTCATAAAATCGGACGATTTTGTTTTTGGTTTCACGCTCAGGGATGCCGAACGATTTCAGCAGTTCAGAGAAATCCCGTTTTCCGCGTTCATAATCCGTCACTTCGAATTCGATTTCAAAGTCTTCTACCATTAAGTATCGGCTGTGATCCAAAACAATTAAGCCCTGCGGCAATTTTTTTTCTGCACGGCTTGTCGCAAGCGTTCCGAAAAGGATGAGCTCGTCCGCTTCAATGCCGAGACGCTTCAGACGATCGTATACCGGCCCATGCGGAATCATGAACGTTTCGATTTCAGGCTTCCGGGTCAGCTCCTGGTGGGTTTCCATCAGTCCGACAGGCGCCGGTTCTTTTAATGTCAGGACAAATCGCTGCTGCTTTTCGCGAATTCTTAGGGCAGCTCCTTTTTCTTTTAAAGAGAAGGAAGGCGTATCGTAATAATGGTTTTTTTGTATAACAAATTGCTCGGAGGAAAATTGATAATATGATTTGATTTTCTCAAATTCTTTTTTTGTCAGCATATTTTTAAATTCGATTTCAAGTTCCTGGCTCATTCTTTAATTTTTTCATCCTCTCAGCTCGTAAAATTGCATTTTCCTTATTATCTCTTGAGAAGGAACGTTTATCAATATTGAAGCTGATATGATAAAATGAATCTGTACTTTTATTGTAAAGGAGAGCATTATGCAGAACAGAATTGAGATTACAGAAGCCAATCTGCGAAACGACCGGCTGGTGTTGACCAGCGAAATCAATGACGGAGCGGAGCGGAAGCCGGCCGGACGCATGCTGACAGACTCCGATCATTTTGCATTTGTATACATACTTGAACAGGACGAATCCTTTGAATACGTCATTTTAAACGAAGGCATCTGGTCCGATCTTAAAGCGGCCCTTGACGCCGGTCTTCCTGTGTTTTTACATATCGGAAACACGGAGCTGGAGCTTAACGGGTTCCATGATGAGCTCGGATATTTAATAGAGAATATTAAAGATAATGCAAATTATGGCGAAGAAATGGAAGAGAGAGTGAAACGGATATTCCTCTAGAAAAAAAGGCGATGAAATTGGGGGAAGGTTTATGGATGAAAAACAATGGGAGCAGTTTTTAGCGCCGTACCGGCAGGCTGTTGAAGAGCTGAAAGTGAAGCTGAAAGGGATCCGGACCCTTTACGAATACGAGGAAGAGCATTCGCCGATTGAATTCGTGACGGGGCGGGTGAAGCCTGTGCCGAGTATTCTTGAGAAGGCCAAGCGAAAAAACATTCCTCTGCACAACATTGAAAGCATGCAAGATATAGCCGGGCTCAGAATCATGTGCCAATTTTTTGAGGATATTCGCATTGTCGTCGATATGCTTTTGGCGAGAAAGGACTTCACGGTGGTGGATAAGCGCGACTATATCGCGGAACATAAAGAGAGCGGCTACCGCTCCTACCATCTCGTCGTGCTGTATCCTTTGCAGACAATCAACGGGGAAAAACAGATTTTGGTTGAAATTCAAATCCGGACGCTGGCGATGAATTTTTGGGCGACGATTGAGCATTCTTTAAATTATAAATACAGCGGCAACATTCCGGAAAAAGTAAAATTAAGGCTTCAGAGAGCTTCGGAAGCAGCATCAAGGCTCGATATGGAAATGTCTGAGATCAGGGGCGAGATTCAGGAGGCTCAGGCGGCGTTTTCACGCAAGAAAAAGGATGAGGATGACGGTTAGGGGAGTGAGATGGAATGATGAAGTTTGCGGTATCGTCCAAAGGAAATGCGGTTTCTGATTCATTGAAAAGCAAAATTCAGACGTATCTGCTCGACTTCGGTCTCGAATGCGATGAAGAAGAGCCGGATATCGTCATTTCCGTCGGCGGTGACGGAACGCTCTTATACGCATTTCACAAATACAGCGGCCGCCTCGACAAAACGGCTTTTGTCGGGGTTCATACCGGGCATCTCGGCTTTTATGCCGACTGGGTCCCGAGTGAGATTGAAAAGCTCGTGATCGCGATTGCGAAAACGCCGTATCAAATTGTTGAATATCCGGTTTTGGAAGTCATCGTCCGCTATAATGACGGCAGCGATGAAGCGAGATATTTGGCGCTGAACGAATGTACGATCAAGAGCATTGAAGGAACGCTTGTGACGGATGTCGAGATTAAAGGGGAACTTTTTGAAACGTTCCGCGGCGACGGCCTTTGTCTGTCGACTCCTTCCGGAAGTACGGCATATAACAAGGCGCTTGGCGGTGCGATTATTCATCCGTCCATCAGGGCGATCCAGCTGGCTGAAATGGCGTCGATCAACAACCGGGTGTTTCGGACGGTCGGATCGCCGCTCATTCTGCCTGAGCATCACACTTGTTTAATTAAACCGATAAATGATGTGACGTTTCAAGTCGCGATTGACCACTTGACATTGCTGCATAAAGACGTCAAGTCGATTCAATGCCGCGTCGCAAACGAAAATATCAGGTTTGCCCGCTTTAGGCCGTTTCCGTTTTGGAAAAGGGTCCAGGATTCCTTTATCGGAAAAGGAGAATAGGAAGGTTTGCTGTGAGCGATTTTTTGATGAAACAGATCATAACAGAAGAGGACAGCGGGGTTCTTTTGAAAGAATACGTCCAGCGGCTGGGCATTTCAAAAAGGATGCTGACGGACATCAAATTCGGAGGCGGCGATCTTTTGGTAAACGGCGGGCATGTAACGGTCAGATACGTTCTTCAAAAAGGGGACGAGCTCGTCATTCAGTTTCCTCCGGAAAAAATGAGCGAATCTTTGCAACCGGAAGAAGTGCCGCTTCATATTTTGTTCGAAGATGACCATGTCCTCGTCTTAAATAAACAGCCATGCATTTCGTCGATTCCCTCGCGTGAGCATCCATCAGGCAGTCTGGCGAACGGTCTGATTCATTATTACCAGCGGACGGGCGTACACGCGACCGTTCACCTGGTGAGCAGGCTTGACCGCGATACATCGGGTGTCATGCTTGTTGCCAAGCACCGCTTCGCCCACTCGCTTTTATCGGGGCTGCAAAAAAAGGGAGCCGTCAAACGGCAATATCGAGCGGTCGTCCACGGTTTGATCGCGGAAGAGCAGGGAACGATCGATGCGCCGATCGGGAGAAAATCATCGAGCATCATCGAGCGGGCGGTAATCCCGGACGGGCAAAAAGCAGTGACGCATTTTTGGGTGAACAGGCGTTTCAGCGGCATGACGGATGTCTCTATCCGTCTGGAAACCGGGCGAACCCATCAGATCCGCGTCCATATGAGTCATATCGGATATCCCTTGTGCGGTGATACGCTGTACGGGGGAACCCGCGGCTTCATCAATCGGCAGGCGCTCCACAGTGAGAGGCTGACATTTTTTCATCCGTTCACAATGGAAGAGCTGACGTTCCAAGCGCCGGTGCCGAATGATATGAGACAGTTGATAGAGAGCTGAATAGGCTCTCTATTTTTATGGCTCCATGCGGAATCTAGACTCATCATAAGGCAAAGAGGAGGGAACAGATTCGGTTGTCAGTTCCGGGAATCTGAAAGCGGTCAGCCTGTTGCCGAATACACAACCGGTATCGATATTAATTGTATGATGAATCATCCTCGGGTTTTTGACGGGAGTATGGCCGTATACAACCCACGGCTCGCCTCTGTAATGAGCGGCCCAGTCCCGTCTCACTGGCCGTCCGTCTGGCAGCGTTTCCCCTGTAATATCTCCGTAGAGCACAAACTGTTTTACTTTTCCGACAGGCTTTTTGCCGATGTCTTCCGCTTTGATGCCGGCATGTGCAACGACAAGTTCGCCGTTATGCAGGATCTCGTAAAGCGGAGCCTTTTCGTAAAGGCGCATGAAAAGGTCTCTGATATCCTTCTGTTTTTGTTTCGGAAGGTTTCTGTATTCGGCCGCCGTCGTTTCCAGTCCGTGCTGCAGCTTCACCGGATTTCCCTTGAAAAAACGGTACAGCTTGTTGCAATGATTGCCGGGCACATATCGCACAGCTCCATCTTCAACGGCCCGTCCTACAAATTCAACGACCTCCAGCGATTTTGGCCCTCTGTCAGTTAAATCCCCGAGAAAGACAAGTGTTCTGTTCTCCGGATGAACGGGAACTCCT
The DNA here is from genome assembly GCF_000011645.1 of Bacillus licheniformis DSM 13 = ATCC 14580. Taxonomy (GTDB): domain Bacteria; phylum Bacillota; class Bacilli; order Bacillales; family Bacillaceae; genus Bacillus; species Bacillus licheniformis. The sequence goes on from NC_006270.3 coordinate 1,269,087, forward strand.
GATGTCAGCGAGTAGCCGAGTTTTTCAATCAGCGCAATCATTTCGTCATAGCACCCGTGAATATCACCGATAACATCGTATTTCATGCGTTTTTTCGCCTCCAGTCCGTTTGTTTTTCATATGTATATACATTGCCCCAAGCCGTATAAATCAAGCTTCTGCAACTTTCTCCGGAGAAAATCAGGCATATTACTTTTTTTTCTGAGCGAGCATTGTTAAAATCAATTTTTACACCTGTGGGAAAAGAGTTTCGACGGTTCTTTTCCCACATGAAAATGTCAAAAATATGCCCCTTTTATTTTTAAAAAAGGGAACGCTAATCATACCCGGAAACCGGTTTTAGAGGAGGTACCAGTTTATGGAGCACACATCTGTCTCATCTTTAGTTGTCGTACTGATTATCGCATTTTTAACACCCATCCTGCTGCACCGTTTCAGGTTAAGCATACCGGTGGTTGTCGCTGAAATCATCATGGGTCTTATTATCGGAAAAAGCGGGTTCGATCTGGTTGCTCAGCACGATACTTGGCTCGAAACTTTATCGATGCTCGGATTTATCTTTTTAATGTTTTTAAGCGGGCTTGAAATCGATTTTTCCGTATTTGAAAAAGGTAAGAAAAAGCAGCTGCTTCCGAGCGGAAAGGAAGCGCCGAATACGTTTAAAACGGCTTCCGTCATCTTTATTGCCGTCTTTATACTATCGCTCGGCCTCTCCTACAGCTTTGTCATGGCAGGATTTATTGACAACGCCTTTTTAATGACGCTGATCATTTCAACAATTTCGCTTGGGGTTGTCGTTCCGACGCTGAAGGAAGAGCGGCTCATGAAGACGAATATCGGCCAGATTATTTTGCTTGTCGCCGTGATTGCCGATCTTGTCACGATGATACTGCTTGCGGTGTTCGCCTCAATCTACGGAGACGAAAACAGCAATATGTGGCTGCTGATGATTTTATTTGCCGCCGGCGTTGTTTTATACATTTTCGGTAGGGTATTTAAAAAGCGGCCTTTTGTCGAAGTGCTGTCAAAAGGCACGATCCAGATCGGCACAAGGGCGATATTTACGCTGATCATCGTACTCGTGGCGCTTTCCGAGTCGCTCGGTGCAGAAAACATTCTCGGCGCGTTTTTAGCCGGGGTGCTTGTTTCGCTGCTTTCGCCGAACAAAGAGCTCGTTCAGCAGCTTGATTCATTCGGCTACGGGTTCCTCATCCCGATCTTCTTTGTCATGACAGGCGTCAAATTGGACATTTGGTCGCTGTTTGGCAATCCGAAAATTTTAGTGATGATCCCGCTTCTGTTTGTGGCTCTGTTAATCAGCAAAGTCGTTCCGGTGCTGTTTTTGAAAAAGTGGTATGACATGAAAACCGTGCTGGCTTCCGGTTTTCTCCTGACTTCCACGCTTTCTCTGGTGATCGCGGCGACAACGATCGGCGAGCGCATCGGCATCATTGACGCGCAGATGTCCGGCGCGCTGATTTTGGTGGCTGTCATTACATGCATCATCACACCGACCGGCTTTAAAAAATTAATGCCGAAAACGGAAAGCGAAAAAGAGAAAAAGACGATCACCTTTATCGGCGCGAATCAAATGACGCTGCCGGTCACGCTTGAACTTTCTCCAGAAGATTATCACGTCAGAATCCTGCATGTCCGGCAGGAAAAGAAGGAAGAAAAGCTGGCGGATCCGGTGTTTGACGTTGAAGTTTTGCCAGATTATGAATACGAAACGCTTCAATCATTCGGCGTTTTCCAAACGGATATACTCGTCGTGGCGACAGGCAGCGAAGAGCGCAATACAGGGATCGCCCTTTATGCGAAGGAGCAGAAAGTCGCGAGAATTATCGCCAGCGCAGATTCCCCAGACGCCGAATCGAGGCTGAAAGAAAACGGAATTGATACATTCTCCATTCTGCTTTCCACGAAAACGCTGCTGCGCGCGCTTATCGAGGCGCCTGGCGTTATGAAACTTTTGACGAACCAGGATGCGTCGCTGTATCAGATCAATATGAGCAATGAGCGATTTGACGGCGTCCTGTTAAGGGAGTTTCCGTTTACGGGAGATGTCATCTTCGTCCGGATTTTCCGCGGGGTTGACAGCATCGTGCCCCATGGGGATACAAGGCTGCAAATGGGTGACAGGCTGATCGCCACCGGTTCGCGCGAATATATTGCGGAATTGAAAAAAACGCTTGGAGACTGATGCTTGACCATTTTGCAATTCGTGATAAGATTAAAGTATAAACTGAATGAACAAGAAATGTTTTCCACTAGGGGAGTCCTTGATAAGGGCTGAGATAAAAGTTTGACTTTTAGACCCTCATAACCTGAACAGGTTCAAACCTGCGTAGGGAAGTGGCACGGTATTTGAGTATGTATATATGCAAATTCCAAACCACTTTCCTTGCGGGAAAGTGGTTTTTTTATGTTCAGAATCGAAGGAGGAGCCTTGAAATGAAGTTTTCAGAAGAATGCCGAAACAGCGCTGCAACTTGGTGGGAAGGGAGTTTTGTCCATCCGTTTATTCAAGGAATTGGAGACGGCACACTTCCGGTTGACCGATTTAAATACTATGTCATGCAGGATTCCTACTATTTGACCCACTTTGCCAAAGTCCAATCCTTTGGAGCGGCATATGCTCACGATCTATATACGACAAGCCGGATGGCCGAACACGCGAAAGGGACATATGAAGCCGAGATGTCGCTCCACAGGAAATTCACCGATCTATTGGGCATCACAAAGGAAGAGCTGGAGTCGTTTCAGCCGTCGCCGACAGCGTATGCGTACACATCGCATTTGTACCGTTCTGTCGTCAGCGGCAGTTTTGCGGAAATACTCGCTGCTTTGCTTCCTTGCTATTGGCTCTATTATGACGTCGGCGAAACGCTGAAAACGTGCAGGCCTGACAACGCGATTTATCAGGAATGGATCGCGACATACGGAGGAGACTGGTTTAAAAAATCTGTAACGGAACAGATCAACCGCTTCGATGAGCTGGCTGAAAACGCCGATGAGAAAACGCGCGCGAAGATGAAGGAGAATTTCGTCATCTCCAGCTTCTACGAATACCGGTTCTGGGATATGGCCTATCAAAAAGAAAGCTGGTCAAAAAGCGGGGTGGATCAGCTTGCATCTGCACGCGATCACCGATGACAAGCACTCCGTGGAAGAGCTTTCAGCAAAAATCATCTCGATTCACGATGCCGTTGACTTTATCCACATCAGGGAAAGGTCAAAAAAAGTAAGCGAAATATCAAGTTTGATCGATCGCCTGGCCGAAGAAGGCGTTGATAAGCGAAAGCTCATCATCAACGACAGGGTGGATATTGCTTTGTTTCATCATATTCACCGGGTTCAGCTGCCTTCACACGGCTTTTCCGTCAAAAGTGTAAGAAGCCGTTTTCCGCATTTGAAAATCGGAAAGTCCGTACATTCACCTGAAGAAGCGGTGCAGGCTGAAACTGAAGGTGCAGATTACGTGCTGTTCGGCCACATTTTTGAAACGGACTGTAAAAAGGGCCGGAAAGGAAGAGGAGCTCTGAGCTTGGCAGAAGTGAAGGCGGCTGTCCGCATTCCGGTCATTGCGATCGGAGGGATTACCGAACAACGTCTGGCGGAAGTCAAAATGGCAGACGGCATCGCCGTGATGTCGGGGATCTTTTCCCATGACAGACCGAATGAGGCGGCCGCGCGGCTTGCCAGTCTCGCGAAGGGAGATTCATATGAGAAAGCGCTATGATACGATCGTGATCGGCGGAGGCATCATCGGGACTTCCATCGCTTATCATCTTGCGAAAGCGGGGAAAAAAACGGCCGTGTTTGAAAGCGGGGAAGTCGGCAAAAAAGCGACGAGCGCGGCTGCGGGCATGCTCGGCGCCCATGCGGAATGCGATAAACCCGGTACCTTTTTCGAATTTGCCAGAGCCAGTCAAAAAGCCTATAAGCGCCTGACGGGGGAATTGAAAGACATAAGCGGCATTGATATCAGAAGGCATGACGGAGGGATATTAAAGCTGGCATTTTCAGAAAGCGACCGCGAACACCTGATGCAAATGGGTGCACTGGATTCTGTGGAATGGCTTGAAGCTGATGAAGTATATAAATTAGAACCGAATGCCGGAAAAGGAATTCTCGGCGCCAATTTTATCAGGGACGACGTCCATGTCGAACCGGCTGCAGTGTGCAGGGCATTTGCCAGGGGAGCCCGGATGCTCGGTGCAGATGTCTTCGAGTATACGCCCGTTTTATCGATAGAATCCGAAGCGGGGGCCGTCCGCGTCACGTCCGCTTCCGGCACAGCGGAGGCGGAGCACGCTGTCATTGCAAGCGGCGTGTGGAGCGGAGCTTTGTTTAAACAAATCGGCTTAGACAAAAGGTTTTACCCCGTCAAAGGGGAGTGCCTGTCCGTATGGAATGACGGCATCTCTTTGACGAGAACGCTTTACCATGATCATTGCTACATCGTTCCGCGCCATAGCGGAAGGCTTGTCGTCGGCGCGACGATGAAGCCCGGGGACTGGAATGAGCAGCCGGAACTTGGCGGAATCGAGGAGTTGATCCGAAAAGCCAAGTCGATGCTCCCTGGGATTGAATCCATGAAAATCGACCAATGCTGGGCCGGGTTGCGTCCCGAAACAGGGGATGGCAATCCGTATATCGGAAGACATCCTGAAAATGACCGGATTTTGTTTGCTGCCGGACATTTCAGAAACGGCATCCTCCTGGCACCTGCAACCGGTGAGATGATGGCAGACATGATCCTCGGCAATCCGGTCAAAACAGAGTGGATCGAGGCGTTTAAAGCGGAGCGAAAGGAGGCTGTGCACAGGTGAACATTCAGCTCAACGGCCGGAAAATAGAGTGGAGAGACGACGGCGGCACGATTTATGATTTGCTCGCATCCTACAATTTGGAAAATCGTGTTGTCGTTGTTGAAAAAAACAGGCGGATTATCGGAAAAGACCAATATCAAACGGTCAAATTGGAAGAACACGATGTCATCGAAATCGTTCATTTTGTCGGAGGGGGATAAACCGTTATGTTAAAAATCGCAGATCGTCAATTTTCATCAAGATTATTGCTCGGTACAGGGAAGTATCCGTCATTTGAGATTCAAAAAGAGGCCGTCAGCGCATCTGAATCGGAGATCCTGACGTTTGCCGTCAGACGGATGAATATTTTTGAAGAATCTCAGCCTAATTTTTTGGAGCAGCTCGATTTAAGCCGTTATACGCTTTTGCCGAATACGGCAGGAGCAAAAACGGCTGAGGAAGCCGTCCGGATCGCCAAGCTTGCCAAAGCAAGCGGTCTTTGCGACATGATCAAAGTCGAAGTGATCGGCTGTGACCGTTCGCTTCTGCCGGACCCGGTAGAAACGCTGAAGGCGTCAGAAACCTTGCTTGAAGAAGGCTTCATTGTACTGCCGTATACATCGGATGATGTCGTCCTCGCGAGAAAACTTGAAGAGCTCGGCGTGCACGCCATTATGCCCGGGGCCTCTCCGATCGGTTCGGGACAAGGAATCATCAATCCGCTCAACCTGTCGTTCATCATTGAACAGGCTAAGGTTCCCGTTATCGTGGATGCCGGAATCGGTTCTCCGAAAGATGCGGCATACGCAATGGAACTCGGTGCTGACGGGGTGCTTTTGAACACGGCAGTGAGCGGGGCGAAAGATCCGGTCCAAATGGCGAAGGCTATGAAGTTTGCCGTTGAAGCGGGCAGGCTCGGATATCTTGCCGGACGAATTCCGGAAAAGAACTACGGCATCGCCAGCAGCCCTGAAGAAGGGAAGTTGACGATTTGACCGGCAGGTATTCAAGACAGGAGCTCTTTCACCCGATCGGACCGGACGGCCAGGAAAAATTAAGCCGCGCCCGCGTCCTCGTGATCGGTGCTGGGGCTTTGGGCGCGGCCAGCGCAGAAATGCTGGTGAGGGCCGGGGTCGGTTCGCTGACGATAGCCGACAGAGATTATGTGGAATGGAGCAATCTCCAGCGCCAGCAGCTCTATACGGAACAGGATGTGATTGATCATATGCCAAAGGCCGCCGCCGCTGAAAAAAGGCTGCGCCTGATCAACAGCTCTGTTCAAGTAACCGGAATCGTAGCGGATGTTACTGCGGAAAAAGCGCTCGAGCTTGCGGAGGAAGCGTCCCTGATCGTCGATGCGACGGATAATTTTGAAACACGGCTGATCATGAACGACGCGGCGGTCAAATTAGGCATCCCTTTCCTGTACGGCGCGTGTGTCGCAAGCTATGGCATCACATATAGCGTAATTCCGGGAAAAACGCCGTGTCTTCATTGTCTTTTGGGGCATTTGCCTGCGAATACCATGACGTGCGACACAGCAGGGGTGATCGGTCCGGTCGTCCAGCAGGTTGCCGCATACCAGGTAACAGATGCCCTGAAGCTGCTGACCGGGCATGAACCGTCAGGGATGCTCCGCTCATTTGATATTTGGACAAATGAGCGGTCTGAAGTCCGGGCTGACACGCTTAAACATGAGACATGTCCGACGTGCGGAAAAGGCGAGTTTCCGTTTCTTTCAGCTGAAAACGAAACAAAAGCAGCCGTTCTTTGCGGCAGACAAACGGTTCAGATCAGGCCGGCCGCGGAACAGCCGCTGGAACTGGAATCGCTTGCTGCCAAATTAAAAAAAGCCGGTTTAAATGTGACGGGAAATCCTTATTTAGTTTCCTGCCGTGCGGAGGATTTTAAGTTCGTGATTTTTCGGGATGGACGTGCTTTAATTCACGGAACGAATGACATCAATCGCGCGAAAACGATATATCACAGGTGGATTGGCTAAAAGGCCGAAGGGAGTGCAAACATCATGAGCATATATAAAGCATTAACAATCGCCGGATCGGATTCAGGAGGCGGAGCCGGCATTCAAGCCGACATTAAAACATTTCAGGAGCTTGGCGTCTTCGGCATGACAGTTTTGACAGCAGTCACTGCGCAAAATACAACAGGGGTTCACGGCGTCTACCCGCTTTCTCCGGAAGCGCTCGGCGCACAGATTGATGCAGTGGCAGAAGATTTAAAACCTGACGCCGTGAAAACAGGGATGCTGTGGAGCGCGGAGATGATTGAGGTCACTGCTGAAAAAATTGCAGCATATGAGCTTAAACGTGTGATCGTCGATCCTGTCATGATCGCCAAAGGCGGCGCTTCACTATTGAATGAGGAAGCTGTTGAAACATTGAAACGGCGCCTTCTTCCGCTTGCTTATGCGGTAACGCCAAACATTCCCGAAGCCGAAGTGCTGACAGGGAGAAGCATTCAAACAATGGAAGACCGCAAAAAAGCAGCTCGTGACTTGCATGAAATGGGCGTCCGCAACATTATCATCAAGGGAGGTCATCAGCCTGAGGATGGCAAAGTAACCGATCTCCTCTTCGACGGAGAGACGTTCACAGAAAAAACCAATTCCTATATTAAGACGAAAAATACCCATGGAACAGGCTGTACATTTGCCGCGGCTCTTACGGCGCAATCAGCGAAAGGAAACGGGATTCAAGGAGCTTTCCGCATCGCTGAGGCTTTCGTCCACGAAGCGGTTGTACACAGCCTTGATTTTGGAGCCGGCCACGGACCGACCAACCATTTTGCATATCAAAAGTTATCCAACGCAGGGTTGGAACTGTAGTCCCGCAATAAGAAAGAATCAATATCGCGGCAGAGCATCAAAAACGGCCTCTGCCGCTTTTTATATTCTGAAATTGTCAGCCTGCTATTAATTGTGATACTATATATTATGATCAGGTACTAATAAAATGTTAATCATTAGGAGGATTTCATACATATGAATTTATCACTAGAAGGCCGGAATATCGTCGTCATGGGTGTAGCAAATAAACGAAGCATCGCATGGGGAATCGCCCGCTCGCTTCACAATGCAGGCGCAAGGCTGATTTTTACGTATGCGGGCGAGCGGCTTGAAAAATCGGTCAAGGAGCTGGCTGATTCTTTGGAGCGAAACGATTCAATCGTACTTCCTTGTGATGTCACTAATGACCAGGAAATTGAAGCATGCTTCGCCGACATCAAAAAAGAAGTCGGGGTCATCCACGGCATTGCACACTGCATCGCTTTCGCCAACAAAGAAGACTTGGCTGGCGAATACTTAAATACTACCCGCGACGGTTTTCTGCTCGCACACAATATCAGCTCCTACTCTCTGACAGCGGTCGCTAAAGCGGCGCGCGGCATCATGACTGAAGGCGGAAGCATCGTCACGCTGACATACCTTGGCGGCGAGCGCGTTGTATCCAACTACAATGTCATGGGTGTTGCGAAAGCATCGCTTGATGCCAGCGTCAAATACTTGGCGAGCGATCTCGGAAAAGACGGAATCCGCGTCAACAGCATTTCCGCAGGGCCGATCCGGACATTGTCCGCAAAAGGAATCAGCGACTTCAACTCGATTTTAAAAGAAATCGAAGAGCGCGCGCCGCTTCGCCGCACAACGACTCCGGAAGAAGTCGGCGACACGGCTGCTTTCCTGTTCAGCGACCTTTCCCGCGGCATGACCGGCGAAAACCTGCATGTTGATTCAGGCTACCATATCATCGCGCGATAAAATAGCGCTAAAAAAGCAATCCGCTAAAGGATTGCTTTTTCTTTTCTTCTGATTTCTCCTTTTTTGCATATAGATATACCATGAACAGATCGGAGGGATCAAGATGTCTAGCAGAAAACACGATGCGGAGCAAAAGCCGCTCATGTATATTGTGCAGCCGGACTATGATAAGGCAGAGGCGAACATGCAGGATATTCTGATTAAAAGAAAGAAGAAAGCAAAGCCCGAAGCTTCCGAACAAAAAGCGCGGCGGAAGGAACAGCAGGATGAAGCCGTCCGGCCCGACGAAAAAGACGGAGCTGAAGCGGTGTTTAACGATGAGGCGAATCGATCCGAAAAAGGAGTCAAACCGATTAAAAAGCCGCTCAGCAAGATGACGATTGCCGAGAAAATCGACTTTTTGGCAAGCCTTCCCGGCAATATGCCGAAAACCCTTTGTCTCATTGAAGCAGACGGGAAGACATACAGGGGAACGATCGTCGGAAAGAAGGGCGATTCCGTCTTTGTCAGAACGTCGAGCAAAGGGGCTCCGGCGGAACTGCCGATCGAGAGCATTACCTCCTTGCACCCGCTCGGCTTTTAAATACACAAGATAAAAAAAGTCCCGATTCAGGGACTTTTTAATTTGAACGATTGATCAGTTTTGGATTTAAGCATTCGATCGCACAGAAGCATTCCAGATCGACTTCAATGCAGAAACTTGTTTTTTCCAAGCGGAACACATCGCAAATTTTGTCTTTATCTTCTGTGAAATCGAGAACGCGGCGATTATCATCAAAGGCAATCAACAGTCTCAATGTAGCGCAGCAGTCATCAATGTTTTCAACTCTGAAAAACACGGTGCTGAAGCAAGGACCTGCCTGAAGTTCTCCGACATTTCCAAACGCTACGAACGGCTTAGACTTAGAAGTGTATAAAATAAACGGAATGGTGTCGCCTAAGTGTCTCGAAGGGGAAAGCAGGTTGCTGAAGCAGCTTGTCGGGCAGCCTTCTTCCTCAATGGCGTTTTGCAGATCGTGAATGTTTTCAACGGCTTCGCACACGCAATTTTCGGCTGAACATTTCGTCATGTTATGATCCCTCCTAGTTCAGGATTTAAAATTTCGTTTTTCGGCCTGGCCTTTCTATTGGTAAAAGGAGCTGCCGAAAGCCGGCAGCTTTCGTGAAAAGACTGGCATCAAGCCGATCATATCGGCCGGCTTGATGCAGCCTGACACCTTTTAACCGTGGTGGTGATTGTGTTTTTTGTCTGCTGCGCGATCAACTAGGTCAGGTGACAGACATTGAATCGCACAGAAACAAGTCAAGTCAACCTCGATGCAAAAGTCCGTCTTTTCAAGCCCGAAAAAGTCAGGGTCACAAGGATGGCAGACGCTTAATGTGTCGCCGTTTATGTCCACAGGCCTCAGGATTGAAAGCGTTGCACAGCAATCTTTGAGACTTTCTGCCCGGAAGAAAATCGATTCGAAGCACTGCATATCATCTGAAAATCCGCCGACATTTCCAAATGTTGAAAACAGTCCGCCTTTTTTGTCGTACAAAAGGAACGGAATCGTGTCTTTACCGGAAACCGTCGGACTCAGCAGGTTGCCAAAGCAGCTTGTCGAGCACGCTGTTGTTTCCTCAACGGCATCCTGTTCTTTTATAATCTGTTCTACTGCATCGCATACACAATTTTCATGCCGGCCATGGTGTTTTCCGCAGCTCATGGATTTCAGCTCCTTTTTATAGGGATATTTGACTTTAGTCTTTAACAACATATGTACCCGTGCCCTTGTTGGTGTGGGTAATCGTCTATAAAAATGAAGAAAAGCAGAGCTGGTTGGCTCTGCTTTTTGAATTATAGAAGGCCGACGATAAGGGCGGTGATGGTGATTACAACAGTTTGAACAAATGTGCTTACGATGATAGCTGTGTCTGTATCTTCGGTTGTGACATGTACATTTCTGGAATTATCGATCACCAATTTTTGTCTGTTCGTTTGTTTATTGGCAGTTACCTGCAACAGATCAGTTGTGACAAGTTCGGCTAGATCAGGATCATCGATAATGGCGAGAATAATAGTAACAGCTAGTGTTTGTGCAGCTGTCATGACTGATGCCAACGTTTGTGTGTCTTCAGTTGAGACTTGAACATCACAAGAGTCTTTAATGATGATCGTTTCATCTGAGAGCTGTTTGTTAAGATGAAGTTGATCTAGGTCAGAATCGATAAAGCCATTTTGCCCTTTCCTACCACAGTTGCAAGTATAGTCGTCACATAATTTTTTCTTAGGATAACTAGGGTGATAATCGTTGCCTGGATGTTCGCATTCCGGGTCAAGCGCAATCCATGAATATGGTCTTGTTTCCATTTCTTTTCCTCCTTCCATTTACTATTATTAAATGTTGTAACTCCTTAACTTGTATAAGACAGATACCCTACTACAAATCCCCATTTTTTTCTGCTGAAGTATCTGACTCGGTTGAATTTTCCGCTGTTGCTGTGTTTTCTTGCTCCCTCCGTTGTCGAAGTTTTTCTCTCAGTCTATTTGTTCTGTTTCTTCTTCTTCTTGGTCTCTCGCCATTTTCTGATGACGCATCAGCGTTCTTTTCTCTCTTTGTCCCTTTTTCATTCGGTGCGGCTGCTTTTTCTTTCTGTTTTTGAACCAAAGCATCGGTTTGTTTTTTTAGATCTTCCAGCATATTGAAAATATTTTCTTTTTCTTCTTCTGAGAGCGTCCGAACTTTATCGCTGGTTACTCCCCGATTTTTCAAGATATTTTTAACAACTGATTTCATTATCGGATCTACGTTCTCTTGAAGTTTTTCAAAATCTGCCAATTGTTTCTCACCTCAATTTCTTTAAAAATATTAGAAAGAAAGGAAGGCTTAAAGTATGTCAAGCTCTGTGATAAGCGCGATCAGCACTTCGGTTAAAACTTGGACGGAAAGCAGGATCTCCAGCGAGGAAAGCGTAATGGTGACATTGCGGCTGCCGATGACTTTGATGATGACTCTTCTCCTGCTTTGCAGCCTGTGTACGGCTAAAAGGTGTTCTGAGACAATGTCTGCTGTATCCTCGTCTTCGATCGCAAGCTGAGCCGATAAAATCGTCAAAGAGATCACGATGGCTTGTAAAGAGAGAGCTGCTGTTATGTTTGCCGTGTTTACCGTGACATGTTCTGAATCAATTACTTCAATGAGCTGGTCATATTCCCGGTGTAATTCGTCAAATGTTTCTGCGTACAGCGCTTCGGCTTTTTCATGAAACGACATAACTTTCACTCCTTTCTTATCCACACTTTATTAAATGCAGACCGGTACCATAGCGGAATGAGAAAAACATACATTTCAGCACCCAAATTTGCTGTTTTAGGGAAGGCGGTTCCGGCATATATTTGGAAACAGGAAGGGGGAGCCCTGTGATACAAAGCTGGTTTTTATTTTTTTTATTTTCTATCGCGGTATTTCGGCTGACGAGGCTGATTGTGTTCGACACGATCATGGCGCCGTTTAGAAGCCTGTTTCATGAAGAGGTTGAAGAAAAAAACGAAAAAACGGGAGAGACCGAAACGTATCTTGTCATGAAAGGAAAAGGCGTGAGAGCGTGGGTCGGCGAGCTGCTGAGCTGCTATTGGTGCACGGGCGTGTGGTGTACCGCGTTTTTGCTTGTTTTTTACGCATTTGTTCCGGTCATTGCTGAATGGCTGATTCTTCTGCTTTCGATCGCCGGCCTGGCTGGAGTATTGGAAACGATCGTTTCCAAATGGCTCGATTGAATGGGGATTTGTCATTAGCAACTTATGAAAAGAAGACTCATATAATGGCGTATAAGCATGAGAAAGGAAGGAATGCAATGAGACAAGTGAAAAGAAGGCAGCAAGGCCGATTAACGAACGCTTCCAGCAATCATCAGTCCACTTTCTCAAAAAAAGTGAAGAAAAAAGGCTGCGGATGCGGCAAAAAAAAGAGAACCTATTAATATCAAAAAAAGCCGGAATGCATCCGGTTTTTTTGTTGCCAATTTTTCTTCTGGTGCATACACCATCATAAGGAGGGGAAGCGATGAATTTATTTGAACAGCTGGTTGAATCGATATACCGCAAACATGATCAAACTCAAGCCGGCCATGACAAGGTGCTCTTTGAACAGCAGAAGGAACTGGAGACATTTGACCGCTCGGCCGAACAGTTCGGCAGGCAGATCGAAGCGTTTGCGGAGAATGCCGAAAAATGGCTGGGAGAGGACGGGAGTCTGCCAGGCATTTTTAAATAATCCACAGAAGCCCTATGCATCAATCCAAGCCAATCCTATCAACTGTCATATCGTGTAGGGAGAAAAGGAGGTGCTTTAGATGGGCTTTTGTTGCGGAGGCTACGGCGGTGGCTACAGCGGCGGCTATGGCGGCGGCTATGGTTCAACGTTTGTATTGATCGTTGTCTTGTTTATTCTTTTAATTATTGTCGGCGCTTCTTTTAAATATTAGTTTTTGAGTTGAAGCGAAGAGGGCGGCGGCAGCATATGTGCCGGGCTCTCTTCTTTTTGAGCGGGAAAAGCACAAGGCTTTTCAAACATGCATAAGATAGCGTATCACTCCCAAAAAGGAGGCATAGGTATGGACAATCAATTTTTCAAAAACATCGAAAAGAAAACGGGCGTCAGCATGAATGACGTCATGCAGCTCGCAAATTCGCTGCAAAATGCCAACTTCAAGGATGAAAATACGGTCCGCAGCGTGATTAAGCGCGTCGCTAAATTGGCGAATAAACGGGTTCCGAAGGAAATGGAAGATAAGATTGTTGAATCCATTGTAAGCGGCAAAGAAAAAATGGATTTCAACACGATCGCGAAAATGATGAACAGCAAAAAATAAACACCGCGCCTTCCGATAAAAGGAGGGCACGGTGTCTTTTATTGCAGCTGAACTTGTGGATTCGGGCGTAAAATAGGCTGTAAAAACCTTGAGCGGTATGCCGTTCTTCCCCTTCTGAAGGAAGGGACGCTGATATACAGGCGGTCCTCGGCCCGGGTCATGGCGACATACAGCAGCCTCCGCTCTTCTTCAAGAGCGGTTTCATCGCCTTTTCTCGCTGTCTCCAGGGCAAAGTCATGCGGAATCGAGCCGTCCTGCACTCCCAGTATATAGACCGTTTTAAATTCAAGCCCTTTCGCACGATGAATTGTCAAAAGCTGAACACCGTATCCGTCAGCTTTTTGCTTTTCCGCGGCTCTCATATGATCGACATGCTCAAGAAATTCGGGGATCGTTTTGAATTTTTTTGCCGCAGTTTTGAGATCCCGCAGATCGTCAGACCCTTTTTCGAGCTTGTTCCCTTCGTTTCCGCGCTTTTTCAGGTAATCGGAAAAGCCCATCTTTTCTTCTGCGAAAGAGATGGCTTCAACCGGCTTCATCGTTTTTAAGCCTGGGAAAAAAGGAACGATTTTTTTTATTTTATCAAGCTGAAACGGTTTAATGTCAGTCAATTTTTCAAGCGCCTGAACCATTGTGCAATCTTCTGTAATCGAGAGCGCTTTAAGCGTGTTTAAAGCGGACTGCTTGAGAAAGAGGGCGGGTAAAATCTGCTTTACGGCTTCCGCGTCATCTTGATTTTGGCTTAAGTAGAGATAGGCCAGCATCTGCCGGACGATCCTCCTGCTGTAAAACGACCGGACGCCTTGTTCAGCCGTGTACGGAATGGCTGACTGGTGCAGACGTTCAAAAATGGCGCGGCCGCTGCTGTTTGTCCGGTATAGGATGGCGAAGTCATCAGGCTTTGCGCCCATTTCAATTTTTTCTTGGATATCAGAGACGATCATAATCGCTTCTTCCTCTTCATCATAAGGATAAAATAAGAGCGGTTTTTGGCGGTCGTCTCTCGCGGCGCTTAATGTTTTCGGAAAACGCTTTTTGTTTTTCCTTACGACCATATCGGCGCTTGCCACAATCGGATGGCTCGATCTGTAATTCGTCGTGAGGCGGACCGTTTTCGCCTTCGGATAATCTTTTTCAAAATCGAGTATAAAAGAAGGACTGCTCCCTCTGAACGCGTAGATTGACTGATCATCATCCCCGACACAGGTCAGGTTGTTTTCGGGGCTTGCCAAGAGCTTGATGATGGCGTATTGAACAGGGTTAATGTCCTGAAATTCGTCAATCAAAATCGCGTGAAAGCGCGTCTGATATCGCTTTAAAATGTCCGGCTGTTCTTGAAACAGCTGCCAGCACGCAGATGCCATATCGTCGAAATCGAATTGGCGCCGCGCTGCTTTTTGTTCTTCATAATGACGGTACAGCCGGTGAACCCGCTTTTCCCATTCGTCTTCAAGCGGAATCTGTTCACCCGGAAGATAAGCGTTCTTCCAGTAGCCGATCTGCTGGATCGCCTGGTCAACCGGAAAGTCTTTTTCATCAAGCCCTTCTTCGGCAAGGGCCATTTTGATGTACTGTTCTTTTTGCCATTCCCATTTCAGCAGGTGCTCGCCATTCCATTTGGCCGGATCATGATGATAAAGAATTTTGTAAAAAAAGCTGTGGAAGGTGCCTGTCACGAGGCGGTTCACAGTCTGCATCGGCAAACCGTATAGCGAGGCCATCCGCTCTTTCATTTCTTTCACAGCTTTTGTCGTGAATGTGACGAGCAATATGGCAGAAGGCGGGATATCGAGCCGGGATATCATATAAGCCGCTCGCGCGGTTAATACCCGCGTTTTTCCGCTTCCCGCGCCGGCCAGAACGAGAAGGGGTTCTTCGGGGGCCGTCACGGCGGCAAGCTGTTTCTCATTCAGCGGCACATTCGGAAAGACCGGTTCCGGAGCCGTTTCTGCCGCTGGAGAGAAAGGAGAATGGATGGAAGCTTCGCGAGGCGGCGTCCAGAAGTCCGTGTCCGCCTTCTTTTCCTCTCCGATCGCTTTGCCTTTCGGGAGGCGGAAAACGCCGCTTTCAGTATAATCGTTCTGTTTGGTCTTCTGCTCTGTCTTCTCATTTAAGCAAGCCGCTTCACATTGAGAAAAATCCCCGTTTTCCCGGTGGAAAAAATGCGGCTCTTCATGAATCGACAATTTCAGTCTGAGCGGCAAGCCGCAATATTTACACGTGATCCTGTCTTTTCTTGCTTCATCAAAGAGGAATTGCAGGTGTTCTCTCGAATATGTATGTATATGAATGTCTCGGTTATTGAATCGGGCGCATTTCAAAAAGAGGTCCTCCAATTAATGGGTAGTCGTCTGGTGTCATGAGACAACGTCTATCATATCAAATGAAAACCGTTTAAAACAGTAGATTTTTGGGAATTAAAGCTGATGAGGAGGAGATCGAATGGGATATTTGCCGCCTGTCCGCAATGATCAATATATACAGTATGCCAATCGAAGCATCAGCCAAAAATCGAACTACGCTTATATACAAAAAACCGCCAATATCCCAAGCGAGCGCGCCTACCGCGAAGTCGAAAAAAGAGAGGAAAATCAGACTGCGGCTTTTAGGCGGGTCGAGGAAAAAAAGCGGAAAAAAGCGCTCAACCGCCGTGTTGCGAAAAAGGCGGAAAGCGGGCGCTTCGTCAATGAATCCGTTTGAGAGATGAAACAAACCCCGGCTTTTATACCGGGGTTTTCGTTATTTTCTGCGCAGTTTTTTGAGTCCGAAATACAGAATGATCATAGCCGCCGCCCCGAGCATGATCGGAGTCGTGTACGTTCTTGCTACATTTTCAACATGGTCCCACCGGCTGCCGAGCTGTACGCCGAGATAGACGAACAGTATCGACCACGGTATGATGGCCAGCACGGTCAGACCCGTGAATTTTAAAATCGGCATTTTCGCAATGCCGGCCGGAATGGAGATGGCGTGTCTGACCACGGGAATGAAGCGGGCAGAAAAGACGACGCCTCCGCCGTATTTCTCAAACCATTTTTCGGCTGTTTGAATGTGATGCTTTTGGATCAATAAGTATTTTCCGTATTTGTATAAAAACGGACGTCCGCCGTAGTAGCCGATCCAGTATAAAAACAATTGAGCAATCGTTCCCCCGATGACGCCGGCAATCACGGCGCCTGTTATCGTAATCGAGCCGTTTGAGACCATGTATCCGCCGTAGGCGAGTACGATTTCACTCGGGATGATTTCGATCATTAAACCGATCGCAATGCCGAAATAGCCAAGATCGGTCAGCCACATTAAAATATCATTCACTATGCTTCCCATTTTCGTTTTTTCTCCCTGCTTTTGATTTCATCAGCCGAACGTTGGAGCAGCCGCCGGGACGCTTCCCTGGCGCCCGCGGGGGAAATAAGCGAATCTCAAAAACCGTCCGGATGCGCTTTGTGCCATTGCCATGCGCTTTGAATGATGGTTTGCAAATCGCTGTATTGCGGCTTCCATCCGGTATCTTCCACCAGTGTCCGGCTGTCCGCCACCAGCACTGGCGGATCTCCCGCTCTGCGCTCGTCCGTTTTTGCTGCAATGCTTCGCTCTGTCATGTTTTCCGCGGTTTCAATGATTTCTTTTACGGAATGTCCGGCCCCTGTCCCTACATTATAAACATTTTGCTTCAGTCTGTCTTCATATAATCCATCAAGGGCAGCCAGGTGGGCGGAAGCCAGATCGAGGACGTGAATATAATCCCTGATGCAGGTTCCGTCTGGCGTCGAATAATCTTCTCCGAAAATGGACAGCTGCTTTCGCTGTCCCAAAGCCGTCTGCAGGACGAGGGGAATGAGGTGGCTTTCGGGATCGTGGTCCTCGCCGATCGCTCCGTTTAAAGCGGCGCCGGCGGCGTTGAAGTAGCGGAGGGCGGCCCATTTGACACCGTGCGTTTTTCCGACCCAGTGCAGATATTTTTCGATCATCAGCTTCGATTCCCCGTAAGGATTGACAGGGGAGAGGGGAGCAGCCTCTTTAATCGGGGCTTTCTCCGGGATGCCGTATACGGCGGCGGTTGACGAAAAGACGATGTTATTGACGCCTTCCTTGATGGCCGTTTCGAAAAATGCACAAGACTTTAGCGTGTTTTCCCTAAAGTATATCTCAGGCTTTTCGATCGATTCGGACACAAGGCTTTTGGCGGCGAAATGGATGACAGCATCGACATCATGATGTTTGATGATGGCTTTGACAAGTGCCGCATCAGCGATATCGCCTTCGTAAAAGCTGACCCCGCTGACGGCTTCCCTGTGTCCGGTAGATAAATTGTCAAGCACGACGACGGAGCGGTTTTGCTTTGTCAATTCGAGTACGGTGTGGCTGCCGATGTATCCGGCTCCTCCTGTTACGAGTACGGATGTCATTGCCATGCTCCTTTCTGCGCTTCTTTTTTTAAGACGCTCTCCAGGTAGGCGAGCAGTTTTGGCCGCATCTCGTCCCGCATGAGGGCGATTTCCGTACTCGCTTTAAAGCTGCCCAGCTTGTCGCCGATATCAAAGCGGCTTCCTTTCAATTTGCGCGCATACATGCTTTGTTCCCGGCAGATTTCCCTTAGTGCGTCAGTCAGCTGAATTTCATTTCCCGCGCCGCGCTTCGTTTGTTCGAGCACAGGGAAAATCGAAGGCCTCAGCACATAGCGGCCCATGACCGCGATATTTGAAGGCGCATCTTTGACGGTCGGCTTTTCTACAAGATCGTCGATTTGATACACTTTGTTCTTTTGCGCGGATGTCTGAATGATGCCGTATTTGCTCACGTCCGCTGGATCGACGGGCTGAACGCCGATCACTTCGGTCTGATATTCTTCATATACTTCGAGCAGCTGCCTAAGCGCCGGTGTTTCTGACACCATGATATCGTCGCCGAGGAGGACGGCAAACGGCTCATCACCGATGAAATGCTTGGCCGATAACACTGCATGTCCGAGGCCGATGGGCTCCTTTTGCCGGATATAATGAATATTCGCCATATCGGCGATCTCGCGTATCTCTTTTAACACATCGTTTTTTCCTTTGGCCAGCAGGTTTTGCTCAAGTTCCACAGAGCGGTCAAAATGGTCTTCAATCGAACGCTTATTTCTTCCTGTAATGATAAGGATGTCTTCAATGCCTGATTGGACAGCTTCTTCCACGATATATTGTATGGCCGGTTTATCGACAATCGGCAGCATTTCTTTCGGCTGCGCTTTTGTTGCCGGCAAAAATCTCGTACCTAATCCGGCTGCTGGGATGACTGCTTTTTTTACTTTCATGGTTATTCACTCCTGGTCTTTTTTATGAATCTGTGCCGGGTTCTTGAAACACCCAAAGCTTGTTTCCGGTAAAGTTGATGGCCATTCCTGCGACTGTTGCGGACATCTTGCTGATAAAAAGGGACAGGCCGGCTTTTTGAAAAATGTACAGAAGGACAAATGTAGCGCCCGCTGCTGCAAGATTGATCATGATAAACCGGACGATTTCCGCGCCATGCGCTTTTTCTTTTACTTGAAACGTCCATGTCCGATTCCAGATATAGCTGTTTGCCACGCCTGCCGAATAGGAAAACAACTGTGCGGCCAGGTAGGGGACGTGGAGCGACGTAAGGAGGAAAAACACGACGAAATCAACGAGTGTGTTCCCGGCTCCGACTGTCCCGAAACGAACGAGTGTGGGGATGTTTTTTTTGTTCATAACGGCATTCGGCTGTTACCTCCCGTCTATTTTGTGTAGGGCTTTGTAAAAGCTTAGAAACAACTTTAATAGACAATGTTGAATAAACGATAAACAAAAGATGAACAAACTATGAAATGTTTTCTGAGGAAAAGAAAAACCGTTCCGCTTAAAAAGCGGAACGGTTACTTTTTGACCATTTTGACATGGGGAATATTCGCATCTGAAAATTCTTCAGACACGACTTTATAGCCGTGTTTTTCGTAAAAGGGAACAGCCTGTGTCTGCGCGTTCAGCATAAATTGAGACGCGCCTTGCTTGGCGGCTTCCTCTTCAAGCGCCTGAATGATCAGGTTGCCGACGCCGAGGGAGCGGTGGCTTTTCAGCACACAGATTCGTTCAAGTTTGCCGTAGCCGTCGACAAGCCGGAGCCGGCCAGCGCCGATCGGCTCTTTTTCGTCATAGATGACGAGATGTGAAGATTCCTGATCAAGATGATCCATTTCTTCTTCCGGTGATACGTGCTGCTCCTTGATAAAGACTTCCTTTCTAACAAAGAAGGCGTCTTCAAGCTGTTGTTGATTCTTCACAATGACGGCTTCCACTGGCTTTCTTCACGCTCCTAAAATAAAAGTTTCATAGACGGTCCATGATCCGTTGTCCAATTGGTAAAGCAGGTGAAAGCGGTCGATGACTTCTTCGTGTGACGCGTCTCTCATTTTCAGCGTGCCGAGGACGTCGGAATGCTCATCATCTGACAGCTTTTGTGCGACTGTGACATGGGGAACAAACGCGTATTCGGGTTTGTCTTCCAAAACGCCGCTGTACATTTTTTCATGAAGCTGCATCAATTCCTCTGTCGGTTCGGCTTTCATGTAAATGACATTATTGACGGGGGCAAAGGAACTGAATTTTGTAATCTTCAGCGTGACCGGTTTCAGCTCTTTTGAAAGCTCTCTCAAGTGTCGGACGACGCCTGAGATCTCGTCTTCAGACACTTCAAAAGGCGTTCTTAATGTAAGGTGGGGCGGAATTAAAGCGTAATTCGGGTCATAGCGTTTTCGGTAGGAATTTGCAATGTCCTGAAGTTTTTTTGATGGAAATAGCACAATACCGTATTTCATTTTGTTCCCTCCTTAAACAATTGATATGGTTTAGTATATCAAAGATGGGCCGATATACAGAGAGCTACAGCATTTTTTTTAAAGCGGGGGTGATGAGCGGCTGCCAGTACGTCCATTTGTGATCCCCGTCAAAAGCTTTGAAATCGTAGTTTGTCTGCTTTGATTCAAGCAACTCTTTTAATTGCTCATTTGGACCTGTGAAATCCAAAATTTGATCATCGGTCGTTTTGACGGCGGTTTCCTTCTCGCCGATTTGGTGGCAAATTGAAATAAGCTGCAGGGAATCGGACTGTTTCACTTTATCGAGAACATGGCGGTCTACATAAGGTGACTGCATAATGACGTTCCCGAACATATTCGGGTAGTCAAGCGCCGTCATGAGAGAAACCGTTCCTCCGAGCGAATCCCCTATCAGCGTCCTGCCTGATCCGACTTGATATGTCGGATACTCTCTGTCGGTGAAAGGGACGAGTTCATTTGCCAAAAAACGTTTATACGCTTCGAATTTTGACCCTTCCGGATGGTATGTAAGCCTTCTTTCCTGTACGTTTTTGTACGGAATGCCGATGATGATGCTTCTTTCGATTTCACCGTTCGCCAACAGTTCTTCAACCTGTCTGCTGATGCGCCCGAGCCGGAAATAGTCATGTCCATCCTGTGCGATGATCACATGATATTTGTAAAGCGGCGAGAAGGAGGACGGCAAATAGACGAGAAGCTCCATTTCCTCGCCGAGCTCTTCCGAAAAAAGCTTTTTCTCCTGAATGACTCCTGTTTTCATAGCCAAGGTGAATTCCTCCAGAAATAATGTTTGTGAACGTTTCCATTCATTGTAACACGAAATTCTCTTGTGAAAGAAGCGAAAAGGGCTGCCGAACTGTTCGGCAGCCGTGATTTTTTATGATCGTTTTTTTTCGTACCAAGGCATTGTCGGTCTATCGGAGGGTATCCGTATCGCTCACGGTACCTTTTTCTTTCCGCTGTGAAATCCCGCCGGCTTTTGCCGCTTTCGGGATTGTTGGTTATAATGGACGATGCATCGCAGCGCATCTTCGGCACAAGGTCTTCCCAGCAGCCTTTCAATTTTACGAGGCGGATGATCAAATTCATGCTTGATGTCGCCTGAAGGAATGACAGCCTAAGTCAACGGCGCACTGCACCATTTTCGGTCCGATGAAAGGTACCGTTTGAAACCGGGCGGGCGCTTTGATGTATGCGGCGCTTTTCAAAGACGAAGCGAGCGATGTGCAAGGAAGGACAGATCACATATGCCGCGTTTCTTTTTTTTATCAGATGCCCCCTTTTATAGATACAGGTCGAACATGTTGACGTCATAGCCGAGCTGTTTTAAATAATTAAACAGCTGGGCCCTGTGATGGAAGATGTGGGTGAGCGTTTCCGTCAGCCAGCGGCTTTGGGTCATCCCTTCATCGAGGTAAAACGGCTTTGTTTTTTTTGTCAAAAAATCCTCGTCGGAGAGGGAAGTCATATACGTTTGAAAAGCGTCGAATCCTTTCTGCATAGCTGCAGCCATTTGGTCAGCCGACTGCAAAGCACCATATTTCTTTTCAATCCGGGCGATGACGTCCTCTTCCTTTTCCTGCATGATGGCCAAGTCGGCTTCTGGGATGGCCGTCAGATGGCTTGCCAGTTCTTTCAGGCTTCGCATGCGGTCGGCGGGCCGGTAAGACCAGTCAGATTCCTTCACTTTTTTCAGAAGATGACACGTGGAGCGGATGCCCGTCTCCAATTCGTGGAACAAATCGCCGCGCAGCGCTTGAACTTGATTCATTTGCTTCATCCTTTCCATTTGCTTTTATTCTAAAAGTATCACCTAATCCTGACAGGTCTTGTCATGATTCTTAAAAAAAGTCAGCCGTACCTCGCTAAAATGTCAGCAGCCTTCCGTTTCAGATGAAGCTTGATTTCCGCGGGTTCTGTTACAGTTACCTCAGCGCCGAGATTCCACAAAAGTTCTCCGAAATACTCAAGTTCAGACCTGGGGATACTGGCATCGATCGCCCCCGTTCCGTCATCCCGCATGGTGAGGATCTTGAATAAATCCACATCAGCCGCAGCCCGCCTGGCTCCTCTACGTGTCAGTTCCGCTTGCAGCCGCACCGGTTCAGGGCACTCGCTCTCCGAATGTTTGATCCAGCTGAGAACTGATGGATAGGGAAGCTGGCGGGCCTGCCCGCTGTCCGCTTTTTCCGCACGGAGGATGCGGTCGGCGCGGAACAGTCTGAACGCCTGCCTTTTAAAGCAATAGGCCGGACAGTACCAGAAGCCGTTCCAGCTGTATAAGCCGATAGGCTGGATGGATCTCTCCGTGCACTCGTCAGTTCCGTCATAAACGACCGTCAAAACGGATTGAGTGACGGCTGCGTCAAGAAGCGTCTCTAAATGTTCGGCGGCTTTTGGGCGATGCGGATTCCAGAACACGATTCTGTCTTTCATCGCATCAATCCGCTCCTGTGTTTCCGGGGGAAGGTGGCGGTAGAACTTTTTTAAAACCATCCGCGTTTCCGCATCAAAGGGGAGCGATCCGAAGAACTGCAAAGATTGATACGCGAAAAACATAGCCGCCGCCTCCGATTGTGTGAAAAAGAGCGGCGGAAGCACCGGCTCATTCAGCAAATAATAGCCTCCGTTCGCGCCTGTTTCAGAATAGATCGGAACGCCGAGTGCGCTGAGCTCGTCCAGATCGCGGAGAACCGTGCGGTAGGAAACTCCGAATTCCACCGCGAGCTCCCCGGCCGTAAATTTTCGTTTTGTATGAATGGTCATCATCAATTCGATTAAACGCTCTGTTTTGGGCATCTGATTCCTCCGGTTCCGTCATTTGGTTTCATCATACCATGTTCAATATAAAGAAAGATTTAAAAATGACCCTTGAAAAATGTCTTGAATTAGGTTAAAGTAAAGAACAATCAGAATATTGAAGAGATTCTTATCACGAGAGGTGGAGGGACTGGCCCTTTGAAACCTCAGCAACCGGTCTGCACTGACGACGTCAGTGCACCAAGGTGCTAAATCCAGCAAGCGGATGCTTGGAAGATAAGAAGAAGCGAATAATCCCCCTTCTTCTTATGAAGAAGGGGTTTTTACTTTTTAAAGGATGGTGTCATATGACTGAACATGTACAAACAACGCTGGCGCAAATCGGCAACCGCAGTGACGAAATAACCGGAACCGTCAATCCTCCCGTTTATTTCTCTTCTGCGTACAGGCACAAAGGAATCGGGGAATCCACAGGATTTGATTACATTCGCACAAAAAATCCGACAAGACAGCTTGTAGAAGATGCAATCGCGAAACTAGAAGGGGGAACGCGCGGCTTTGCGTTCAGTTCTGGTATGGCTGCCATTCAGACGATCATGGCTCTGTTTCAAAGCGGGGATGAGCTCATCGTTTCATCCGATTTATACGGGGGAACATACCGCCTTTTTGAAAACGAATGGAAGAAATACGGACTGCGCTTTTTATACGATGATTTTTCAGACGAAGACTGTATCAAGTCGAAAATCACGGACAATACGAAGGCACTGTTTGTAGAAACGCCGACAAATCCGCTCATGCAGGAAGCAGACATTCAAAAAATTGCGCAAATCGCCAAAGAGAACGACTTGCTGCTCATTGTCGACAATACGTTTTATACACCGGTTCTGCAAAGGCCGATTGAGCTAGGCGCTGATCTTGTCATTCACAGCGCGACGAAGTATTTGGGCGGTCATAACGATCTTTTGGCGGGGCTTGTCGTCGCAAAAGGCGAAGAGCTGTCTGAGGAAATGTTCCAGCACCAAAATGCCATCGGCGCGGTTTTATCGCCGTTCGATTCGTGGCTCTTAATGAGAGGGTTGAAGACGCTCGCTCTTAGGATGAGACAGCATCAGGAAAACGCGCGGGAGCTCGCGGCCTTTTTGGAAGAGCAGGAGGAAATTGCCGATGTTCTTTATCCGGGAAAAGGCGGCATGCTGTCATTCCGCGTTCAAAAAGAAGAATGGGTCAATCCGTTTCTAAAAAATCTCAAGACGATCTGTTTCGCCGAAAGCCTCGGCGGAGTCGAAAGCTTCATCACCTACCCGGCGACACAGACCCACATGGATATCCCGGAAGACATCCGAATTGCAAACGGCGTCTGCAACAGGCTTCTGCGCTTTTCAGTCGGAATCGAGCACGTCTCCGATTTGAAGCAGGATCTCAAAGCTGCACTGGAAAAAGTGAAAGGGGAGGCGGTTCCGCATGAGTCATGAAAACTGGACGCTTGAAACAAAGCTTGTTCATAACCAAAATAAAACGGACGGAGCAACCGGAGCCGTCAGCGTGCCGATCCAGCACGCATCAACCTTTCATCAAGATTCTTTTGACAAATTCGGCGAATATGACTACAGCCGGTCAGGCACACCGACAAGGAAGGCGCTTGAAGACACGATAGCCGAGCTTGAGGGAGGGACGAGAGGATTTGCTTTTTCATCCGGCATGGCTGCGATTTCCTCCGCCTTTCTGCTTTTGTCAAAGGGCGATCACGTGCTCGTCACAAAAGATGTGTACGGCGGCACTTACCGGATGATTACGGAAGTGCTGAGCCGCTTTGGGATTGAACATACTTTCGTCGATATGACGGATTTAAATGAAATTGCTTTAAACATAAAGGAAAACACAAAAGTCATCTATCTTGAAACACCGTCAAATCCGACGCTCGGCATTACGGATATTAGAGGGGTCGTCAAGCTTGCCAAGGCGCACGGCTGTCTGACGTTCCTTGACAACACGTTCATGACCCCGGCGTTGCAGCGACCGCTTGAGCTCGGCGTCGATATTGTGCTTCACAGCGCGACGAAGTTTTTAAGCGGACACAGCGACGTATTATCAGGCCTTGCCGTCGTGAAAGACAAAAAGCTCGGCGAAGAACTCTATAAGCTGCAAAATTCGTTCGGCGCTGTTCTCGGCGTCCAAGACTGCTGGCTTGTGCTGAGAGGGCTGAAGACGCTCCAAGTGCGGCTTGAAAAAGCAAGCAGGACGGCTCAGCAGCTCGCCGAATTTTTCGAAAAACATCCGGCCGTCAAACAAGTGTATTATCCAGGGCTGTCTTCGCATCCGGGTGCATCGATCCACAAACACCAGGCGAACGGCGCAGGTGCGGTCCTTTCTTTTGAACTTGAGGATGCGGAAGCAGTCAAACAGGTTGTGGAAAATGTCTCTCTCCCTGTCTTCGCCGTCAGTCTTGGAGCTGTGGAGTCGATCCTTTCTTATCCGGCAAAAATGTCGCACGCCGCCATGCCGAAGGAGGAGCGCACAAAACGGGGCATTACCGACGGACTTCTGCGCTTGAGCGTCGGGGTCGAAAATGCCGATGATTTACAGGCGGACTTTGCCCAAGCGTTGGAAGCCGTATCCGGAGCGCTTGCCCGTTCATAAAAGAAGGCGCGGATTCGTCAAGGAATCCGCGCCTTTTTTTGCCATTTATAACAGGGTGGAAAACCATGTGCCCAAGAAGGTGCCGACATAATTGCCGATCAGATATCCGAACGTCCCGACCAGCATTACGGGAGCAACGAGGCCCCGCCAGCCTTTGGCAATCGCCATCGCCGCCGCTGTCGTCGGTCCGCCGACAGATGCGTTGCAAGCCAAGAGAATTTCATCGAGCCGAAAACGAAACAGCTTTCCGCAGAAGAGCGATACGAGCAGGTTGGACATGGCAATCACAAAGACAAATGCCAGGAGGAGCGGGGCGTTCATGAGGATGATCCGCAAATCCGCCGGAATGCCAATCACGACAAAGAATAAGTAAATCAAATAAGTCCCGATCTCCTGTGAGCCGCGCAGCCGTTCAAAATAGCGGGGAAACACTACCGTCAGCAAAATTGTCAGCGTCGTCAGCAGCAGGAACTGGTCGCCCAGAATAAAGGCAAGAAACTGAAATCCGCCGTCAGAAGAAAAACGTTCCTTGAAAAAAGCCGCTGCTTTTACAGACACAGCAACGATCGCAAAGGCGGTTCCGATGTTTAAAGCGATGTCCTGCAAGGAGATGTCTTTTCTCTTCCAATAGGCTTCCGCCTGATTTTCGCGGCCGCCCGCCACTTCCTGAACGCCGAAGCGTTTTTGAAACCATGTTAGCGCCGGTATCCCCATTAAAATGAAAAAAAGAAAAGCCATCATAAAATTATCCGCAACCACCGTCGATGATACATACTCACCGGGAGTTGAGAACTTGGCGGCCATCGCTGCAAAATTCACGCCTCCCCCGATATAAGAGGCGCTGATCATGCCGCCGATTTTATCAAGGTGCGGAATCTGATCCTTAAACAGAAAAAAAGCAATGACGCTTCCGGCCGCAGTGCCCAGCGCGCTGATGCAAAACATCATCAAAAGTCTGCCGCTTTCTTTCAGGATCTTCCGCACATTGATTTGAAAAAGCAGCAAAGGAATCGCAAGCGGAACAACATAGGACCACACCGCATCATAGAAGGGCGACTCGGCCGGAAGAATCCCTGCATTAGTAAACAGCATCGATCCGCCCAGTGCCAATACGGCCCCCGATACAGCGGCAGCCCAGCGAAACCGCTGCTCTAAATAAATACTCACAGCAGCCCACACCGCGATAAATCCCCAAAGCACCCACACGTCATCCGGTGAAATCAATGAAGAATTCATAAAAAAACCCCCTGTTTCCGGTTAGTGTTTTGAATTATCTGATAATTAAATAGTGTAAAACGGAATGCCTAATTGATCAATGATCATAAAAAAAGTCACCATGTTGACAAAATTGCAGAAAGAGGGTATTGTACATTTGTCAGCATGTTGACTATATTCAAAGGAGAGAACAAATGGATATCAACGGCTTAATCAACGAATTACATTTGATGCAGCAAAGCTATGCGACATTGTTTTCGGTTGTCAATAAGGTGCAAACCCGCGGTGACGAATATATGGAAATATTAACTGCCAGGCAACACATGGCGCTCATCGCTATCGCGCATTTGCCGCCTGAAACTGCCACGCTTACGAATATCTCCAAAAAGCTTGGCACAACCAAACAGACCGCCAACAAGCTGATGACTGGTCTGGTCAAAAAAGGCTATGTCAAATCAGTGCCAAGCCAAAAAGACAAACGCTCCATTAATATTGAAATGACCGCTGAAGGAAAGAAAGCGCTGGTGGAGTGTTCCGAAAGGTCCGTCTATTTCCTGGCCGACTTGTTTCAGCAATTTACATCCGAAGAGGTTGCGACATTTTGGCGGCTGTTGCAAAAGCTTTACCGTTTTGACGGTGAGGAACATGACGGTTTTGAGGAGAATGCAAACATTCAGCTTGGCGTGGGGAATTCGTTAGATACAGAAAGGATTCTCGGAGAATTTGAGAAACGCCGCTATGGAGGAGAAAACGATGAAAAGTGATCTTTATGTAAAAGCAACAACTTTTAAAATCAAGGCAAAGAAGAAGTTCTATCATGCAAAAGATAAATTCCGCCAGACAAAGGAAACCATTCGCCGCGGCACAAAATTAGACAGGACAGGCCCCTTTTTCTCAAGCTGCATTGCTCTGATCATTATTGGATGTTCCTGGGGGACAAACGCAGAATGGCTCGTCTGGTTAGGGGCCGCAAGTCTTTTAAGCAACGTTTTATTGCTGTTTGCAACATTTTTTCGCCGTAATCAAAAGTCAATTTGACATTCATTGTGCGTCTAATGGATCGTATCGTAGATCAATCAATGACTTGCGACAAGGATGTTCAGAAACTTATTGAATTGTAGAATAGTGATTTCAAAGACAAGAAGCCAGTCTTGTCTTTTTTTAGTTGAAACCTCATATTTCCATATGCGTATAAAGAAAGGGAGGTGGAAAAGTGAAACAGAACAAAAGAGAACAACTTGTTAACCTGTTTAGTGTGTTAAAAGAAAAAGGTCAGATCAACGCGGCAGTGCTAGTCGCTGAAGACGGAGACATTCTTTATCAAGGCGCCTTCGGATATGAAAACTTGGCAGATAAGCGTTTATTGCAGGAACATTCCTTATTTGAATTAGCATCGCTATCCAAGCCGTTCACTGCTTTGGGCATCCTTCAATTAGCCCAGCAAGGGGAATTGAAAATCGAGGATCCCGTAGAACGGTGGATAACCGGGTTTCCCTACCAGGGCGTAACGATTCGCGATTTATTGACACATACGTCGGGTCTGCCCGATTATATGGAGTGGTTTCTACAACATTGGGATCATAACAAGATTGCTGTTAATCAAGATATCGTTGATATGCTGATGAATCATCATCCGCAACGCTATTTTGCCCCGGGTGAAGGTTGGCTTTACAGCAATACGGGATATGTGCTGCTTGCGGTTATCATTGAAAAGGCATCAGGTCTGAGTTTTGCAGAATATATGAAAAAAAACATCTTTGAACCGGTGAAAATGCGGAACTCAAGGGTTTATAACAGAAGGCTGCAGCCTGAAACCATTGAGAACTATGCGTATGGATATGTGTATGACGTGCATACAGCACAGTACGTTCTGCCTGATGACCTTGAAGAAACAAAATATGTCTGCTATCTTGACGGGATTCAGGGGGACGGAACCGTAAACTCAACCATTCATGACTTATATTTGTTTGATCAAGCCTTATATACAGATTGTTTGATCAATCAAGTCTCAAAAGAGCTTGCTTTTTCTCCCGCGTCTCTGAAAAACGGAGAGTCTATAGATTACGGGTGTGGATGGGTGCTTCGGGATAGTCCTGAAACAGGGAGAATTGTCGGTCACAGCGGCGGCTGGCCAGGCTATTCAACCGTAATGATCCGATATATCGATCAGCAAAAAACCTTCATTTATTTGAGCAATGTGGAACAGGATGATGAATATGAACAGGCCATCTTTGAAGCCGTTGAAAATATCCTGTTTGACAAGGCCTACAAAATCCCTGATCGCCCTGCCGATAAAAAGAAAAAAGAGATCGATCCGGCCATTTACAAAAGATATGTCGGAAGTTATTCACTTCAGGATGGCACCGCCGCTGATGTGACAGTTGATAAGGGCCGGATTTATATGCAAATCACCGGACAGATCCGTTTTGAATTATTTCCAGCCTCGGAAACGCGCTTTTTTCTCAGGTCATTGTCTGTTGAAGTGGAATTTATTTTGGAGGATGGTGTCGCAACCCGGTTGATTATTTATCAAAATGGCGCAGAGGAAGAAGCGGTGCGGATAGTGGAAGCAAACAGCAAGGTATGACCGTTTTGTTTGAGCGTTTGGCGGCCTGTGTCTGTTGTCTGTCAGAAGGAAATTTATCGTTTGAAGGTTGACTATGCAATTCGGGGATATCTGCCCGGCTGAATTTCCTGATGAGCATCAATCGGATATTCATGGTAAAGGTGCTCCATCTATAAGGAGGTTAATGAGGCTGAACAAATTTAACCTGTTGAAAGAGCCCTGGGTGATGAATATAGTGGCATGATCATTTTGGGATAAAGCGTTTATATGGAACTGCTAAAGCAACAGAAAAAACCAAGCAGAAAACATCTGCTCGGTTTAATAACTAATACTTCGGCCAGCCTTTAGAATCCCAGTTTAAATCATTGATCAGCAGCTTAGGCGCCCCGTTGTCAAGCGCATCATAACCATGTCTGACGATGATGTTGCCGTTCACGATATCCGCGCCGCCCGGGCCCTTCCACTGGTCGTTTCCGGAGTCGAGGATTGTGCCTCCGCCTTCCGTCATTTTCTTGCCGCTTTTGTCATAGTAAGGCCCCGTGATTTTTGTCGAGCGGCCGTAAGCGATCTTATACGTGCTGTTCACACCTTGACAGCATTTATCGAACGAAACGAATAAATAATAGTAGCCGTTTTTATATGTGATAGACGGCGCTTCAACCGCTCCTCCGTTGTTCGGCCTTGATGCGATGGAATAAACCTTCCCTGTAGGTTTCATCGTTTTTTTATCAAGCTTTGTCAGCTTGATGCCGCTCCAAAACGAGCCGAAGGACAGCCACGGATTTCCTTCTTTATCAATCACTAACTCAGGGTCGATTGCATTATAATTGTTAGAGGTCGTCGTCCGGATGACAAGCCCGTCGTCGCGCCAATTTCCGGATGAGATTCGGTCTGTTGAAGCCAGTCCGATCGCCGAAGTATTGGAGCCGAACGCGGATACCGCATAATAAAGCCAATAGCGTCCATTATAATAGCTGATATCAGGCGCCCATTGGTTTTCTTCATGGTTCGGCACGTACTTTTTCCACCATGATAATGGAGTTGCAAATATGCTTGGCGCTGCGCTCCATGTTTTTCCGTCTGTCGATTTGATGACGCGGATTCCATTGCCGATACCCGTGCCGAATGTATACCACGTATTTCCTTCTTTAATCATGGAAGGATCATGAATAATGTTGTCTCCTTTTGTATCCCAAAAAGCCGCTGATGTTGGTTCAGCCGCCGAGAAAATAAGCAGAAAAAATAAAATAAAACCAGAAATGATAGTCTTAGCCACAGTTGTTCTCCTTTCAAATTTCGATGTCTTTAACATTCGGCCCTCCCTTTTGTGAAATATTTCCCAACAAGACGAACTTTATTTTAGCAGGGATTGGCTGTCTCTCAATCAGCCAAAGGACTTGTTTTCTAGTCCTAAAATAAAACGAAAAAACCAGAAAATATCCATATTAAAAAAACAATCACCTAAAAGTCATTTCATCGTCTGAATGTAAAAGGGATGATGTAATTATTTTGGCTTATATTGGAACATTTTAGGTTAGGTGAATTATCAAAAACTTTGAGATGTTCGTGGAGAAAATAAAAAGCGTTGGAAGAAGAAGCACGGTCTCCCCTCGAATATTTTCATTAGCCCCGGAAGGTGAATGACACTTTTAGTTGATTTAGTGGGTTGAAATTGATAATATGAATTTGAAGATAGACTGTCAAAATAATGCATCACAAAAGACGCAGGCGCGTCATCTACGTACGGTTTATTAAACGTTCAGGTGTATTTTTTCTATAAGAAATGCATAAAATAAAAAAGACCCGACTGCGCCAACAGTCGAGTCGAGTGTACAAAGCGGCCCAACAAGGGCTTGGCTCAGTCATTTTAAAATAGACTTTCCCTATGAACTTTACCAGGGCTCAAGGGAAGTCTATTTTTCTTTCTTCGACAACACGGCAATTAACATGCCAAAAGCAATCATTAACGAGATTGTTTCGAATGTCGTCATAAGCATCACCCCCTTTCATAGGGGATGAGCCAGCTTCCCTTGAGTGAGCCGAAACTTTGTACAAAGAATATTTTACCATACCTCTTTCAAACACTGAGGCTGTTTTTTGATGTTGAGGCGGGATAGAGGAGAATTAAATAAAACGAAACACAAAAACGGCAGGAATTCCATTGGAAATCCTGCCGTTTCGATTTGGTATGATTCCGACTGGGCTCGAACCAGCGACCTCTACCCTGTCAAGGTAGCGCTCTCCCAGCTGAGCTACGGAATCATGATATGTAACACTGGGTATTTGTTTCGCTGACAAGTTCTATTATATGCAGATTAGGTGGATTCGTCAACAGTTTTTTTGATTTTTTTTGAGAACTGGGAAAGAGTCTTGCAGTACGCCGCGCGTTATGAAAATATTGTCTTATATAGAAATCAAAAGGGAGCAGGAATTGGATGGATCTGATACTTAAAAGTGTTGATAGTATTTTAATCGTATTTTTAGCAATCTTTTTTATGTGGAAATTCGTTTATGAAATTAAACATGAGAAGCGGAAGGCTGTTATCTTGCTTTTGCTGCTCATCAATGTCTATTTTATTGTAAAAGTGTTCAATCTCGTGTTGCAATTGATGTAGCGAATATAAAATGCAGTCAAGGAGACCGAAATCAATGAAAACAGAAAAGCAAAAAATGCTGGACGGAGAGCTTTATCATGCTTCTGATCCGGTGCTGTGCCATGACAGACTCAAGGCGCGCAAAATTACGAATGAATTCAACCATTCGAACGAAATCGACGACAATAAAAGGACCAAGCTAATCAAAGAGCTGTTTGGATCAACAGGGGAAACGATCCTCATCGAACCGTCGTTTCGCTGTGATTACGGCTTTAACATACATGTCGGGGAAAATTTCTTCGCCAATTTTGACTGTGTTTTCCTCGATGTATGCGATATCCGGATAGGCGATCATTGTATGCTCGGACCGGGTGTCCATATTTATACGGCGTCCCATCCGCTCGATCCGTCCGAAAGGATAAGCGGTGCGGAGTACGGAATACCTGTCATCATCGGCCGGAACGTTTGGATTGGCGGCGGCGCGGTCATCAATCCCGGCGTCAAGGTCGGCGACAATGCAGTGATAGCTTCCGGAGCCGTCGTCACAAAAGATGTCCCGGATAATGCCATCGTCGGCGGGAATCCGGCGAAAATCATTAAATACGTTGATAGCAAAAACACCAATTCTATGTAATTGGTGTTTTTATTTTGCCATAGACGCGGTGAATGTCGGGGCTGATAAAATATCCGCGGGAAGCAGTTTCCTCCCGCGGATTTAAGTGCTGCTATCGGGTGACCGTAATATTGTTGATGACAAGCTGTCCCAATGAATTGAGATACGAAAATGTCGCTTTGCCTGGGCTTACGGCCTTTACGTATACGCGGTCCGAAGTGATTCTGACGGTAATGGCGCTGCCGCTGTAGGAGACGTTCGAAATGCCGACGTATTGATCCTCCTGTCCGACTCTCATCTGCCTGTTGATGACGATCGCCTGAGGGGCGATGATTCCTTGTGCAAATGCGTGAGAAGAGAGATTTTCAGTCTTCGAGAGCTCCTGGGCCTGTACATGCATGGGACTTCCCGAAACAGCAAGGATACCCGCCAGTAATGATGAAGCAACTAAACTTTTACCTAACCACTTCATAACCATCATCTCTTTTCCTATGTGATGGTTCCAGGATATGGGATTGTTGGGCGGCAGTCAATTGGCTCCAATGATGATTCACACATTGGACATACGAAAAAAAACATTTTGTGAAGCGGCAGGAAAAACGACTCATTATTTCGAAGATGTTCTTTTGTTCAAAGCGTTAATAAAGGTTTTCACATTTTTCTTGTCCTGCATGACAGGTGAATATATATAGGAAAGCGTCCTGTTAAAGGTTTGATTTTTCAGCCGGATAACGGAAAGGTTTCCGTGCTGTACATCTCTTTCAATGACGCTTCCAGACAGGAGAGACAGTCCGATGCCCGTCATGAGCGTTTCTTTGATCCCCTGGTTGCTGCTGATCGTCAGAAACGATTTCACTTTTAAACCGTTTGAACGGATGACATGGTTTAAGTATTCGCGTGTGCCTGAGCCGACTTCGCGCGTTACCCACGTTTGATTTTGCAGATCGGAGATTGTCACGTCCTGTTTGGCCGCAAGCGGATGATCGCTTGAAGCAGCGATGAATAATTCGTCCTGCATAAAGGCGTGTACAGAAAGCTCTTTTTCATTTGTCTGTCCTTCGATCAAGCCGATGTCCACTTTGTACAGGCGGACGGATTGCACGATTTCTTCCGTGTTTCCAATGACGGCCTTGAGCTCGAGTTCAGGATATTCCTTTTGAAGGTCGAAGAGGAGCGAAGGCAAAATATATTCACCGATTGTGAAGCTTGCGCCGATTTTCAGCTCGCCTTTGATCGAGTTGTGGTGATCGAGAATGTCCTGCCTCGTTTGTTCATAGATGGTGATCATTTGTTTGGCGCGGTCGTATAAAATTTCACCGGTCGGCGTGATTTTTAAATATTTCGGAGAGCGTTCAAATAATTTCGTCTGGAATTCTTTTTCAAGATTTTTAATGTGCATGCTTACGCTCGGCTGCGACATGAGAAGAAGCTCGGCCGTTTTCGTGAAATTTTTGACTTCTGCAAGGGTAACGAATGTCTTCAGCGCATCATAATGCACACGAATCTCTCCTTTATTAAAAATCTTAATAGCTGTGATAATTAATATATATTTTACTAATGTTGAGTATTCCAGTAAACTTTTAATTAGAATCTTTTTTTAGGAATATTTGGTTTGAAGCAGGATGACGCCGCGCGGCAAAGGGGACGTGATGAGTGAGCGCTTACAATGTTTCTTAGCAGCAAAAGCCGTGATCGACAGATGCTTTGCGTCAATAAAACCGATTTGATTTATAGGAATAGTGGATATATGATGAGTATTATCCTTTTCCGTTTCAAAACAAGTCATGATTTTTTTATTCCTTAGTGAGGTGGATATCGTTGCAACTTCAGGTAATGAACAGTCCTTTTAATCAGGAGCAGGCAGAGCTCCTCAACCGTCTTCTGCCAACTTTGACGGCATCACAAAAAGCCTGGCTGAGCGGTTATCTGGCAGCTGTGCAAACCGCCGATGCCGCGGCGGCTCTTGAAACATTGCCGGCGGAAGCTCCTGCTGCAAGCCCGGCTCAGCCTGTTTCCAAAGAAGTGACCATTTTATTCGGATCGCAGACAGGAAATGCACAGGGACTTGCCGAAAACGCGGCTAAGACGCTTACAGAACGGGGATTTCAAGTCACCGTCTCTTCAATGAGCGATTTTAAGCCGAACCAATTGAAGAAACTAAAAAACCTTCTCATCGTCGTCAGCACGCACGGTGAAGGGGATCCGCCGGACAACGCGCTGTCATTCCATGAGTTTCTCCATGGAAGACGGGCTCCGAAGCTCGATGATCTCCGTTATTCTGTGCTGGCTCTTGGCGACACGTCGTATGAATTTTTCTGCCAGACCGGAAAAGAGTTCGACCAGCGGCTTGGTGAGCTTGGAGGCACAAGGCTCCATCCGCGCGTCGACTGCGATCTCGATTATGATGAGCCGGCTGCAGCATGGCTTGACGGTGTCATCTCAAGCTTAAACGAAGGACAGGAACAGGGCGCAAGCGCCGCACCTGCTCAAACGGCAGCTCCGCAAGCCGCGGGAGGAGTAACAGTATATTCGAGAAAAAATCCGTTCAGAGCGGAAGTGCTGGAAAATTTGAATTTAAACGGCCGCGGATCAAATAAAGAAACGCGCCATCTTGAATTATCGCTTGAAGGCTCAGGTTTGACTTATGAACCTGGCGACGCGCTCGGCATCTTTCCGGAAAATGACCCTGAACTCGTCGATATGCTGCTGAAAGAGCTGAAATGGGATCCGAATGCTGCCGTTGCTGTTGATCAAGGGGAAAACCTTTCTTTGAAAGAAGCGTTGACTTCTTACTATGAAATTACGGTGCTGACAAAGAAATTCATTCAGCAGGCGGCAGAAATCATTGAAAATGAAAAGCTGCGCGAGCTTGCCGCTCCGGAAAATGCGGATCAATTAAAAGCGTATATCGCTGGCCGCGACCTGATTGATTTTGTGCGGGATTTCGGTCCGATCGCAGCAGCTCCGCAGGAATTTGTATCGATTCTTCGAAAAATCCCGCCTCGGCTTTATTCGATCGCATCGAGCTTCGCTGCAAATCCGGATGAAGTGCATTTGACGATCGGTGCTGTCCGCTACAATGCGCACGGCAGAGACCGAAAAGGGGTCTGCTCGGTATTATGTGCCGAACGTCTGCAGCCTGGCGACACCCTGCCTGTTTTCATTCAGCCGAATAAAAACTTTAAGCTGCCGGAGAATCCGGAGACTCCGATTATCATGGTCGGCCCCGGCACAGGCGTTGCGCCGTTTAGGTCATTTATGCAGGAGCGCGAAGAAACCGGAGCATCGGGGAAATCGTGGATGTTCTTCGGCGATCAGCATTTTGTCACTGATTTCTTATATCAGACAGAATGGCAAAAGTGGCTGAGTGAAGGCGTGCTGACAAAAATGGATGTCGCGTTCTCGCGGGATACGGAAGAAAAAGTATATGTACAGCATCGCATGCTGGAGCACAGCAAAGAATTGTTTGAGTGGCTTGAAGAGGGAGCGGCTTTCTACGTTTGCGGCGACAAGAACAACATGGCCAAAGATGTTCAAAACGCATTGCTTGAAATTATCGAAAAAGAAGGCGGCAAAAGCCGTGAGGAAGCTGAAGCCTACCTCGCAGAAATGAAAAAGCAAAAACGTTATCAGCGCGATGTATACTGATTTTGATTGAAAGGGGACTTTTTCAACATGGGGAACGAAATATTAAAAGCGCCTGAAGGCCCGCCGAGCGATGTAGAACGTATTAAGAAAGAAAGCGATTATTTGCGCGGCACCCTGAAGGAATCGATGCTCGAGCCGCTTTCAGCCGGGATTTCAGATGACGACAACCGTCTGATGAAGCACCACGGCAGCTATTTGCAGGATGACCGCGATCTCCGCAATGAGCGGCAAAAGCAGAAGCTTGAGCCTGCGTATCAGTTCATGCTGCGCGTCCGGATGCCGGGCGGTGTGGCGACGCCTGAGCAGTGGCTTGTCATGGATGAGCTTGCCCGGAAATACGGAAACGGAACATTGAAGCTGACAACTCGGGAAACATTCCAAATGCACGGCATTTTAAAATGGAACATGAAAAAAACGATTCAGTCGATCCATTCAGCCATGCTAGATACCATTGCAGCATGCGGCGATGTTAACCGGAACGTCATGTGCACTTCCAATCCGTATCAGTCAGAAATCCATCGAGAAGTGTATGAATGGTCGAAAAAACTGAGTGATGACCTGCTGCCGCGCACACGTGCGTATCATGAAATCTGGCTTGATGAGGAAAAAGTGGCCGGCACGCCTGATGCGGATGAAGTCGAACCGATGTACGGACCGCTGTATCTGCCGCGGAAATTCAAAATCGGCATCGCCGTTCCGCCGTCAAATGATATCGATGTATTTTCTCAGGATCTTGGTTTTATCGCGATTGTGGAGGATGACAAGCTCATCGGCTTCAACGTCGCGATCGGCGGCGGCATGGGCATGACCCACGGGGACAAAGCAACGTATCCGCAGCTTGCCAAAGTTATTGGCTTCTGCAAGCCTGAACAGCTATACGATGTCGCTGAAAAAACGATTACGATCCAGCGGGACTACGGAAACCGTTCGGTCCGCAAAAATGCCCGCTTCAAGTATACGGTTGACCGCCTCGGCTTGGAAACGGTCAAAAACGAGCTGGAAAACCGTCTCGGCTGGAGCCTCGCTGAAGCAAAGCCTTATCATTTCGAGCATAACGGCGACCGCTACGGCTGGGTAAAGGGCGTAAAAGGAAGATGGCACTTTACAATGTTTGTTGAGGGCGGCCGTGTCACTGATTATGATGATTACAAGCTGATGACCGGCTTAAGGGAAATCGCCAAAGTTCATACCGGCGATATCCGCCTCACAGCCAACCAAAACTTGATCATTGCCAATGTCACAAGCCAAAAAAAGAAAAAGATCAGCGAGCTGATCGAACAGTTTGGCTTGACTGACGGCAAGCATTATACAGCGCTCCGCCGCAGCTCGATCGCATGCGTCGCACTGCCGACGTGCGGGTTGGCGATGGCCGAAGCGGAACGGTATTTGCCGAAGCTGATTGACAAAATTGATGAAATTGTTGAAGAAAACGGCTTGAAGAATGAAGAAATTACCATCCGCATGACAGGGTGCCCGAACGGCTGCGCCCGCCATGCGCTCGGCGAAATCGGCTTCATCGGAAAAGCCCCGGGCAAGTACAATATGTATCTCGGCGCC
Source organism: Bacillus licheniformis DSM 13 = ATCC 14580 (assembly GCF_000011645.1). Taxonomy (GTDB): domain Bacteria; phylum Bacillota; class Bacilli; order Bacillales; family Bacillaceae; genus Bacillus; species Bacillus licheniformis. The sequence continues at coordinate 1,306,961 of NC_006270.3, forward strand.
GCTTTTGACGGCAGCCGTCTGAGCAAAATGTACCGGGAAAACATCGGCGAAGAAGAAATTTTAAAAGAACTTCGCAATATTCTTCCGCGCTATGCGAAAGAACGCAATGAAGGAGAACGTTTCGGAGATTTCGTCATCCGCGCCGGAATTGTTAAAGAAACGACGGACGGAACGAATTTTCATGACTGATGAGCATTTTAAAAAAACGCCTCAGCCCATTGATTGGTGCTGAGGCGTTTTTCTTTTTTACGAAAATGCCCGGACAGTTTCCGACTCTATGATCATTTTCATAAACTCTGCAGCCGCAGGTGTTGCTTCTTCAAATGAGGGTGTTATCATGCCGACTTCGCGGATAATTTGAGGAGAGATGTCTTTTTTGATCAACCGATGGGACACGGAGGAAAGCGAGAAGCTTGATATCAAGCCGATTCCCAAATTGTTATGAACCATATTGACCAATGTTTCCGCGTTTTGCACAGTCAGGTTTTCTTTTAACTCGAGGCGGTGTTTTTGAAAGATTTGAGATACCGCGATTTCGTGCCCGCCTTTACAAAAAATCAATTCATTTTGATATTTTTTCAGATCAATGAACGGTGCGTCTTTTAAGTGGTGATATTGCTCAGGAATCACGGCCGTCATCCGGTTGGCTTTCGAATCCGTCAAAGGGAGAGGCGACGATTCCTAAATCAACCATGCGAGTTTCGACCCATTGCTTAATTTGGTCGGAGGTTCCCTCAAGCAGTTCGATTTGTACGAGCGGATACTTTGATCTGAAGGAGGCGATAGCCTGCGGCAAAATATTTGCTGAGACGGCGGGGAAGGAGCCAACCTTGACTTTCCCTCTGAGCAGATGATTTTCTTGATCGGCCACTTGGTATATTTTGTTTTCAATCACGATCATCTGTCTCGCCAGTACGACGATTTCCTTTCCCGCGTCCGTAAGTTTTATCTTGTTTTGTTTATCCCGAATCAATAATTTGACCCCGAGCGACGTTTCCAAGCTTTTTACGGCTTTGCTCACGGCCGGCTGTGAAATATACAGTTCGTTGGCTGCTTCTGTCATATTCAAAGTCTCTGCGACTTTCACAAAGATGTGAAGACTGTTCATGTTTATAACCAAATAGTTATACCCCCGATGATAAAAATGTATTTCAGTTATATCTCAATATAGCATATGCTGAACATGAAACAAAGAAGAAAGGTGACGGATTATGTTTAAAGTACTTTTGGGGATCATCTCTGTAACGCTGATTTGGGGGTATACCTGGGTGACGATGAAAATCGCAATCACTGACATTCCCCCTGTTTTATTTTCGGCCCTGCGGCTGTTCATTGGAGCTGTTCCTTTGTTTGTGATTCTCTTGATCAAAGGAAGGAAACGTTCAATAGGAAAGGAGAATATCAAGCATTATCTGGTGATGAGTTTATTGATGGGTTTAGGTTATATGGGGGTGTTAACTTACGGCATGCAGTTTGTCGATTCGGGAAAAACGTCTGTTTTGGTGTACACCATGCCTATTTTTGTTACTGTCATCAGTCATTTTAAATTAAACGAGAAAATCAATGTGTATAAAATGCTCGGTTTATTTTCTGGTCTGATCGGTCTTTTGTTTATATTAGGGGGCGGGATTCTGCATGTTGATCAAAACGTCATATTTGGAGAGCTTTGCGTTTTAATCGCAGCGCTCAGCTGGGGCGTCGCCAATGTTTACAGCAAACTGAAATTCAAAAATACAGATATGATTCATATGAATGCATGGCAGCTTCTCACAGGAGCGGTGATGTTATTGATTTTCTCTTTTATACTGGAACCGTCCCGGCCGATTCACTGGTCAAATGAAGCAATCTTGTCTCTATTGTTTAACGGTTTATTCTCTACGGCTTTGACGTTCGTCATTTGGTTTTGGATACTGAATCAAATCGAAGCGTCGAAAGCATCGATGGCTTTAATGTTTGTTCCCGTATTAGGCCTTTTGTTCGGCTGGCTGCAGCTGCATGAACCGGTCACATTCAGCATCCTGATCGGCGCATTCATGATCTGCATCGGCATTTTTATGAATACTTATCAATTTAAAAAAGTGTAAAAAAAGGCAGAGGATCTATATGGTAATATGAAATGGGAGGGAGATTTATGAAAATCGAACACATCGCCATATGGACGAACAATTTAGAGGAAATGAAAGATTTCTATACCCGTTTTTTTCACGGAAAGACGAATGAAAAATATGTCAATCCGAAAAAGCATTTCGAATCATATTTCATCCAGTTTGAATCGGGAACACGGCTTGAGCTGATGAGACGCCCCGACCTTGCAAAAGGAGAGGAGAACGCTTCCGGCTATGCACATATGGCGTTTTCCTTAGGGTCGCGGCAAGAGGTTGACGAGATGACGAGCCGCTTTGAAAAGGAAGGATACCAGGTTGCCGGAAAGCCGCGCGTCACGGGAGACGGGTATTATGAAAGAGTCATTCTGGATCCTGACGGCAACATCGTTGAACTGACCGTTTGACGGAAAAAAGCTAATGTCCGTTTTTAGACATTAGCTTTTTCGTTTAGATGGCAGCATCGAGCTGATTGATTTTCCATTTGTTGTTTTCTTTCACAAACGTGATCTTTCTTTTCGCAGTCACCGATCCATCCAATGCCGGTACGGAAAATTCATAAGTGCGGGTATTGTTTTTTTGAGAGATCAGTTTGATTTTTGCCTTGTCCCATCCTAAGAGGTTGTCCCCATCGCCGACAGGCACGGCCATTTTTCCTTTATAAGAAATGATGTTGTATTTTTCCAAGCCTTTTTTAATGGCGTCTTTTGTGAAAACCGGCGTCAAGTAGTCTGTTAATTTTGCTTTTGTGCTGAATTCACTGCACATATACGTATATGGAAGACCGCGGTATTCAAATGTTTTGGATGGGCAAGTTGAGTTTTTCGCTTTTGGATTGTGGCCGCTCATCGTATTCCAAAAGTGCTCCCGTGCCTGCAAGGTTAATTGCATGACTTGCTTATTTGTTAAATTCCCTGATGTTTGATTTTTCGCTGCGAGGGACGCTCCGGCAGGCAAGATCAGTAAAACAGCTAATAAACAAACGATTAACTTTTTCAATGGTCCTCTCTCCTTAAATATATCTCTTATATTACAAATGTTACAATAATTACAGATAGATTACAAGAGGTTTGCGAGAAAAATTTTCCTCCGCTGTTTTCTTATATATGACGACATAAAAGCAGCCGGGGTTATGGTTTGTCCAGGAAAATATTTTATGTCCATTGATTCGTTTCCCGGATTTCTCTCCTCATAAACATAGAAGCCTCATGTTGAAAAAGTATTTTATATTGAAAAAGAATTCTATCTGGGACCTCGCCGGGAGCAGGAAAGAGGATCACTGAAACATCAATGAATTATATTGTTAAAAATCAGAATTTTATATAAAATCAAACTTTATCAGTAAAAAAACTGTAACGAAATTCGCATCAATCTGTCATAGCGGTGACATTTTGCTGTGTTACGATTTTCCCTGTTAGTTTCAAAAGGGCTAACAAGGGAGGATTTAACTTATGAAGAAGACAATCATGTCCTTGGCTGCAGCCGCGGCTATGTCGGCGACTGCATTCGGAGCGACTGCCTCAGCAAAAGAAATCGAAGTTCAAAAAGGAGACACGCTCTGGGGGATTTCTCAAAACTACGGAATGAACCTCAAGGACTTAAAAAAATGGAATCAGCTTTCATCAGATCTGATTTTTCCAGGTCAAAAGCTGAACATTTCTTCTCAAGAAGAAAAATCTGAAGAAAAGCAGTACACCGTTCAGCCAGGGGACACGCTCTCAAAAATCGCAAAAGAGTTCGGTGTGACTGTAAGCGATCTTCAAAAACGGAACAACCTGAAGTCAGACTTGATTATTGCAGGGCAAACGATTGCAATAAACGGAGAAGCGGCAGCTGCAGCAGCGCCTGTGAAACAAGAGTCCGCTCCAAAACAAAATGATCAGCCTGTCAACGTACAAAAGGAAATCACAGTGACCGCAACTGCGTATACGGCAAATGACGGGGGCATTTCAGGCATCACAAAAACGGGAGTCGACCTGAATGCGAACCGCAATGCGAAAGTCATCGCGGTTGATCCAAGCGTGATTCCGCTCGGCACGAAAGTATATGTGGAAGGCTATGGCGAAGCGACGGCTGAAGACACCGGCGGCGCCATTAAAGGCCATAAAATAGACGTATTTATTCCAGATAAAAAAGACGCTTTCAATTGGGGCGTCAAAACCGTAAAGGTTAAAATTTTAAACTGATATAAAAAATGCAGGAGGCGTTAATTGCCTCCTGCATTTTTTTGTCGAACGATGTTTATGCTGCATGCTGTTCCGCGCGTCTGCTTTTTACAAAAACCGAAATCGCAAGAGCGGCGGCTGCAAAGGCGATGGCTACGAAATAAACCATATGAACGCCTTCTGTCATGCCTTGCATGTGCAGCTCCTGACGGCTGCCTCCGGAAGAGTGCGCGATAAAGCGATTCGAAACGGTTGTCAGGATCGTCGTATACAATGCCGGACCGATTGCCCCTGAAACTTGATTAACTGTATTCATTATCGCCGAACCATGCGGGTAAAGCGGTTTGGGCACCTGATTCAAACCGAGCGTCATAATCGGAGCCATTGTCAACCCGACGCCGAGTGTAAAGCCGGCGTAGAGCATCATTCCGACCGCCATCGGCGTATCGCTTGAAATATTCGTAAACAGCGAAAGGACGGCAATCACAATGATCAATCCGGTGATCAACAGCGGTTTAAAGCCAAGCTTATCAAACAGGCGCCCTGCAACAAGGGATGTCATCGCGAGGACGAGGCCGCCCGGCAGCATGAGAATGCCTGTATAAAGCGGTGACAGCTCAAGCGCCATTTGGAAGTAAAGCGGCAAAATCAGCATCATCGAAAACTGCAGCATCATCACGATCCACATCAGGATAACCGAGATTGAAAATATCTTTGAACGAAACGGCCTCATATCAAGCATCGGCACTTCCAATCTGAGCTGGCGCATGACGAACAATATTAATCCGATGACACCGGCCGCCAGTCCGATGATGACTTTCGGACTGCTCCAGCCCGCTGCTTCCCCGGCGTTGCTGAAGCCGAAAACGATCCCGCCAAATCCGACGGTCGATAAAAGAATTGATAATATGTCAATTTTCGGATACGTCAGTTCGGTTACATTTTTCAAGCGGAACGCCGCATAAAAAATCATGAAGACCGATACTGGCAGCATCATGAAGAAAACAACGCGCCATGAATAATGTTCGACAATATAGCCTGAGATGACCGGACCGATCGCCGGGGCAAATAAGATAACGAGCGTAAGGATCCCGGTCATCGTTCCGCGTTTTTGCGGCGGAATCAAAGTCAGTATCACATTCATCACAAGCGGCAATATCAGGCCTGTACCTGAACCCTGGATGATCCGTCCGGCGAGAACGAGCGGGAAGACCGGAGCAATTCCGGCCAGCAAGGTTCCCGCTGTAAAAAGCGTCATCGCAGACAGAAACAGCTGCCTTGTCGTAAAGCGCTGCATTAAAAACGCGGTAATCGGCACGGCGATGCCGATCATGAGCATATATCCGGTTGACAGCCACTGGGCTGTGTTCGCTGAAATGCCAAAATCGTCGATGATTTTCGGCAAAGCCACATTCATGACCGTCTCATTAATCAGAGCGAGAAAATTTCCGACGATTAAGATTGCGATAATCATGAAGGAGCCTTTTCTAGCTTGTTCCATTTGTATTCCCACCCTTTATGAACGTTTTAGCAAAAAAGGAATTTGTTCGGCGGCTGCACTGAGAGGCCGGCCGTTTTTTTTCGTCACTGAGAGCACATACGCACCCTCAATCATCGCTTGTATCGCGACGCTCAGCGTCTCGGCCGTTTCCGGCGCATAGCCTGACTGGAGCAGTTTTTCCTGATAGACAAGCTGCCAGTCTTGATAAACCTGTTCACACGTTTGGCGGAGCCTTTCACTGAACGACCACGTTTCTGCGGCGACGGATACGATCGGAATATCGTCGTTTTCTTCGATGATGTATTCCTCGATTCCGTCAGCCATCATCTGGATATAAGATTGAAACGCCTTGACAGGATCAGCTTCACCGCTGATCGCTGACGATATATACGCTTTGATTCTTTCTCCGGTTAATTGAATCGCCTCTTGCGCCAGTTCCTCTTTGCCGCCGGGGAAATAATAATAAAGCGATCCCCGCGGCGCTCCGCTTTCGGCTGTGATTTGGCTTAAGCCTGTGGCATGGTAGCCTTGTTTGCGGAACAATCGTGAAGCCGTCCGCAAAATTTTGTCGCGGCTGCTCATTTTTTCTGCCATTCTATCATTCCCTTATGATTTTATACTGATCGGTCTATATAATTTTAACGAAAAAAAAGACCTTTTTTGAAGGCCTGTTTTAAAATAAGGACGATTTGTCCATATTCGGTTCAGCGGGAATCCGCTGAAGGCTTCAGAAAGCCGGCAAGCAGCAGGCGCCACAGCAATCGCTGCCAATATCGACAAAAGGCTGTCAGATATGAAGTGAACAAAAGCGGAATTGATGGTATAGAGTGCGAGCGCCGTTAAATAAACGGCTAAAAAAACATAGCCGAACATTTTTCTGCGGAACGGTCTTTTGAGTTGAATCAAAAGAAACAATCCGGCCATTAAAATGATAAACGTCACAGTTATTCTCCCTTCGCAGGAAAGTTTCTCAATCCTCGTATGTCCGGTTTCTTTCTTTGTTGTCTTCAAATGCCAGATGAATGACGAATAAAAACAGACAGGCGATGATTTCGACATCCAGCGGGATGGTGATGCTGTCCATCAATTCATCAGCGAGATGGATGGCAAGCCAAGTAAAAAAACATTCGATCATAAAGGTCGCAGCTTTATGCCCAATCATAAAGCTCAGAATTTTTTCCGGGATTTCAAACAGCGCGCCGAGGCCAAAAGATAAAAGGATATACCAGAAGAGCGACCAGGGCGATTCGTATGTAACGCCGAAAATCGCAAAAAAACCGGCGACGCCGAAATAATAAGACCCGAAAAAGAGCGTAAACACAGTGAGGATCAAAAGAAAGATCATAGTCACTGCGAACATGGTACCGAGAGTTTTTTTAATCATTAATCATTCATTCCTAATCATGCAGTGTATATTCATGATATCAGAAAAATATCCGGTTGTGAGTTATAAATGAGATTTTGGGGTTAAAGTTTGTGTGGATGGGGGAGTGAAGAGAGCGTTCTGAAAAATTCCTAAGGTGTTTTTCGAGACCTAATTAATCACCATATATCATATTTGGAGCGTTTTCATAAGGGCTGCAATCAAGAGGATAGGATCCCAAATAAAAAAGGCTGCCAACCGGCAACCTTACTTTGTTAAGCATATTTCGTATTTGCTTGTTCTTAAACCGACGTGTTTACCCGAAGAATCATTTTCGTGCCTTAGGTGATTTTCGATTTTGGTTCAATTGCTTTTTTGAATCTCATTTGTATTGTCTATTCATTTTCATCTTGATTAGATTCAAGGTATTGCTCTAAAAATTCCTTATCATCTTCATCTTCTGGCCAGAGTCCTAAATATTTGTGTTCCCATACAATTCTTCTTTCATAATCATCAGCATCTGATAAATCCTCATAGTCGTAGTCGATATTAAATTCACCATCACTGTGAATGATCATAGAGAGACTCGTCCAAGTCTCTTGATCACTATTCTTAAATTCGTACCATAGCTTTTCTAAGTTATTGATTAATTGTCTCCAAAGATTTCGATAGGCTTCTTTTTCAATCCTAAAAAATTCAGGGATATTATGACAATATACCGGTGAATCATTTCCTTCAGGATAATAATAAAAGAATCCTTTTTGCACATCTTCAAGAATTTCTCCATAAATCAAAATCTTTGACCATTCCTCTGGAATAGTCTCAACTACTGTCTCCGCAATTTCTTGATATATCGTGTTTAATTGATTTTCATCCATTGGCTACTTACCTCCAGGCTTATTATCAAATTTCACAACTTCCCATTCCCGTTTTCCGATTTTATATTCTATCTCAAAGCTTGCCGGTCTTTGGGAATTCCCTTTGTATACTGGCTGTATTTTAACCTCAACTGTTCTTCCTTTTTCGAGGTGTTTGGCCCACATGTTCTCAAGCTTTTTCCATTCTCCTTTATTTAAGTTACCATCCATCGGCACAAGGTTGTCAAGCTTTCCAGACCCTTCGAATATACTTGCAATGAGATGACCGCCCTCATCGGTTTTTAATCGATCTTCACGGCCGGCAATTCTTTGGGCGTATTTGTTTCTCTTTGCTGCTCCCAAATTTAGTTTGCCGCTGACATTTGTAATACGTCCTTTATGATCAGTTTTATAAGTATAGCCTACAGGCGTTGTATACTCAATGTTCGGTTTTAACACCTTTCTTCTTTTGACTCTTGTGAAATGGTCACCATATTTCACTTTATGGATGGTTTTTGAGTCTACTTTAATGTCTGTTTTTGTTTTGGAAGAAACACCCGCAATGATGCTGACCATTCGATTTCTTGCTTGTTTTGCTTGATCAGAAATCTTTTTGGTTTGTTGAATTAATTTATCTTTCAATCGAGATCCATCTATCGTATTGAACGGAACTTTACCAGCATTGGCTAAAGCTAGTTGAGGAGAAGCGATTTGGACTTTCGGAGTGAGATTTTTAATATCTTTAAAATCCCTGACAACTTTATCAGCTGCTTTCTTACCTGCCTTTTTCGCACTCTCTATGCCCTTGCTAGCTGTCTTTTTAGAGACATCCTTTATCTTAGATGCGGCTTTTCCCATCTTGCCCGCCTTAGCCAACTTGCTAACTTTGTCTGCACCTTTCGTTCCGACAATGGATGACGCAACCATTCCGGTAGCGTATGTAAACCATCTCGCCCTGCTTTCTGCATCACCATTGATGACGTCCCTCACGAAGGAGTCCTCGATATCTTTCTTTATGATTTCAAATGTTTCTACAGGGTGGGTGACTGTGTAGGCAATGCCCTCTAGCGTTTCTTTTGGATTGGTTATGGTATCTCGTATTCCTGTCACTGTATCGACGGCCACATCTTCTATTCCTTCTTCAATGCCCTGCTTAATACGCCCCATGATACCACTTTGTTTTCGTTTTCGATTTATAGTGTAAAAATAGTAATTTTGCTGCTTTTCTGTCAGATTTTCAATTCCAATCTCTTGTGCAATCTCAACAAATTCATCAGGATCAATGACATTTTCGAGCTTTTCCTTTAGGTGAGAGATTTTATTAACCTGTTTGTTAGCTTCACTAACTTCCTTTTCGAGTTTTGATCTCTTATCGAGCTTAGCCAACATAACGCCCATCGCTGTTTCCTGGTTTCCACTCAAGGTATCCATTTTATCCTGTTTTAAAATAGAACCTTTCTGATAGCCGGTGATTTCAATTTTAGGGCCTGTGTACATTTTTTCAAGCCTAGCGATGTATCTTTGCATTGTTTCTAAGTCGTTTTCAGCGGCTTTGATGGTGTTCGTCTGCTCCCTGTCGAATGTATGTAATTTTTCAATTGTCTGATTGATTTCTTTTAAAGCTTTCGAGTAATTCTCGTGAAAATTACTGTCATCTAATTCCGGCAAATCGACTATATGGCTGACTTTAGCGATTGTAGCATTCGTTTTAGAAACCAAACGCTTCGTGGTGCGATCGGCATCTTTCACTCCTTGTTCCAGCTCATTATCGAGGAAGGCTTGCGAAATATATCCATTGTGTTGTGGCTCCAGGGAATTCAATGCACTTTTGATTTTCTTCAATGCTGATTGATATTCCTCGATAAAAGTTTCAAAAAATTGAAGGAATGGGGTGTGACACTCTTTATAAAAATTCCGTATTGCGTCGCCGCCTTTTCCTTTTAAGGCATCGTTGAGCGACGTGATACCTTCCACGCTTTTTTTAATGTTGACGATTTCTTCCGATTGTTGCTTTAATTGTTCCACCGTTTGATCAATCGCTTTGTGCAGCGCCTGAACGTCCAGAGTCTTCATGGCATTCTCCTCTAATACTAAAGTTGCAATCATTTTAGAGTTTACCACTTTACGGAAGGGTATTGGTGAATACATCCTGTATACCCAATAAAATGAACCTTTCGATTTAGGTTTATATACCTACTAGAGATTTCATTATCCTGAAGCCAAAATATTTACAACCGCTGCGACTCCCGGTACACTACATAAAAACAGGACAGGCAGGTGCAAAAATCGAAAGATGAAGCGGGCTTTAACTGACCAATACGGCAGCTTTACAGAGATGGCAGAAAACGAAATAGAAGGGACCGATTATTCGGTGGCTGCTCGGGATGCAGGGAGCGCTCTGCTTGTGATGGCTCCCCACGGGGGCGGGATCGAGCCGGGCATCAGTGAAATTGTCAAGGCTTTTGCAGAGGGCGCTTCGGTTTATTTATTGGAAGGATTGAAAAGGCGCGGCAATAAGAGCCTTCATGTGACAAGCGCTCATTTTGACTGCCCGCTTGCCTTGCGAATGGCTGCAGGACACCGGTACATACTGGCTTTTCACGGGTATGAGGAGCCTGCTCATCGACATACGCTCATCGGAGGGACAGATCGAAGGCGCGCCTTGATGTTTAAGGAGACATTGGAGAGGCACGGATTTTCTGCGGAGCTGGCGGCTGAAAGGGGCTATCTTTCAGGTACAAACCCTGCAAGCATCAACAATCGCTGCCAAACCGGTTTAAGCGTGCAATTTGAAATCAGCACAGCCCAGCGGAAGGCGATGTTTGAGCAATTCACATTAAAGGGCAGGCGAACGTCTCAAAATGAGGTGTTTTCCCGCTATGTCAAAGCTTTGAAGGAAGGAGCATGCATCGCATATGGGCCGAGTGCAGCCGGCAGCTGAGCCGGCTGTTTTTTTATTTTCTCAGCATATAAGCCGGCCGGCTTTCCGCAGCGACCATTTTGCCGAGGCCGTTTGCCGCTGCGTACGGGCGGCGGGTTTCCCGCCGGTAGCGTGCAAGTTCGTCTACTTCTTCAAAGCGTGGAGCATTCGCCGATTCGCTCTCTTGGGAAAGGCTTGCCATCCACGCCTCATGAAACTGGATTCCGGCCTGCCGTTTTTCAAAGAGCTCGATCCGTTTGACAGCGAACGACTCCGTGACTTTAAAGAGGTCGGCGATCATTTTAGCGGCTTGGCATCGCAGCTGAGGAAAATCCATTTTTAAAAGCATAAAAGTAGGGACGCAAAAATGGTACATAAATTGATTGGCCTGGAACTCCTGCAGCTCCCTGAACATCTGATTCATGTAAAGCTGGTTTCCGGCGTGCTTTAATACGTGGCACAGCTCATGGGCAAAGTCCTCCCACTGCTTTTCCTTTGAAAGACTGCTGTTGAGAATAATGCTGTACATGCCGTCATGCTTAATCATCATGCTGTTGACATTTTCATAGTGAATCCAAATATTAAAATGAGCGGCTATGCGATTCATATCAATCTGGTGAGGTTCAAAAAAACCGAACTTTTGGTACATATTTTTGACGTATTCTTCTAGGTGAGATAAATAAAACTTCAATACGAGACACCCTTTCGAACGAATGTTCTGTTTTTAGCGGGAAAGAAAAGCCCGTCAAAGGGGCTGTCATGATTTCATGCAGATCTATCATATACGATGAGCAGCCACTTTAGCAAATCTTTCCCTTTTTTATTGTCTTATCTATTAAATCGGCGCTCACCAGGTAATGTTTAATAAAAATTCCTTATTTATCCGTTTTGTTTATCTCCGGGCTTTCGTTTCTTCTCTTTTTCTTTTAAGTATTGAATGAACTCGATGGCCTGCTGTCTGCTTTCGGGGGAAAATTCCTGCATGTCGCGGTAGGCAATTTGCAGATCCGGATCTGCGATTTCGTCTTCGATGTTTTTTTTCTTTTCCGTGCCTGTCAGCAGATAGTCTATCGTCACTTTATAGTAATCAGCGAGTTTTTTTAATGTTTCATAGTCCGGCTCGCTTCTTCCGTTTTCATAATGGGAGTAGCGTGCCCGCGATACACCGATCTGCTTTGCCACTTCTTCCTGTGTCCTTTTTCCTCTCAGGCTCTTCAGTCTGCCGCCTAACATAGAATGACCTCTCTTCCTCAATTCGGCATGATTATCTCTATTATAGATACAAAATGTATCGAAATAAACAGATGATAAAAAAAGTATCAAAAAAGTGTTGATGATAAGAAGCGTATCATATATAATCAAATCATCAGATACGTATTGTATCAAAAACAGGGAGTGAGAACATGTGCGAAAACGATTGATCGAAGAGCGCTCTAAGAGGGGATGGACCCAGAAGCAAGTGTCGGAAAGACTTGGACTCTCCGAGGTTTATGTTCGCAAAATTGAAAGGGGAACACGCAATCCCGGCAGAGAAACGATGCTGAAATTCGAAACGCTTTATTCAGTGCCTGATCGTTTGCTGTTTCCCGATCTTTTTCAGGTCTTTATAGATACATATTGTATCAAAGAAAACCTGCATAAAAGAAGGCGATGTCATGAATCTTGAACATCCGATGGTCACACGCATCCGAACACACGGCTATCCAAAGGAAGCCGACAGAGAGCAAATGAGAAGCCACGGCGGACTTGCCGGATATCCAAAAGGAGGAAGCATGGGTAAAATTGTGATTTCCTACAGCTCAGACCGGTTTGATCAATGGCGGCTCGGAGAAGCCGGGGGATTCAACGCTTTTACGAAAGACGGAAAGCCTGTATTCCAATTTGATCATAAAGGCCAATACGAACGGTATCTCAGGCTGAACCGCAAAAGGCAGAAGGAAGGGGGAAGATGAATGTCCCGCCCGCCGGATCAAAGCTATCCCTTTTCGGTTTACTCAGGGCTTTTAACACCTGTTCACTACGAGAAAATAGGCAATGCCATTTGGCTTTTTTTATGGTGCATCAGTTCAACAACAAAGGAAATCGAACGCGATGGGGAGACATGGGGCATCGTGCTCGGCAACAAGCCGCTGAAAGCAGCCGAACTGGCTCTTCAATTCGGCGTCAACGAAAAAACGATCAGAAGATGGCTCGCTCTTCTCGAACGAAACGGCTACATTGCAGTCACAAGAGCGCCTTACGGAATGATTTTGTCAGTCAGACATTCAAAAAAATTTGCCTACGCCAGCCATGTCCGAACAGAACTGCCTGATCGGACAGAAGAGACTGGCAGTGCGGACAAGCTTGTCCAATCCAATAAAGATATCACACAAATCAACACAAAACATAATATGAGTTCCATAAAAACAATAGCAGAACGATTTGCCGCCCTCAGGTCGATGCAGGAAGGAAAGCCCGTCCATCCCTCGTCAAAAGACTATCAGGCCATCGCCCGGATTGTCGCCCGCGGAGTGTCTCTTCCGCAAACAATCAAATGGCTTGAACAATGTTTTGAGGAGTATGAGGCGCGGCGCCGAAGCCGTCATGAAACGATCAAGGTCTTCAGCTACTGTGAAAAATATATCATCGGCCGGCTGGCTGAAGCGGAAGCGAAAACGAAAACAACTGTCAGGAGGGAGAACAATGCCCAAAAGAACAATCGAAGAGGTCATGGACGAACTGAGAAACAGGAGCCGTCAATCACAGGGGGGCAAACCGGAAGAATCCGCCGCAAAACGGTATGACTGTCCGAAGTGCAAAGATGAACTCGGATTTATCGAACGGCGCGGAACGATGGAAGTATGGGTATCATGCGTCTGCCGCGAATGGCGCAAAGCGCAAAAGCTGTTGAAGACGAGCGAAATCACCGAACAATTTAAAAACTTAAACTTTGCTCAATTCAAGACGGAAGGAAAGCATCAATCTGTAAAAGAGGCGTATGAATGCGCCGTTGAATATGTACAAGCTTACCGGGACATTCAGGAAAGCCGCAGAAACAGCATCGCGCTCTTGGGACGACCCGGTTCAGGGAAGACTCATTTGCTGACGGCTGCCGCCAATGAGCTGATGAGGAAGCTTTTTGTACCCGTCCTGTATTTTCCGTTTGTCGAAGGATTCAATGATTTAAAACAGGACTTTTCGTTGCTTGAGAATAAGCTGAACCGGATGAAGCAAGTCGAGGTGCTGTTTCTTGATGACCTGTTTAAGCCGGTGGCAGGCAGGCCGCGGGCAACGGAATGGCAGATCGAACAGACATATGCCGTCGTCAATTACAGGTATTTGAACCATAAGCCGATCATGCTGTCCAGCGAGCTAAGCGTTGAAGAAATTGTCAGCATAGACGAAGCGCTCGGAACGAGGCTGGTCGAAATGTGCGGGGACTTTCTCGTCGTCCTGAACGGGAGCTCTTTCGGCATCAATCATAGACTGGAGGGGATGGTTTGATGTGCCGGCTATGTAATGGGAGAAAATCAATCCATCAGGACGCAAGGGTCGGAACGATTTTCCGCGCTTGCCCGAACTGCTGCACTGAAAGCGGCGGTTTGACGGATGTGATCAAACATCTGGAAGCGCTGATTGCAAAAATGAAAACAAGGGTGACACAAGGTGCTTAAAAGTTTAAAAGCTATGATTCTCATCATCTGGACAGCGGCAAAAAGAGACGCACAAATTAAACGATGGCACGAAGAAGACGGAAAGTGAGGAAAGACATACGTGAAAAACGAAAGTGAGGCGTACAGCCCATCACCATGGCGCGTCGTCAGAACAAATACCGACGTATACATTTATTCAGCATACAGCAAAGCCGAAAAGAAACGGTTTTCTTATTCCAACGGAAGGGTGATTGCCAAAGTCGCCGACTACAGCGCATATTCCAAGGAAAAAAATGCCCGCTTAATCGCTGCAGCTCCCGAACTGTTGACCGCAGTGAAGCTCACGCTTGCCTATTTGAAGCGAAAACGGCCCGTTCACAGCGATTCAGTTGAGAATCAATTGAAGAATATTTTAGAAAAAGTCGTCGCAAAAGCAGAATTTGAAGAGGAGGAAACAAGATGAACCATCCGGCAAAGTTAACAGATATCAACGATACGACGGTTGCAAGCCGCATCAAAAAAGGAAAGGTGACGGTGATCGTCCTTGACGGAATGAACGGCACGGCATGGCAGGCCGAGGCGCCTGAGCACGGCAAAACCGTCATTGAAACGAGAAAGGGAGATCTCGCAAGGATCGAATTTGAAATCGGCTATAAGCTATAGCTCTACAACTTGAATATTTGTCCAAGACGGAAAGCCTGCGGACGCTGATCAGGATGCACATCTTAACTGTGCGGCTGATTGGTGTCCTTTTTTATTTCAAAAAAACGGAGGTACATTAAAATGGAAGATTTGCTTTTCGAATATAAAAGAGCGCTGAAAAACACGAAAAAATTGTATAAGCCCTATCAAGATGAACAAGGGCTGACGGCTGAACAGCTGAATGATAAAAAACTGATCAGAAACATGATGACCGATTTGGAATATGTGATCGACTGGCTTGAAAACGGAAGAGAACCTGGAATCAGACGGGCGATTGACAGGCGCGACTCTTATAAGCGGATGCTCCTGAAAGATCCGCGGATCATCGACACGTTTTCAGAACAGAGTGCATTTGAACCGGCTCAGGAAGTGTCAGCATACGATAAAGCCCGGATTGAATCAGCGCTGTCTGCCCTTACGGCACGCGAAAAAGAAATCTTCATTTTACATAAGGTCGAACAGTTTTCCTATGAGCGGATTGCCGCCATGCTCGGCATCAAAAAGTCTACTGTTCAAACCAATGTGAAACGGGCGCAGCTGAAAATCGCGAAACAGATCGAAAAGCCTCTCGATTGTATGGCATAACGATATATCTGTCTTTTGTCATACGTTTGCCACCTATAAGTGAAAAGAGAAAAAATATAACAAAGCATACTGTTCATATGGAAGATTCATATAGCGATTAAATATTACTGTTTCCGAGAATGAGAGGCGGTGAAAATGAACAATGCCAAGGAAAAGGGATCCAAAAAGGGATGAAGCTTTTCGTCTCTATCAAAAATACGGGGGAAACATTACGAATCTCGCAATCGCAAGAGAACTCGGCGTTTCAAATAAAAAAATCAGCGTTTGGAAAACCCGCGACCGCTGGCAAGAGGCTTTAGCCGGAGATGACGCGAACCGTGGAAAAGCAGACATTCACAATGAAGGGCTGAATGAACGGCAGCGGCTGTTTTGCATCTATTATGTGAAAAGCTTCAATGCCACCCAAGCGGCGGTAAAAGCGGGCTATTCCCCGGCCAGCGCCCATGTGACAGGCTGCCGGCTTTTGAAAAATGAAAAGGTGGCCGATGAAATCAGGCGAATCAAAAAAGAAATGGTAGGGGAGATATTCGTCGAGGCGATGGATGTTCTCCAAGTCTATGTAAAAATCGCGTTTGCCGATATGACCGATTATGTGACTTTCGGCAAAAAAGAGGTACAGGCTGTCGGAAAGTCCGGACCGCTGTTTGATGAAGAAAACAATCCGGTTATGAAAGAGGTCAGCTTTGTGGATGTGAAACATTCCGACCTCGTCGATGGCACAGTCATCACGGAAGCGAAACTCGGGAAAGAAGGGATCGCGATCAAGCTGGCCGATAAAATGAAGGCGCTCGATAAGCTCTCACAGTATTTTGACCTTTTCCCTGATTCATTTAAGCGGAAAATTGAAAATGAGAAGCTGAAGCTCGCCAGACAAAAAGCCGACAAAGATGCGGAAACGGGTCCCGTTGAAGTGGTCATCGCCCGAAAAGGTGATCAGGCTTGATCATAAAAGAAGTCAATCCGCATTTTGAAGATTATTTGTTTAACTGGGATCAGACCTTTCAATTTCTTGTCGGCGGATACGGTTCGTCGAAAAGCTATCATACCGCTTTAAAAGTCGTATTAAAACTGCTTCAGGAAAAGCGGACCGCTCTTGTCGTAAGGGAAGTGTTTGAAACACACAGGGATTCGACGTTTTCTTTATTCGCATCCATTATCGATGAGCTGGGTGTCCAAAAGGCGGCTCAGGCGGTTTCTTCTCCGATGCATATCAGGTTTGCAAACGGCAGCCGAATTATTTTTAAAGGAATGGACAACCCGGCGAAATTGAAATCCGTCAACAACATCTCGCTGATTTGGATTGAAGAATGTTCAGAGGTGAAGTATGAAGGCTTCAAGGAACTGATCGGCCGGCTGAGGCATCCTTATCACAGGCTGTATATGATGTTGACGACAAACCCCGTCAGCCAGTCAAACTGGACGTACAGACACTTTTTCAAGGATGAGCGGAACAAGCGGTTCATTTTGGATGATGAGGTCTTGTATAAAAAGCGGGTCGCTGTCGTCGGTGATACGTATTACCACCATTCCACAGCTGATGACAACCTGTTTTTGCCGAAAAGCTACCTCAAACAGCTTGATGATATGAAAGCATATGATCCCGACCTGTACCGGATTGCCAGAAAAGGGCGGTTTGGGGTAAACGGCACCAGGGTTCTGCCGCAATTTGAAGTGATGGAGCATGAGGAGGTCATGAGGCAGATCTCCGCCATTTCCAACCCGCTGAAGAGAACCGGAATGGATTTCGGATTTGAGGAATCATACAATGCCGTCGTCCGGGCGGCCGTCGATCCCGACAAAAAATATCTATATATCTATTGGGAGTACTACAAAAATAAAATGACAGATGATAAGACGGCCGAAGAACTTCACGAATTCGCGGTTGCGAAGGAGCTGATTAAAGCTGATCCCGCTGAGCCGAAAAGCATTCAGTTTTTCAGGCAGAATGGTTTTAACATGACAGCAGCACGCAAGTTCCAAGGCTCGCGCCTGCAATATACGAAAAAAATCAAGCGGTTTAAAAAAATATTCTGTTCTGACCGATGTGCCAATACGATCTACGAATTGCAGCCGCTGACCTATGCGACGGATCAAGACGGCAATCTGAAGGAGGATCAGTTTACAATTGATCCGCACACGCTTTCCGCGCTATGGTACGCGCTTGATGATTATGAAGTAACCGATTTGAAGGCTGAGCCGGAAGTGAGAAAACGGCCGAACAGGAAAAGGGGGAGATAGCGTATGTCCACTCAGCAAACGGTAAGAGCGAAAGTCATGAAATCCCGTTTTCACGGGCCTGTAACAAA
The DNA here is from genome assembly GCF_000011645.1 of Bacillus licheniformis DSM 13 = ATCC 14580. GTDB lineage: Bacteria > Bacillota > Bacilli > Bacillales > Bacillaceae > Bacillus > Bacillus licheniformis. The sequence goes on from NC_006270.3 coordinate 1,325,094, forward strand.
ACAAATATATGAAGATCAATTTTCGGAGATCTACGGCGATGATATTATCGCTCCGCCGTACAATTTGAAAGAATTGAAAGCCATTGCCGAATATTCTTCAATTCTTCAGCAATGCATTGACGCCTATAAAACGAATATTGCGGGGTTCGGGCTCGATGTAGAATACGCTTTTGATTTCAACGGGGCGGATGTGACGCCCGATCGGAAAAAAGCTGCTGAGTCCGATTGGACAAGGCTTGAAGATTTTTGCCGCCACCTTCATTTTGACGAATCGGCTGAAACAATTTTAAGCCATATGATAGAGGACCGCGAAAAAACCGGGAACGGGTTTTTGGAGGTGCTCAGAAACGGTGCGGGGCAGCCGGCCGGAATTGAATATCTCGATGTCAAAAATATGCGGGTATGCGGATTGACAGAACCGATCGAAGTTGAATTCGCCTACATGGAAAACGGATCGCTAAAAAACATCAAGAGGGAGAAAAGGTTCCGCAAATACGTTCAGATGATTGACGGCAGGAAAGTGTACTTTAAAGAGTACGGCGATCCGCGCGTCATGGATATGACCACCGGAGAGTTTGACAGGCAGACTCCCCCTGAACGAAGCGCGAATGAAGCGATCCATTTTAAAATCGGCAGCGGCGTCTACGGCGTTCCGCGCTGGATCGGAAATATTGTCAACCTGTACGGGGCGCGGAAAGCGGAAGAGCTGAATTATATGTACTTCAGACAAGGCCGGCACGTACCTGCCGTCATTACGGTTGAAAACGGCATGCTCTCAGAGGCTTCCTACAGAGAGCTGCAGGAATATATGAACGACTTGGAAGGGGTTGAAAATGCCCACAAATTTTTGCTGATCGAAGCGGAGGGAATCGCACAGGAAAAAGACATTCACGGCAGCCAGGACATTACGCCGGTGAAGGTGGACATCAAATCCCTCGCCGAAATTTTGCAGGAAGATGCGCTGTTTCTTGAATATGACGAGAAAACCCGGAATAAAATCCGCTCTTCCTTCAGGCTCCCGCCGCTCTACACCGGTGATGCCCATGAATATAACAGGGCGACAGCCGATACCGCCCGCAAAATCACCGAAGAACAGGTTTTTGAACCGGAGCGGAAAATATTGATCGGCAAGCTGAATACGCTGTTTCTCCGCGATTTAAACATTTTCCACGCGAGGCTCCAGCTGAAAGGACCGGACTTTCGCGATCCGCTTGAGATCGCAAAAGTGCTCGGTCCTTTTATTCAGGCAGGAGCAGTATCTGCAAATGATTTGCGCGACCTGGCCGGCAGAGTGCTCGGCAAGACGCTAGATGAATGGCCGGAGGAAGAATTCAGCAGGCCGCTCGTTTACCAGGAAAGCTCAAAGCGTGCGGAAGCGGAAGCAGGAGCATTGCTGCCTGAACTGCAGGAAGCCGTCGAGACATTGAAACAGATCACTGAAAGGAGGTGAACATTTCGTGCCGAGAGAGCTTAAAAATGCCAAAATCAATTTCGTCAGTTATGTCGACAAAGCGGCGAACAAAAAGAAATTCTTCATGACGAAGTCGAGTGAACCGCCGACATTTCAAAAGGAAGTCAAGCTGATTGCAAAAGCCGAGGATGAAAAGAAGCTCGTCTACGGCGTTGTCTACGAGCCGGACATTCAGGATGCCCACGGCGACTTTATGACGGCTGAAGAAATCCAAAAAGCCGCCCACGGTTTTCTGAAAAATGCCCGGAAGATCGACAAGGATCACAATTTCCAGGGAGGCGTCGGAGAAGTCGTGGAGTCCTACGTAGCGCCGGCTGATTTTGAAGTAAACGGCGAAACGATTGTGAAAGGCTCTTGGGTGCTGGTGACAAAAGCCGGCGATGAGATCTGGGAACAGATTAAAAAAGGAAGCATCACCGGCTACAGCATGGCGGGCACTGCCGAAACGGTCGAGCACGCGCCCCAAGCCGACTCTGAAACCGATGAGCCCGGCAGTTTCTTTCAGCTGTTTAAGCAGTTTTTTGCCGGCGACAAACAAAAAACGGGAGAGGAAGAAAAAAAGATGAAACGATCAGAAGTTCAAGGAACGATTGAAGCCGTCTTGGCTCCGCTTCTCAAACGTCTTGACGATTTGGAAGGGGATAAAGCGGCAGATGAAAAAGAGCAACAGACAGACCAAGACGCACATGTGAAGGAAATCGTCGAGGACATGCTCGCCCCTCTTATTGCACGCATTGAAGCACTCGAAAAGATGAGAGGCGCCTCAAAGCAGGCAGCAGCCGAAAAAGACGGGGAAGAAGAAGTTAAAAAATCGATTTGGAGCGGATTGCTTTAATTTGGAGGAGGAAGACAATGAGAAATCAAGAGATTATTCGTAAAGCCGAGATGTCGCTTGCGACTTTGAAAAGCGGAGGATTAATGAATCCGGCGCAGGCTTCTGCATTTATTCGCATGGTGCAAAACACGCCGACAATTTTCAGCGAATCGCGCGTGATTCAAATGGAAAACGACTCGCAAAAATTTGAAAAGATCGGCTTTGGCCAGCGGATTTTACGAGCGGCTGATGAAGGTAAGGCATTGGCGAAAGATCAATTAACCGCACCGGTGACCAGCACGGTCGAACTGAACGCGAAAGAAGTCATTGCCGAAGTCAACATCACTTATGACACGCTCGAAAATAACATTGAAAAAGACGGCCTTCAACAGACGCTGATGCAAATGCTGGCGGAGCGGGCTGCCGTTGATATTGAAGAACTGATCGTCAATGGTGATGTCGCATCCTCAGATCCATACCTTGCCCAGCTCGACGGGATCCGGAAGCAGTCCGTCTCCCATATCGTCGATGCGGGCGGGGAGCAAATCAGCCGGCAGCTTTTCAAACAGGGGCTGAAAGCTGTTCCGGCAAAATATATGCGCGTTCCTCAGGAATTCAGATTCTTCACATCGCTCGGCCAGGAGATTGAATGGAAAGACCGCGTCGCAGAACGTCAAACGACTCTCGGGGATGCGGCGGTACAGGGCGGACTTTCTACCGCTTTTGGCGTGCCTGTTAAAGGGGTCTCAAATATTCAGCCGTATGCATACGGAGAAGGAGATGCGGCCGCCGAAGCATCAGACATTATTTTGACGCACCCGAAAAATATCATTCTCGGTTTCTCGCGCAATATCAGAATTGAAGTCGATAAAGACATTCGCGCGCGCAAATTCATCATTGTCCTGACGGCAAAACTGGACAGCAAATTCGAGGAAGAAGACGCGGTTGCAAAAATCATCAATGTAAAAGAGTAAATGCTGAGTTCGAACCGTTCCAAAGGAAGAACAGCCGACCGGCGGAAACCGAGCCCGGACAACAGCTAAAAGCTCTGGAAGGATGTGATGAACATGCTGATCACGCCCGACGATATCATCCAATATTCCGTTATTGAAGCCGTGAAAAACCGGCCGCAGGAATTGCTGCGTCAGGATATCCTTGAAGCTGAAGCGGAAGCCGAGCAGATAACGGGGCACCGTTTTACAGATGAAAAATATGATCCGCTGCCGGAAAAGGCAAGGCTCGCTTTGCTGCAGCTGGCACAGTACTTTGCATTGAAAAACGGTGATGAATCGCTTTTGAAAGGCTACAAATCTGAGAAATTGGGAGACTACTCCTATACGCTTTCAAGAAGCGGAGGCCTAGTGAAGCCCGACGTCTATAAACTGCTCGAAGAATTTATTCTTGATTATGAATCTGTTCGATTCAAGGTGCGCCCGCTATGAGCTACAAAAGGTTATTAAGCGACCGCTGCGATATCTATCATTTAAAGGAAGACCAGGCTGAGGAAGCAAGGTACGGCATTCCTGCGCGAGACCTGCAGCCGATTCGCACATACGGGGAAACACCTGATCTTCAAAACGTTCCCTGCTATTTTACGGAAAAAAACCAGTCGATCGTCCAGCAAGATCCCGAACAGGTTATTTATCATTCATATTTGGCCCATTTTCCGGCGGAGGCAGATGTGCGCCTTCACGATAAGGCGGTCTGGAACGGTGTCGCCTACACGCTGCAGCAGCCGCGCAACATCAAAGGCCATCACCTCGAAGTGTTAGCGGTCAGGGATGAAAAACTATGAAAATCAAAGGATTGAAACAGCTGTCGCAGACGCTGGAAAAAGCAGGGCAGAGCGGCTTTCGAAATGAAGCTGCCAAGTGGCTTGAACAGGCGGGAACCGATTTTTTGGACCTGGTCTGTGACGAAATCGTGCGCGCCGGATCGATTGATACCGGCAGCCTTTTGCGCTCTTTCAAGCGGGGAGCCGAAGGGAACAGGTGGGAAATCGAAAAAGGCGGACTCACGCTTGAAGTCGGGACGGAGTTAGAGTACGCCTCATTTGTAAATGACGGCCATTGGACAGGCGGAAAAGACGAAGTCAGGTGGGTTCCGGGACAATGGCACGGCGGCCGGTTTCAATATGATCCCGGTTCATCGTCCGGCATGGCCTTAAAACGGCAATGGGTAAAGGGAACAGGCTATTGGGAGCATGCGCTTTACATATTTGAGCGTTTATTTGAAAAACGCCTGAATGAAAGGCTGCAAAAATGGCTGAATTCCCTTTAAGGAGGTGAAGCTTTGAACGACGAAACGGGATCTGTCATGAATTTCTTTTATCAAGTCTTTCCTGTCGTCTGTTATGAAAAGGAAATACCCGACCACTTTCAAATACCGTCGCTGTATTTTCCTCCCCCTTCTGTTTTTGATGAGAATGATACGGTTTCAACATTTAAAAAAGTCTTCACCCTGAATGTGAAACTGTTTCACCACGATTCGCAGCAGGCCCATGATCATGCCGAGCGCATTGCAGACGCCGTAAGGGAAGCGAGGCACATCATACCGCTCATTGACCGATCGGGTAAAGGCACAGGGGACAGCTTGAGGATCAGCCGGATCGAGACGAGAATAGGGGATTCCGGCACCGCGTCCATTATTATTCAATGGAACAGCCGCTACTGGTACAAACGGGAAAGCGAACTTTCTCTGGAAACAATTGATTTTACAAACGGGGTGAAATAATTGGCAGTCAGCAAAAAAACAAACACCGAAGCAAAAAAGGCGCCTCAAGAGGAACGTGAAGCGCTGTTCTACATCGAAGACCTGAGGGAGCACGCGAAAGAGCTTTTCGGCATTAAGCCGGAAGTTCTCGATGGTGCTCTTTTTCATGTGAAAGAAGAGCAGATTTCAAAACCTGAGGCAAGTCAGCTTATTCAAACATTTTTAGCCAAGGAGGTCATGAATTAATGAACGGCGGAACATTTACACCAGGCAAAGAAAAAGATCGTGCCGGCATTTATTTTAATTTTAAAACGACAGCAGAGGAACGCGTTTCCATCGGGGATCGCGGTACAGTTGCCCTCCCTGTCGTCATGAGCTGGGGGGAGCCGAAAACATTCGTATCGATTTCCAGCATTGAAGACTTAAATAAAAAAGTAGGGTTGAACATCGATGATCCGTCTCTTCTGCTTTTCCGGGAAGCGAAGAAAAACGCACAGACCGTTTTGCTGTACCGTCTGAACACAGGAGCGCCGGCGAAAGCCCAAATCGGCGAAACGCTGAGCGTAACGGCAAAATACGGAGGCGAGAAAGGGAACGACATTTCGATCCGCATTTCCGAAAATGTGCTCGATTCTAAAAAGTTTGATGTCACCACCTTTGTCGGAACAGATGAAGCTGACCGACAAACCGTCAAAACGGCAGAAGAGCTTACCGCAAATGCGTACGTCGCGTTTCAAGGGGAAGGCGCGCTTGAACTGACAGCGGGCACAAAGCTGTCAGGCGGGGAGAACGGAACGGCAAGCGTTGCCGATTACACCGCATTTTTAGATGCTGCCGAAACGGAATACTTCAATACGATCGCACTCCCGGTCGCAGACAATGAACAGCTGAAAGCCACTTTTGCCGCTTTCATCAAACGCCTTCGCGACAAGCAGGGCCAGAAAGTCCAAGGCGTTGTCGCCGATTATGCCGGAGACTATGAAGGCATTATTAATGTAACGGGAGGCGTCGTGCTGGAAGACGGCACTGAAATCACTCCTGAAAAAGCGACGGCATGGGTTGCCGGAGCGAGCGCAGGCGCGACTTTTAACCAGTCGCTGACATTTGTCGAATACGAAGGTGCTGTTGATGTCCTGAACCGTCTGGATGAAGACCAGGTCATCGAACGTCTGAAAAAAGGCGAGTTTTTATTTACATTTGATGCACGCGATCAATCGGTCAGCGTTGAAAAAGACATCAACTCTTTAACGAGTTTCACTGCCGACAAGAACAAAAAATTCTCGAAAAACAAAATCATCCGCGTTCTCGACGGAGTCAACAATGACCTGACCCGCGAGTTAAAGGCTTTAATCAAAGCACGAAAAGCAAGCGGCAGCGACATCCCTGCATCAGACGATGGTTTGCAATACGTCAAAACGCTGATCATTCAGTATATGACGGCGCTTCAGGAAGCCGGCGGCATTACCGGCTTTGATTCTGAAAGCGATATTGCCATTACACTGAATGAAGACCGCGACGGGTTTTTAATCGATTTAGCCGTTCAGCCGGTTGATGCAGCAGAAAAATTCTACTTTAATGTGGAGGTAAAATAGTATGGCATTAAAAGCGCAAAACACGATTTCCGGAAAAGAAGGCCGTCTTTTTCTCGACGGACAAGAGATGGCTCACATCAAAACATTTGAGGCCAATGTCGAAAAGAATAAAGCTGAAGTCAATATTATGGGCCGCCGCATGACCGGCCACAAGACAACAGGGGCAAACGGCACGGGAACGGCGACATTTTATAAAGTCACGTCTCAATTTGTCACGTTAATGATGAACTATGTGAAAAAAGGCGATGATCCGTATTTCACGCTCCAGGCCGTCCTTGACGACCAGTCATCAGGCCGCGGAACGGAGCGGGTCACGCTGTATGACGTGAATTTTGACTCGGCCAAAATCGCCGGTCTTGACGTCGACTCAGAGGCGCTCGAAGAAGAAGTGCCGTTCACATTTGAAGATTTCGACGTTCCTGAAAAACTGAAAGATACGTTTTAAAATAGGAGCCGTATACAACGAGCCCGCTTTTCAAAAATAGACCGCAACAGCCGGTCTATTTCTTCTTTTTTACGGAAGGAACCGATTCAGTAGTCAGGAAATAGGAAGCAAAGCACTCTCGCCAAGCCGAGGGTGCTTTTTCATTGCAAATCCAAAATTGAATGTTAAAGGAGCAAGCAGACATGAGCGAAAAACAAGAAGAAAAAGTATATGATTTATCCTTTTTTATGCCGGGACAAACCGTTGAAGCCGAAGAAATCAAAGTGCCGATCTCAAAGCGGTTCGTCGATAAAAAGGGCAATGTCATTCCGTTTGTGTTTAAGCCGATTACAACCGAGCGCATTGACGAGCTTGAAAAAGAAAATACGACTTATAAAAACATTAAAGGCAGAGGCCGTGTCAAGGATCTAGACACCCAGCGCTTTTACGCCAGAATCGCCATTGAATCGACGATCTACCCTGACTTCCGTTCAAAGGAATTAAGAGAAGCCTATAAAACGGCCGACCCGGTCGAAGTGGCCAAACGCGTTCTCTCCGTCGGTGGGGAATATGCGAACTGGCTCAACAAAGCGATTGAAATCAACGGCTTTGAAGACGATCTTGAAGATCTGGAAGAAGAAGCAAAAAACTAATTAAGGATGGGAATAAAGAAGCGGTGTATCTCTATTTCGCGATGCACGAACTTCACTATTCTCCATCCCAGCTCCGGGAGCTGTACGAAGCCCCAAAACCGTTTAAGGCATTATTATACGGACTCATCAGCTACAAACTTCAACTCTTGGAAAAAGAAGCGCGGAAAGGAGGTACATAATCCATGGCAAAACTGACGGCACGTTTTGAACTTGAAGACCGGGTGTCTAAGAAGCTGCGGAGGATTCAGAAGGGTTTTGCGATTTTAGAAAAGAGAGCAGAACGATTGAACCGGCAAATCAAAATTAACATTAAAACGGAAGATCAAGCTTTTTTTCGGCTTAAAAAACTGAACAATTACCTGATGAGAAAGTTCATTCACTCCGTAAATATTGGAGTGAATATAAATGACCAGGCATCCGCTCAACTAATAGAAATACAAAGAAGATTAAAAAGAATTCCGCCAGAAACAACCGTTAAGTTAACTTTAGCAGACAATGTCTCGCAAAAGTTAACTAAAATTAAAAGGATGCTCTCTAAGCGTGAATATTTCTTATCAATCTCTGCTGAAGACCGTGTAACATTAACTGTTAAAAAAATAATCGGCTATCTTAAAAACAATTTGAAAAAAGGTTATTCAGTTCAGTTATATGTACTTGATAAAGTAACGAAAACAGCAAGCAGAATTGCCTCGCTCCTAAAAAAACTAGAGAAAACGTACATTGTCACAATTGATTTAAACGACAAGGCGACCAACAAAATCAAAAACAAAAAAGTTTCAGGAGAAACATCAGAAGTCAAACACGATAAAAAGGGATCTTTCTTTGAACAAGGAAAAGACTTGTTAGGCGAATGGTGGAAAAAGTCAGGATGGCCTTGGATAAAGGATACTGGGAAGGAAATTGGCAAAGCATTTGTAGATCGATTTAAAGATAGACTGATGGAAAAATTGAACAATGATATTTTTGACAAAGTCATTGATAAAATCTTAGGGCCTCAGTCAACAAAAGGTTCTCAGTCAAAATCAAGCGGACCAGGCCATGGACAATGCTGCTGCTGTTTATATCCGCAGAAAGATCCTCCGAATTCAGCCGGAAATAGGCAAAATGTCTCTGTTTCAGGTTCAAGTGAAGAGCATAAAGGCTGGAATCTAAAAAGCTTATCAAGGGGAATTCTTCCAGCCGCAAAGATACTCTTCTATTTAAAAAGTTTAAGGCCCAACAAAGAGCCCGGTAAACTTGCAAAATTATTAGAGCCCTTAAAACCAATGATTGAAAAATTAAAGCCGCTAGGTAAAAAACTAAGTCCGCTAGGCAAACTTTTGCCGCTTACAGATCTAATCGGCATCAACAAAGATAACGCAGGCGAAAAAATTGGTTCTGTAGGCGGCCGTATGTTAGGAACTTTTGGTGGAGAAGCTGCCGGAATGGCGATCGGAGGATTGGTTGGAGGACCTCCGGGTGCAATGATTGGAGGAGTAGTGGGCGGCTTTGCAGGCGGGATGGGCGGTGAAAAGGCAGGCGGTTCCCTCGGTAAAATGTTTGACACTTCCCAATTGAAGGAAGATCTCATGAACACGCTGTTTAATGGAGACTGGTGGAGCGAACAGTGGGATTCCCTTAGTCAAACCGCTACAAATACATTTTTAAATGGAGACTGGTGGGGAGAAAAATGGGGATCTCTTAAAGAAACAGCCACAAATACGTTTTTAAACGGAAACTGGTGGGCTGAACAAGCCGGCTATCTTTATGGTACTTTGGAAGCTGCATTTTTAGGGCCGTTAAGTAATGTTTGGGGAACCATTGCAGGAACGATCAGCGAGACGATTTTTAACGGAGACTGGTGGAGCGAAAAATGGAACAATGCAGTAACATGGGCGCAGAATACGTGGGACGGAGCTGTCTCTGTTTGGGAATCCATTACAGGAACCATTAAAGACACCGTTTTTAATGGAGACTGGTGGAGCGAAAAATGGAACAATGCAGTAACATGGGCGCAGAATACGTGGGACGGAGCCGTCTCTGTTTGGGAATCCATTACAGGAACCATTAAAGACACCGTTTTTAATGGAGACTGGTGGGGTGAACAATGGGACAACGCAGTGACATGGGCGCAGAATGCGTGGGACGGAGCCGTCTCTGTTTGGGAATCCATTACAGGAACCATTAAAGACACTGTTTTCAATGGAGACTGGTGGTCTAACCAATGGAATAGCGCTTTGGAAAGGGGCAAGAGTATTTTCGAAGGCGCGAAAAGCTGGGTCGGAGAAAAAGTTGAATATTTTCAGAAAGGTCGGGAAAGAGCCCATAAGGATCATGGATTTGAAGGCTATGCCACAGGCGGCTACATCACAAAACCGACCATCTCCTGGATCGGTGAAGCCGGAAATGAATTCGTCATCCCTACGGAAAACAACCGGGGACGCGGGAAGATGCTGCTTGCCCAGGCCGCTACCAAGCTCGGCATGCGCGTTGTTGACGACATGGGGGCCGCGGCGGGAGACGGGGGAGCTTCTTCTCCGGTTTCAAGCACCGCTTCGTATTCGGCTTCTGTGTCGCCTGCTGTCGGTGTCGGGAGTATAGCAGCAGAGGCGCAGGCTTTCGGCCGGGAATTCACCGGCGGTTTTGACAAGGGGATCGGCTCAAACGCTCCTTCCCTTGATCAATGGAAGCAAAAAAACATCAGCAAGCCGTTTAGCAGCCTGCCGGCAGAATCGTCTAACTACGGAAAACAGACGGTTGCCGGGTTCGCTTCCGGGCAAAATGCTTCCGCGACCGGAACCGGCGGTTTTCTTCAAGCAAAAGTAAATGCGCCTTATCAAACAACGGTGAAAACGTCCTCTTCCTGGGGTGCAAATACAGTCAAAAACTTTGCAACCGGGCAAAATGCAACACCGACCGGGACGTCGCAGTATGTTGATAAAAATATCAACAAGCCGTTCCTTGATTCGAAACAGTCGGCTGCAGGCTGGGGGTCAGGAATGGTCGGACACTTTATCAGCGGCATGAATGGAAAAGGCAGCGAAGTTTCTCAAGCTGCAAAAAACTTGGCGAAAAAAGTTGAAAAAGCGTTCCGCGAAGAACTAGATATTCATTCTCCGTCCCGGGTTATGATGAGTCTCGGGCGTTTCGCGTCGGTCGGGATTGTCAAAGGTTTAAGCTCTGTCGATGTCAAAAGTTTTGCGGAAAAACAAGCAGGCTCACTGGCAGCTGCGTTTTCCGGAATCGGAGCCGTCGGCGGAAATGTAAAGTCGTGGCTGATGCAGGCGATCATGGCTACCGGTTCGCCGGTGTCGTGGCTTCAGCCGCTTTCTGTTATTGCTCAAAAGGAATCCGGCGGAAATCCGCGCGCCTATAACGGCTGGGACATTAACGCCAAGCGGGGGGACCCGAGCAGAGGCTTGATGCAGACGATCGGCCAAACGTTTAATGCTTACAAAGGAAAAGGAATGAATGATATTTTCAATCCTGTTCACAACGCGGTAGCGGCCATCAACTACATCAAATCGCGATACGGGTCGCCATTTAACACTCCGGGGATTAAAAGCATGGCAAGAGGCGGAGCTTATAAAGGCTATGCCAACGGCGGCCTGATTACGAGCGAGCAGATCGCCCGCGTGGGTGAAGGCGGCAAACGCGAATGGATCATTCCCGAAGAACGCGGCATCCGCGGCAGATATCTGCTTCAGCGGGCTGCAGGCGCGCTCGGGATGGAAGTGCAAGACCCCGCTGAAGGGTCCGGTTCCATATCAAGTGCTCAGGCGGCTGCAGCCACCACGGGCGGGACCCGATCCCGGCAGCCTGCTGAAAATGGCGCCAAAGAAGTCAACATCTATATTACCGGGGACAATCATTACCACAGTGAGCGCGACCAGGAAACATTGATTGCGAAAATCAAGCGCGCTCTTGTCGATGAGCTTGAACGGGATATTCATATTGGGACGAAAGGAAGCGTAGCTTATGACTAAATCCGTGTACGAATTTTGGCTGACGCAAGGAAAGGAAAAGCTGCGCCTCCCTGTGCTTCCAGAGCAGCTTGACGTCAGCAATAATCTTGCGAACGAATCTGTAAAGGTGTCAAAGTTCGGCGAGGTGACGTTTATCAATGAACCGGGAGCGAAGACGATTTCATTTTCGTCTCATTTTCCGAAAAAGTATTCTCCGCTCTCGGAATACAAAGGGTTTCTTTCGCCGGAGAACGCGATTCTTAAAATCGAGAAATGGATGAAAGCAAAAAAACCGGTTCAATTTCTCGTGACGGGAACGAAGATCAATTTCACATGCAGCATTGAAAACTTTTCGCATCGCGAGGGTGAAAAGGATATCGGCGACCGGGATTTTGATCTCACATTGAAAGAGTACCAAACAGCATCACCCCGGAAGATTAAACAAAAAAAGAAAACGAAGAAAAAACGGCCGTCCAAACTGGCTCCAAAAATGTACACCGTCAAAAAAGGCGATACGCTCTGGCACATCGCAGGCCGTTTTTACGGAAACAGCCAGGAATGGCGGAAAATTTGGAATGCGAACAAGCAGGCGATGATCAAACGAAGCAAGCGAAACATCAAACAGCCGGGACATTGGATTTTTCCGGGGCAAAAGCTGAAAATACCATAAAACGAAGCGCCGGATGAACCGGCGTTTTTCTGGTAAATCAAAAGCAGGGGATAGCGATGATCGAATTATTTGTCATAAAAGAAAGCGAATGGTATGAACTTGTCACCGAAAGCGTCACATTGGAAGGAGAAAGGTACCAGGCGCCTCGTTCGATCGAAGCGTCGATTGTGATCAAGCAGGGAAGCCACAAATATTACAGCGTGCAGGAAGGCGATACCGTTTTATTTAAATGGAAAGGAAAAGAACTGTTTCGCGGAATTGTGTTCAGCAGGGTGCCGAAAGAATATACGCTTACGTTTAAAGCGTACGACATGCTTCAGTACTTGGTGAAAAACCAGGATGTCTATGTATTCTCGAACAAAACGGCCGCTGACATTGTCAAACGAATTGCGAACGACTTTCAAATTCCCAAAGGTTCGATTGCAAACACCGGACATACGATTAAATCGCTCGTCTTTAAAGACAATACGAGCCTGTATGACATTATTTTAAAAGCGCTGCGGGAGACAAAAAAGCAAACCGGAAAAAACTATCAGCTGTATGCCGAAAAAGGAAAGCTGTGTTTACGAGCGTGGCCCGAACCGGAGGATATCTGGGTTTTGGAAACGGGTGTGAACATTACGGATTACGCTTACAGCACGTCAATCGATGAAACGGCAACCCGGGTGAAACTGAGAAAGCAGAAAGATAACAAAACCTATACCGCATCCGCAAGCGATGAAGCCGGTATGAAAAGATTCGGCGTTCTCCAGTACACAGAAACGGTTTCGGATGATATTAACGAGGCGCAGCTCCGCGACCGGGCGAAGAAGATACAGGCTGAAAAGAAAGGCGTCAAAAAAGAGCTGAAAAGCATACAGGCAATCGGCATACCGGAAGTTCAAAGCGGACTGCCGGTTTATATATCGATTCCGGAAGCGGGCATTAAAGAAACCTATTGGGTTGATAAGGATAAACACGATTTTACAGGAACAAAACATGTGATGACGATTGATGTCGTCGCTAAAAACACCATACCTGAAGGAGCGTCTTCATGAAATTAAGCGATGCGATAAAAGAGCTGGCTCTTGGAGCCGTAAACGCTGAATCGCCTGTCGATGTCATGCCGGCTGAAGTCGTGTCCGCGTCTCCGCTCAAGCTGAAGCTCCGCAATCATGATAAATTGGTGATCCCCTCCGACTTATTGGTGGTGGCCAGGCATTTGACAGAGCATACGGAACAGATCCGAATTGACGGAGAAGACAAAACGATTCGCTTTTACAATCAATTGCATGCCGGCGACCACGTGATGATTGCGGCTATGCCTGGAGGGCAGTCTTTTTTTGTAATAGACAGAGTGTAGGAGTAGGAGGTGGCTCGGATGGCTCTTTCGCCGGAAGTATCTTTTGAAGATATCGAGGATGACAGCGATGTGATTGAGACTTCAAAAACGTACAAAATTGATTTTGAAACAGGCAGGATGACGGGTGATATGATTTCGGGGCTGGAAGCCGTGGAACAAATGGTTTGTATGGCGCTGAGAACCGAGCGCTACGCATACGCCGTTTACAGCCATAATATCGGAAATGAACTGCAGGAGGTTCTTTCAGATCATGAAACGACCGACGCTTATAAAGAAATGGAGATACCGAGATTGATCGAGGAAGCCCTCATATACGATGACCGAATTTCGGCGGTGACCGACTTCGAGATTGAGCGTCAAGGCGATGCCTTCCACGTGTCCTTTTCGGTTGAAACCGATGAAGGGACATTGGAAATCGAGGAGGTGATTGGGGAAGATGTTTGAAGACCAGACATTTGAAGAGATCATGGAACGCATGCTTGAGCGGGTTTCAGATGAGATTGACAAACGTGAAAACAGCGTCATTTGGAATGCGCTTGCCCCGGCAGCCGCCGAGCTGGCGCTTTCTTATATTTGGCTTGATCAAGTGCTGAATTTGGTTTATGCGGATACGGCTGAAGGCGAATATTTGGACAGAAGGGCGGCTGAGGCCGGTCTTGAGCGCTATCGGGCGTCAAAAGCCATATGGTCTGCGGCATTTACGGATGGAGTATCGGTTCCCCCCGGAACCCGTTTCTTTCTGGAAGATTTATATTTTACCATGCTCGAAGACGGCAAGCTGGAATGTGAAACAGCCGGGACAAAAGGAAACGCCAATTTTTCGGGGCGGCCTTTGCTTCCGCTCGATACCATTCCCGGGCTTGAAAAAGCGGTTATGGGAAGCCTTGAAATTCCCGGCCGCGACGAGGAGACGGATGAATCCCTGTATGAAAGGTATTTAATCCGCGTCCGTAGGGAAGCGGTCAGCGCGAATCAGCTGCATTACAAACAATGGGCCGAAGAAGTGGACGGCGTAGGCAAAGCGAAGGTCTTTCCGCTGTGGAATGGCGAGGGAACCGTAAAGGTTGTCATTACAAACGCGAAAATGGAGCCAGCCACAGACGCATTAATCGAAAGAGTCAAGCAGTATATCGATCCCGATCCGGGCAAAGGGGAAGGTATGGCGCCGATCGGAGCTTATACCGCGGTTGAAAGCGCGGTATGGAAAGACGTGAGCATATCTGCAAAAATCATACCTGAATCAGGCCGGACGATCGGTGAGGCCAAACAGGAAATTGCAGAAAAAATCACTGAATTATTTAAAGAAATGGCTTTTAAAGAAAGCGTCATCCGTCTCTCGCAGATCAACAACATGATCTATGAATCGTCCTCTGTCAGCGACTATTCGGAAGTCTTCATCAACGGGGAAGCGAAAAATCTGCAGTTGACAGAAACGGAAATTCCAAAGCTGGGGCAGGTGACCATCATTGAGCAAGATTGATGAAATGGCTTTTCACCTGCCGCCATACTTGATGGAAATCCGGGAAATTCAAGAAATTATAACGGCTGAAGCGCCTGAATTTGAGAGGCAAAATCAAGAGATTTTCGATATGACGGACCAGCTTTTCGTCACGACGGCCACATGGGGGCTGGACAGGTGGGAAAAGATTTTGAATGTCAGACGCGAGGCTTCGGACGGCGTCGATATTCGAAGGGCCCGTCTGTTAACCAAGATGTCCAATATTCCGCCGATTACAAGCCGCTCGATCGAGCGCGCGGTTAATGCTTTTTTAAAACAGCCGTCCGCATCCGTCAGACTGACGGCCGGACGGTATCATTTTTTGCTGAGTGTAAACGGAGAGGATCTGCAGTTTATACCTTCAATCATTCAAACCGTCAATCATATGAAGCCCGCCCATTTGGCTTATACATTCCGGGGCGGGTTTCATTATGAATGTCGGCCGCCGAAAAGCGTTCATGACAGGCTCGTTTTAAGAAGCAAAAACGGCTTTTTCGGTACGATACCGGTCTATTTGGACGGACAGTATCTGCTTGATGATGCATTCTACTTGAACGGTTTTCGAGAAATCGACGGACTGCCCCGCAGGTTTAAACAGCAGCTCACACTGCGCCACAAGAAGCGGCAATACATTCGGTCCGCCTCCAGCTTTACGATAAAGACGGCCGCTGAAAACCGGCGGAAACAGCAAACAAAAGCTGGCATGAAAACCGGCATTACCAATCAAAACAAAAAGGTCCAATCCTTCAAAATCAGCTGCAAATGCGAACATGAATTTAAGCAAGCAGGCGCGCTTGAAATGAGAGAGAAGTGGTGGACGCTAAACGGCGCATTTTTGCTCGACGGTACAAAGCAGCTGGCAGCAGCGGCGCAAAAAATCGCATTGTAAAGGAGAAATCAAAATGGCACAACAATTAACAGTGACAACGCTTTATGCGAGACAGCAAATGGCAAAAGCACGGGCTGAGGGCGGCAAGCTCACCAAAATCACAAAAATGGCTTTCGGAAACGGAGGTACAAACGATAAAGGCGAACCCGTTCCTCTGCAGGGCAACGAACAGGCCCTGAAAAACGAACTTCTGCAAAAGGATATCGACGGCTTTGCCTTTATGGAGCCGGCGAAAGTCCGTTATACATGTACATTGGGAGAAAGCGAACTCGCAGGGGAAACGATCAACGAGCTCGCCCTTGTCGATGAAGCCGGAAAATTCACAGCGGTCAGAACGATGACAGACAAGCAGAAAGACGGCGACATCGAGTTCGTCTTTGAAATCGACGACATTTATTAAAGGAGCTGAAACAAGGTGGACATCCAAAAACCGAGACGCTTTGAAACAACAGACCGCGCCCATGCCGACTTGTTCAACGAAGCGATAGATCAGCTGAATGTAAACGATGAACGGATTGCAAAGCGGGCTGAGGAAGCTGAAGAAAGGGCTAAAACGTATACTGATGCCCATGCTAACGACCATTCGATTCACATCACCGACAAAGAGAGGGAAAAATGGAGCGCGGGGCAGTTATATAAAATAACCGAAAATAACGGAAAAGTCTTTTACAGAGGCAGTTCAGAAACAACAGATTTTAACACTTTGACAGAAACCGGCATGTATCTCATCTATAATGAAGGAATCAACTCGCCACCTTCATCAAATCGGATATTTTTGCTTGTCATGAGTTTCGGCAATACCTTGGTTCAGGCAGCTTATGAATCGTACAAAGGGACACAGTCGTATTTTAGATTCAGAAAATCCGATTCAACAACATGGACGCCATGGCAGACCCAGGAAACGACCAGTGGAGCACAGGCCAAGGTTGATGCTCATGAACAAAATACGAATCTCCATGTGAATGAAGATGAACGGGAAAAATGGAACAATGCACAGTTATATAAAATTACTGATAATAATGGAACGCGCACAAAACTGCCGGATGGAACGGATTTATTAACGCTGCCGACAGGTTTTTATTATGCTATGGGCCATGTTGTTCAAAACAACCCTGTAGAAAACGACAGCTCCTGGTTTAATTACGATGTAATTGAAACTGGCGCTGGAAGAAAGACCATCCATGCGTGGCGGAGCTATGATAATACTTTATGGCATGGAACAGTTCACACAGATGGACAGTTTCGAGAATGGAAAAGAGTAGTCACAAACGCCGATTTAAACGTTGCTTGGCAGACTCCAACGTTGACAAATGGATGGAAACAGTATGGGTCGCACAAAGTCCGGTTTTGTAAAAATATGCTTGGAGAAGTCGAAATTATCGGATCAATAACGGGCGGGACGATTGGCTTTGATATTCCTGCGTTTACGCTGCCTGAGGGGTTCCGCCCGATTCAAGCGATGTACTTTATAGGTGTTGCATCAAGTATAGGTACTGGGTCAATACCGCAAATCCACCGGACACTGATCGATACTGACGGAAGGGTATGCATTCAATCCAGTTCAAATACAGTAAATCCAAACGAGTTTATTACTTTCGGGTTTAAGTTTAGAGCTGCATAGCAAAATGAATAGATTACTTTTTCACAGAGGAGGGTTAATATAAATTGGACATCCAAAAACCGAGATCTTTCAGAACGACGGACAGAGCCCATGCCGATTTGTTTAATCAGGTTATCGACCAGCTGAATGCAAATGATGAGTCGATTGCACAGTTTGCCGCCGAAGCTGAACAACGTTCAACTGCCTATACAGATGCACACATTTCGAACAAAGGTAACCCGCATGGTGTAACAAAATCCCAGGTCGGTCTGGGGGAAGTGATCAATAAAAGACAGGCCACAAAAGATGAGTTTGACTTGCATCATAACGATCAAACACGGCATGTTACTGAAGATGAGAGAAATAAATGGAATGGAAGTCAAATTTTTAATATTACCGGGGACAATGGACAAGCAAAGGTATATATAAGCGCCGAAGATGACTTTCAAACGATCCTACCTCAGTATACCGGACTGATACATTTTACGGCAGCCTCAGGAGCTATAAACGGACCAGGTGCGGCCGTTCGAGGGATTTGGACTTGCAACGCTTTAGGTAACTATGGTCAAGCGATCGCGTTTGACAATGCAAATAGAACCTATCGGAAAACAATAGCCGGGGGCAACTGGACTGACTGGACAGAATTAATTTCCGCGGAGAGTCTCGAGGCAAAGTTGGCGAACTTAACTTGGCACTTTCCAACGCTTTTAAACGAATGGGTTAATTATGCGGACAGCACTAAAGTTCGTTATACAAAAGATGCCACAGGTACGGTATTTGTTGAAGGTGCAATAGCAAAAGGGAAAATTGGTTTTAATATACCTGCATTCGTATTGCCGAAAGGATATCGGCCGTCCCGCGCTTTTCAGTTTGTAGGTGTAGCATCTCAATTGGGCATGTCCAATACTCCGCAGTATCATAGGCTGCAAGTGAGTGTTGATGGTAATGTCGTGATCGAAAACTGCTCAAATACAGTAAATCCAAATGAATATATCAGTTTAGGATTTAGTTTTAAGGCCGCATAAAATATGAAAGAGGGAATTAAAATGCCGGAAGCACCAGAACTGGATATATTCCAAAAAGAAGTTCAGGAGATGAAAGCTGATCAAAAATCACTCGAACAGCGCGTCAGTACACTCGAAAGAACATCAGACCGCCACGATCAGCAAATCATCTCGATTAACGAAAAGCTGAACAAAATCGAAGAGAATACAACCTGGATTAAGCGCAGCATCACAGGCGCGATAATTACAGCGGTCAGCACCGGCATCATCGGCGGCGCGATCGCTGTTTTTTATAATTTATTGCAGAAATAAGGGAGGACATCATCATGAAACATATCGACAAAGGCACGGTCGTCAGGACGGTGCTTCTTTTTATTGCGCTGGTCAATCAGACGTTGATCATGTTTGGAAAGCCGGTTTTGCCGGTCGCTGAAGATCAGATTCATACATTGGCGGATGCCCTGTATTCGGCCGGATCTGCGGCTTTTACGATCGCTGCATCGCTCGTTGCCTGGTATAAGAACAACTATGTGACGAGCAAAGGGAAAATGCAAAAAGAAGTTTTACAGAAAAAAGGTTTAACGAAATAAAGCTTCCTTTCAGACTTTCCAGAATTGAATTTGAAAAGGAATGATGAAGTTTGGTCAAAGTAATCAATAACTTTGTAAAAGTCAATCAATACACCCGTCCCGGGCTGAAGCTTGCGGCAGTCAAAGGCATCGTCATGCATTGGACGGCGACGCCCGGGGCTTCGGCATTGAATGAGCGAAATTATTTCAATGGCACATGCATTGCCGACAAGCGTTATGCGTCGGCTCATTATTTTGTCGACCGCCATGAGGCGCAGCATATTATTCCCGATCATGAAGTCGCATATCATGCGCATGATCAAAACCGCTGCTATGTCAGCTTTCTGAAGCCGAATGCCAATACCACGGCTCTCGGGGTCGAAATGTGCGTGGAAAAAGACGGTACCATCCATGAAGAGACGATTCGCAATGCGGCAGAGCTTGTAGCGGATTTGTGCAAGACATACGGTTTGTCCGCAGATCGGATTGTCCGCCATTACGATGTCACTAACAAAGGCTGTCCAACCCCGTGGGTGAGAGATGCCGGCCAATTGTCAGCTTTCCGTAAAAGAGTAGATTCCCTTTTGGGGAGGAAAACCGTTTCCGTATCGGCTGCCTCCACCAGCCAGACAAGTTCATCGTCGGGCATTATCCTCAAAAAAGGAATGTCAGGCTCTCATGTGAAAAAGCTGCAAACACGCTTGGTCGCGGCCGGTTTTTCGCTGCCTAAATACGGCGCGGACGGAAGCTATGGAGACGAGACGGTGCATGCGGTTGTTTCTTTGCAAAAGAAAGCGGGAATTAAAGCCGACGGCATTTACGGTCCGTCAACTGAAAAAGCCCTCTCGGCCGCTGAAGCGTCAGCAGCCGGCAAGAGCAAGACGTGGACCCTTCCCGACGGCATTTATAAGGTGAAAAACCCGCTGATGAAGGGAACGGCCGTCACACAAATCCAGACAGCCCTTGCCGCTCTTTATTACTACCCTGATAAAGGGGCCAAAAACAACGGGATCGACGGATATTACGGAATGAAGACGGCAAATGCGGTGAAACGTTTTCAGCTGATGTACGGTTTGGGAGCGGACGGGATATACGGACCGAAGACAAAAGCGAAAATGTTGTCCCTTTTGAAATAAAGGAACTTTTAAAGTTCCTTTATATTTTTTAAAAATTTTCAAAAAATAACTATCCCACAGCCATACTTGTATGGTAGTATGGCGGAGAGGGGGTGAGAGTCATGAAAATGAAACAATTAAACCCGCGTTCTGTCAGAGATCAAATCTATCAGGTGCTGAAGGAAGAAATCATGAAGTTTCGGCTTGTTCCGGGTGAGCAGATATCGGAAAAAGAGATTTCAGAACGGTATGAAGTCAGCCGCACTCCGGTCAGAGAGGCTTTTTTGCAGCTGTCGAAGGAAGGGCTTCTCGAAGTCTATCCGCAGAAAGGAACCCGCGTGTCGCTGATCGATCTTGACCTGGTGGAGGAAGCGAGGTTTATGCGGGAAAAACTGGAAAAGGCTGTAGCTGAACTGGCGTGTGAGGACTTCCCGCAGGAAGCTATGTTTAAGCTGGAGCAGAATGTGAAGATGCAGGAATTATCGATCGCACAGAAAAATTATGAAAGTTTGTTTGAATTAGATGAAGCGTTTCATCAGACGATTTTTGAAGGCTGCGGAAAAGCGAATGTCTGGGCTGCGATTCAGCAGATGAACGTTCCCTTCCAAAGAATCCGCTTTTTAAGGCTTGCCGCCGATTTTAACTGGAACACCATCCATCAGCAGCACGCGGCATTAACAGAAGCGATTCGAACAAAACAGAAGGCAAAAGCCAAGGAAATCGCCGAAGAGCATTTGCAGCTGGTCATCGTCGATAAACAGATGCTCATTGATGAGTTTCCCGGTTATTTCAAAAAGTAAGCGCTTTAAAAGGAGTGGTGATGTGAAAGCTGCGGTGATGACGAAGCCTTATTCGATTGAATTTCACGACATACCGCGTCCCGAACCGGCCAGCGGTGAAGTCCTTGTCAAGATAAAGGCTGCCGGGATTTGCGGAAGTGATGTGCATTTTTACGACGGCTCAAATCCATATGCACAGTACCCTCAGATCTTTGGACATGAGCTTGCAGGCATCATTGAAAAAACGGGGGCCGGCGTGAGGGGGCGATCCGCAGGCGAACGGGTCGTAATTGAACCGGCGATCCCGTGCGGAGGCTGCTACCCTTGTCGGAAAGGGAGGACAAACGCCTGTATGAACATCGATATGATCGGGTCGGTTCGCAGAGGAGGGTTCGCTGATTTTATCATTGTTCCAGAAACGCATGTCCATCCGATTCCTGAGCAAATGGATTTTGCAACCGCTGCTTTGTGCGAGCCGTTTTCAATCGGAGCGCAGGCGGTTCGGCGGGCAGATATTCAAACAGGCGAAACGATTGTCATATTGGGAATGGGTCCGATCGGGTTAACGATTTTGGCGCAGGTAAAAAAGCGCTTCGACGTTCGTGTGATCGCTGTCGATCCTGTAAGGGAAAGGCTTGAGCTTGCCGAGGCATTCGGGGCGGATGCCGTTATTCAGCCTGGTGAAGAGGATGCAGAGCAAATGATTCTGAAGCTGACAGGCGGAGAAGGAGCGGGGATTGTGTTCGAAGCGGCCGGGATTCCCGCGACGATTGAGCAATCCGTTCGTTTGGCGGCCGCCGCCGGGCGCATTGTCATTGTCGGCTTAACGGGGAGGAATGTGACGATTCCGGGTCTTCTTCTCACAAAGAAAGATATTGAAATTTATGGAACAAAACACAGCGTCAATCAATTTCCCGGCGTCATTCAATTTTTGAATGAAAACCCTGAAATAGCCCGGGCTTTTGTCACTGAGATCATGCCTTTTATGGAAATAGAAGAGGCGTTGAAAAAAGCGAAAAACTGTCCCCATCAGGTCACAAAGATCATTTTATCTTATTGAATCGGTGAGGAGGAAGTGTGATGAAAATGGTTTTCAGATGGTATGGAGAAGGAAACGACTCCGTCACCCTTGAGCAGATCAGGCAGATTCCCGGTGTGGAGGGAATCGTTTGGGCGCTTCATCATCAGCCGCCGGGTGAAGAGTGGCCATTGGAAGAAATTTTAGAAGTGAAGCGGCAGTGTGAACAGCACGGTTTTCACATTGAAGTTGTTGAAAGCGTTAACATCCATGAGGATATAAAGCTTGGGCTGCCGACGAGAGATCTGTATATTGAAAAATACAAGCGAACGATTGAAAATTTGGCCAAAGCCGGCGTAAAAGTGATCTGCTATAATTTTATGCCTGTATTTGACTGGCTGCGGACCGATTTGTACAAAAAGGCTCCAGACGGTTCCACCGCTTTGTTCTATGAGCACGCAAAGGTGCACACAATCGACCCTTTTGCGCTTGTCGATCAAATCGCCAAGCATCCCGAATTCACGATGCCCGGCTGGGAACCGGAGCGGCTTGAGCATCTGACAAGGCTGTTTGAAGCCTATCAAAATGTGACGGAGGAGGATCTGTGGAGCCATCTTCACTATTTTCTTGAACGCATCATTCCAACCGCCGCACGCTGCGGAATCAAAATGGCGATCCATCCCGATGATCCGCCGTGGCCGGTTTTCGGACTCCCGCGCATCATGACTTCAGGAGAAAGCATCGGGCGGCTGCTACAGCTTGTCGATCATCCGGCGAATGGCGTGACACTGTGCAGCGGTTCATTGGGCGCCAACCCCGAAAATGATATTTCCGCCATGATCCATGCGTATGCCGACCGGATTCCATTTGCCCATATCCGAAACGTCAAAGTCTACGAAAACGGCGATTTTATCGAAACATCGCACAGAACAAAAGATGGCACAGTTGACATTTGCGGGATTGTCAAAGCCTATCATGAAACAGGTTTTTCAGGCTATGTGCGTCCGGATCACGGCCGCCACATTTGGGATGAAAAGTGCAGGCCCGGCTACGGTCTGTATGACAGGGCGCTCGGTATCATGTATTTATGGGGCATATGGGATTCGCTCAATAGAGAAAAACAGGAGGCTTCAAAATGCTTGAAATCCATGAAAATTTAGCGGGGAAAACTGCGGTCATCACAGGCGGCAGCGGGGTGCTTTGCGGTGCGATGGCGAGAGAGCTCGGCCGGCAGGGTATGAATGTTGCCATTCTTAATCGAACCGTTGAAAAAGGGGAACTCGTGGCCGAAGCTGTCCGAAAAGCCGGCGGCGCAGCGATTGCAGTTGAGTGTGATGTCATCAGCCAACGGAGCGTTGAACAGGCGAAACGCGTTGTGGCCGACCGATTCGGCGGCTGTGATCTATTGGTGAACGGAGCCGGCGGCAATCACCCCAATGGCACGACATCAGATGAAACATTCAACTCCGAGCACATCTTCCAGGACAACATCAAGACGTTATTTGATCTGAACTGCGATGATGTCGGTTCTGTTCTCAATTTAAACTTCCTCGGTTCTTTCATTCCAACACAGCAATTTGCAAAAATGATGCTGAATCAAAAAGGGGCGTCCGTGATCAATATTTCTTCAATGAGCGCTCAAACCCCGATGACGAAAGTGCCTGCATACAGCGCGGCGAAAGCGGGCATCGACAATTTTACGAAATGGCTGGCCGTCTATCTGGCCGAAACGGGAATCAGGGTCAACGCCATTGCCCCGGGATTTTTCCTAACCAATCAAAATGAAAGGCTTCTTCTTGATCAAAACGGCGAATTTACAGATAGAGCAAAGAAGATCATCTCTCACACCCCGATGAGGCGTTTCGGCAAACCGGAAGATTTGCTGGGGACGCTGCTTTGGCTGGCGGATGAGAAGATGTCCGGATTTGTTACCGGCATAACAGTGCCGGTAGATGGCGGATTTACGGCTTATGCCGGTGTCTAAAAACACGATAAAGGGGAGGCCGGTACATGAAGCAGATTGTGTGTGAAAAGCCTTATCGTTTTAAAATGACGGATGTGAAAATGCCGGAACTAAAGGATGGGGAAGCATTGGTCCGCATCAAACGGATCGGAATATGCGGGACGGATTTTCACGCTTATTGCGGAAGACAGCCATTTTTCTCTTATCCAAGAGTGCTCGGACACGAACTGTCCGGTGAAATTGTCAGCATCGATAATTCCGGCGGAACGCTCAAGCCGGGCGATCAAGTGTCAATTATTCCTTATTTGGAATGCGGGGCATGCATCGCCTGCCGGAACGGACGCCCCAACTGCTGCGTCAATCTGAACGTCCTCGGTGTCCATACAGACGGGGGAATGCGGGAATACATAAACGTCCCGGCAGACCACCTGCTAAAAACAGAAGGATTGACGCTCAGCGAAGCTGCTGTTGTTGAATGTTTAAGCATCGGCGCCCACGCTGCAGAAAGGGCAAATATCAAAAAAGGGGAAACGGTGCTTGTTGTTGGAGCGGGGCCCATCGGGCTCAGCGTGATGAAATTCGCAAAATTGAAGGGTGCAAAAGTCATCGCGATGGATGTCAGAAAAGAGCGCCTCACATTTAGCCGCAGATGGGCTGAAGCCGATGAAGTCGTATTAGGGGGAGAACATGCGGCTGATGAGATCAAACGGTTGACGAACGGCGACTTTCCGACGGCTGTCTTTGATGCGACAGGGCACCCTGCATCGATGAACAGCGCTTATCAGTACGCCGCACACGGGGGACGGCTGATCTATGTCGGACTTGTCAACGACCATCTGGCTATGCCCGATCCTGAAATCCACATGCGGGAGCTGACGATTTTATCCAGCCGCAACGCATTAAGAAGAGATTTTGAGACGGTGATGAAAGCCATCATGGATGGCGGAGCGGATGCGAACCGGTTTGTGAACGGACAGATGGCGTTTCACGATGTTGTTGACGGATTTCAATCAGCGCTTGCTCCGGAAACCAATCCTGTGAAAGTGTTGATCCATCTGTAAGATCGCACGAAATGAAAGCGTTTTCTAAATTTCGGAAAGAGGGGGGTTGGCCATGTTTTCAAACGGCCGCGGGTTTGTCATCGTGATGCTTTTTTTGGCGGGAGTGATTAATTATTTGGATCGTTCGGCATTGTCTGTCGCCGCTCCTTTTATTCAGGAAGATTTGAACATACGTCCGGCGCAGATGGGCATGCTGTTCAGCAGTTTTTTCATCGGATATGCCGTCTTTAATTTTATCGGCGGCTGGGCATCAGACAAATACGGAGCGAAACATACGCTGTCGGCTGCAATGGTCGTATGGTCGGTTTTCAGCGGCGCTATTGCACTGACATATAATTTCGTTTCACTGTTTATCATCCGCGTCATTTTCGGCATGGGGGAAGGTCCGCTGTCAGCGGCAACGAGCAAGTCGGTCAACAATTGGTTTCCGCAAAAAGAAAGGGCAAGAGCGCTCGGCATGACAATGTGCGGAACGCCGCTCGGCGGAGCCGTTTCAGGTCCGATCGTCGGATTGATCGCGATCCATTGGGGGTGGAAGGCTTCCTTTGTGTTGATCATGATCATCGGGCTTGTTTGGACTTGCTTCTGGATGAAATTCATGAAAGATAAGCCGGCTGATTCCGGCAGTTTGTCTCCTGAAAAGGAAGCGCGTCCGAAAAAGGATACCGGCATCCCGCTGTCTTTTTATTTGAAGCAGCCGACCGTGCTGTTTACGGCGTTCGCGTTCTTTTCCTACAACTATATTTTGTTCTTTTTCTTAACATGGTTTCCGAGCTATTTAACGACAGCCCGGGGGCTGAGCATTCACGATATGAGCGTTGCAACGATTATACCGTGGGTTGTCGGATTTCTCGGTCTTGCGCTTGGGGGATTTATTTCAGATTATCTGTTCAAGCTGACGGGCAAACAGATGTTTTCCAGAAAAGCCGTGCTTGTGTGCTGCCTTTTGGCTGCAGCGGTATGCATTGGATTTGCCGGGCTTGTCACTACCGCGTTTGGAGCTGTTGCACTTGTCGCATTATCGGTTTTCTTTTTGTATTTGACCGGCATCACATACTGGGCGATTATACAGGATATCGTTCATCCGGACAGGGTCGGGGGCGTGAGCGGATTCATGCATTTTCTTGCCAATACATCCGGCATTATCGGTCCGACGGTTACAGGGTACATCGTCGAGTACACCGGAGCTTTCACAAGCGCCTTTTTGCTTGCGGGAGGGCTGGCGGTGGCAGGTTCTATTTGCGTCGCTTTGTTTGTGAAACCGATACGTTCTGAAAGGCTGCCTCAATCTGTAGGAGAAGGCGGACAGGGGCATCCTTTATGATGCTCCTGTAGACATGAAAATAACCCCCTTCTCAGCAGAGAAGGAGGGTGAAAGTCCAAGCTTCACGGTTTGTTTTTTCTTCTGTTCAGCGTTTTAATGATTTTTTCGCTTCTTCTTCTGAGAAGAGAGGTATAGTCTGACAGGCCGAATTTTGCGAAATCGACGTGTTTGACTTGTTTTTTCAGTTTTTTCACAGCATCACCTAATTCAGCGGTTTAGTTGATTGGTTTATTGTATGTAAGAAACGGGAAAACGGAATAAGGACGGGAGAATTTTTTTCCCGTCCTCGTTAAGCTTTTTTTCTTTTATACTCGCCGATCAGCCGTTCGTTTTGCCGGAAAATCCGTTCGGTATAGGGGCTGACTTCGTATTTCGCGATATTGGTTTTGGATTGCCTTTTAAACATTTTAAAGGCGAGGCGCTTTTTTACGCTTTCCTGGTCTTGCTGAAAAGCAGGCTCCATCAGTCGTCACCTTCCTCTTCGTTTGGTAGCAGAAGATCATAGATGCTTGTTAAAGAAGTAAACAGGAGATAATCAAATTCTGTGACAAGGTCTTCTGAGGTTAACTTCATGACATAGTCAAAATCGTGGATGGAAAAAGGAATGAGGACCATTTTTCCGTTTTCTTCATAATAAACGTCTTTGCGGTCAAGCTTTTCTTGAACATCGAACCGGTTTTCCATATGCTCAAGCAAATGATCCTTGCTTTCTTCTGAATTATATTCGCAAAGTGCAGCGGATATATTCATTTTTTCGGCAAACCGTTTGATGAGCTTTTCGATGCCTTCTGCATACGCTTCTATATTTCCATAATAGATGTGGATCGGTTCGTTTTTCAATAGGTATTGAAACGTTTTCAGCCTGTTTTGATACGTGTGGAGGAGGTCGTTGTTTTCTTCGAGAAGCATTCTTGTATCTGTCGCGAGTTCAGAGCTGCCGAGCTTTTTAAAGTAGGCATTTAAGAAAATAAAAGCGTCTGTCAACGTGAAAAAAACGGCAACGATCAGGTAATGAAGCGGGTTTGTGAAAATTGACTGCGGATCGTGCGTCCAATATATCACGGCGCCGATGACATAAAGAAGGTACCACGTTTTTCTGATGGCGACCGTTTTTTCGGCGAGCTGTTTTTCAAAACGCCACACGGCAGCTACGTACAGAGCCAGCGCCAAAACAATAAGCCAAACAAGGAATTGATAAAATAGCAGCATAACTTGTTTCCCTCTTCCCGAGAAATAGTGCAGTTCCTATTTCTATTGTTATGCCGGCTTTCTTTTAAACATGAAAACTCCCGTCCTAGATTCGGACGGGAGTGTGCTGATTAAAAGAATAAATCAAGTATGAAATAGGCAAATGCACCGATGGTTGCCGAAATGGGAAGGGTAATGACCCAAGTGATCAGCATCCGCTTTGCGGTGCCCCAGTTTACGCCTTTCACCCGGTGGGAAGCGCCCACGCCTAAAATGGATGAAGAAATGACGTGTGTCGTGCTGACAGGCAAATGGACGATCGTCGCGCCAAAGATGATGAGGGCTCCCGTCAAATCTGCAGAGACACCGTTGACGGGACGGATCTTCATGATTTTTCCGCCGACGGTTTTGATGATTTTCCAGCCGCCGACAGATGTTCCGAGTCCCATGGCCATGGCGCATGCAAACTGCACCCAGAACGGGATGTCGGTTGTACTGTGCAAGTTACCCGCGATTAAAGCCATCGTAATGATACCCATCGCTTTCTGTGCATCGTTCGTGCCGTGCGTATAGGACTGAATGGCAGCTGTCGCGATTTGAACGCGCCGAAACCGCTTATTCGTTTTTGCCAGATTGCTGTTCTTAAAAATGACTTTGACGATGCTGTAGATCAAATATCCTAAAACAAACGCCAAAATGGGCGATAATATAAGTGCTTCAATAATTTTAATAAATCCGTGGTATTTAATCGCGGCAAATCCTTCCGATGCGATGACAGCTCCGGCAATCGCTCCGATGATCGCATGGGATGAGCTGCTGGGAATCCCGAAATACCAGGTCACTAGGTTCCATGTAATGCCGGCGATAAGAGCGGCAAGGATCACGACCGATCCGTTTTCAAGCTTGAAAGGGTCGGCGATGTCGCTTGTAATTGTTTTGGCTACGCCTGTGAACGTCATGGCGCCGGCGAAGTTCATGACAGCGGCCATAATAATGGCATGCCTTGGTTTTAACGCTTTTGTCGATACCGAGGTGGCGATCGCATTTGCCGTATCATGAAAGCCGTTGATAAAGTCAAATGCCAAAGCAAAGATGACAATCAATATGGTTAATACAAATAAAAGATCCATTATAATCCCTCGTTACGCATTTTTCATTATGATGGTTTCTAAATTGTTTGCTACACTTTGGCATGAATCTGCGATTTCTTCAAGCGTCTCATAGATTTCTCTGTACTGGATCACTTTAATCGGATCTGTCTCTTTACCGAAAAGATTTTTCAGCGATTTGCGGTGCAGGTTATCGCAGTTATGTTCGTATTCTTTAATTTTAATGGCGTGCGGCTGAATTTCTTTCAGGCGATTTTCCGCCAGCAATTCGATCGTCACCAGAATTTCTTTTGCGCATTCTCTGATATAGCCGCTGAATTTGTCAATATGCTCATCTGAAGATGTGATCGAGAATATTTCCATCATGGCTGAAAAGTGCTCGATGCCGTCGAGTACATCATCGAGGCTGTTTGTAAGCTGAAGGATGTCTTCGCGTTCAATCGGCGTGATAAATGCTTTGTTCAGCTCCTTAATCATCGTATGTACATAGTTATCTCCTTTTGTCTCATACTCTTTTAAGGTATCCGCGAATTCTTTAAGGGTTGTCTGATTCGTCACTTTATAGTTAACAAAATACTCAGCTGTTTCATCTAAATTTTTTGCAATTTCCGTCAAAAGCACGGAAAACTTGTCTTTTTTTCTTTTCAACATTTGTAACCCTCCATTGTTTAAATGAGACAATGCACACATCAAAATATTATATAACTTTTTGTCGAAAAAAAACAGGTGCAGTCGAAAAAAACAATTAATTTTCAAATCGTCATACCTTTTAGATAGGCGCAAGCACCAGCTGGCATCCGGGATTTTAAGATGACAATAGGCGATTTTTCCTTTGATATCATCGTTCCAAAAGAACGGATCTCAGGATCGTTTCGAGAAATTTGGGAGTTTAGGTTCAAAAAAATAGAAAATTGGGAGTTTTTCTTATTTTCAGTCCGCTTTCCTGTTATAGTAGTAATAAACTGGAAAGGAAGGTGATCTGATGAGACGGTTAGCTTTCTTAGTTGTTGCGTTTTGCTTGGCGGTTGGTTGCTTTTTCAGTCCGGTGTCGAAAGCAGAAGGAGTCATGAGCGGGGGAGATGGTGATAAAGTCGCCGTCGGGAAAGACGGTATGGTGGCTACGGCCCATCCGCTTGCATCAAAAATCGGAGCCGAAGTTTTGAAAAAGGGCGGGAATGCCATTGATGCAGCTATTGCGATCCAGTACGCACTGAATGTAACAGAGCCGATGATGTCTGGAATCGGCGGCGGCGGTTTCATGATGGTCTACGACGGCGAGACGAAGGAAACGTCGATCATCAACAGCAGGGAGCGTGCTCCGGAGGGAGCCAAGCCTGACATGTTTTTGGATGAAGACGGAAAGGTGATTCCGTTTTCAGAAAGGTCGAGACACGGAAATGCGGTCGGTGTGCCGGGAACGCTGAAAGGGCTTGAAGCAGCGCATAAGAAGTGGGGAACAAAGAAAATGGAAGACTTGATTTCGCCTTCTATAAAGCTTGCAGAGGAAGGGTTCCCAATCGACTCGGTTTTGGCTGACGCGATAAAGGATCATCAGGACAAGCTGAGCAAAACGGCCGCAAAGGATATTTTCCTTCCGGACGGTGAACCTTTGAAAGAAGGCGATATCCTTGTACAAAAGGATTTGGCCAAAACGTTTAAATTGATACGGAAAGAAGGGTCAAAAGCCTTTTATGATGGGGAAATCGGCCGGGCGATTGCAGATGTCGTGCAGGATTTCGGGGGTTCAATGACACCTGATGACCTGTCCCGCTACGAGGTCACAACAGATAAGCCCATCTGGGGCGAGTACCACGGCTATGATATTGCAAGCATGCCTCCTCCAAGCTCAGGCGGAGTGTTCATGCTGCAGATGCTGAAATTGATTGATGATTTTCATTTATCGCAATACGATCCAAAGTCGTTTGAAAAATATCATCTGCTCGCGGAAACGATGCATCTCTCCTATGCGGACAGGGCTGCATATGCGGGCGATCCGGAATTTGTCGATGTTCCGCTCAGAGGGCTGCTCGATCCCGATTATATTAAGGAGCGGCAAAAGCTGATCAGCCTTGATTCGATGAACCGCGATGTGAAAGAGGGCGATCCGTGGAAATATGAGGAAGGCGAGCCGAATTATGAGATCGTGCCTCAGCCTGAAGATAAAACGATCGGGGAGACGACGCATTTTACCGTCACGGATCAGTGGGGCAATGTTGTCTCTTATACGACAACGATTGAACAGCTTTTTGGAACGGGGATTTTAGTGCCCGGGTACGGACTGTTTTTGAACAATGAACTGACCGATTTTGATGCGATTCCAGGCGGCGCCAACGAAGTGCAGCCGAATAAAAGGCCGCTTTCAAGCATGACGCCGACGATCGTATTCAAAGATGAAAAACCGGTGCTGACTGTCGGTTCCCCTGGCGGAACGACGATCATTGCTTCCGTTTTCCAGACGATCTTGAATTATTTTGAGTACGGCATGAGCCTTCAGGATGCGATTGAAGAGCCGAGGATCTATACGAACAGCCTGACTTCGTACCGCTATGAATCCGGAATGCCGGAGGATGTCAGACGGAAGCTCAATGACTTCGGCCACAAATTCGGCTCGAATCCGGTTGATATCGGCAATGTCCAAAGCATTTTCATTGACCGGGAGAACAAAACGTTTATGGGGGTTGCCGATTCAAGCAGAAACGGAACGGCGGTTGGGGTCAACATTAAGACATCGGCTAAATAGCGGAGCAAGGCTTGGTCTAAAGTATTTAGATCAAGCCTTCTTCCGTCAGCGGGGAAAAGAGGATTTTTTTCGAAAGAATAGAAATATATTTTTTGAAAGCGTTTACCAATTTATAAAGGAGGGGTACCATGATTCACACGTTGGCAAATGGATTTTACCGCTTTTGCGAGTGGGTGATGCGGCTTGCCTATTTGAATCTGCTGTGGATCGGCTTTACGCTGGCGGGAGCGGTCATCTTCGGTTTAGCGCCGGCGACCGCCGCGATGTTCGCTGTGACTAGACAGTGGACGCTGGGAAAAACGGATGTCCCGGTGTTTCAGACGTTTTTTCGGGCGTTTAAAAAGAAATGGGCCAAATCAAGCGTTCTCGGTTTGATATTGGGTCTGGTCGGCTTATTGCTGTTTGTTGATTTTCAGATTGCGGCCGTCTATTTTCACGATCAGCCAGTGTTTTTAAGCCTGTTCATCAGTTTGTTTATCATTTATGCCATCATCCTCTTATACGCTTTTCCAATTGATGTCCACTACGATTTAAAACGGATTGCAGTGCTGAAATACAGCTTCATCATCGGCTTTTCCCGTCCGCTCACCTCGTTTTTCATGCTGATCAGCGCGTTTGGCATGATTCTGCTCGCTTTATTTCATGTCACATTTCTTCTGTTTTTCAGCGGCAGCGCTTTAAGCTTCATTTTGACGAAGCTTTCGTTTCAGGCATTCCGTGCAATCGACGGGCGCCGGACAGACAAGCAGGCTGCCGCCCCACGCTTGAAATGAAGGTGTTCGTTCGGTGAACCGGTATCAGCATTTAAAAATTAAAGATCAATTGTTTATTTTGATTTCACTGATCATGGCCGTTTCGCTCATCCTGATCTTGAGCGGCATTCAATACGCGTTCCGGGTATATGACCAGCAGATTTACAGGAAGTCGTCACAGGTGCTGATGCTATCATCAAAAAGCATTGAAGATGAATTGAAAAAGATTGAGGATGTGTCATATCAAATCACCACTGACGCAGACATCCAAGCGAACCTCCTGAAAGCCGGCCGCGGCCAGAACAAATACGGACGCTACCGGATAAAAAGCAAAATTTGGGATAAGCTGGCCGAATATACCGGCTCTAAGCGGTACATTAAATCGATTCATTTGTTTGATGCTTCCGGCACCGAGTACTCCGCAGGGGCGAATTTAACCGAAGCATTGCGGGAGCAAAAGAATGCACTGATCGAAAAAGCGTCGCGCCAAAAAGGCAGCAACATGTGGGAGCCCATGCCGGGTGAAACCGGCGAGCTGTTATCCGTCCGGGAAATCCGCTCCTATGAGCGTTTAAACCTTGACCACCTGGGAACAGTGGTGATTGTCGCCGATTTAAAACGGGTGATCGGCGATCTTCCGAAAGACTGGGGGGAAGGCGCGGGCAAGATTGCGATGTCGGACGGGCGGGAGCTGTTTTTTTCTGAAATGCCTTTCAGCCAAACCGATGGCCTCCGATTGTCTTCTCATGCTGAAAACGGATATGACATTGTGGAGGAAAACGGCCAGCGGTTTTTCGTTTCATATGTCAAATCAGCGTATAAGAATTGGACATATTGGAGCCTGATCCCCTTTGACGCTATGTTTTCGAAAATTTCTGCGATGAAGACGATCCTGATTTCCCTTTTTATCCTTTTTTTTCTGATTGCGGTTCTCTTTGGAAGAAAAATGGCCAGGGGCATTACGAGCCCGATTGAGAAGCTGGTGGCGGCCATGAAAAATGTCCAAAACGGCGATTTTAAACTGGCGCCGCTCACTCGCGCTCCTTTAGACCGGCAGGATGAAGTCAGCGTC
This sequence comes from Bacillus licheniformis DSM 13 = ATCC 14580, assembly GCF_000011645.1. Lineage (GTDB taxonomy): Bacteria > Bacillota > Bacilli > Bacillales > Bacillaceae > Bacillus > Bacillus licheniformis. The sequence continues at coordinate 1,358,397 of NC_006270.3, forward strand.
TTAAACCGCAATTTCTTTACAATGGTTGAACGGATCAATGAACTGATTGCCGAGAACTACAAGAAGCAGCTGATGCTGAAAGAGACGGAATTCAAAGCGCTTCAAGCGCAAATCAACCCCCACTTTTTATACAACACGCTCGAGTCGATCAACTGGCTTGCAAAAACGAACCGGCAGCCGCAAATTTCAAAGATGACGGAATCTCTAGGGTTTTTGCTCAGAAATGCCATCAATATGAAAACCGACGTGCTGACGATCGAGGAAGAAGCTGAAATCGTGCGCCACTATTTTACGATTCAGCGGTTTCGCTTTGAGGAGCGGCTCGTTTTTGAGCTCGACATTGAGCCGGCTGTGAAAAAATGCCGCGTACCTAAGCTTGTTCTCCAGCCTTTGGCTGAAAACGCGATTACATATTGCCTTGAGCCCTTCATTGAACCTTGCCATATTCAAATCAAAGCATATAAAAAAGAAGAGCTTGTCTATTTAACGGTTGCCGACAACGGCCCCGGCATGGATGAAGACTTTTTGGAAAAGGCGAGAAAGGAGCTTGTCCGGACAACCGGGAGAGGAATCGGGCTGCAAAATATCGACGAGCGCATTCAGCTGATGTTTGGCAAAGGGTATGGCTTGACGATTTCAAGCGAAAAGAATAAGGGAACCGTGATGATGATTAAAATACCATTTCAAAGCGGGGTGTGATGATGTATAAAGTGCTGTTGGCGGACGATGAACGGATTATTCTTGACGGCATCTCCAGCATGATCGAGTGGAATTCGTTCGGGACGTCTTTGATCGGGGCCGCACAGAACGGGATTGATGCTTACCGCCTGATTATGGAAAAGCGGCCGGACATTGTGATCAGCGATATTAAAATGCCTGGGATGGGAGGGCTCGAACTGATCGAAAAAGTGTCCCGCGACCACCCGTCAATCCGGTTTATTTTGCTGACGGGCTTCGGCCAGTTTGAATATGCAAAAAAAGCGATGTCATACGGAGTCAGGCATTATTTGCTCAAACCCTGCAATGAGAGCCATATTACAGATTCGCTTCAAAGCGTGATCGGCGAGCTGAAAAAAGAGGAATCGGCGCAAAAAGTGAAAACCGATCTGGAGATGATGAAGCCGCATCTTATGAAGCAGATGTTAAAAGAGCTGATCACCGGAGGCGGCATCGAGGATGAAGCGTGCCTGCGCTTTTTTTCAGAGCAAAAGGCCATCAGGCTGATCCTGTTTTCCGTCCGGGACGGGGAGGATAAAGATTATGCACAAGGCGTTGAATCCATTGCGGATGAGGTGCTGAACGGTGCTGTCATCGCCTCGGCCCGGGTTCAGCAATTGCTTGTCTGTGCAGTAGACGGAACATTGGCTTCTGCTGTGCTTGAGGAAAAAATGAAAAGCGTCCAAGAGCTTTCACGCCGCCTGCTCCGATTTGAACCAGAAGCATCACTCAGCGAAAGCGGCAATATCAGCGAAGCCTCCGCGATGTACGAAAAGGCATATAGAAAGATCGTCCAAGATGAAGGGGAGACATCGGTTTTAATCGGAAGGATGCTTGATCTCATCGAAAAGGAGGCCTCAAATCCGAAGCTTTCGCTAAAGTGGGCAGCCCGCAACATGCTGTATATGAATCCGGATTATCTCGGCAAGCTGTTTAAACAGGAAACCGGTGAGAAGTTTTCAAGCTATGTCGCAAAGGTGCGCATCGAAAAAGCGATCGCGAAGATGAAGAAGTCTAAAAACACGGCCATCGGCACGCTGGCAGAGGAACTGGGGTTTGGCCACAATCCAAAATACTTCAGCCTTGTCTTTAAAAAATACACGGGACTCACCCCGTCAGAATTTCGAAAAAAAGAAGACAACACGTTTTAATGCCGCCGGGTTTATCCGGCGGTTTTTTGCGCATTGACGGAATCTCTGTTTTTTTAACATTCTTCTCTGTTTTTTGAGTTTCTGGGACAGAAAGCTGAATTTAAAATGAAATGTAAGCACTTACAAATTGGGGAGGGGGAATGTTGATGAGAAGATTTGTGTTTGTCTCTTTGTGCATTTTGCTGACGCTCGGCCTGTTCGGATGCAGTTCAAACACTGAAGAGGCGGCCGGTGCGGACGGCAAAAAGAAGGTTACCTTAAGGGTCGCATGGTGGGGCGGACAGCCTCGGCATGATTATACATCAAAAATCATTGAGCTGTATGAAAAGGAACATCCGCATGTCAAAATCGAAGCGGAGTTTGCGAATTGGGACGATTATTGGAAAAAGCTTGCCCCGATGTCCGCGGCAGGGCAGCTGCCCGATGTGATTCAAATGGATATGGCGTATTTATCCCAATACGGCAAGAAAGGCCAGCTTGAAGATCTGACTCCGTATGTCAAAGACGGGACGATCAATACCGAATCGATTGATGAAAAGACGATCAAAGGCGGAAAAATCGGTGATCAGCTATACGGCTTCCCGCTCGGTGTGAATGTACTGTCGGTGATTACCAATGACGACTTGCTAAAAGAAGCGGGCGTCGAGATTGACGATGGCAGCTGGACGTGGACCGATTTTGAAAACCTGGCGCTAGAGGTCGAAGAGAAGACGGGACAATACGGTTCAAACGGCATGCATCCGCCCGATGTCTTTTTCCCGTACTACCTCAGGACGAAGGGCGAGCGCTTCTATAAAGAGGACGGCACAGGCCTTGCTTATTCAGACGACAAGCTGTTTGTCGATTACTTCAAGCGGCAGGTGAAGCTCGTCGATGAAAAAGCTTCGCCGACGCCTGATGAAAGCGCGCAGGTGAAGGGGATGGAAGACGATTTTATCGTCAAAGGCCGAACCGCTGCAACATGGAATTATTCAAATCAGTTTGCGGCGTTCGCGCAGCTTACCGATGCGCCCCTGTCATTAAAGCTGCCTCCTGAACAGGCGAAGGAAAAGGCGCTGTTTTTAAGGCCGAGCATGCTGTTTTCAATTCCGAAAAGCTCCGAACAGAAAAAAGAAGCGGCTGCATTTATCGACTTCTTTATTAACAATGAAAAAGCCAATGCCCTGATCAAAGGAGAAAGAGGCGTACCGGTCTCCTCCAAAATAGCGGAAACAGTGAAGTCAGAACTGAGCGAAGAGGAGAAAAAGATTTTCGAATATGTCGAACGGGCTACGGAGTACGCGGGAGAAGCGGAACCGCCTGAGCCGATCAGCAGCGCCGAAGTCATCAAGCTGCTAAAAGACACGTCAGACCAAATTTTGTTTAAAAAGATCACGCCTGAAGAAGGAGCCGCGAAGTTCAGAAAAGAAGCGGACGCCATACTGAAAAGAAATCAACAATGATAAGCGGGGCAAGTGAAGGAAGGCCGCTCATCAAATCCAGGAGGAAGTGAACGTGAAGCGAAAAAAAAGAATTGACAATTTGGCGGGTTATGCCTTTATTTCCCCGTTTATTATCGGATTTTTGTGCTTTACCGTCATTCCGATGGGAGCCTCGCTGTTTCTGTCTTTTACAAGCTACGATCTGTTCACCCCGCCCAAATGGGTCGGCTTTGACAACTATAAGGCGATGCTGACCGATGATGAAAAATACTGGGGTTCGCTGAAAGTTACGTTTTATTACGTGCTCGCCGGTGTGCCGCTGCGCCTCGCGTTTGCGCTTTTCATCGCGGTGATTTTGAACAGAGCCGAAAAGGGTGTGGGCATTTACCGGACGCTCTTTTATCTCCCGTCCATCATCGGCGGCAGCGTGGCGGTTGCGATTATGTGGCGCAATGTATTTGGCAATGACGGTGTCATCAATGGGCTTTTGTTCTTCCTTGGTTTTGACAAGAAGATTTTTTGGTATCAGGACCCGACAAGCGCATTGTGGACCTTGATTCTTTTGTCTGTGTGGCAGTTCGGCTCTTCCATGCTGATCTTTCTTGCCGGATTGAAAAATATTCCGCCGATGTATCAGGAAGCGGCAAGCGTTGATGGTGCAAACAGGTTTCAGCGGTTTTTTCTCATTACGCTCCCGCTTCTCAGCCCGATCATCTTTTTTAATTTGGTGATGCAGACCATTTCAGCCTTCATGACCTTTACGCCGGCCTACATTATTTCAAAAGGGGAAGGCGGTCCGCTTGACGGGACGCTTCTGTATTCCCTCTATTTGTTCCAGCGGGCGTTCAACTTTTTCCAAATGGGCTACGCTTCGGCTATGGCATGGGTGATGCTGATCCTGATCGGCCTTGTCACATTCATATTGTTCAAAACTTCATCCTTATGGGTGCATTACGAATCGAAGGAGGGGTAGCTGGTGGAGCCGGTAAAAGATATTTCGGGGCGGGCCGCGCCTGCCCCGCTTCCTGCGGGAAATAGAAAGAAAAGAGCCGGGCGTCTCGTGTTTCATATCACGACGGCCGGTCTTGCGATCATCCTTTTGTATCCCGTTATCTGGCTGATCGCAAGCTCGTTTAAAGAAAGTGCGAGCATATTCGCCACATCCCACTCGCTCATTCCGGACCCCTTGATCCTGTCCAATTATACGGAGGGCTGGAAAGGGATCGCCGGACAGCCGTTCATCACATTCATTAAAAATTCGCTTATCATTGTCGGCCTTTCGACGGCCGGCGCGGTCTTGTCCTCGGCGTTCATCGCTTACGGATTCGCGCGGATTCCGTTTAAAGGGAAGGCGTTTTGGTTTAGCTGCATGATGGTGACGATGATGCTGCCGCACGAGGTGCTGATGATTCCGCAGTACATCATTTTTGCAAAGCTGGATTGGCTGAATTCATTCAAGCCGATCGTTGTTCCCCAATTTTTCGGGCACGCGTTTTTTATCTTTCTGATGATTCAGTTCATCAGGACGATCCCGGTAGAACTCGATGAAGCGGCAAAGATTGACGGCTGCAGCCGTCTCGGCATCTTTTTCAGAATTATTTTGCCATTGATCGCACCGGCGCTCGCGACGTCCGCCATCTTCTCGTTTTACTGGAAGTGGGAGGAACTGATCAATCCGCTTCTTTACTTGAACAAGCCGGAGCTTTACCCGGTTTCTCTGGCATTAAAGCTGTTTTTAGATACGGAAACGGCGTCTAACTGGGGGGCGATGTTTGCGATGTCAGTCGTCTCACTCGTCCCGGTGATCCTCGTGTTTTTCGTTTTTCAAAAATCGATCGTCCAAGGAATCAGCATGAGCGGATTAAAATAAAAAGGAGAGAAGAGTGCATGACAAAGCTTGTTTTTGATGAAGAAAAACTCAATCAAGTGATCGACAGAATCGTTAAGCGGACATTTGAGATGGATTTCGAATGGGATTGGCCGGGCGGCGTCGCGTTTTACGGCGTGGCTGAGGCGTATGAAGCAACCGAAAATGAAGAATACCTCGAGCTTTTGAAAAACTGGACGGATGAAAAGCTTGAAGACGGATTGCCTAAGCTGTCGATCAACGGAGTATCCATCGGCCATACCCTCATATCGCTCTACCAGGCGACAGGAGATGACCGTTATCTGGACGCCGCCCGGCAAATGGCGGACTATGTGCTCCACGAAGCGCCTCGGTTCGCAGACGGGGTTTTGCAGCACACCGTCAACTCAGAGAAACATGTATTCCCTGAACAGGCATGGGTCGATACGATGATGATGGCGGGCTTGTTCCTTCTCCGAATCGGAAAGCTTGTCGGCAGCGAGGAATATTTTGAAGACGGGCTGAGCCAGTATCACGGCCATGAAGAATTTTTGCAGGATATGGAGACCAATCTTTATTATCACGCATGGGACCATGTGGCCAAAAACAACCTGTCAGGCATATTTTGGGGAAGGGGAAACGGATGGGCAGCTTTAACGATGGCAAAAGCGCTCCCTTTAATCGATGTTACGCATCCGTCTTATATGATCATTGACGGTTCGCTCCGGGACTTGCTGAGCGCGCTTGTCAGGCTTCAGCATCCCTCAGGTTTATGGCACACCGTACTGACGGACCCGGATTCATACCTTGAAGTGTCAGGCTCTGCCGGGATTGCATCCGGTTTGCTGTCAAGAGGCTCGCTATACCACAAATCCGTTCAGAAGGCGCTCTCAGCCATTACGGATGCGGTCGCGCCTGACGGAAGGGTGGAGCGCGTTTCTGCGGGTACAGCAGTGATGCGGGATGCGCAGGGTTACAAAGACGTTCCGTATAAACGGATTCAAGGCTGGGGACAGGGGCTTGCCCTGACCTTTTTGGCAGATGTCGTCCGCTCCAAGTCGCGCGCGTTCCAATAGAAATTGAAAAAAGAAACATTCTTTTCATTGCAGTGGGGGGAAAAGGGATGAAAAAGCTGCATCAAAGATATGTTTCACGGCGTAAAGGGAGTTTTTTTAAAAAAAGCTTTGTGATGATCCTGCTGATTGCGTGTATTCCCGGCTTATTGACGGGTGCAGGAGTCTATTTGTTTTCGGCTGCGAAAATTGAAAAAGAGCTCCAACATCTGCACGAGAACCAGGTGAAACGCCAAATCAGCCAAATCGATGACAAGCTGGAAGGGCTTGAGATCATGCTCTCCCAGCTTGCATATGATCCGCGCCTGATGAACGGTCTGGCCGATGCCGATCTGCAAACGGATTTTCAAACGACGTACAAGCTCTCAAAATCGCTGTTTTTGCTTCAGGATCAAAATCCGCTCATTCACAAGGTTGAACTGTTCATTCAAGGGAAGGAGCCGATTCTCTTAAATCCAGAATACAACGGACTGACCGACCGGAAAATCTTGAAGGCTTATCATTCGCTGCTTGAAGGCGGTCAAAACGTCTATTGGAAAGACATGAGCGGCGCTTCATCCGGAATGGCCCTTGTCCATAAAATTCCGGGAGGCATCTTAGAACCGTTCGGCGCGCTGATTTTGACGCTTGACGAAAGAGAATTGGGCCGGTTGCTTGAGAGCCTTTCGCCGTATTCAAAGGGAACAGCGCTCCTTTTTCATCATAATCAGAAGCCTGTTTCTTGGAGCAATCGCGGCAAAACCAACTTTGAAAGCGCCTTAAAAGAAAGGCTTGAGAAACAAAAAAATCCACAGGGCTCCTTTGTTATGGATTGGAGCGGAGGTGCGTATTCCGTTTCATACGGACGAATGGACAGATTGAACCAGGAATGGACCTATGTTTCGGCTTCACCGATGTCGGCCATTACGGCTCCGGTGCTGTTTTTATCGAAGCTCATCGCGTCGGTCAGCATCGCCGGGATCGTTCTTGCCTTCATTCTGGCATGGTATGCGTCACACAAAATTTATTCACCTGTCGCAAGGCTGATCAAGCTCTGCTCCGGAGAGGGAAAGGCGGCCTATTTTCCGGATGAATTTCATTGGCTCGAGAAGCGCTGGGAAGACCTATCTGAGGAAAGCGGCAGACTGAAAAAGGAACTGCCCCATGCTGCAAACGTTTTTTTTCAGCGCCTTCTGAGCGGATACTTTGCAGATGAATCAGAGAGGAATTTGAGAGATCGTCTGAAAAGGTGGGGCTGGGAAGCAAAAGACAATGTGTTTACCATCATCGATGTCCAGCTGACGGGACTCTACGAAGGAAACGGATCTTTTACAAAAAAGGATGAAAGTCTGGCGGGCTTTCTGTTGGGAAACATTACGCGCGAACTGGCTGGAAGGACATTCAACCATATTTATATGACAGATGTCCGTTCGCTATCGCTTGCGGTGCTGCTGGCGAGCGGCCGGAATACAGCCTTCAAGGAAGAAATCGCCCAATTTGTGCGTGAGCTGACAGATGTGATCTACAGCATATCCAAACTGCACGTCACAGTGACGGTATCAAAAACCGCTGACAAGTTAAAAGACATTCCCGGCATTTATGAAGAGGTGAAAGAAGGCAGGCATTACAGACAGTTCGAAAACGCCAGCCAGGTGATCGATTTAAGCCGGCGGGAAGACATGCCTCCCGCTGAATCATACTATCCGTTCGCTCTTGAAAAAGAGGTAGTCAGGGCGTTGCGGCTTGAAGAAAGGGATGAAGTCGAAAGAAGGATCAGGCTGTTTATCCGGGAGCTGTCCGAAAAAGGAAAAACGGAAATCCGCATCCAGCCGGGCATGATGCAGCTGTTCGCAAAGATCCAAGAAGAGATCTTTCATTCCGGCCTTCACCCCTATGAATTGTTCAGCCGAAAAAACCTGCTTCAGGAGCTTTCGGAGCTGAGGGAGCCGGAAAGGGCTGTCGGCTGGATGATGGAGCGTTGCATAAGCCCTTATCTTAAAGAGATGGAAGGAAGGAAAAACAGACAGCAAAAACGGCTTGTCGAACAGGTGCTTGAGATGATTCATCAGGATTATATGAACGATATCTCGCTTGAAAGCTGCGCTGATCGGGCCGGGACGAATTCGTATACCCTGAGCAAAGCTTTCAAACAAGTAACCGGCATCAATTTTATCGACTATGTTACCCGGCTCAGAATCGAAAAAGCGAAAGAGCTGCTTCTTGAGACGAATAAAAAAATCCATGACGTTTCTGAAGAGGTCGGCTACAGACACAGCTATTTCAACCGGATTTTCAAGAAGCAGGTCGGCATTCCGCCGAGCCGCTACAGGCAGATTCATCAGGAATCTTCGTGAAAGGGAGAGTGCTATGAAACGAACAGACAAAAAACCGAAAGTGACAGTATATTTGGCCGGGGACTCGACCGTCGCAGACTGTCCCCCGCATGAAGCGCCGATGGCCGGCTGGGGGCAGATGCTTCCGCTGTTTTTCTCAGATGAGGCTGCGGTCGTGAATATGGCAAAAGGCGGGGCCAGTTCGAACAGCTTCATTGATGAAGGCCGGCTCGATGACATTACGGAGCGGCTTGCGCCTGGTGATTATGTGTTGATCCAGTTCGGCCACAACGATCAAAAACCGTACGGAACAGACCCTTATACAACCTATCAGGAGCATCTTGTCCGCTATGTGGAAGCGGTTCGCGAAAAACAAGCGACACCGGTTTTGATCACTTCCGCAGAGCGCAGACGTTTTGATCAAAACGGAAAGCCCGCCGACACACTCGGGGATTTTCCGAAAGCGATGAAGGCGCTCGCTGACAGCTTCGACGTTCCGCTGATCGATTTATGGTCCAAAACAAAAGCGCTCTATGAATCTCTCGGAATCGAAGGTTCAAAACGGCTGTTTGTCCACTTTCAGCCTCATGAGCACCCTCATTATCCAAATGGAATCGAAGACAATACCCATTTTTCCGAAGCAGGGGCCCGTCAAGTCGCCAGGCTGGTGACAGAAGGAATCAGAGAGCTTGGTCTGCCTCTATCGGCTTATCTGCTTTGTGAAAGGAGCGATTTCCGTGCCGGAGTGTAATGGAAGAGAAGGAAGCCTGATTTATCAAAACCCTTTATCTTCTCCTGAAGATCTCCGCGGCTGGGTGATGGAAGGGAAAGGAATCGTTCGTTTTCAGAACGGCCGCCTGCATATGGAGAACGAACTTGACGCTGAGCAATATGGGGACGATGCTCATTTTGTTTACTGGTGCCCTGAGACATTCCCTGATGGAATTGTTGTGAAGTGGGATTTCTACCCTGTGCGGGAGCCTGGCTTATGCATGATATTTTTTGCAGCCGCCGGCATGAATGGCGAAGATTTATTTGACGGGCGGCTGGCGGAGAGGACGGGGAAATATCCGCAATATCATTCCGGGGACATCAACACATTGCACCTGTCGTATTTCAGACATAAGCATGCTGATGAAAGAGCATTCCGAACATGCAACCTCAGGAAAAGCCGCGGCTTTCACCTCGTCTGTGAAGGAGCTGATCCGCTTCCGCCCGCTGCAGACGCTTTGCCTCCCTACCGGATGAAGCTCATAAAGGACGGGGCATACGTTCGTTTTTCAATCAACGAGCTGCCCATTTTGGAATGGACGGATGACGGCAGGCGTTTCGGCCCTGTTTACGGCGCAGGAAAGATCGGCTTCAGACAAATGGCTCCGCTGGAAGCAGCCTACGCCAACTTTGAAGTGCGCAGGCTGCTGCGCGGCTGAAAGGAGGAGCGGACATGCGGGATAAAGGCGTAATGGCGATGATGTACGGCGCGTGTGAAGCGATCATGAAAATCGCCTGGCTGAACGGGATCTGGGTTTTATTCACGCTGGGAGGAGGCATTGTTTTCGGCTGGGCGCCGAGCACGGCTGCGATGTTCACGGTCGTGCGCAAGTGGCTGCTCGGCCGGACGGACGCACCGCTGTTCAAAACGTTTTATCAAACGTATAAAAAAGAGTTTTTCAAAGCAAACGGACTTGGGCTCATCCTCATTACCGCCGGAACAATTTTATTCGTAAACTATCAATTTTTCCGCGTCCGTGCGGATTTATTTTCGATCATGATCAGCTATGCCACACTGGTGGCCGGGCTCATCTATCTCGTGGTTTTCATTTATATTTTTCCGCTTTACGTTCATGTTCAGCTGCCGTTTGTCCGCTATTTTTCACAGGCTGCGCTGATCGGTCTCGTTCGCCCTTTGACGACGGCCGGAATGGCTGCTGCTGGTTGCTTGGTCGTGTATGTGCTGTTGACGGTTCCGGGTCTGATCCCATTTTATGGTGTCAGTTTGTTTGCTCTTGTATCGATGTTTATCGCACATCGCTGTTTTTTGCGTCTGGAAGGCTAGCTGAACTGTGCAAAAATGAGAAAATCGGGCAAAAAAATATCAATTGGAAAGGCTGAACCGCTTAAGACCGGACTTGAACACATCTTTTCCCTTCGGCAAAAAAGTGCAATTGAATAAAAATGGAAGCCGTAATAGAATCCCTTTTGAGTAAGCGTTTACAAAAATGGTGAAGGGAGAAGATGATGAAAAAAGGAAAGAAAAGGTGGAAGAACCTGTTGGCCGCGTCATCTCTTTTATTAATCACGCTAGTGACCGGCTTCTCGGAGCAAGCTGAGGCAGACGGGCGGACGGCTGCGCAGGCAAGGCAAATGGAATCGCTTAACAGGGGGCTTGTCGCTGTTAAAACGGGGAACGGTGTCTTTGTCAGCTGGCGGCTTCTGGGAACCGAGCCGTCTTCTGTTTCATTTAATGTGTATCGAAACGGAAAGAAGCTGAACGGTTCTCCGATTACATCGAGCACAAACTATCAGGATGCAGGCGGGGATTTGAACGCCGTTTACCAGGTGCGCGCCGTTTTGAACGGCAGGGAGCAGGCTCCTTCTGAATCCGTCGGCGTATTGAATAAACAATATAAATCTGTTCCGCTGCAAAAACCGGCCGGAGGAAAAACGCCTGATGGGGTGTCATACACATACAGCGCCAATGATGCGAGCGTAGGCGACCTTGATGGAGACGGCCAATATGAAATCATTCTCAAGTGGGATCCTTCCAATTCAAAGGATAATTCACAGGACGGATACACGGGAGATGTGCTGATTGACGCATACAAGCTTGACGGCACCATGATGTGGAGAATCAACCTTGGCAAAAATATTCGCGCCGGCGCCCATTATACGCAGTTTCTCGTCTATGACTTTGACGGCGATGGAAAAGCGGAAATCGCCATGAAGACGGCAGACGGGACGAAGGACGGCAAAGGGAAGGTGATCGGCAATGCAAACGCCGATTACCGCAATGCCCAAGGCCGAATTTTGTCAGGGCCTGAGTATTTGACGGTTTTTAAAGGCGATACAGGCGCTGAGCTTACAACGGTCAACTACGAACCTGCCCGGGGAAATGTAGCCGATTGGGGAGACAGCTACGGCAACAGGGTTGACCGCTTTCTGGCCGGTGTCGCATACCTTGACGGGGAGCGGCCGAGTTTTGTCATGGCACGCGGTTATTACACGAGAACAGTGCTAGTCGCTTACAACTTCAGAGGCGGAAAGCTGACCAAGCTGTGGACGTTCGATTCGGATGCTCCCGGAAATGGCGCCTATGCCGGTCAAGGCAACCACAGTTTGAGCGTCGCCGACGTTGACGGAGATGGAAAGGACGAGATCATATACGGAGCGATGGCTGTCGATCATGACGGAAAAGGCCTCTACTCAACCGGCTGGGGACATGGGGATGCCATGCATACAGGGAACCTGGACCCGTCAAGGCCTGGACTGGAAGTCTTCCAAGTCCATGAAAACAGCAATTCTCCTTATGGCTTGTCCTTCCGCGATGCGAAAACAGGAAAGATCATCTGGGGAGTTCACGCAGGTAAAGATGTCGGACGCGGAATGGCCGCTGATATCGATCCGCGCTACGAAGGAGCGGAAGTATGGGCGAACGGCAGTCTTTATACGGCAAAAGGCGTAAAAATCGGAAACACATTGCCTTCATCAACGAACTTCGGCATCTGGTGGGACGGCGATCTCCAAAGAGAGCTTCTGGACAGCAACAGAATTGATAAATGGGATTATCAAAATTCGCGAACCGTCAACTTGCTGACAGCGTCCGGAGCTTCGGCAAATAACGGAACAAAAGCGACGCCGTCCCTGCAGGCGGACATTCTCGGAGACTGGCGCGAAGAAGTGGTCTGGCGAGCGGAGGACAGCAGCGAACTGCGCATCTACACGACGACAGACGTGACGGAGCACCGCATGTATACGCTGATGCATGATGCAGTCTATCGCCTCGGTATCGCCTGGCAGAATGTCGGCTACAACCAGCCTCCGCACACCGGCTTTTATTTAGGCGAAGGCATGCAGACACCGGAGAAGCCGAACATTTATACACGCTGATGATAAAGGGGAGCTGCATAATGAAGCGATATGTTCGCTGCTTATGGGTCATCCCCCTCCTTTTCTTTTTCATCATGGGAATGGGGGACCTGCGCAGCCGAAAGCCGCTGCCGCGCATCACAGTCAGGATCTTTTTCTGTTCGATTTTGGAAAAGGTCCCGCTGAGAAGGATTATGTGAAAGTGAACGAGTCCTCCGTGTATCAAAATGGTGCTGGCTACGGATTTTCTCAGGCAGGAAGCGCTGTGTGCAAAAAGACGCAAAAAAAAGAAGCGCTCAAAAAAGACTATTGTATCGTGAACCGGACGGCTTTTCTGGCAGATCTCTCCCCCGGCAAATACCGCGTGACCGTTTTTGCATCATCCAGCGGTGAATTGAAGCTTTATGCCGAAGGAGAAAAAATGGGGACGATCCCGGCCGGAGCAAAGGGAAGCTCAGCCGAAAAAGCGTTCACCGTTTCGGTGGAAGACGGGCGCCTCGATCTGGAGTGAAGGGGCCTCAGCCAAAGGTGTATGCCATCGAAATTTCGAGGTGTATCAGTTCGATTTCGGTGACGGGCCTCTTGCTTCGGGTTTTATTCCGGTAGGCGCTGCTTCGGCCTATACCCCTCTAAAAGGCTACGGATTTGACGACGCGGCAAAGGTGTCCTGCACGGACCGAGGTACGGCCGACCCGCTTCGTTCAGACTTCTGCATTCCGGATGGGACGGCGTTTACTGTCGATTTGCCTGACGGTCAATATCAAGTCCAAATCATAACCGGAGATGCGCGGGCAAAGACGAACATGGACGTACGGGCAAACGGCATGCTCCAGCTGTATTCGTTTGGAGCGGAAGCGGGCGGATACAACGAAAAAACGTTTCCGATTCATATTTCCGGCGGCCGTCTTTCGATCCAAGCCTTAACGGCGAGAACAATGCCGCGCCTTAATGCGTTGGTCATTACGAAGACGGCTTATCATGTGACGGATGACAACACGACGGTCTTTCTGGCGGGCGATTCCACGGTCTCCGATTATGAGCCCGGCTATGCGCCGATGGCAGGCTGGGGGCAATTTTTAGGCGGCTATTTCTCGGATGAAATCGTCATCGACAACCAGGCGAAACGCGCGAGAAGCGCGAAAAGTTTTGTGGATGAACGGTCGCTGGCTACGATTTTGAACCGGATGAAACGGGGCGACTATTTGTTGATTCAGTTCGGCATTAATGACGCAGGGCAAGATCCTGCCCGCCATACAGATCCGTATACGACATTTCAGGAATACTTGAGAACATATATTAACAAAGCCCGCGAAAAAGGAGGACGTCATGTGCTCGTCACTTCTCAAAGCAAACGTACCTATGATGAAAAGGGCGTTTTCTACAACAGCATCGGAGAATATCCGAACGCAATGAGACAGCTGGGACGGGAAATGAACGTTCCGGTGATCGATTTAAACAAAAAAAGCATTGAATATTACAACGAGATCGGCGTTGAAGCGACTAAAAACGTATTTATGTTTCTGGAACCGGGAGAAAGCCCGAATTATCCGGAAGGCATCCAGGACAGGGTGCATTTTCACGAGTTCGGCGCCAACCAATTGGCAAGGCTCGTCACAGGAGAAATCTCCGATTTGAATATATATCCGCTGAAACACTCGCTCAAGAAATAAGGTGTCGGGAGATCCGGTCTCCGGCTCTCCCGTTCGCCATTCCAAACCGCAAAGGGGGAGAGAGGACTATGGGAGAAAAGGACAGACATGCAGCAGCTGATCGCGTTCGTCCGGTGAAAACGGCGGCAAAACCGAAGCAAATGGAACACTTAAACCGCGGCCTTGTGGCGGTAAAAACAAAAAAGGGGGTTTTTCTCAGCTGGCGGCTCTTAGGAACCGATCCGGAAGAAACCGCTTTTAATCTATACCGCAACGGACAAAGAATCAATTCAACACCCATTTCATCATCGACCAACTTTCTTGATAAACACGGAAATGGAAAATCGCTTTATTATGTGTCCAAGGTTCTCGGAGATAAGGAAGTCGAGACGTCGCCCAAAACAGCTGTCTGGCAGAAGCCTTACTTGGAAGTTCCGTTAAACAAGCCTGACGGCGGGACAACTCCTGACGGCGCACCGTATACGTACAGTGCAAATGACGCGAGCATCGGAGATCTCGACGGCGATGGAGAATACGAAATTGTGCTCAAATGGGACCCGTCAAATTCGAAAGATAACGCGCACAACGGCTATACCGGAGAAGTCATCATCGATGCCTATAAGCTTGACGGGACATTCATGTGGAGGGTTCATCTCGGGAAGAACATCCGCGCGGGCGCCCATTATACCCAATTGATGGTCTATGATCTTGACGGCGACGGGAAAGCGGAAATTGCTATGAAGACGGCTGACGGAACAGTTGACGGAACCGGCCGGGTGATCGGCGATCAGGCTGCCGATTACAGAAATGAAGGTGGGCGAATTCTGGCCGGCCCTGAATATTTGTCGATTTTTCACGGGGAAACGGGAAGGGAATTGGCAACCGTGGATTACGATCCGCCGCGCGGAAGGCTTGAGGACTGGGGAGATGGATACGGCAACCGCATGGATCGGTTTTTGGCAGGCATCGCCTATTTGGACGGCGAAAGGCCGAGCCTTGTCATGGCCCGCGGCTATTACACAAGAACGGTGCTAGTCGCTTACAACTTCCGAGACGGCAAGCTGACCAAGCTGTGGACGTTTGACAGCGACAAGCCCGGAAATGAAGGCTATGCCGGGCAGGGAAACCATAGTCTGAGCGTCGCTGATGTCGACGGTGACGGGAAAGATGAGATCATCTACGGCGCGATGGCCGTTGATCATGACGGAACAGGGCTTTATACGACAGGGCTTGGACACGGTGATGCCATGCACGTGAGCGATCTTGACCCGGACCGGCCGGGGCTGGAAGTCTTTCAGGTGCATGAAGATCCGCGCCTTCCGTACGGCCTCTCATTTCGCGATGCGGGTACAGGGGAAATTCTCTGGGGAGTGCCGGCCGATACAGATGTTGGGCGGGGAATAGCCGCGCATATCGATCCCCGCTATAAAGGAGCGCTTGTCTGGGCGATCGATCCACCGGGCAATGAAGGAAAATCGTACGGCCTCTATACGAGTAAGGGAGAAAAGCTCAGCGATGCCGCTCCGGCTTCGGCCAATTTTGCGATTTGGTGGGACGGCGATCTTCTCCGCGAGCTGCTTGACCACGATTGGAAAGAACCCGCAGGCATCCCCAAAATTGATAAATGGGACTATCACAGCGGCAGGCTGGTCAATCTGCTCACCGCTGACGGAACGCTGTCTAACAATTGGACGAAAGGGACGCCAGTGCTTCAGGCCAATTTGTTCGGCGATTGGCGCGAAGATGTCGTGTTCCGCACAGTCCGAAGCGATGCTCTGCGAATTTACACAACGACCGAGCCGACTGAACACCGTTTCTATACGTTCATGCACGATCCCGTCTACCGCCTGGGGGTAGCCTGGCAAAATGTCGCTTACAATCAGCCGCCTCATCCCGGGTTTTATGTGGGAACCGGAATGGACAAGCCGCCCCGGCCGAATATTTATACCGTTCCTTGTAAGAGAAATGAAGAATGAAAGAGAACGGCGGTTCAGCATGCGCTGGGCCCGGGGCACCGGCAGAAATATTCAACTTACAAAAAAGTATGATTGTAATCTTACAGCCTGTTCCATAAAATGATTGGTAAGCATTTTCATTACAAAATGAAAAGGGGGATCCATATGGGGTATCAGGCGAGTGATGTACGCTATGAAAATATGAAATACAACCTCTGCGGGCATTCAGGATTAAAACTGCCTGCTTTGTCTTTAGGGCTTTGGCACAATTTCGGAGAAGCGGCTTCCTTGCAAAATGCCAAAGCGCTGTTAAGAAAAGCATTTGACCTGGGTATCACCCACTTTGACTTGGCGAATAATTACGGTCCGCCGCCCGGTTCTGCCGAAGAAACATTCGGAAAAGCGCTGAAAACCGATTTTGCCGGCTACCGCGATGAAATGGTCATCAGCACGAAAGCCGGCTATACGATGTGGCCCGGACCATACGGCGATTGGGGATCAAAAAAGTATCTCGTGGCGAGCCTTGATCAAAGTTTAAAACGAATGGGCATCGATTATGTCGATATATTTTATTCACACCGCCCTGACCCCCATACACCGCTGGAAGAGACGATGGGAGCGCTCGCCCACATCGTCAGGCAAGGAAAAGCTTTATATGTCGGTTTGTCGAACTACAGTGCTGAACAGACCGAAAAGGCGGCTGATATTTTGCAAGAATACGGGATTCCGCTCCTCATCCATCAGCCCAAATATTCAATGTTCCACAGAGAACCGGAAAAAGGCCTGCTGCAAGTGCTGCAGAAAAAAGGAGCCGGGGCGATCGCGTTTACACCTCTTGCCCAAGGGCTTTTAACAACGAAATATTTGACAGGGATTCCCGCCGGGTCAAGAGCCGCTGATGCGAACAGTCCGTTTTTGCAGGCCGAGGGCATCACAGAAGACGTGCTCGGCAAGGTCCGCAAGCTGAATCAAGTGGCTGCCGAACGCGGCCAGTCTCTTCCGCAAATGGCGATAGCCTGGCTATTAAAAGACCCGCGCGTCACCTCGGTGCTGATCGGCGCGAGCAAAACCGAACAGATCGAAGAAAATGCCGCGGCGCTTAAGTCCGCTCGATTCTCAGCTGAAGAACTCGACACAATTGATAAAATTCTTTCATAAATAAGGAGTGGTCGTGATGACAATCAGCATCTATTTGGCCGGCGATTCGACCGTGCAGCATTATAAGGCTGATTCGCCTCAGGGAGGCTGGGGCGAATTTCTCCAGTCTTATTTATCCGGAAATGTACAGGTGATCAACCGGGCAATCGGGGGCCGGAGTTCAAAAACGTTCGTTGAAGAAGGAAGACTTGCATCTATTTTGGATGTGATCAAACAGGATGATTGGCTGTTCGTTCAGATGGGGCACAATGATGCGTCGAAAGACAAACCAGAACGCTATACAGAGCCGTATACGACGTATAAACAATACTTGAAAATGTACGTTGACGGCGCGCGTCAAAAAGGGGCATCGCCGCTTCTCATCACACCTGTCGCAAGGCTCCATTACAAAGACGGCGTCTTTTTAAACGATTTCCCGGACTACTGCATTGCGATGAAGCAGGTCGCAAGCGAAGAAAACGTCCGCTTGATCGATTTAATGGACAAAAGCCTTCAGCATTTTGCGGAAAAAGGATACAGCGAAGTATTTAAATATTTTATGATCTCGGAAAATGTCAACGACTATACACATTTTACGAAAAAAGGGGCCCGGGAAATGGCGAAGCTCGTCTCGGAGGGCATTCGAGAGCTTGGGCTGCCGTTTGTCAAAGAGACGGTATGAAGATGAACGGAAAGCTGTACCATGGCGCTTGCTTTTATCCCGAATTGTGGGATGAGGATGTGCTGGATGAAGATATCAGGATGATGGAGCGAATCGGGATCAATGTTGTCAGAATCGGGGAGTTTGCCTGGTCAAGGATGGAGCCTGAAAAAGGAAGGATCGATGTCGGATTTTTTGCAGACGTCATCCGAAAGCTCCGCGACAACAAAATTGAAACGGTCATGTGCACGCCGACTGCGACGCCGCCGATCTGGCTGACCCACGGGCACCCGGAAAGAATGCATGTGAATGAAAAAGGGGAGACGATGGGACACGGTTCGAGGCAGCATGCCTGCACAAACCATCCCTATTTCAGAGAGCGGGCCCGGCTGATCATCAAACATATCGCCAAAGAGATCGGAGAACTGCCGGGATTGATCGGATGGCAGCTTGACAATGAATTCAAATGCCATGTCGCAGAATGCATATGTGAAACGTGCCGCACATTATGGCACAAATGGCTGGAAGACCGCTATCAGACGATTGACCGTCTGAATGAGGCATGGGGTACGGGCGTATGGAGCGAAACGTATCAGTGCTTCGAGCAAGTCCCGCAGCCCGGACCGACCCCGTTTTTGCATAATTCTTCTTTAAGGACAATGTATCAGCTGTTTTCGATGGACAAGATTTCTGAATTTGCGCGTGAACAGGCTGAGGTGATCAGAGCATACTCCGATGCCCCGATCACCCATAATAGCAGCGTCATGTTCGGCGTTGATCATGAAGACCTTTTCAAGAGCCTTGATTTTGCCTCGTTTGATACGTACGCCAGCCAGGAAAACAGTCAAGCCTTTTTGTTTAATTGTGATTTATGGAGAAACATCAAAAAAGGACGGCCGTTTTGGATTATGGAGACGAGCCCTTCCTACAGCGCTTCGCTTGAAAGCTATGCGGCGCCTCATCAAAACGGCTATTTGAAAGCTGAAGCGGTTTCTTCTTATGCTCTTGGCGGAGCCGCGTTCTGCTATTGGCTGTGGCGCCAGCAGAGAGCCGGGTCTGAACAGCCGCACGGATCAGTGCTCAGCGCATGGGGGGAGCCTGATGTGGGATATGAAAATGTGCTCGAAGCCGAGCGGGCAAGACGAGAGGTTGAACACATCATGCTGGCTACGGCTCCTTTGCAGGCTGAAACAGCTGTCGTCTATTCGGACCGTGCGAAGGTGTTTTTGAAAACGGAGCCTCATCGGGGTCTTCATTACAGAACGCTGATCACCGAGTTTTATGACCGATTATTAAAGATGGGCATTCACAGGGATGTCATTCTTGAAGGGAGCCCGCTGGACGGCTACAAACTGCTGTTTACGCCGTTTATTCATTATCTTCCCCCTGCTTTTATCAAAAAAGCCGAAGCATTTGCACAAAGCGGCGGCATTTGGATTGCGGGTCCGCTGACGGGCGGAAGAACAGAGCACCATACGATTCACACTGATTGCGGATTGGGGCCTTTAGAAAAATGTTCTGGTGTTAAAACGCTGTTTACATTCCCGATGGATGAGCGGAACTCAAGCGGAACGGCGTTTGGCGTAAAGGCGCCGCTGAGCTTGTGGAGCGCTGTTTTTGAAGCCGGCGGCACCAAGGCTGTCGGGATGATTGAGAAAGGCCCGGCGTCAGGCAAAGCGTTCATCACGGAACACAAATGCGGAAAAGGCAAAATCGTCATGCTCGGGTCGATGCCGGCAGGCGAAGCGGGGGACATCATGATGAAAAAGCTGATCAGCCATTATGCCGAAGAAGCGGGCGTTGAGCAGAAAACCGATGTCACTCCCGGAACAGTCGTCGCGCCCCGGAAAGGAGCAGACGGTCTTGTCTGGGTCGTGATCAATATGGACGGCAAAGGAGGCGCAGTGACACTTGACGGCAACGGAACCGATCTTTTATCCGGCAGGCCCGTAACCGGACGCGTAACACTCGGCCCGCACGACTACCGCGTGATTTTGTTATCAGAGAATAAATGAATCGCCGCAGGCTCTTGCCCGCGGCTTTTTTGGTTTGTTTTGCAAAAAACGATGATTCCTGCAAAAAAGGAGTTGGCATCCCGCTATCATAAGCAAAAAAGGAATATTGACGGTCAATAGGCTAAACAGGAAAATATTCACTGACCAATCGGTTGAACAGAAAGGAGGAACGCTTGTGAAAGCACAGGCTGAACTAAAATGGCTGAATAGAGCGCCTGCTTCGTTCGGCGGGGTGACTTGGGGAGTGCCTTGGGCAAAAGGAGTGCTGCAAAAAGGGGAGACGGCCGTCATCGCTTCGGAAAACGCCCCGTATTTGCAAACATGGCCGCTTGCATATTGGCCTGACGGCTCGATTAAATGGACGGGCCATGCCGCAGTATTCCCAGAAGAAAGCGGACGCCGATTTACATTGCAAAAAGGAAAGCCCGGCGCGCCGAAAACCGTCGTCCGTGTCAGCGAGCAGAAAGACGAAATCACGGTGAATACGGGCGCGATAGTCTGCAAGCTCGGAAAGTCGGGGCCGGCACTGATCCGTTCGATTTCCATTTCCGGGGAAATGATGGCGAAAGAAGGACGGCTCATCGCTTTAAAAGAAAAAAGAAGCGGTTCAGATACACAAAGCATGTATTATATTGAACGGTTTGAGAGCTTGGTCAAACGTGCGGCAATCGAACAAAACGGTCCGGTCAAGACAGTCATCAAGATTGAAGGCGTCCACCGCGGCGGAGGCATCGATGTTTGGCTCCCTTTTACCGTCAGGCTTTCTTTCTATGCCGGTGTCCCGTCCATCCGGATCGTGCACACGATCTTCATCGACTGTAACGCAGAAACGGAATGGATCAAAGGACTCGGTTTAGAGATGAGCGCGGTTTTGAGCGGAGCGCCAAGAAACAGGCATATTCGCTATGCAGCCGACGGAGGAATTTACGGAGAGGCTTCTCAGCTGCTTGTGACGAGAAGATTTAATGAAACAAACGGGTTCTATGAACGACAGATAGCCGGACAGCCTGTCCCGGAAGAGTCGGAAGTCGTGCGTGATGCAGAGAAAAACGCCGTCTGGAACGATTTCAAGCTCATTCAGGATTCCCCTGTTCACTGGCGCTTAAAAAAGCGAACCGGCAAAGACTGCGCCTGGGTGGACGCGATTCATGGGGGGAGAGCGAAAGGGCTGATGTATGCAGGCGGGGAAAATGGCGGCATCGCGCTCGGCCTCAGAAACTTCTTTGAAAAATATCCATCATCGCTTGAAGCGCAAGGTCTTGCCGGCGGCGAAACAAAATTGACGGCATGGTTCTGGCCCCCTGAAGCTGAAGCGATGGACTTCCGCCATTATTCAAAAGGCACTCACGTTGAAAGCGCATATGAAGGGTTTGCCGAAATGAGGTCGACGGCTGTCGGCATTGCCAATACGAGCGAAGTCAACCTCGCCTGTTTTTCAAATCCGCCGAGTAATGAAGAGCTGAACAGAGCGGCGGACGAATGGCAAAATCCCCCATTGCTTATTTGTGAGCCTGACTATTATTATGACACCCGCGCTTTGGGTGTTTGGAGCCTGAAAGATAAACGGCGCCCGCTCTCAGCTGCGCTTGAAGATCAGCTGGACGAGGCTCTCAAGTTTTACATGAACGAAGTCGAACAGCGGGGCTGGTACGGCTATTGGCATTACGGTGATGTGATGCATACGTACGATGCCGTCCGGCATGTATGGCGGTATGACCTGGGCGGCTATGCATGGCAAAACACGGAACTCGTACCGAACCTCTGGCTTTGGCAGTCTTTTTTTAGATCCGGGAGGGAAGACATCTTCAGAATGGCAGAAGCGATGACTCGTCACACTAGCGAAATCGACTGCTACCATTTCGGGGATTATAAAGGCCTCGGTTCAAGGCACAATGTCCTCCATTGGGGCTGCGGCTGCAAGGAAGCGAGAATCAGCATGGCCGGCCTCCACAAGCCTTATTATTTTTTGACGGCGGATGAGAGAACGGGGGAAGTGTTAACCGAGGTGAAAGATGCCGATCGAGCGCTTGAGATGCTTGATCCGATGAGAGCCTATTATCCGGAAAAAGAGTTCCCTGCCCACGCGAGAGTTGGCCCCGACTGGGCGGCGTTCTGTTCCAATTGGCTGACGGAATGGGAGCGGACCGGTGATGAAGCGTACCTTGATAAAATCAACCGGGGAATCGGCCGGCTCAAAGCGCTGCCTCTTCGTCTGCTGTCCGGGCCGACTTTCGGATACGATCCTAAAGCTTCAGATCTGCTTCATATGGGTGACGGGAATCATGGCGGCTATCATATGGTCATCGCCTTTGGCGCCCCGCAAACATGGATGGAGCTTGCAGAACTGCTGGAGGATAACGAATGGAAGGAGATGCTCGGCGAATTCGGCGAATTTTATTTGCTGGCTGATGAAGAAAAGCGCAAGAGGAGCGGCGGGAAGCTTCACGATGATTTATTTCACTGGCCGATGTTCTCCGCTGCCATGGCCGCTTATGCTGCGAGGCTTCACCAAGACCGGAAGCTTGCCGAAAAAGCATGGCGGCTGTTGCTGGACGAAAAACAAAGCCATACACCGCTGCCGATCGCTCCAAAACAAGTCCATGCGTGGAACACGATCACGGAAATCCCTTGGGTCACGACAAACTGCGTCTCACAATGGTGCCTCAACACAATAGCCGTGCTGGAGCTGCTCAAGGATATGCCGCCTGATCAGGACATGCAAGAAAAGATCATCAAAGCAATGAAAGATCATCCCGCTCGCGTGTGAGGGCAAAAAATGAAGGTTGCCGGAAAAATGTAAGCGTTTTAAATTCGAGTGGAACAATGAAACGATCAAAAGGGGGAATTGTAAAATGGCAAGACTGAAGCTGAAGGGAAACAAGTGGCTCGCTGCACCCGCTGTCTTTTTGCTCCTTATCGGGTGCAGTGCAAATGAGACGTCGAATCAAGACGGGAAAGGAAAAGAGAAGGATGCCATTCATATTATGGCTCCGCTCCTCTCGCCGGAAAGTCCGGGAGAAAACAGTCCGTCTTTAAAAGCGCTCGAAAAATACACGAAAAAACAAATTAAAGTGACATGGGTTCCGAACTCTTCCTATAATGATAAATTCAACATCGTCATGGCCTCGGGGGATTTGCCGCAAGCCATTGTCGTCACGGACAAGTCGCCGGGTTTTATCAAGTCTGTCAAATCAGGCGCGTTCTGGGAGCTTTCACCTTATTTAAAAGACTACCCGAACCTTGGAAAGGCCGATGAGAAAGTGATGAAGAACAGTTCCATTAACGGCGAGATTTACGGCATTTACAGGGCGAGGGACCTCATCCGCGCTTCGATTATCATCAGAACGGACTGGCTCGAAAATGTCGGCCTGGAGATGCCGAAAACAATCGACGAATTTTACGACGTACTGAAAGCGTTTAAAGAAAAAGACCCCGACGGAAACGGAAAGGACGATACGTACGGCATGGTAGTCCCGAAATGGATGGGGCTAGGCAACGGGAGCCCATGGGATATTATGCAGACATGGTTCGGTGCTCCAAACCGCTACGGAGTAGACGAAAAAGGGGAACTCATTCCGGACTTCACAACAGAAGAATATATGGAAGCGCTGCGTTTTTTCAAAAAGCTGTATGATGAGGGGCTGATCAATAAAGACTTCGCCGTAATGGATTCAGCGAAGTGGAACGATCCGGTCGTCAAAGGGAAAGCTGGTGTGATCGTCGATACCGGTTCGCGGGCATCGCAGATACAAAGCGCAATGGAGGAAGCCGATCCCGGAAACAAGGATGTGATCGATGTCATCGGAACGGTCAAAGGCCCGAAAGGAACGTATACATTCCCGACATCAGGATACGCCGGAATGATTGCCATCCCGAAAGCGAGCGTCAAAACGGAAAAAGAACTAAAAGAAGTGCTCGGCTTCTTGGACAAAATGAACGATGAAGAGGCACAGATCATTGCCAATAACGGCGTAAAAGGGCGCAACTATAAGCTTGAAAACGGTGCGTACACGTCCCTTGAAAAAAACAACAAAAAACTGCTTTACGAGCACGAGGGTCTTGCGCAGTTCAGCATGGGCATTCCGGAACAAAGATACTATGTGGAAAAGCAAGAATCAAAGCTGTTTAAACACCGTGAACAGATTCGCAAAGAAGGGGAGAAAATCGCCGTATTCAACCCGGCAGAATCGCTCGTTTCAGATGTATACACCCAAAAAGGGGCACAGCTTGACAACATCATCCTCGATGCCAAAACACAGTTTATCATCGGCGACATCGATGAAAAAGGCTTTCAAGACGCCGTTGAGCTTTGGTATAAAAGCGGGGGCGAAGATTTGATGAAAGAACTGAACAAACGCTACAAGGAGACTAAATAGCTCAGGTCTTTAAACAGCACACGAAAGGGGGGATGCGGCACATGGAAATCACCGCAAAAACAGGGAAGCCCGCTGTTAAGACAGAAAAGAAACCGACTGGGCTAGAGGCCGTAAAACGGGATAAATGGCTTTATCTTCTGCTTGTTCCCGGTGTTTTATATTTTCTCATATTTAAATATTGGCCGATGTGGGGCGTATTAATCGCCTTCAAGGATTATTCGCCTTATCTCGGATTTTGGCAGAGCGAATGGGTCGGATTCGAGTATTTTAAAGATTTCTTTATGAATCCTGACTTCTTCCGTCTGCTCCGAAACACGCTTATGCTGGCCGCTCTCGATTTGATCTTTGCATTTCCGGCCCCGCTCATTGTCGCTCTTTTACTGAATGAACTGCGGCACGCCATCTATAAACGGTGCATTCAGACGTTTATATATGTTCCGCATTTCGTCTCATGGACGATCGTCGTCAGCATAACGTTTGTCTTTTTCACGGTTGATACGGGCGTGATGAATAAAGTGCTGCAAAGCATAACGGGCCGAGAGATTGCGTTTCTCTCAGATCCCGAATGGTTCAGGCCGATGATTGTGCTGCAAAGCATATGGAAGGAGACGGGCTGGGGAACGATCCTGTTTCTGGCGGCGCTCGCTTCGGTTGACCAAGAGCAGTATGAAGCGGCAGTGATGGACGGTGCAGGAAGGTTGAGGAGAATGTGGCACATTACCCTTCCGGCCATCAGAAGCACGATCGTCGTGCTTCTCATCTTAAGAATCGGCAGCTTTTTGAACATCGGCTTCGAACAGATTTTTTTAATGACCAATTCCTTAAACCGGAGCGTAGCTGAAATCTTCGACACATATGTCTATGTTGTCGGAATCACGCAGGGCGCATACAGCTACAGTACGGCAGTCGGTCTTTTCAAATCGGTTGTCGGGATCATCCTGATATTCTGCGCCAACTATATCGCGAAAAAGTTTGACCAGGACGGTCTGTTTTAATGAATGGAGGTGAAAGGGATGTCCGGTGCGGAAACGATCCATAACACAAAAGCGGGCCGGGTGTTCGATTGGTTTAATGTGATCTTTCTCGGCTGCTGCGGACTGATAACCGTCTTGCCTTTTCTGTATATTATCGCGGGGTCATTTGCGACGGAGGCCGAGCTGGCGGAAAGGAGCTTCTTTATCTTTCCCGAGACGTTCTCGCTTGACGCGTACCGCTATATTTTTTCAACGCCGACATTTATCAGGAGCATGGGGGTGTCTGTGCTTATAACGGTCGTGGGAACGATCGTCCAGCTCTTTTTTACATTTACGATGGCCTATCCTCTTGCAAAACGGCACATCAAGGGAAGGAATCTGCTTTTGAATCTCGTCATTTTTGCGATGCTTTTCAGCGGAGGAATGATTCCGACGTATATCGTCGTCAAATCACTGGGACTGCTCGATTCCTATTGGGCGCTGATTTTGCCGATGGCGATCAACCCGTTCAATCTCATTATTATTAA
This sequence comes from Bacillus licheniformis DSM 13 = ATCC 14580, assembly GCF_000011645.1. Taxonomy (GTDB): domain Bacteria; phylum Bacillota; class Bacilli; order Bacillales; family Bacillaceae; genus Bacillus; species Bacillus licheniformis. Next base: position 1,384,297 of record NC_006270.3, read on the forward strand.
AAACTTTTTTCAGCAGCTTCCGAAAGAGCTTGAGGAGTCGGCCAAGATTGACGGCTGTTCAGAAATCGGCGTGTTCTTAAGGATCGCACTGCCGCTGTCTAAGCCGATTATTGCGACTTTTGCGCTGTTTTATGCGGTCGGCATTTGGAACGACTTTTTCCATGCTTTGCTGTACATCAATGACAGTGCGAAATGGCCGCTGCAAATGGTGCTGCGCCAAGTGACGATTCTTTCGGATCTGACGGGGACGACGAATGATATGATGGAAACGGTGCCGCCTGAACAATCGATCAAACTGGCCGTCATCGTCATTGCGACGCTTCCGATTTTAGCCGTGTACCCGTTTTTGCAGAAGCATTTTGCCAAAGGCATTCTGATCGGGTCTGTGAAGGGATAAAAAAAAACCGCCGGGCTCATGTGCCGGCGGCTTCGGCTCAGGCAGCTGAGCCGTTTTTATTTCTTTTTTTCATCCAAAAATAAACCGGGAGACCGACGAGACCGATCAAGATCGACCACAGGCAGCTGTAGAAGTCTGTGATGAGCGTGCTGACAAGGACAAACAATGACCCGAGAATCGCCGCTACAGGCAGGTAAGGATAGAGCGGCACGCTGTAAGATCTTCCTTGGCCGTTCTTCCGTCTCCGCAAAATAAATACCGCGAAAAACGCCATGACATAGAAGATGTAAATCATAAAAATCGAAACCTCTGACAGCTTTTCAGGATTGCTGATGATCATTAAAATGACAGCGATAATCATCTGGACGATGACTGCGATCCAAGGCGTATGGAATGCCGGATGAACATGCGAGATCCAGCGGGAGAAAGGCAGCTGTTTTTTCTCAGCCATCGCAAAGATCACGCGCGGAAAAGACAGAACCTTTCCGTTTAAGCAGCCGAAGATGCTGACGATAATTCCGATGGATATCAGCTTGCCGCCGAGCGGCCCGAACAGCATGGTCGCGGCTGTGCTTGTCGCATTTTCGCCGAGCTTGACAATCTGATCGGCAGGAAGAATGTGAAGCAGCGCCAAGTTAATGAACAGATAGCAGGCAGTGACGATCAGTATGCCGCCTGTCATCGCTTTCGGAAGCACTTTTTCCGGATTCTTCATTTCTCCGCCGAGTGCTGCAAGAAGGATCCAGCCGTCATACGCGAATAGCGTCGCCAATACCGCCGCCCCGAAGTTTTGGCTGGCGATGCTCTCCGTGACCGAACTGAAAATATATTCATCGCCCTGCCATAGACCGAACACAATGATACATACAATGGGAATCAGCTTTCCGATCGTTGTGATCGTCTGAACCGCTCCGCCGTATTTTGTTCCGACGATGTTGACGATGCATAAAAAGGCGACGGTGATGATGCCGATGAGTGCAGTCCAGGATTTATCCCAGGAAAACAAGTTGGCCACAAGCGAGCCGAAATATAATCCAAGTGCGCCGATGATGGCCGGTCCGTAGATGATGATCTGCACCCAGCCGCATAAGAAGCCCCAGAACTCGCCGTAAATTTCTTCAAGATATGTGTAAAGACCGCCTGTTTTCGGAATCTGTGCGCCCAGTTCAGCGATGGTCAGCCCGCCGGCAAGCGTCAAGATTCCGCCGAGAAGCCAGGCGAAAAGAGCGATTTGTGCGTTTCCGGAATAGGAAAGCACGCTGCCGGGCTTCATAAACACGCCGGAACCGATGATCGTTCCAATCACAAGAGATAGCGCAAATAACAAGCCTATCTCTTTTTTTAGTCCGTTTGCTTCTGCATTCATTGCTATGCCTCCCATTGATGTGATCTCTTTCATAGAAAACTATTTTTATATTGTAATACCTTTTTTAAAAAAGAAAAATTAAATAAATTTTCTGATTTTCGTATTTCTTGTATATGTTAAACATTTCAAGGTCGTAAACCCCGGGATAACCATCAATAACCGAACTTTAATATATGATTTTTGATATATTGTTAGTTTTTATAGGAGAGGGAGGGAGGCCCGACCGGGAAGACGGTTTGGTTGACTTTTCAAATCAAATCGCCTATTTTGGAGAAAGAATAAATCTCGAATTCGAGATATTTAATTGGGAGATGATAGAATGAACGTAAATGGCATTCACCACGTATCTGCTTTAACAGCAAACGCCCAGCATAACCTGGATTTCTATGTCAAAGGGCTTGGCATGAAACTGATAAAGAAATCGGTCAATCAGGACGATCCGACCATGTACCACTTGTTTTACGGGGATGAAGTCGCGTCTCCGGGTTCGGATTTGACATTTTTCGAGATTCCGATGCTTGCCCGGAGACGGGAAGGGACGAACTGTATTTCGGCCGTATCACTTCGGGTTCCCGGTGAACAAGCACTCGAATTTTGGGAGAAGCGGCTTCATGAGCTCGGCACAGAGATTTGCGGCATCGAGACGCGTGCGGGGCGGAGCATTCTCCGCTTTTTAGATCATGAAGGACAGAACATGATGTTTGTAGCTGATGAAAAGGGAAAAGACCATGGAGTGCCTGTGAAAAACGGCGTCATTCCTGAGGATGCTGCAATCAGGGGGCTCGGCCCGGTCGAACTGACTGTCAGGGACGCCGGTCCGACGGCGGCGGTGCTGACCGATATTCTCGGCTTTCATAAAATCGGTGAGGAACAGGCTGACGAATCCGGCCAAACGCTTCACATATTTGAATCGGGTGAAGGAGGAGCAGGCACGGAGGTGCATGTGAAACAGTCAGATGACGGCAGAAGAGAGCGTCCCGGAAGAGGAAGCGTCCATCATGTCGCTTTCCGCGTCAAAGATGAAGAAGAACTTAAGCAGTGGCATGAGATAATCAGTGAGAACGGCTTTTCGAATTCAGGGATTGTGGAACGCTATTATTTTAAGGCGCTGTATTTCAGAGAACCGAACGGCATACTTTTTGAACTGTCGACTGACGGTCCTGGCTTTGCCGTTGATGAATCAATTGATGAGCTCGGCCAAAGCCTTGCCCTTCCGCCGTATCTCGAGCATCGGCGGAAAGAGATTGAAGCGCGGCTGAAACCGATCCGATAAAAAAACGAGGTCCCGAAAAGGACCTCGTTTTTTATATAGGCTCTGTTAAACGTAAATGTTGATATTTGATAACTTTCCATAATATTGGTATAATCAGATGAGAACAAACATTCGATGAGAGGCTATCAAGGTGAGCGAAGCGTTTGCAACTTGTTAAAGTATATCGGCAAATTACCACGAGCTGAAAAAGAACAAGTGTACCAATGGGTTAAACGCTATGCTGAACCTTCTTCCATTGTTGGTGTTCGATTATAACAGAGACATATGACAGTTTGCGACTCGCAAAAATGAATGTGCAGTCCTAATTCAACCATTCAGTAGGATTGTTAGAAAGCGCTGAATAGAAATTTATAAAATGTTGGGTTATTAAAAATGAAAAGTGAGGTTTGTATATGAATACTGTCAGCCAAGAAATCCAAGATTTGTCCATTAAATCTTTGGAATCAACTTTTAATAAACTAACAAATGCTTATAAAAGCACGACAGAAAAAGGTTCAAACACAACTCTTGTCAAAAAGAGACTAAACGCAGTGAAAATTGGTTTAGAAAGCCTAAAAGGTACTTGGTATGGAGAAGATTTCGGCTATAACGAAGAAATCATATTGACTACTAAAAAAGTTTTAAAAGGTATCATTCCATCTATTGAAAAACAAATAGCAAAAGCAAAAGAAGGCAGTCCTCAAAAAACATTAAATGAGCGTCGCCTGACTGCACTAAAACTGGCAATCGAATCTTTGGAGAACCGTCTTATATAAGACGGTTCTTAAATTGTTTCAGAATCGTGTGAGTTACATAACAAGATTGAAGGAAACCGTTTTTACTACGGCTTCCCTTTATTTTTGCGTATTTAACAACATCCAAATCTAACAGAGTCTTTATATAAAAGGCATCCGGCACAGCCGGCGGCCCCGTAAAGGGGGGCATGCTGTTAAGATGATGCGGATTCTTTCTGGTCAAGGGTGATTTGTTTTGTCATGGTTTTGCCGTTTCGAATGAGGGTAACCTTTACCGTATCCCCGATTTTTGCATCGTTGTAAAGAAGGTTGCGCAGCGCGCTTCCTGTATCGGTTTCTTTTCCGTTAAAGCTGACGATGACATCGTTCTCTTTAAGGCCCGCTTTTTCAGCTGGGGAGCCTGAAGCGACCTGGCGGATGTAGACGCCTTTGTTTAACTGGCTGCCGCTTAATCCGAGGGTGCCTGTTTGATAGTTTTCCGGCACCTGCTCAAGATCCATCATGCCGATTCCGATGAACGGGCGCTCAATTTTTCCTTTAGACATCAGCTCTTCTGCAATCGGTTTGACATCATTGCTTGGAATCGCAAATCCGATGCCTTCTACTCCGCTTTCACTGATTTTCATGCTGTTGATGCCGATCACTTCACCCTTTGTATTCAAAAGGGCGCCTCCGCTGTTGCCGGGGTTGATGGCCGCGTCGGTTTGAATGACGTTCATCTCGGTTTGGCCTGCGGATGTATCTACGGAAACGGTCCGATCAACACCGCTGATGATGCCTTGTGTCACCGTGCGGGACAGATCTTTGCCGAGCGGGTTTCCAATAGCGATCACCGATTCGCCTGCTTTCAAGCTTGACGAATCGCCGAAAGAGGCGACTTTTTCCACGTGATCAGCGGAAATTTCAACAACGGCAAGGTCTGTCAACGAATCGCTGCCCAGCAATTTACCTTCCACTTCTTTGCCGTTGGACAGGGAAACCGTCAGTTTAGACGCGCCTTCGACAACGTGGTTATTTGTAATAATGTATGCTTTGCCGTTTGCTTTTTTATAGATGACACCTGAGCCTGTGCCTGTTTCTTGTTCGCTTGAGCTGCTGCTGTTGCTTTCAAAACCGAACATACCGCTCTCTGTTTGTTTTTGATAGTTTGAAATACCGACGATGGCGGGAGATACATTTTCAACCATTGTAGAAATGTCGGACGAATTGGTGCTGGACAATTTTTCGGTATTCGCTTTAGTGGAAGAAGCCGATGAGTTCGACGTCTCGTTTGTTTGCGTCTGGACGGATGTATTGGCCGTTTCGTCTTTGCTATGCTGGTATGTCGTGACGCCGAGAACGAGGCTTCCTCCGATGATGCCGCTGAGAATCGGCGTCATCCACGAGAGTCTCCGCTTTTGCTGTTCTGCTTTTTTTATCGCCTGGTCGGGCTTTTGATCGGAGACGATGAGTTCGTTTTTTGTTTCAAGCTGATCTTCTCTATTATATTCCATCATTTTCACGCTCCTATTGCTATCATATCCTTTGATGCCTTAATCATAAACAAAGACTGTGGGATAAACATGAAAACATTGTGGGAAATTGTCAAAGAAAAAGGATAGAATATATAGGGTGCTATTTATAATATGACATGTCAGAGGTGTTCTAAACGTTGAACAAGATTGGATTTATCGGATACGGAAGCATGGCACAGATGATTGCGGTGAAACTGCTAGATCAGGGGAAAATCAGGGATGACATGGTGGTCGTCAGCTCAAGGAATGACGGGAAAACAGAGGAGCTGAAAAAGCTTTATCCGAATGTCGCCTGTCAATCAGCTGATGAGCTCGCCAAACAGTGCGGCCTGATCTTCATCTGTGTACCGCCGATGGCGGTAAAAGAAACGCTTGAAAAAATACAGCCGTTTCTTCAGGAGGATGTCCACATCGTTTCGATTGCCGCGGGGGTCGAGCTTGACCGGCTTCACGACTGGACAAGCGGACAGGTGACGAGATACATTCCGACACTCACATCTGAAGCCGGGATCGGCGTTTCGCTTGTTGTCCACGGCGAGCGGGTCGCTGAGGCGGACAAAAGCCGGCTGGAAGAATATCTTTCCGCCTTCAGCACAGTCAAACAGATCAATGAGAGAGATATTGACGCTGCGAGCAATTTAACAAGCTCTTCACCGGGGTTCATCGCTTCGATTTTTGAAGAATTTGCTCAAGCCGCCGTCAGAAACAGCAGCCTCACGAAAGAAGAAGCGTTTCAATTTCTGATTCATTCATTGCTGGGAACAGGCAAGCTGTTAATGGAAAAAGACATGACGTTTGCTCAAACGCTTGATCGGGTGGCGACAAAAGGCGGCATAACCGCAGAAGGTGCGGAAGTCATTCAAGATGCCATGCCGGAAGTCTTTGACGAGCTGTTTGCCAGAACGATGAAGAAATATGAAGTCATCAAAGACGCTGTCCGCCGGCAGTGAACCGCGGCATTCATCGACATATCCGGATATCCGCAAGCTGCCTGACCAGGCAGCTTTTTTATTTGCATTCGACAACATTCATCAAAATTCCAATTTTATATTAAATTTCTAAAATTACCAATTGTTATTGCATTTCTATTAAAATTCTAATATAATTTGTTAGAATATTCCCAAAATAATAAAAAATTTGAGACGTTTTTAAGGGGTGGTTTTTTGTGAAGCTGTATATGTCTGTTGATATGGAGGGGATTTCCGGGCTTCCGGATGATACGTTCGTCGATTCAAGCAAGCCGAACTATGAGAGAGGCCGGAAGATCATGACGGACGAGGCCAATCATGTGATTGACGAAGCGTTCAAAAATGGATGCAGAGAGGTGATTGTTAATGACAGCCACTCTAAAATGAACAACCTGTTAATTGAGAGGCTCCATCCTGAAGCGCGGCTTATTTCGGGAGATGTCAAGCCGTTTTCGATGGTTCAGGGGCTTGATGATACATACGACGGAGCCGTGTTCGTCGGCTACCATGCGAGAGCGTCGATGAGAGGCGTGATGTCGCACAGCATGATTTTCGGCGTCAGACATTTTTACATCAACGATCAGGCGGTCGGCGAGCTGGGGTTCAACGCCTATGTTGCCGGTTATTACGGCGTCCCGGTCATCATGGCTGCCGGTGACAGCGAGGCGGCAGCTGAGGCGGAGGAGCTGATTCCGAACGTAACGACAGCAGCCGTCAAAGAAACGGTCTCCCGTTCGGCGGTCAAATGTCTGACGCCGGAGAAAGCGGGGCGGCTATTAAGAGAACGGATGGCATATGCGATTCAAAACCGCGGTCAAGTCAAGCCGCTCACACCTCCGGACAGGCCGGTGCTGCGGATAGAATTTGCCAATTACGGCCAAGCCGAGTGGGCCAGTCTGATGCCGGGTGCTGAAATCGAACCGCAAACGACGACTGTCCGCTATCAAGCGAAAGACATTCTTGAAGCCTATCAAGCGATGCTTGTCATGACCGAGCTTGCGATGAGAACGACATTCTCCTAGGAAGGTGGGATGAAAATGGCGGGTTACATCATGAAGCGGCTGCTGTGGATGCTGGCAACCATTTTGGTGATCACGACATTGACCTTTGTGATGATGAAAGTGATTCCGGGCTCTCCCTTCAATGAAGAAAGAAATACGAACGAAGCGGTTCAGCGCAACCTTGAGGCTTACTATCAGCTGGATGAGCCTCTCTTTGTTCAATATTTGTACTATGTAAAGTCGATCGTTACCTTTGATTTCGGGCCGTCGATCAAGCAGCCTTCGCAAAGCGTGAACGACTTGCTGTCAAGAGGATTTCCCGTTTCGTTTGAGCTGGGGATGACGGCGCTTATTGTGGCGGTCATTTCCGGAATCGCACTCGGAATCTTTGCTGCGCTGCGGCAAAACGGCATCATCGACTATATAGCGATGACCATTGCCGTACTCGGCATTTCGGTTCCCAACTTTATTATGGCAACCTTGCTGATACAGCAATTTGCCGTTAATTGGAACATATTCCCTCCGTCGACATGGACGAGCCCGCTTCATATGGTGCTTCCGACTGCGGCTTTGGCGATGGGGCCGCTGGCGATTATCGCAAGGCTGACCCGATCCAGCATGATCGAAGTGCTGACGCAGGATTATATCCGAACAGCCCGGGCTAAAGGGCTTTCCCCTTTTAAAATTGTCATGAAGCACGCCCTGAAAAACGCCCTTATGCCTGTTGTAACGATTCTCGGGACGCTTACCGCTGCGATTTTAACGGGGAGCTTCGTCATCGAAAAAATCTTTGCGATTCCGGGCATGGGAAAATATTTTGTTGAAAGCATCAACTCCCGCGATTACCCCGTGATTATGGGCACCACCGTTTTTTACAGCATCATCCTCATCATCATGTTGTTTCTCGTTGACATGGCCTACGGAATACTGGATCCGCGTATTAAACTGCATAAGAAAGGGTGAGCTTATGAGCCTTCCAGTCCGCACAGAAAAAGAAGCGTCTTCAGGCAGTGATATCCCTGTTGAATGGTTTGCCCCGCTGAAACAGAAGCAGGATGAGCGTGAATCCGTCGCAAGGCCGAGTCTGTCATATTGGCAGAACGCCTGGCGGATTTTAAGGAAAAACAAGCTGGCGATGGCGGGATTGGGCGTGTTAATCTTCCTGTTCTTCATGGCTGCTCTCGGACCGGTTCTTTCTCCGCACAGCGTCACCCAGCAGACGCTATCCGAGCAAAACCTGCCTCCGTCGACGGAGCATTGGTTCGGAACTGATGAGCTCGGACGCGATGTGTTTACAAGAACGTGGTACGGAGCGAGGATTTCTCTGTTTGTCGGTGTTATGGCGGCTTTGATCGATTTTGCAATCGGCGTCATCTACGGCGGCATCGCCGGCTATAAAGGCGGCAAAACAGACCACGCCATGATGCGGGTCATCGAAGTGCTGCACGGACTGCCTTATTTATTGGTCGTCATTCTTCTCATGGTCATGATGGGGCCTGGACTCGGGACGATCCTCGTCGCGCTGACTGTCACCGGCTGGGTCGGCATGGCGCGGATCGTCAGGGGGCAGGTTTTGAAGGTGAAGCATGATGAGCATGTTCTCGCATCCAAAACCTTCGGAGCGAAAACGGTAAGGATCATCAGGCGGAATCTGCTTCCTAACATGATGGGAGCGATCATCGTCCAGATGACCTTGACGGTGCCGTCGGCCATTTTTGCCGAGGCATTTCTCAGTTTCCTCGGTTTGGGCATTCAAGCCCCGTTTGCGAGCTGGGGTGTCATGGCGAACGACGGCCTTCCGGTGATCTTGTCGGGACACTGGTGGCGGCTGTTTTTTCCCGCTTTCTTTATTTCATTAACTATGTTCGCCTTTAATGTTGTTGGAGACGGACTGCAGGATGCGTTAGATCCGAAGCTGAGGAGGTAATGTATTTTTGCGGAAAAAAGTATTGGAAGTCGAGAATTTGCATGTTTCATTTACGACATACGGCGGAACGGTCAAAGCCGTCCGCGGCGTGAGCTTTGAGTTATATGAGGGGGAGACGTTTGCGATTGTCGGCGAGTCGGGATGCGGAAAAAGCGTGACATCGCAAAGCATCATGCGGCTTTTGCCGAAGTTTTCGGCAACGGTCACAGACGGTGCGATCCGCTTTAAGGGAAAAGACTTGCGCCACCTGTCCGAAAAAGAGATGAGAAAGATCAGAGGAGCCGAAATCTCAATGATCTTCCAGGATCCGATGACGGCCCTGAATCCGACCTTGACCGTCGGAGACCAGCTGGCAGAAGCGCTGTTGGAACATCGGCCCGTGTCTAAAACAGACGCTCGAAAAGCAGTCATTTCGATGCTTGAGCTCGTCGGGATCCCGAATCCGAAAGAGCGTTTGAGGCAGTATCCGCACCAATTCAGCGGAGGGATGAGGCAGCGGATCGTAATCGCCATGGCGCTCATCTGCGAACCGGAGATTTTGATTGCGGATGAACCGACGACCGCGCTTGATGTCACCATTCAGGCGCAAATTCTTGAGCTTTTTAAAGACATTCAGCGGAAAACCGGGGTATCCATCATTTTAATCACCCATGATTTGGGCGTAGTCGCACAGACGGCAGACAGAATCGCCGTGATGTACGCAGGGAAAATAGCTGAAACGGGAGCGAGGAGGGATATTTTTTACCGTCCGCAGCACCCGTATACAAAAGGCTTGCTGCACTCCGTTCCGAGGCTTGACCTTGAAGATGCAGACCTCGTTCCGATTGACGGAACACCGCCGGATTTGTTTTCTCCGCCTGAAGGATGTCCGTTTACGGCGCGCTGTTCCCGCGCAATGGAAGTGTGCGGCAAAATCCATCCTGCCGTTACAGAAGTCTCGGCGGGTCATCGAGTGTGCTGCTGGCTTCAGGATGAAAGGGCAAAAAGGGCTCTGCTGACAACATAATCATAAAATCGATTTTTCAAATGGGGGGATTTGATGAAAAGGCTGACGAGCGTGTTGGCTTCCGCATTTGCGGTCATCCTGCTGTTCGGATGTACGGCAAATGAACAGGCGGGGCAGGAAACGAAGAAGAAAGCGAAAGAAACGGCTGGAGAACAGGTTCTGAGGCTGAACAACGAAAATGAACCGACATCTTTTGATCCGCCGATCGGCTTTAATAATGTCTCATGGCAGGCGCTGAACAATCTGATGGAAGGTTTGACAAGACTTGGCGCAGACCATGAGCCCGAAGCGGCGTCCGCCGAAAAGTGGAACATTTCCGACGACGGGAAGACATATACTTTTACAATCCGTGATGATGCCAAATGGTCAAACGGAGACCCTTTAACCGCCGGGGATTTTGAATATGCGTGGAAGCGTCTGCTCGATCCGAAAACGGGCTCCTCTGCCGCGTTTTTAGGCTACTTTATCGAAGGCGGTGAGGCCTTTAACAGCGGAAAAGGTTCAAAAGATGATGTCAAAGTCAAAGCGGTGGATGAAAAGACGCTTAAGGTGACGCTTGAAAGTCCGCAGCAGTCGTTTTTAAGCATTGTAGCCAATCCGGCCTTTTTCCCGGTTCCTCAGAAAATCGCCGAAGACAATCCGAAATGGCATGAAGAAGCAGCCACATTCGTCGGCAACGGTCCGTTTAAGCTGGCAGAATGGAAGCACGATGAAAGCTTTACGATGGTAAAGAGCGATACGTATTGGGACCGGGATACTGTGAAGCTTGATAAAGTGACATGGGCGATGGTCGATGACCGAAATACCGACTACCAAATGTTCGAGTCGAATGAACTTGATACGGCTTATGTCCCGGCTGAAATGAGCGAGAAGCTGATGGGCTCTGATGAGGTGAAGGTGTTTGATCAGGCGGGTCTTTATTTTTACAGGTTCAATGTCAATAAAGAGCCGTTCCAGAATGAAAAAATCAGAAAAGCGTTTGCGATGGCCGTCGATCAGCAGGAAATCGTCGATTACGTCACGAAAAACGGTGAAAAACCGGCACGCGGATTTGTGTCTCCGGGAATCAAAGGGCCGAACGGCAAGGATTTTCGCGAGGAAGGCGGCGATTTGCTCAAATATAACGCCGATGAAGCGAAACAGCTGCTCGAAAAAGGCATGAAGGAGGAAAACTACGAAAAGCTGCCCGCCGTTACCTTGACATACAGCACAAAACCGGAGCATAAAAAAATGGCGGAAGCGGTTCAGCAAAAACTGAAAAGTACGCTCGGCGTCGATGTGAAGCTCGCCAATATGGAATGGAACACATTCCTTGAAGAACAGAAGGCGCTCAAGTTCCAGTTTTCCCAAAGCTCTTTTCTGGCTGATTATGCGGATCCTATCAACTTCCTGGAAAGCTTTCAAACGGGTAACGCAATGAACAGAACCGGCTGGGGCAATTCAGAGTATGACGAGCTGATCAAGGCGGCGAAAAATGAAGCTGATGAAGAAAAGCGCACTGAGCTGCTGCATCAGGCTGAAGAACTGCTGTTTGAAGGGATGCCGATCATACCGATCCACTTCTATAATCAAGTCCATTTGGAAAAGGAGAATGTGAAAGGCATCGTCCGTCATCCTGTCGGCTACATTGAACTGAAATGGGCCGAAAAAACGTCATGACCAAAATTGTCCGTCTGCTATTTTCTTTGTGCATACTGCCGCACAGGAGCGGACGGACTTTTCATAAAGGGGGATGTCTCTGTTGAATATTGCGCCTCAAAGATTAATGAAGGGAGATACGGTTGGTGTGATTGCGCCGGCCAGTCCGCCCGTTCCTGAAAAGCTTGACCGGGCCGTCCGGTTTTTAAAAGAGCTTGGACTTGAAGTCAAAGTGGGACGCTCAGCCGCCGAAAGACACGGCTATTTGGCGGGGAGCGATGAAGAGCGTCTGGGGGATCTGCACGACATGTTTGAAGACCGTTCGGTTAAGGCTGTCATCTGTGCCTGCGGAGGTTACGGAACGGCACGGATTGCCGGGAAAATTGACTACCGGCTCATCAAAAGCCGCCCGAAAATTTTTTGGGGCTATTCAGATATCACTTTTTTACATACAGCGATCAGGCAAAATACCGGACTTATTACATTTCACGGACCGATGCTCAGTTCTGACATCGGCAAAGATGACGTGCATCCGCTTACCCGCCGCTCCTTTCAGCAGCTGTTTCAAAAAATGACGCTCTCTTATACAGAGGAACTGTCGCCTTTGGAAACGCTCGTACACGGCGCGGCGGAAGGGGAGCTCGTCGGCGGAAACCTCGCTCTTCTGGTGACGACGCTAGGTACGCCTTATGAAATTGATACGAAAGGAAAGCTTTTGTTTATCGAGGATGTCGATGAAGAGCCTTATCGAATCGACCGGATGCTGAATCAATTAAAAATGGCCGGGAAATTATCGGACGCCGCCGGCATCCTGCTGTGCGATTTTCATAACTGCATCCCGAAAAAACGCGATAAGTCGCTCACATTAAAAGAGGTTTTCCAAGATTATATCGCCTCTGAAGGAAAACCGGCGCTGTCCGGCTTTAAAATCGGCCATTGTTCACCGAATATCGCCGTACCGGTAGGAGTGAAAGCCGTCCTTGACGCCGGCAAAAAACGGCTCACCATCGAACCGGGAATTTCTTAATGGGAAAGGAGGCCGCCATGAAGATTGCCGAGATTACGACAAACCGCATCGCCGTTCCGCTGAAAAAACCTTTTAAAACAGCGCTTCGAACCGTCCGCACCGCAGAAGCCGTCATTGTCAAAGTAACGGCTGAAAACGGGATGACAGGCTGGGGAGAAGCGCCTCCGACTGCTGTTATTACCGGTGAGACGCTTGACAGTATTGAGGGGGCAGTCAACACGATTCTCGCACCCGCCCTCACCGGGTGCAACTTGCGAATGGCTGAGGCGATATTTCATGATATCGACAAGCTGATTGTTGGAAATACAAGCGCAAAGGCCGCTGTAGAAACAGCCGTCTACGATTGCTTGGCGCAGCTTTGCGGTCTTCCCCTGTATCAATTGCTGGGCGGATACAGACGGGAGATCGAGACGGATTTTACCGTCAGCGTCAATGACCCGGAAGAAATGGGGAAAGACGCGGCCCGCTATGTACAGGAAGGGTTTCGCACGCTCAAAATTAAGGTTGGAAAAAACGACATGGCAACAGACCTCGAACGGATCAGGGAAATCCGCAAACAAGCGGGTCCCGCTGTCCGAATCCGCGTGGACGCCAATCAAGGCTGGACGGCGAAACAGGCGGTCAAAGCCATTCGGAAAATGGAGGATGAGGGGCTTTCGATCGAGCTTGTCGAACAGCCGGTCCACCGGCTCGATCTCGAAGGCTTGAAACAGGTGACAGATGCCGTCGATACGCCGATTATGGCGGACGAAAGCGTGTTTACCCCAAGGGATGCTTTTCACGTGCTGAAAACGAGAAGCGCCGATCTCATCAATATTAAACTGATGAAGGCAGGCGGCATCCGCCAGGCGCTGAAAATCAACGCCATGGCAGAAGCGTGCGGAGTGGAATGCATGGCCGGAAGCATGATCGAGACAAGGCTCGGCATCACAGCGGCCGTCCACTTCGCAGCAAGCCAGAAAAATGTGACAAAATTCGATTTTGATGCGCCGCTCATGCTGAAGGAGGATATCGTTGAAGGCGGCATCCGCTATCATGCAGGAACGATCACGATACCGGATGCTCCCGGACTCGGAATCACGAAAGTCTGCCATGAGGGGGGAGAGGACAAATGAGCCTTTATACGACAGCCGTCTCAGTCGCCAATGTCTGGACCAGTCCGGAAGCGCCGCGCACAATTGACCGGATGATGCTGTCAAACCCTGTACATGTGAGAAGCTGGCTTGACGAATTGTCCTACGAGGAGCGCCTTGAGCTATGTACGGCAAACCTTGTTCAAACGCAAGTGCTTTTCGGCGAAGATGTCCAACTTATAAAGGAGCGGGGAGACTGGGCGTTCGTCATCATTCCGGGACAGCCGTCTGCAAAAGACAAACGCGGCTACCCGGGCTGGATTCCAAAGGACTGCCTGGTCGAAAAAAGCCCGGCGAAGTCTGAGACAAGCGCCGTTATTCAAAAACCGACGGCTTTCTTATATGATGACAAGAAAACGAAAGTTATTGAGCTGAGCTTTCTCACCAAGCTGCCCGTCTTGTCTTCCGGCGGCGTCTGGTTTGAGGTCGATACACCGCTTGGCCGCAAATGGCTGAAAAAAGAAGATGCGGATCTCGAAACACCTGTAAAAGGCAGCGGAGACGATATCGTTCAAACCGGTCAGGCGTTTTTGAACCTGCCCTATCTTTGGGGAGGGATGAGCGGGTTTGGCTACGACTGCTCAGGATTTGTCTTCAATATGCTGAAGGCGAACGGCCGCTCCGCGCCGCGCGATGCCGGCGACCAGGCGAAAGGCGGAAAAGAGGTATCCTTCAGCAGCCCGAAGCGGGGCGATTTACTGTTTTTCGCATATGAAGAAGGCAGAGGACGGGTTCACCACGTCGGCATTTACTGCGGAAACGGAGAGATGCTTCACTCTCCAAAAACGGGCAAATCGATCGAGGTCATATCTCTTAAAGGTACAATTTATGAAAAAGAGCTGTGTGCCATCAGGCGCTATTTTTAAATAAAACGGGGGGATTGGCATGCAAACCGGCGCTTTATTGAAAGTCAGCCGTCTGAAAATGCACTTTGACGCCGGAAGGGGCAAAACGGTCAAAGCGGTCGACGGCATTTCATTTGATATTAAAGAAGGAGAGACGTTCGGGCTCGTCGGAGAATCGGGCTGCGGCAAGTCGACATCCGGAAGAGTGCTGATGCGTCTTTATCAGCCGACAGAAGGCGAGGTTACATATCGGGGGAAAAACATCCACCATTTGAGCGATGATGAATCATTCCAGTACAACCGCAAAATTCAAATGATTTTTCAAGACCCGTATGCTTCATTAAATCCGAGGTTAACCGTCAGGGAGATTATGACAGAACCTATGGAAATCCACGGCCTCTACGGAGGGAAAAAGGCGCGTCTTGAAAAGGCGGACGAGCTTCTGGAAGCAGTCGGTCTGCACAAAAGCTTTGCCAATCGCTATCCTCATGAATTCAGCGGCGGACAGAGGCAAAGAATCGGCATCGCCAGAGCGCTTGCGCTTGAACCTGAATTCATCGTCGCCGATGAGCCGATATCGGCACTTGACGTCTCCGTGCAAGCGCAGGTCGTCAACCTTTTAAAAAAGCTGCAAAAGGAAAAAGGGCTCACGTTTTTATTTATCGCCCACGATCTTTCCATGGTGAAGCACATCAGCGACCGGATCGGCGTCATGTATCTCGGGCACATGGTCGAGATCACCGACAGCGGCCGGCTTTATCAAGAACCTCTGCATCCTTACACCCAGGCGCTTTTATCAGCTATCCCGATTCCCGATCCGGATGTGGAAGACAAGCGGAGACGAATCATACTGAAAGGCGAGCTGCCAAGTCCGATCGATCCGCCGAGCGGCTGCGTTTTCAGAACGAGGTGTCCTGCCGCGATGGACATTTGCGCCGCCAAAAAGCCGATGTTAAAAGAAGCCGACGACGGTCATTTTGTCGCCTGCCATCTGTATGACGGAGACGCAAGGAAAGAGGAGGCCGGCTTGAAGGTGACGCTGCAGGCGAGGTGATTATAGAAAAAAGGAGCCCTATTTACAGGGCTCCTCAGCGTGCCGGCAGCTTTTCCACATTTGTTAAGTCGCCGATTCGAAATGGAATAAGGATCAGGCGCCGCCTTTGTAACATTCAGTGGAAGTACGCTCAATCGGCAGAGTACAGCATCTGAATGATCCGCCTGATTTTATGATCTCGGATAAGTCGATTTCGATGACCGTATAGCCCCTTTTTCTGAGCTCCTGATTCACGTGGCGGTTAACAGGCAGGCTGATCACGGTTTTATTGCCGATGGACAGAACGTTTGTACCGAGTTGGAACTGTTCATCATCCGTAATTTCGATCATCTCATAGCGCTTTTTCAAGACGTCGTATTCTCTTTCTCCTAAGGCTTTTGGATAGACAAGCGCTTCTGTCGGCGAAAGAATGTTGAAGACGCAATCCAGATGAAGGAACGTTTCTTCAAACGGAACCGGTATGACTTCATAAGAGGGAAGCCTGCGCTTCAGCTCTTGGACGGCCGAGAACGTCGTTCTGTGGCTGATGCCGGCATATATGGTATTTTGGTCGACGAGGATGTCGCCGCCTTCGATTTGATAGCCTTCATTAAATGCGGTCCAGGAGATTTGTTCTTTTGCCAGCCATTCCTGCAGGACATTTTCTTCGCCCTGGCGGATGTCGGCTGAAAGCTGCGCGGAAAACACAGTGCCTCCGATCGTAAACCCGATATCGCGCGTGAAAACCTGTTCCGGAAATTG
Organism: Bacillus licheniformis DSM 13 = ATCC 14580; assembly: GCF_000011645.1. Classification (GTDB taxonomy): domain Bacteria; phylum Bacillota; class Bacilli; order Bacillales; family Bacillaceae; genus Bacillus; species Bacillus licheniformis. The sequence goes on from NC_006270.3 coordinate 1,400,921, forward strand.
GCTTAAAGCAGGCAGAATCACGACTTCAATACCCCGGCTCTCCAATTCTTTTATCAATGTATTATGCTGGCGGACGGCCAGCGTTTTATCGATATTATCCTTTTGAAAATACTTCTGTGTTTCATTGATCACTTCTGCAATCTCCATATACTCCGGTCTGCATAACACCACTTTTTTTAAGACGTCGTATTCGCTTGTACAGCCCGCCCCGCGGTTTTTTTTCGATAATGCTGAGTCCATTTTGATTCCCCCGTCCTCTCTTTAGTCATTTCATTATTCCCTACCCGCAGCGGGAAATAAACCTTTTAGCCAGAAAATCTGACAGTCAGCCGGATAAAAAAGTTTAGACAAATGAATTCTAATAGTGTTTAATATAGAAAAAATCCACTTTACAAACGCATCTTAGTAGACATCAAAGGAGTAATGGATGATGAATGGACCTGAAAAGAGATACTGCAAAGAATCAAAAGTTGTCAAAACAAGCAGGGTATTTCCGCTTGATACGAACAATCACAACACCTTGTTCGGCGGCAAGCTGATGAGCTATATCGACGATATCGCTTCGATTTCGGCAGCGAGACACTCGAGGTGTGAAACCGTGACAGCTTCAATGGATTCCGTCGATTTTCTCGAACCGATCCGCCAGGAGGATTCAGTCTGCCTTGAATCTTATGTGACATGGGTCGGCAGAACGTCAATGGAGGTATTCGTCAAAGTCATTAAAGAGCATTTGCTGACAGGCGAACGAAAGCTTGCGGCGACATCCTTTTTAACCTTTGTGGCGCTTGATCAGGACGGCAATCCTCAGGCCGTTCCCCAAGTTGTACCGCAGTCTGAAGAAGAAATCATGCTGCACGAGACCGCCCGGCAGCGCGCCGAAGAACGGAAAAACCATCGCAAACACAGCAAAGCGCTGGCCCAGGCGCTGGCTGTTGACAAACCTTGGTAAACATACGAACAAAACCCCGGCTCAAGCATCAGTTTGCCGGGGTTTTGCTGTGCAATGAATACACTACCCAATATTTGTTCAAAATAAATTACAAAAAACGGAAAGAAGTTTTGGGTGAAATGCTTGAATTTGTATGGACTTTTTTAGCCAAGCCTGCTTTAGTGTTCTCTATAGCTTATATTCTTTTCCGAATCGCAGGGAAGAAAGCCGTTTCGCAAATGACGAACTTCGACCTTTTGCTGACATTTGCGATTGGAACGATCATCAGCGAACCGATTCTTACTTCTAAAATTTCAATGTCCATTTATTACGCGCTTACCTTTCTGATCTTCTATTTGTTGATTGAAAAGCTGTCATTACACAATAAATGGCGATGGTTTCTTGTCGTCAGTCCGACCGTGCTGATCCGAAACGGCAATATTGATAAAGGAGGATTAAAAAGAGAGCGGCTGACTGTCAATGAACTGCTCGGCAAATTGCGCGAAAAAGGCTATGCCGACCCAAAAGATATCGACCTCGCCCTGATTGAAGAATCGGGCCAGATCAGCGTGATTCCCAAATCGGAAGCAAGGCCTGTACAGCCGCGGGACCTCAACTTGGAGACGAAGCGGAATTTCGTGCCGATTCCGCTCATTTTAGACGGCGAAATTATCGAACACAATTTAAAATACTTGAAAAAAACGAAAGAATGGCTGTTTCAAAAATTAGAGGATAAAGGGATTGAGCAAGCGATGCTGCCAACCATTACGCTCGGCACCTTGAACGAAAAAAATGAAATTATAATTGATACGGAAGATCCCGGCAGCCCGTTAACCCATGACCCGTATCTCTATAAACCGGGGCAAGACCATTAATTTTCGCCGAATAGGCGATTTTTTTATTTCCTGCTATTTCAGAAAAATATTAAGAGTCTGTTTTTTTATTCGTTGATAAAAATGAACAGGGCATTTGTCATAAAATTTGAAAATGGTGTCACAAAAAATAGGAGGAAAATATGTTGTTTTCTGTATTTTTATAGCATATATTAGTTTTTGTGAAAAAATTTTGATGGTAGGTGCAATTGATGAAAAGGTTTTTTAGTGTAATAATTTTAGGCGCCCTGCTGCTGCTCGGGACATCTGCGCCAATCGAAGCGGCAGACTACGGACGCGACGTCCTCGGCTCAAAAGACGGCTGGGGCGCTTATGGAAAAGGAACGACCGGAGGCGCTGACGCTTCTTCTGATCAGGTATATACGGTCAAAAACCGCAAGCAGCTTGTTGAGGCATTAGGGGGAGACAATAAAAAGAACAGCGAAAATGATACGCCGAAGATCATCTATGTGAAGGGAACAATCAATCTTAGTGTTGATGATGACAACAATCCTTTAGGCTATGAAGATTATAAAGACCCCGAATATTCGATCGAAGCGTATCTCAAAGCTTATGATCCGAAGAAATGGGGGAAAAAGGAGCCGACAGGAAAGCTTGAAGAGGCAAGGCTCCGCTCGAAAGATAATCAAAAGGAACGGGTCTTGATCAGAGTCGGTTCGAACACAACGATTATCGGGCTCGGAGATGATGCGAAAATCGTCGGCGGAGGCCTTTATGTCAAAAACGCGGAAAACGTCATTATCCGCAATATCGAATTCGAAAACGCGTACGATTTCTTCCCTGGCTGGGATCCGACGGATGGGAGCAGCGGTAACTGGAATTCAGAATATGACAACCTGCTGATCGAAATGTCCAAAAATATTTGGATCGACCACTGCTCATTCAATGACGGAGATCAGCCTGATGAGCTGACTGAAACGCATTTCGGGCGCGAATTCCAGCATCACGACGGACTGCTTGATATCAAAAAGCAGTCGGATTTCATTACGGTGTCATACAGCATATTTTCAGGACATTCTAAAAACACGATTATCGGATCAAGCGACAGCTACAAAGCAGACAACGGGCATTTAAGGGTGACATTCCACCACAATCTCTACGAAAATATAAAAGAGCGGGCACCGCGCGTCCGCTACGGAAAAGTGCACATTTACAACAACTATTTTAAAAGCACGAAAGACAGCTACAATTATTCATGGGGCGTAGGCTATTCTTCAAAAATTTATGCTGAGGACAACTACTTTGACCTGCCGGAAGGAACGAAGCCTCAAAAACTGATGAAGGTCTTTAAAGGTGACGCTTTATATGAAAAAGATACGATCGTAAACAACCAAAAAAGCGTCGCAAAAATTGATGTTGTCAGCACATACAACAAAGCAAACAATGCGTCTATTAAAAAATCGGCCGGCTGGAAGCCGACGCTGTTTGAAAAAATCGACGACGCAGAAGATGTGCCGGCAATCGTTGAAGCGCACGCAGGCGCAGGAAAACTGAAGTAATCAAGCAAAGCGGACATGCAGATGATGTCCGCTTTTTTGTTCAGGTATCTTGCAATGCAAAATAGTGTATGTTATCATTCGTGTATCTTGTATTGCAAGATACATAAAAGAGGTGGCTTATGAGTTCAACGCAAATGCTGAAAGGGATTTTAGAAGGATGTCTGCTTGCCGTTATATCAGAAGGGGAGATATACGGCTATGAAATGACAAAGGTGCTTGCGGGATACGGTTTTTCGGATATCAGCGAAGGAAGCATCTATCCGATTCTCCTCCGCATGCAAAAGGAAAAATGGGTGGAGACCGAACTAAAACGGTCGGCGAGCGGCCCGAAGAGAAAATATTACAGACTTACACCCCTTGGAGAAGCGGAGCTTCAATCGTTCATCGACCGTTGGAAAGCATTATCCGGGAACGTCAATGCACTGCTCGAAAAAAAACTGAAGGAGAAGTGAAACTGTGCTATCAAAGGACATGCAAAACGTATTGGACGAGATGAGAATCTACTTAATGTCTTCAGGAAAAAGCGACAAAGAAATCGAAGGAATCATGAATGAGCTAACCGTTCATGCCTGGGAAGGAGAAAAGGACGGAAAAACCGTCCGGCAAATTTTTGGGGATTCTCCCAAGTCATATGTTCAAGCGCTGTCAAAAGAGCTTTCATCAAGGCCAGGGGAGATCGCCAAGTTGTTCTTTGCCATTTTAATCGGCGCAATATCCTATTTTATATTCAGCGACGCCGTGAACGACAGCCTCGATTATTCTGTCTATACGCTGGCAGGCTATCCGCTTTATATTTTGCTGGCAGCGGCTATGTTGCCGCTTTTGGGCCGGATTACAGCATTTAAAGGGAAGAATACGGCCTTCATGTATACGATGGTGTACGCCGCTTTGACGTTTTTTCCGATTTTGGCCATTATTTTTATTGACCGGCAATTCGGGACACCGGTTTTTTCGTTTGATGGGGGAAGCCGCTGGCTGATTATGGCCCTGTCGTTTCTTGTGATCGTATGTTTGTCTTTCAGGTTGAAAGCCGGAGCCTTGTCCATATTGCCGCTGCTTTTAGCCGGAACGCATTTTTTGTTTCAGTATATGAACTGGGATTCAGCAGGAGCCATGATGGCAGAAACTTATATTCCCTATATCGGGCTGCTTCTCGTCATGTTTATTGAAACAAAGCGTGCCAGAAATACGGCTCAATATGAATGAAATACAGAAGAGCATTATATTTTTTAAGGTGAAGACTCTTGCCTTTTGGCGATCACAACGTTTATGATCAGAGCATGAAAGGTGGCCGATATATGGATATGATGTGGGGCTATGTACTCGTCTTTATTTTGGCTGCGATTCCGTGGTTTGAAGTGATCGGTGTCGTGCCGCTAGCGATCATTGCCGGGCTTAAACCTGTTCCGTCCGCTATTATCGCGCTATTCGGAAATCTATTAACCGTACTGCTGCTTATTTTTTTAATTGACAAAGTGAAGGTATGGCTAGAAAGAAGACGCGGGGAGCGGAGAGCGGAGACGGATAAGTTCTCAAAAAGGAAAAGCAGGGCGAAAAAAATATGGCTGACCTACGGCATTCCGGGCCTTTCTTTCGTCGGGCCTTTCTTTATCGGCTCCCACTTAACCGCGTTTATGTGCATGGGCTTTGGGGCCAAGCGCAGACAAACGGCGCTGTGGATGACGGGGAGTCTCGCAGTATGGACAACGGCGTCGGCTGTCGCTGCCTACTATGGTTTCAGTTTCCTCGCTCCTGAAAATGAAGGGCTGCTGAAAAATATCTTTAAACAGGAGGAGTGAAGATATGCCGTTTTTGAAAGATTTATCTCCAGATGAAGAGATGGCGCCGACAGTCGGGCTGCTTTTTTCGGCGGTCAATGAAAACATCGAACGGCTGAAATCAATCGTCTCCGGCATCAGCCGGGAAGAGCTGGAATATAAGGGTGAGCATGGCGACAAAAACAGCATCGCCCAGCTGATCTATCATTTAATCAATGTCGATGTCCGCTGGGTTTACAGGCTGAAGGAAAGCGAAATTCCAAGAGAGCTGGAAGAGAAATACGGACCGATGACGGATGAAAACGGACGTTTGCCGGAGGTGACAGGCGTCCCTTTGACCGTGTTAATCGAGTGGCATGAAGAGGTGCTGGAGATGTTGAAACACACCGCTAAAGGCTTTTCGGAAAAAGACTTGCTGAAGAAGGTTCCGTATGAGGGAGGGTTTTCGACGATCCGCTGGGGGATCTGGCATATGTCTGATCATAACCGCTATCACCAGGCGCATATTCAGGCTTGCTTAAAAGAGTTCCGCATGCAAAACAGTTGATTTTTTCGTATGATTTGGTATGATGCTAATTAGCAAACTTCATAACGTTAAAGTTTTCTAGGGTTCCGCACATTCGTATGTGGCCTGGTCCGAGAGAAAACACATATGATTTGTTCATATGCACACGGAGGGATAAAAGCCCGGGAGTATCGTTTCCATCGATAGCCCGGGTTTTTTCTTTTGCTGAAAATGAAATTGGAGGGATTGTGATGAGATGGGGCAGTGTCATACTTGCAGCCTTGTTTGAAATTGGCTGGGTCATGGGGCTGAAACACGCCGATTCGGCACTTGAATGGATCTGCACGGCGGCCGCCGTCGTGATGAGCTTCTATATACTGGTGAAAGCGGGGGAGAAGCTGCCGGTCGGAACCGTGTATGCCGTATTTACCGGTCTCGGGACGGCGGGAACGGTCGTCTGCGAAATCGCCTTGTTCAATGAGCCGGCAAATATCGCCAAGCTTGCTCTGATCGGTGTTTTGCTATGCGGCGTGATCGGTTTGAAGCTTGTAACAAATGAAGAGAAAGGGGAGGCGTCATAATGGAATGGATCTGCCTCATCGCCGCCGGTATACTGGAAATGCTTGGCGTGACGATGATGAACCAGTTTCATAAAGACAAGCGGGTGAGATGGATCTTTTTGTTGATCATCGGGTTTGCCGCTTCTTTTTTCTTGCTTTCCCTTGCGATGGAGACGCTGCCGATGGGAACCGCGTACGCAGTGTGGACAGGGATCGGCACGGTCGGAGGTGCGCTTGTCGGCATCCTGTTTTACGGAGAGCCGAAAGACGGAAAACGCATCTTTTTCATCGCGCTCATTTTGGGATCTGCCGTCGGGCTGAAACTTATTAGCTAGAGTCGGGTTGATGCAAATAGGCGTTCGTAAATTGATTTTTCAATAAACTCCAGTATAATGAAAAGATAGTTTACGAATTACAAGCAAAGAGGGTTTTTACGAAAATGAACGCATATATGAAACAGCAGTTATCGCAATATCAGGAAATCAATAACGATAAGGCCCGCCTTCTGGTCAGCTGTCCGGATCAGCCTGGAATCGTCGCCGCCGTTTCTTCATTTTTATTTGAGAACGGTGCGAATATTATTGAATCGAACCAGTATACGACAGACCCTGAAGGAGGCCGGTTCTTTCTGCGGATTGAGTTTGAAGTTCAAGGCATCCGCGAAAAGATCGAACAGATGAAAGCGGCATTCGCCTCTGTGGCGGAGTCCTTCCAAATGACGTGGAGCATGAATTTGGCGAGCGAACTGAAACGCGTCGCTATCTTCGTTTCAAAAGAGCTTCACTGCCTGCATGAACTGCTATGGGAATGGCAGAGCGGCAATTTGATGGCGGAGATTGCAGCGGTTATCAGCAATCATGAAGATGCAAGAGAAACTGTTGAATCCCTGAATATTCCGTTCCTTTACATGAAAGCGAACAAAGACATTCGTCAGGAAGTGGAAAAACAGCAGCTGAAATGGCTTGAAGAGTATCGTGCGGATGTCATCGTTCTCGCCCGATATATGCAGATTTTAACGCCTGATTTTGTCTCGGCTCATCCGAACAAAATCATAAATATTCACCACTCCTTCCTGCCGGCTTTTATCGGGGCGAATCCGTATAAACGGGCATATGAAAGAGGCGTTAAACTGATCGGAGCAACATCGCATTATGTGACAAACGAATTGGATGAAGGGCCGATCATCGAACAGGATATCGAACGGGTCGACCACAGAGACAATGTGGAAGCATTGAAAAACATCGGCCGAACGATTGAGAGAAGCGTTTTGGCAAGAGCGGTCAAATGGCACTTGGAAGACCGGATTATCGTGCATGGAAACAAGACGATCGTCTTTAATTAAATTGTTTGATCTGCCTCTTGACAGAGGCGTTTTTCCTAGGCATAATAATAAAAAATCACGAGCGTTGAAGAGGGCCAGTAAGCAGTTCTTTCTGTGAAAGAGAGTGAAATGGCATGCTGAAACATTTCACCACATGAAACCTGCCGAACCTGCCTCGGAGTCCCAGGGGGAAAACCTGGGCGCATACCCTGGCGTTAAAGGGGAAAGAGGAGTGCGCTTTATTTTCTCGCGCATTCAATGAAGGTGGTACCGCGGAAAGCTCTTTTCGTCCTTTTTTACTTGGACGAAAAGGGCTTTTTTTATTGGCCTTCTGCCAGATCATCTCGGAGGGAAAAAACGTGAAAAAACAACGGATTGTCATTAAAATCGGAAGCAGTTCATTAACCAACTCGAAGGGCAGCATCGATGAGGAGAAGATCAATGACCATGTTCGGGCGATAGCTGCTCTGAAAAAAGAAGGCCATGAAGTCATCTTCATTTCGTCGGGGGCTGTCGCTGCGGGATTTTTACAGCTCGGCTATCCCGCAAGGCCTGTGACGCTAAAGGGAAAACAGGCTGCAGCGGCCGTCGGCCAGAGCTTGTTAATGCAAACATACATCGAGCATTTTGCAGACCACGATATCAAGCCTGCGCAGATCTTATTGACGAGAAACGATTTTGCCAAACGGGAGCGCTATCGAAATGCATATGCGACCGTTATGGAACTGATTGAACGGGGGCTTGTCCCGATTATTAATGAAAATGATTCGGTATCTGTTGAAGAATTGACGTTTGGGGACAACGACATGCTTTCCGCCCTTGTAAGCGGACTGATTCATGCCGACAAACTCATCATTTTAACGGATATTAACGGCCTCTATGACTCGAATCCGGCTGAACATCCCGATGCCCGCCGTTTTGATTACATTCCCGAAATTACGGACGAACTTTTGGGCTGCGCCGCTTCCGCCGGATCAAAAGTCGGGACGGGCGGGATGAAGTCGAAGCTTTTGGCGGCAAAAACCGCTCTTTCACTCGGCGTCAATGTTTTCATAGGCGCCGGAGAGGGAGATGATAAGCTGATCCAGATTTTAAAAGGAAACGGGGACGGCACCTATATCGGCCAATCCGACCTGTCTTCCGTCAACAATCATAGGCAGTGGATCGCCTTTCATTCACCTGTTTCAGGGAAGATTACCGTTGATGAAGGGGCTGAGCTGGCGATTACCGAAAACGGCGGGAGCCTGCTGCCGGCCGGCGTAACAGCGATATCCGGAGATTTTCCGAAAGGGGCGGTTGTCGAAGTTTACGGACCGAACGGCTTGGCCGGGAAAGGCCAAACGCTGTACTCCGCCGCAGAGCTTGAAGAGGTAAAAGGGAAGCGAAGCGATGAGTTCCATCATGAAGAAGGGATAGAAGTCATCCATCGAAATGATTGGGTAAGCATTAAAGAATAAGGGGATGAAAGAATGAGCGAAGTGATTGAAAAAGCAAAAAAGGCCAAAGTCGCAAAGGAAGAACTGGTTCATCAGCCGACTGAAAGGAAAAATGAGGCGCTTTCCTTTATCGCCGAGGCCATCCGCTTTAAGCAGGATGAGATATTGGCAGAAAACGAGAAAGATATCGTCCGCGGCAAAGAAAAAGGCTTTTCGCCTGCGCTGCTTGACCGCCTTGCCTTAACGCCGGAGAGGCTGAATGATATAGCAGACGCCGTCATGCTGCTCACAAAGCTTGAAGACCCTGTGGGGGAAACGCTTGAAACGATCCGCAAAGACAACGGGCTTTTCATTGAAAATGTCAGGGTCCCGCTCGGAGTCGTCGGAATGATCTATGAGGCTCGTCCGAATGTAACGGTCGACGCCGCAACCCTTTGTTTGAAAACGGGAAATGCCGTCATCCTGCGGGGCAGTTCGTCAGCCATCAACAGCAATAAAGCGCTCGTCCGCGTGATCAGGGAAGCGCTCGAACGCTCGGCGCTTCCAGAGGATGCCGTTCAGCTCATTGAAGATACAAGCAAAGAAACGGCAAAACAGCTGTTCACTTTAAACGACGGCTTGGATGTGCTCATCCCGAGAGGAGGGAAAAACCTCATCGATATGGTGGTGCGGGAATCCACAGTGCCTGTGCTTGAAACAGGCGCGGGGAACTGCCACATATTCATTGATGAATCGGCTCAGCCAGACATGGCTGAGCAGGTTGTAATCAATGCCAAAACGCAGCGCCCTTCTGTCTGCAATGCGATTGAAACGGTGCTCATCCATAAAGGCTGGGCGGAAGAGCATACGAAAGCGCTTCTTCAAAAGCTTGAAGAAGCGGGCGTTGAAATCAGGGGAGACGAAGCCGTATGCACGATGCTGCCTTCTGCGGTTCCAGCTCGCGAGACCGACTGGGGAACCGAGTTTCTTGCGCCGGTTGTCAGCATCAAAACCGTTGCCGGAATCGATGAAGCCATCCGGCACATCAGACAGTACGGCACACGTCATTCGGAAGCGATTCTGACTGAAAATCAGGAAAACGCCCGGTATTTCTTAACGTCTGTTGACGCTGCAGCTGTTTACCACAATGCTTCAACACGTTTTACAGACGGCTTTGAATTCGGCTACGGCGCCGAAATCGGCATCAGCACGCAAAAGCTTCACGCACGGGGGCCGATGGGCCTTAAAGCGCTGACTTCTTCTAAATATATCATTAAAGGAAACGGACAAATCCGGATATGAAAGTGTGGCATCCTGTCTCGAATGAAGACAGGATGTTTTTTGTTGTGTTATCACTTTTAATTTTATAAAATTAAATTGTTCACAATATAAATTAAAGGAGACGATAAATCATGAAACCGCTATTTACCTCGCAAGCCACTGCCAATGGTGGCAGAGACGGACAAGTCACCTCATCTGACCGCGTCCTTGAGCTGGAGCTGGCCATGCCGGGAACGCCAAAAGCCAAGGAAAACGAAAATGCCACCAACCCGGAGCAGCTGTTTGCCGCCGGATACGCGGCATGCTTTGACAGCGCATTGCAATTGACCGCCCAAAAGGCGCGTCTTCGAATGGAGACAGAGGTGACGGCGAACGTCAGCCTTCTGAAAGATGAAGCAGATGGAGGCTATAAGCTCAGTGTCACACTGCAAGTAAAAGGAACCGGCGTTGAACAGAGGGAGCTCGAAAAACTCGTCCATCAAGCTCATACCGTTTGCCCGTATTCAAAAGCAATTTCCGGAAATGTTGATGTCAACCTTGAAGTGATTTCTTAAAAAAGAGGCGCCTTCGATATGAAGGCGCCTTTTTGCTGTCTTTACAGCACATCTGTTTTTTTCGTCAATGAAGCAAGAAGGGATTCAAGCGTTTGCTTCAAGTTTTTCAGTTCGCCAGCCGACAGATCGGTCTGGGCGATCATGTGCTGCGGAATGCTGCTTGCTTTTTCTTGGAGTGCCTGGCCGCCTGCTGTCAGTCTGACAATTACAGACCGTTCATCTTCAGGTGACCGCTCTCTTGTTAAAAGCCCGTGCTGCTCCATTCTCTTCAGCATCGGCGTCAGTGTGCCGGAATCGAGATAAAGGAGCTTGCCCATTGTTTTGACGCTTAATTCCCCGTGTTCCCATAATAAAAGGAGCGCGAGGTACTGCGGATACGTAATATTGAGTTCATCAAGCAGAGGCTTGTAAAGCTTCGTCATTTCACGCGAGCTTGCATAAAGGAGAAAGCAAAGCTGTCTGTCAAGCCTCATATGTTCAAATTCGTTTGCCATCGTTTCACCAACTCTTTTTTATGTTCCTTTTTATTGTATAAGATTTTGCGTTCTTTTCCCATTGATCGGCTGAAAACCCGAAAAAACAAAAACGGATGTTTAAAAAACTCATTTTGTGAAATATAAAGAGTAGAGGAAAAAACGTAAGGAGGAATCAGGATGACTGCATTGTTTACAGCAAAAGTCACGGCAAAAGGCGGAAGATCCGGACATGTCAAATCAGATGACGGGGTTTTGGACCATAACATTGTCATGCCAAATGAAAAAAAAGAAGGCGAATCAGGGACAAATCCTGAACAGCTCTTTGCGGCGGGATACGCGGCGTGCTTCGGCGGCGCATTGGAACATGTCGCAAAACAAAAAGGCATTGACATCGATTCTGAGGTCGAAGGCCATGTGAGCTTGCTGAAGGATGAGAGTGACGGCGGTTTTAAAATCGGCGTCAAGCTGATCGTCACAGCAGGCGGGGTAGAAAAAGAAAAAGCGAAAGAGCTGGTCGAAGCCGCTCATGACTTTTGCCCTTATTCAAAAGCGACGAGAGGAAATATCGACGTCAATCTTGAAGTAAAATAAATAAACGGGAAAGATGAAAACGAGAAAGCAAACAAAGCTTGTTTGCTTTCTTTTTTAGAAAGGAGCAGCATATGGCATATCTTAAAAAAGCGCTTGTGTTCTCCGTGCTTTCTCTCGCTATTGTCCTTGCAGGATGCGGAACCGGAGCGGCGGAGAAGAACAACGGCAATCAATCCCCGGCTGATACGGCCAAGCAGAAAGCACCTGATTTGAAAACATATTCCCTTGACAAAAATATCCGGTCTGAAGAAGATTTTGATTTGATAGGCAAGTATGTTCATGCTGAAGATGACCAAATCACGCTCGAAATAAAGGATAAGGAACTGATTGTTCCGAAAAGCAGCCGCTTTCACAGCGAAGAAGACCATGATGACTTAATCGGGAAGCTTGTGAAGGTAGAGGTGGATGGAAAAACGCAAGAAGCGGAAGAAGCCGAGCTTATGCCGCAGTCAAAAGCCGACCAAAATGGCGTATATGAGGAGGAGAAAGACGGCAGCCGAAAAATCATCGCCACGTTTGTCAGCGAGTCGGAGCAAAACATTACAATCAAAACAAAAGCAGGGGAAAAAACTTATCAGAAAACAGCCGATTTTGAGAGGGATGTCGCCGAAGCACCTGAAAAACTGAAAGGGAAAATTGTCAGGCTTGAAATTGAAAAGGATGGAAAAGCAGAAAGCCTTGATTTGGAATCGGAAGATCAAAAGCTTGAATGGTATGAGCCGTCTGCTTCAAAATAAAAAAAGCTTCCTGATGAAGGAAGCTTTTTTTAATATTCCACTTTTTGATCGGTCTTTTCCCATGTGAGAAAAGGTTCAAGCTTTGCTTGAAGGTCCATTTTATAAAAAGGAATTTTCCGTTCGCTTTTCGTTTTGGTGATTTCTTCATAAATAAAAGAGTCGTCAAAACCGGCCGATGCGGCATCCGAATGCTGAGCGGCGAAGTAAACTTCCTTCGGTCTCGCCCAGTAGATGGCTCCCAGGCACATGGGGCACGGTTCACAGCTTGTATAAAGAATGCAGTCGTTCAGCTGATAATCGCCAAGTGCTTCACAGGCGAGCCGAATAGCCGTTACTTCCGCGTGCGCGGTTGGATCATTGCTTGTTGTGACATTGTTTTTTCCCTCGGCGATAATTTGGCCGTCTTTGACTATCACAGCGCCAAAAGGTCCGCCTGTGCCGCTTTTCACGCTCTCCACCGCAAGGTCGATGGCGCGCTGCAAAAATGCTTCATGATTCATTTCTGTATCCTCCTTGGTTGTCTTGCCTTCTTATTATAGCTGATGGACCCGGCAAAATAAACACATGTCAGAATATTCAGCATATTTGATTTCAAACCGCACATCGCATACAATGAATGCTAGAATAATGAACGGGGGATGATGTTTTGCTTACATTGTATATTGCAAGACACGGTCAGACGGAATGGAATATTGAAAAAAGAATGCAAGGCTGGGAAGACTCCAATTTAACGGCTTTGGGACTGGCAAACGCAAATGCCCTCGGCGAACGGCTGAAAGATGTTCAATTCCAAGCCGCATATTCCAGTCCAAGCGGCCGGGCCGTTGATTCTGCGCGGGCTATGCTGCAGAACCGCAGCATTCCCTTTATAACAGACGACAGATTAAAAGAAATCTCGATCGGCCGCTGGGAAGGGAAAACGTATGATGAGATCAAACAAAGTGATCCTGACTTGCTGGAAGCGTATTTTAATACGCCTGAAACATATATGCCCGATGAAAGCGAGAGCTTTTACGATTTTGAAAGGCGGGTCAGTCAGGCGTATCAATTCATTCTCCGCCGCCATCGGGAAGGCAATGTCCTCATTGTCAGCCATTCCGTGTTTATATTGATGCTCTTGAATCTTATAAAAAAGAGGCCGGTCGGTGAACTATGGAACTCAAGCTATGTTCATGACACAGCTCTTGCGGTTGTAACGGTTTCCGAGGATGGAAGCGCCGCGATTGAAAGAGAAGGAGACGGTGAACATAGAGTAGAAGCAAAGAATGCCACCTGGTAGGCATGCCAAAAAGCCTGATGTTGGAATCAGGCTCCGAGGCTCCTAGCCGGAATATATTTTGGCACTGAAGCTGTGAAGCGTGTCGGCGGTAATCGTTTTGTTTTTTGAAAGACAAACGGTTTTGACATCTGCCGCATCTGCTTCCGCTTTTTTTCCGAAAAGTAAGACTGTAAGAGAAAGCGGGCCTTTTGCGATTTGCTGATATGCCAGAATGCAAAGGTTGTCGGCGATTGTGCGGCTGATCATGCGGCGCGCCGACCACAGCTGCTGCTGTCCCTCTTCATCAAACTGAATATATGCTGCGGCTCGTTTTTTTGTAATGAGTCCTGACAGACCGTTTTGTTTGATCTGCTTCATGAGAGCGAGCGGTTCAGACAGCGGCGGTGCGGTCAGTTTATAGCTGCCAGGGGAACATTTGGCTGCAGCCAAAGAAGACATGATCGGCAGGTAGCCGGCCAAATGCCCGCCGCTGTGAAAGAGCTTCTCCGCAAGCATCTGATCGGTCTTTTTCATGCGGATTTCTGTAAAGTGCAGGAGATGCTGCAAATCATCGAGCGTGTGTAAAAATCCTTTGAGTTCATGTTCCATTTCGGATTGCGCCTGATCGATGCCGCATGTTCTTGCTGTTTTCACGCTGGAGAAAAGAACATGAAAATGACGGTTCAAAAGGCGTATTAAATCGCTGATTCGCTGGTGGGAATAACGAAATTGGCGGGCGAGGGCGTGCAGATCATTGATGTTCAGCCGGATCGTCATATCAGCTCCTCGGCTTTCAGCTGAAGCCGTTCAATTTCTTCGTCCGCCTGCTCTTTAATGGTCCTCAGCTTGTCATACACGCGCGATTCCGCCCGGTCGAGATCGTCCAAAAGCGCGTCATACATTTCGCGCGCCTGTCCGCGCCATCCGTTGATATACGTTTGGTGTGCTTTTAAAATAGAAGAACTTTCCTGCCTCAGCTCATCAATGGCGGCATTCACATCTTTTACGTATAGCTGAAGAGAGTGAATGTCTTCCTGATATATTTTTCGCTTGATTTTTCGTTCTAACGCTATTCCATCGTCAATCACTACATATTTTCCTTCCCTTCCATCATCTACTACAAATATGTTAAAAGAAAAGGATACGGAAGGAAATCGTACGAATGAATCAAAAGTCTTAATGTTTTTTGGGCGGACATACCTTGTATAACGGTTCTTTTGGCCTAAAAAGGGCTGGAGCCATGAAAAGAGCCGCCCGTGTGAACAGGCGGCGTTTGTAGTGGATTTTTTGTGAAATTAAACAGTCTGAGCCAGTTTGCCTCTTGCTTGTTTGGCTGCTTCAACCATATTCTTAAGCGCTGCGATCGTTTCCTCTGGCTGTCTCGTTTTTAAACCGCAGTCAGGGTTTACCCAGAAGCGATCAGCCGGGCAGACTTTCAGCGCGTCTTCTATGATCGTGAGCATTTCATCGCTGGAAGGGACGCGAGGGCTGTGAATATCATATACGCCAAGACCAAGCCCTTTCAGGTAAGGGTGCTGTTCCAGATAATCAAGAAATCCGCCGTGGCTTCTGCTGTGCTCGATCGTAATGACGTCTGCGTCAAGATCTTCGATCGCGTCTACGATATCTTCAAAGTTGCTGTAGCACATATGCGTATGGATTTGCGTCGTATCTTCCACAGATGAAGTGGACAGTCTGAACGCTTCTGCAGCCCATTTGAGATACTCGTCCCAATCCCGTTCTTTAAGCGGCAGGCCTTCTCTCAAGGCAGGTTCATCGACCTGAATGATTTGAATTCCTGCTTTTTCAAGCGCTTCAACCTCTTTGCGGAGGGCGCAGGCGATTTGGAAGGCGATCTCTTTTCTCGGCAGGTCATAGCGGGCAAAGGACCAGTTTAAAATGGTAACAGGCCCTGTCAGCATGCCCTTGACTTTCTTCGAGGTCAAGGATTGGGCGTAAACCGTTTCTTTTACCGTCATCGGCTCTTTAAACTCGACATCTCCGTAGATGACCGGCGGCCGGACGCAGCGGGAACCGTATGACTGAACCCAGGCGTATTTAGTAAAGGCGAATCCTCCGAGCTTTTCGCCGAAATACTCAACCATGTCTGTCCGTTCGAATTCTCCGTGAACGAGAACGTCAAGTCCGAGATCTTCCTGAATATCAATCCATTTCTTTGTTTCTTCCTGAATAAATGCTTCATACTGCTCGTCGGACCATTCTTTTTTCCGCCATTTTTGCCGCGCGCTCCGCACATCCGCCGTCTGCGGGAAGCTGCCGATCGTTGTTGTCGGCAATAGGGGAAGTCCGAGAGAGTCATTTTGAATCCGCAGCCTTTCTTCAAAAGCTGTCGGGCGTTTAAAGTCTTCCTCAGTCAGCTTGCCTCTTTCTTCGGCAAAGGCCGAATTTGTCGCTGCACCGTACTGTTTGAGATCTTGAAGGTGTCCGTGCGCTTCATCGATTTCCGCTTGGATGGCCGCTTTTCCGGAAACAAGTCCGTTCTTCAGCAGTGTAAGCTCCAGAAGTTTCTCTTTTGCGAAAGATAAACCGTTCAAGAGATCGTCGGCAAGATGTTCGCCCGGGTGTTTTGCGACAGGGACATGAAGCAGGCTGTTTGAAGGCTGAATCCAGACTTCGTCAACACCCGCTCTCTGGATCAGTTCAAGCGTCAGGTCGAGGCGCTCTTCGAGATTGGCTTTCCAAATGTTGCGTCCGTCTAAAATGCCGGCGGCAAGGACTTTGTCTTTAGGAAAACCGTGCGCTTTCAGGTGTTCGAAGTTTTTCCCTTTATCATGAACAAAATCAAGACCAATTCCTGCGACAGGAAACGATATCAGCTCTTCATAAGCATCAACCGAGTCAAAGTAGGTTTGCAGAAGGATGTTCAGTTCAGAGACTTCTTCTGTAATCGTCTGATAGATTTCTTTGACAGCAGCCGCTTCTTCAGGTGAAGCCGTCACAAGAGCAGGCTCGTCAATTTGCACCCATTTGACGCCTTCCTGCTCAAGCTCTTTCAAAACCTGGATGTAAAGAGGTGTCATTTGGTTATAAATATCTTTAATATCCTGTTGTTCATAGCCTTTTGCAAGGGCTACGAAAGTGTAAAGGCCGAGTATGACGGGCTTCGTTTCTGTTCCCAATGCTGCTTTTGCTCTTTGGTAATCTTGAAGCGGTTTGTTTCTCGTCACGCGGTATTGTGCACCTTTTTCATATTCAGGCACAATATAATGGTAGTTTGTATTAAACCATTTTGTCATTTCACTCGATACAGCATCTTTCGTGCCTCTCGCCATTGCGAAATAAGTATCTAACGGATCGTTTATATCCTTGAATCGATCTGGAATCCAGTTGAACATCACCGCCGTGTCAAGAACATGGTCGTACATTGTAAAGTCGGAAACCGGTATGATATCGATTTGCTGATCAAGCTGAGTCTGGAGCGCTGCTAAAAATTGTTCATCCATTTCTTTCAAAAAGGTCTCGCGGTCCGTGTTTCCTTTCCAATAAGCCTCAAGCGATTTTTTCCATTCTCTGTTCAAGCCGATTCTTGGAAAGCCCAAGCTGCTCGTTTTTACATTAGTCATGTCTGGTCTCCTCCTTTTAGTGTTCAATAAAAAAAGACACTCACACTTCGGACAATGAGAAGGTGAATGCCTGAAAACAGCATGTTGCGAACGAGAAATAAACGTAGCGATTGTTACGTCAACTCGAACACCTCCTATCGACCGTAGGTTTATGGTGCGTCAGAACAGGCAGGTCTCCTGGCTCATGAATCGACGGTTATTTCCCCCTTCCCATATAGAAACAGTGGGTTTTATGAAATAACCTCCTCATTCACAGTGGCGGGACCGCGTTGGATTTTCACCAAACTTCCCTTTTAAAATCTAACCTCGTTAGATTACCATGTTCCCGGCGATGAAATTGTTTAGTAGATTATATACCGCCGCGATCTTTTAGTCAAAATAATTTTTGAATTCTTGCAATTAAAAAGATTCAGCTTTATACATGGCCATGAAAAAGGCCGCCGACATTGTCGGCAGCCTCCTTTAGACTGTTAAAGGGAAAGAAGTTTTGCTTCGCCGGCTTTTTCCGCCAGTACCTCCGGCGCTGACAAATATAAGAATCCGTTGCCGATCAGCGCTTTTGAGTAATCAAGAGGAAGGGTGCGGCGGATTAACTGAGCATACAGTTCGGGTTCTGTCAGTTTCCGTTTAAACGCCTCTTCTTCAGCTGACTTGATGAGAGCGAGCGCGCCGCTGACGTGCGGTGTAGCCATCGATGTTCCCGTCAGCTTTCCGTATTGATGGTCGGGCAATGTAGAGAGGATTTCTTCTCCAGGTGCAACAAGGTCAATTTCTTTGTTCGCATTTGAAAATTCGGAAGACTCACGCGTCAATGACACGGATCCGACGGCGATGACTTCGTTGTATGCAGCAGGGTATGAGTACTCCTCTGTACGGTCATTGCCGTCGCCTTCGTTTCCTGCGGCGCAGACGACGAGCACTCCGCTCTTCACGGCGTTTGTCACCGCTTCCTTCAACTCCGGAACGTCGGCAGGACCGCCGAGCGACATTGAAATAATGTCGGCTTTTTGCTCAACGGCGTAGTTGATCCCGTTGATGATCCATTCATAATCCCCGCTGCCGTCTTCACCGCCGAGCACCTTGACGATTAATAGGTTCGCTTCGGGTGCTACGCCGGAAATGCCTCCGTTTTGATCGTTTGCGGCAATCGTACCCGCCACATGGGTGCCATGTCCATTATAATCATGAAACTGATCTTCTTTTCCGTTGTCATCATCAGTGAAGTTTCTGCCTCCGATGATTCGGTCCGCCAAATCTGGATGGGTTGCGTCACAGCCTGTATCAAGCACTGCGACAGTGATATCTTTTCCTTTAAAACCTTGTGACCACAGCTCCGGTGCCTTAATCGCATCGATTCCTTCCGGCAGTTCATTCACGTCCATCAGCTTTGTGTCAGTGACATAAGGAATTAATCGCATTTGCATTTCAAAGCCCTCCCTGTTATATGCTGCTTTAGATGGGTTACAAGGTGCGTGATTCTATTGTAAAACATTCACTTTGTAAAAAAAAGGTTCATTTGTATGAATTTTATGAAAAGTTAAAAAATATAGATAACAGAGGATATAAGTCGAATAATTGCGAACAATGCTGGAATTGTAAGCGAAAAGACCTGTGAAATCGGTGGAAGGGCGAGAGAGTCACTAGATATATGAGATTTCGCTTCAACATATTATCCCGGCAAAAGGATATCCTATTAAAAAAAGGAGTGGATACAGGGTGAAAGAACAAGAAGACGAAAAAAGAGACGAATTATCAATTGAGCAGGCGGAGTTTGTGCCGCATCCAAAATATGAAGGAGAATACGCGCTTTTACTGCACGAAAACTATCACCTGCTGTCAAAGGACGACCTTGAGCAGGAAAGCGAAAAATAAGAACGGAGCTCGGCACCTGGGCGAAAGAGCTGGTTTAATTTTGACGAAAACGGGAATCAACACATAATAGAGAGCATGAAAGTTGCTTTTCTTATTGACAGTTACCCTTTTTTTCTGTAATCTCATTGTGTCCGGTAAATACAGCTCTTCGTTAGGTGAGGCTCCTGTATGGAGATACGCTGCTGCCCAAAAATGTCCAAAGACGCCAATGGGTCAACAGAAATCATCGATCTAAGGTGATTTTTAATGCAGCTGGCATGCTGCCTATGCCATACAGTGCTAAAGCTCTACGATGGAAGGCGTTAGGGTTTTATTTTGTATGGCTTTTAACACCTTCATTTCGATGAATAGGTGTTTTTTTATTTTTTGAGGAAAATGAACTTTCCGTATTAATCAAGGAGGTGGTAGTATGGATTCTCCCCATTCGAGGCGGTTTAAACATACGAGAAATATTTTGCAGCATCACACATTGATTGATGAGGAGATCCTTATACTTCACCCCTTTTGCTATGGTGATATAAGGATCTCCTGAAAAGGGAGGGACAGATTGCCATGGTAAAAAACATGACATATGATGAACTGATTTTACGCATTATTATTTTGCTGAGAGACGGAAAACGAAAAGAGTTCCAAAGCCTTTTAGAAGAACTGCAGCCTTATGATATGGCGATTCTGTTTAAGGAAATGCCCGAAAAGCACCGCGGCCGGTATCTGTCTTTTTTAACGGTAGAAGACATCACCGATCTCATGGGCGAACTTGACAGAGAAGAGCAGCTAGTCGTTCTGAACAAGGTCGGCAAAGAAAAGGCGATCCATGTGATGAATAAAATGGACAACGACGACCTTGCCGCGCTCTTCGAGGAAATGGACCCTGAGCTGAAAGACCAGCTTCTATCCAGCATGGAAGCGGAAGAATCCGAAGCGGTCCGAGTTTTGATGAACTACCCGCCTGAAACAGCGGGAAGAATTATGACAAACCGCTATGTCTGGATTCCGCAGCATTACACGGTAAAAGAAGCGGTCGTCAAGCTGAAAAGCTTTGCGGAAATCGCGGAGTCCATCAACTATTTATACGTCATCAACGAACAAAAACAGCTTGTCGGGGTTATCTCATACCGTGATCTCATTTTGGCAGAACCCGATGAGAAGGTTCAGGAATTAATGTTTACAAGGGTCATATCGGCGGACGCTCTTCAAGATCAGGAAGAAGTCGCAAGGCTCATCGAGCGGTACGACTTTCTGGCGATTCCCGTTGTAGAAAAAAATCATGAGCTTGTCGGGATCGTAACGGTTGATGACATTATCGACATCGTCATCCAGGAAGCGAATGAAGACTATGAAAAATTCGCAGCATCAGGTAAGGCGATCACGTTTGATACAAAATCGTATGTCGCCGCATACCGCCGTCTGCCGTGGCTGATCTTGCTTTTGTTCATCGGTTTGATCTCTGGCAGCATCATGAGCTATTTTGAAGACACGCTGCAGCAGGTTGTCGCATTGGCCTTTTTTATGCCGATGATCGCGGGAATGACGGGTAACACTGGAACACAGTCCCTCGCTGTCGTCATCAGAGGGCTGTCAAAAGAAGAGCTCAATAAAAAAACGATTTTCCGCTTGATTTTCCGGGAGCTTAGAGCCGGGATTATTATTGGCATCGTGTGTGCGATCGTGATTACGGGAATCGCGATAGTATGGCAGGGGAATCTGCTGCTCGGATTTGTGGTAGGGACTTCGCTTTTTGCCACTCTGATCATCGGAACGATGGCGGGAACGATCGTCCCGATCATCCTTCACAAGTGCAATGTCGACCCTGCGATTGCATCGGGTCCGCTGATTACAACATTAAATGACATTTTGTCGCTGTTGATCTACTTCGGTATTGCAACTGCATTCATTCATTCGCTGTAAGCAGAAAAGCCCTCCTTATCCGGAGGGTTTTTTGCTTGCCAGAATTCGTAAAAGCCTTTATATTTTAGGCAGAGATCAGGGGGGGATTGGTATGAGAAGGATTGCAGCTGTGCTGATTTGTTTAGCCGTTGCAATGATTGTTGCCGGCTGTCAGAATGAAGATGAAGGAAAAGACAGGCGGCTCGTCGCAGTTGAGAATATGCTTGAGGCGATATTGGACGATGATTTATCAAAGATGAAGCGCTTGTACGTGGAGGGCGCAAACCCTTCTCCGGAAACAATCTTGAAAGACAAGCAGAAATGGGGAATTTCCGGGCTTCATGCTGATGATTTTCAAATTTCTGAAGCGAGCATCCATGTGTTTCATGCCGCTTACAAGATGGAAAATACCGGTCAGCCCGGAACGATTGCGTTTCGGATACGCAATGATCCCGATAAAGGCGTTATGATTGATTTCATTGGATACATAAAGGAAGCGAAAAAGCAGGAAAACAGGTGACGAATCATCCGGAGGAAAAATACGGTCTTAAAGGCGTATGTCTTGCACCTCAGTTCTCAAAACGTTAATATACCAATGTTCAAGCCCTCATCCGGTCGCTCGGAAGAGGGCTTGTTTTTTGTTTAAAATTGATTTTTGACCACATTTTGACCACGTTTAAATGAATTTCTCATAATTCCATGTACTTTTTAAATGTTTCGGCCGTTTTTGCTTTTGCGGTTTTCGTGACATGTGTATAGATGTTCATAGTCGTTTGAATTTCTTTGTGACCTAAACGGGCTTGTACTTCTTTTATGGATGCGCCTGCTTCAAAAAGGATTGATGCGTGAGAATGCCTAAAACCGTGAATTGTGATTCTGTGAAGCTTATTTTTAGTGATCATACGGTTTAAAAGGTCGTTTGGATATGCAAGCCTTAGAGGACGCATATCGCCCCGTATAAGGACATATTTAGCTTCTGAGGTGATTCCATTAGACAAGAGCATTTCTTTTTGTTGTGTGCGCCATTTTTTAAGTATTTGGGCTGTTTGATCATCAATTGTGATAATTCGCTTGGAATGATATTTTTTCGTTGTTTGGATGACTTCTTTACCGTTTTCAAAAAACATTGTTTGTTTGATGTTTATTGTTTTCTCTTTTAAATCAACGTCTTTCCATTCCAAGGCAATAAGTTCCCCTTTGCGCATACCAGTGAAAATAAGAACATAAAACATGACATAATCTTGTGGGGCGAGTTGAGAATGCGCTTTTTCGAGAAAGGTTTTGATTTCGTCCTTTTCCCAAAAGTTCCGTTTCTCTTCTTCCTGCGATAAAAAATTCTCTTCTTTTTTGGGGATCACAACGAATTCCATTGGATTTTTTGTGATGTATTCCATCCTTAGAGCATATTTAAATACAAGGTTAGCTTGAATTTTTACATTTTGAACAGAATCAATATCCTGAGCTATCAGATTTATCACCTTTTGACAATATGCTCTTGTGATGTCTTTTATTTTTAATTTCCCGAAGTGCGGCAGGATATGCTTTTTGAAATTCGATAGCTTTCTATATCTGGTGCTGCGCTTTATCGTTTTGGAATGAACATCCCACCATTCTTTAAAGACATCCTCAAAAGTAATGTCATTTCGGGCAAGAGCATTATTATCGATTTCCTTCTGGAATTCCGCAGCGGCTGCGACAGCTTCTTTTTTGGTCTTAAAGCCTCGGCGTGTTGTTGTTTTCCTATTGCCTGTTTTGGGATCGATACCAACTCCCATTTTAAAAAGCCATTTATAGCCCGTTTTGGTTTTGTACTGCTGAAATGAAGCCATATTATCCCCCCAATCCTATTTAAAGTTTCTTTTAACTAACAATAAGATGAATTTTGTTAAAGTACATGTTAAGGCGTACTTTCGCAAATGGTTCAGTGACTTTAAACATCTTAGAAATGAGGTGAGCGTCAAAAAAATGATTTTGTGGAATTTTCATTCCATGAAGCATAAAAGTGGGGATGCAAAAGTGATATGAGAAGTAATTGGCTTGTCTCTCCTGATAATCTGACCAAAACTTTGGCATTGTTTTTTTATCTCCTTCATGTCTGTAAAGGTGGCATAGTTCATGAGCAAAGTCGTCCCACTGCTCGAAACGGGTTTTCCGGCTATCTAATATAATCGTATACACGTCATTATACTTGAAAGAACAACTTGGGATAGGCTTAAAATAAACACTTATGCCTAACAACTCAGCTATACGCTCGAAATCAATTTGCTCTGGTGTAATGATACTGATGCTTCTGTACAAGTTTTCAATCCAATCTTCTAAATGACTTTTTGTATACACCAAGAAGAACGCCTCCTAAGCCCATTTATCAAATTGAGGTAATTCTTATTTAAAACAAAGGAAACATACGTTCTGTTATTTAGTGAAAAGAAAAGCCCCTCATAGGGCTCTTCTTTATGCTGCCGTCGTCGTTGTTTTATCTCTTCTAGCAAGTCCCATAACTCCCGAGATAATTAGAAGAATAGCGGGAAGTAAGTAGAATAAGAAAATGCAAATCAGGCCACCGATACCAGAAATAATAAGCAAAATTCCACCTAATTTAGCTTTTTTTCTAACAATCACCGAAGCGATAATTCCAAGGATTGAGAGGAAGATAGCACCCCAACCTAAACCAATAATATCGCTTGTGCCAGATGAATTAAAAGAGGCATCGAGTCCGCCGACAATTAACGCCAAAAAGGCACCAATAAAACCGAAAATTCCGCCTATTAGACCTAAAACAAATTCAGTAGTTCTTTTCATTTTGAATTCTCCTTACTTAACTGGCACAGTGAATGATACTGCTTTGTTATTCATAAAGTCTTCAGTGGTTACATCACCAAAATTCAACTTGATTTCTTTAATGTTATTGATATCAAGCTCTTTTCCTTCTGGTACGGCAAACTCCAGCACCCCGTCCTGTTTAACGCCACCTTGAACTTCTCCACCAACTTCGCCATCAGTCAAAAACATATTGGCTGATAATTGCATGTCTCCGACTACTGCATTACCTTGATCAGGATAGAAGTTGAGGACTTTGCTAGTTGTGTTTTCAATGTTGATACCGACGTTAACTTTATCTTTCATAATTTTAACGTCTCCTAAATTAACTTTCATCCCTAAAGCATCAGTCTTTTGACTACTTGCATCAACTTTTTTAGAACCATCATCTTTCTTCTCTTCTGTCTTTTTGTCTTTTGAATCCTCTGTTCCTGTTGATACGTCATCAGTTGAGCTGCAGGCGGCTAAGGCCAGAGCGAGGCCGAAAGATAAAAATAAAACTAAAAATTTTTTCAAAGATAAAACCCCCAGTTCATATTATGTACGACTTTTATAATAGTCTAATTATCATCATTTTTCAACATTATGTTACAAAAATTTCAATATATTCACTGGTGTATACGGGTTTTCAATGTGTGAATCTCGAATTCAGCATCAGCTACTTTGCGATTAACATAGATGACGCCTTCTTCAAGGGCGCTAATCTCATCAAGTAGAAGGTTATCCGAATTGATGTTTTCGGTATGCTGAAAATCGATTTTGTCACTCAATGTTTTGATGTCATCTTTGGTCGCGACATTTCTTTCAAGGTTGGTTAGGCGGCTATTAATTGCCTGAATCTCTTTCAAGATTATTTCAAATTCTTTATTTTCCACATAAAAAACCTCCTGATTTTTTATAAAAGAGATTATAAAAGGAACATAAATGAGAATGTAAAAGAGAACAACACTTAGAACCCTTGTGTATCAAGGGTTTGTCGGCATCGGAAAAACCGATTTATAAATGAGAATATACATGCAATATAAATCCAATGTAAATCTTATTAGTAAACAATAATAAACAATATAAACAATAGATATATATATATAAGTGGACGGTCTTTTTGCTTTCAAGATTTTTTTCTTAATTTTAGTTGGTGGATTCATCAGAATACACTTTATCTTGCTCTTGTTTTACTATTCCTCGAATTAAGTAATCAAGAGATACCTTATAAAAATCAGCTATTTTTATAAGAGTTTTGTAACCAGGGTCATTGTCTCCGGTTTCATATCTCGCATAGGTAGAGCGATTTATTCCGAGTTCTTCTGATAATGTTTCTTGAGAGAGCTTAGGTTTTTGTTTATTTCTCAACATTTTTAACCTTTCTCCTAAAGTCATAAAAATAACTCCTTTAAATTCCACTCCATGCTGTCACTCCTTGCTTAGTCAGATTTCTTTTTCCCGCCTTCTTTCAGTTGCTCCGTAATGATTTCAAGGGCAGCATCTAAAATCTCCTGTGTAATTTCTCCATCACGAGCCGCGATGAAGGTTTTAGGGTCATTTAGAATCCTCTTTGCTTCGTCTTCAAAGATTTTATCTTGAACCTTCGGATCAGTGCCTCGAAGTAAGTAGTCAATTGAAACATCGAAATAATCAGCTATTTTAATTAGAATTTCATATTCCGGTTCTCTTCTATTTTGCTCATACATACTAATTGTGCTTTCTGCAAGACCTAAATGTTCCCCTAATTTTTTTTGAGAAAGATTCGGCCTCATTTTCCTGAGTTCTCTAAGTCGATCTCCGAATTTCATATTCATCACCTTTATAGATAATATCACGATTCGTGACGCTTTACAAAAAAACTTCACAATATGTATTGACTTTACGAATCGTGCGGTTTAATATAATAGACAAGAACAACACGAAACGTAAAGGAGGAGGGCAATTGAATAAAAAGGTTATTGGTGCAAAGTTGATGAAACTAAGAGGCGATAAAACCCGGTCTTTAGTTGCAAATGAGCTTGAAATAAGCGAAAGTACATTAGCTATGTATGAATCGGGTCACCGCACACCTCGTGATGAAATAAAGGTTCGTATAGCAAATTATTACAAAAAAACAGTGCAAGAAATTTTTTTTGAAGATCAACTTCACGAATTGCACGGTAAATCCCACACAGCGTAGGAGGCTGACCATGAATCAAAAGAAGCTAGATCAATTAACTGATTTGTTGAATGGTATGACCCAGTCTGAATGGAATCGCGTTAAACAACATGTTGATATGTTGTACAGTTCTAAAGCCGCCAAAGTGGAGTTTGACGAATCAGAACTATTAGAAATTAACCTGAAACGCGAATTTAGGATCTCTTGATCTGAATGAACATTGGGTGAATACGATAATCGGCATTTCGATAATGGATATCAACATAATCCTGCTGATACATCGTGTGTTCATCTTTAGTATTAGGACTCCAAATACTCGCGCCTTCGTCCCACCATGTGAGTTGAGAAGAGTCATATCTACCAATTTTACAGTTAGGATCACTGGTCAAGTCAACCCATTCACCACAAAGACAAGCATAAATTTGAGTAGCCATATTGATCACCACCTTTCTCAGAAGATTTTACCACATGAGAAAGGTTGGCAGATTACAAACCACAGTATAGGAGGCGAACATTTTGGCTAATCTCGGTATCTCACTTGATAACTTACCGAACGAAACGGTTTTCGAGATTGTTAAAGCGCTTTGCGAAAAAGCTTATCAGCAAGGCGTGGAGGACGGTGCAAAAAAATATACGTATCCTCCAATATTAAAAAACACTCATTTGCAAGAGATTTTCCAAATCAAATCGGCAGCGGTGACAAGACTAACCGGAATCGAGTCTTTCCCGAAATTGAAAACCATTCAAGCTAGATATCCGCGTGATCTCGTTTTTGAATGGATCAAACAAAACTCAACTTGGGTCGAAGAAAACACAAACTATTTTCAGAAAGGTGTGTCTTAAATCAATCCCTACAATTTAATGATAATCCTCGGCCGCAACATGTGTCAGGATATCATATTACCAAAGGAGCAGCCTGAGAATGTTTTAAGCGCCATTGACCTTATTACAAAGCTTATGGATGGTCGGAAAGTAAAAGAATTTTTCACACTGTTCCCCCCAATCAAATACTACACTGACGACGGAACATGGAATTATGATTCCACATTAGAAAAAATGAATAGCTTAGGCGAGCGATTCACAAGTGATAGCTTCCTTGAATTACTGGTGTCACATTGCTATGAAAATCGTTTTATCAAACGTTTAGGAGTAGGTTTTATGTCTGCCACTAGCGAGATTTATAAAAGACAACACGGAATGAGCGTAATGGAAAAATACTGTATTGAAAACGGCATCCGTGTTTATGAAAAGAAAGGTAATGAAATCAAACCTAAATTTTATCGAGTTAAATAGGAGGATCGCTAAATGAATCAATTAATGAACTCTGAAATCAAAATGACAAGTTTAGATTTAGCAGAATTAACAGGCAAAGAACACAAACACATTATGCGCGACATTCGAGAAGAAATTAATAAATTAGGAAAAGAATTAGGTGAGTCCATTTTTGGACTGTCCTCTTATAAAACTCTACAGAACAAAGAATTACCTTGTTACACATTCGGCAGAAAAGGTGCCATGCAATTAGCTTTAAAATACGATGCCACAACAAGATTTAAAGTTATTGAAAGAATTGAACAATTAGAAAAACAACAACAGCCAAAAACGCCGTTGGAAGTTTTACAAGGAACCATCAACCAACTGGTCGAGCAAGACAAACGAATGAATCAACTAGAAGGTCAAGTGAACAATATTTCGAACATCGTATCCATGAACAATGTCGGCTGGCGTGAAAAGGTAAATGTCATCTTAAAAAGAATCGCGAAAAACTGGACCGGTGTCGAGCCATACCGAAGCGTCATGAATCTTAGTTATGAGCGTTTGGAACAGCGGGCAGGCTGTAAACTCGACATCCGTTTGAACAATCGAAAAGAACGCGCGCTATCGCAAGGCATGTCCAAAACTTATGTAAAGAAAATCAACAAATTAGACGTGATCGCAGAGGAAAAGCGCTTAGTTGAAATCTACATCCAAATAGTCAAGGAAATGGCTATTCAATTCAAAGTAAACATCAATGACTTTAAACTTGATGAAGTTGTTTAACCTTACGACTTAATCATACATCCATAATCTGTACAGAAAAATAGAGAACATAGGACAAAGGAGAGTTCAAGAATGCCGGAAATAGTGTCTAAATCACTGGCGCATCTACTTGAAACGAAGAACATGACAAACGGGCAACTCGCCCTTGATCTAAACGTTTCGGAGTCGATGGTCAGCAAAATGAAAAACGGAACAAGAAAAATGCCGTGGGATGTGGCGGAAACGTCACTAAAGAAATTCGATCAACCATTTTTCGCAATGGGAATCATGAACAAATTCAGCGATGGTTGCTCGCCGCCCGTCTTCACTGGTGAATCAGTCGAGCAACATCGACTGGCTTTTGAAGAGATCATGGTCACACAGGCGACAGAAGCCATCCAGACACTTGCAGATGTGAGTTTTGTTAAGAATCCGAAGCTGATCTCTTTGGAAGAAAGGGAGCGCATTAAAGTGGTCATAAAGGAACTTCTGGACGTGGAGGCATGGGCTAAAAACTTAGCGGCCTTATTGGCGAAGGAATACAACATTTCACTCAAAGAGTGCTACAAAAAAGCAACTATCACATGGAAGGCGAAAGGGTGGCTCGAATGAATTTAAACCATTTTTTGAAGTCTGACAGGGAGAAGGCGGAACGACTTTACAAGTCATTGCAATTTCTCGTTTCAGAACTATTGGCGGATGCCGTCAAAGAGGGTGATTTTGATGGGTGTATAGAACTTGCGGGTAGCATAGTCGATCACAGCAGAGACTTAAAGAAAATGCAGCACCCTGAAAAAGTAGTGGAACTACACGAAATCGCGTCAGAGTTCGCCAAAAGAGGGCTGAACGTTGTGCCTGTTAAACCGCCAGCAAGAGGGATTCACTAATGCTCCATTACCTTCACAGGCCGGCAACAGCGTCAGAGGTTAGGGAATGGTGCGCGAGAATCCGAAACTATCCTGAATTGCATCTGTCGTGGGATCAATACGTCAAAAGGAGACATCAAAAATGAATCACAGAAAATATGAATTGGCATCTTCCTTTTTACGAAATGCCAAGAACATGAATTACTCAGAACAGGATATTAAAGGAGCGATTCGACTGCTGTATGAAGAGGTTTCTTCGGAAGAAAAGGTGATGTTAAGTCTATACAAATACCTAATGGCACGGAAAGGAGCGGATGGAAATGAACATTGAACACCCAATTATCACAGAAATCAACCGTTACGGCTATCCAAAGGATTATTTGCGGTATGAAGAAGAGGAAGAAAACGAAGACGACGAGGCATAAAAAAAAGAACCTTTAAAAAAGGTTCAACAAGATCAAATACCAAGTGTTGAATTAATTGGCTGGTGGAAAGGCGTAGATAAACTTTCCAAATACAAATTATATCAGTCTTCTGCCTGAAAAACAATATAGAAGGTGAAAGAATGGCTAAAATCCTTACATCTACCGAAGGAATGGAACGACAAGCATGGTTAGAAGCGCGACGGCGAGGCATTGGTGGGAGCGATGTTTCTGCCATACTCGGACTTAACAAGTGGAAAAGTCCCATTCAATTATACATGGATAAGATCGGCGAAAGTCCTTTAGAGGATAACGAAAGCGAGGCGGCAAGGCTCGGGAATCTATTGGAGGACATCGTAGCCCAGGAATTCAGCCGGAGGAAAGGGCTGAAAGTGAAGAAGCGGAACGCCATTTTACAACATGAGAAATACCCGTATTTTTTGGCGAATGTTGACCGCCTGATTGTCGGCCGGAAGGAAGGTCTTGAGTGCAAGACGGCGACAGTTTACAAGCGTGATGAATGGACGGCAGACAGCGTGCCCGATGCGTATTTTGTTCAATGCCAATGGTACATGAGTGTAACCGGGTTCAAAAAATGGCATTTGGCCGCCCTTATATTAGGGGATGTTGTGAACCCTTGGCGATTCCATGAGATCGAGCGCGACGATGAATTGATACGGATCATGGAAGAAAAGGCGGCTTATTTCTGGAATGAACACGTTTCTAAAAGAGTGCCGCCGCCGTTTGACGGGTCGCAATCATCAAAGGATTTACTGGCGGCCATGTACCCGGAGCATGTCGAGGATTCGGTTGATCTGCCGGGATACTTTGATAGCAAGATTGAAGAATACGAGCGGACGAAAGAGAAGATCAACGAACTGACAGAGAAGAAGCAGGCCATTGAAAACGAGATCAAAGGGATTCTCGGTGAAAGGAAACACGGTTTTGTTGCTGACAAAAAAGTCACTTGGTCGAGGTTCCCGGTTGAACGCTTTGACAAAGAAAAATTCAAGAGAGAACACCCTGACATCTACAGGCAGTATGTGAAAGAGGGTAACGGTTCAAGATTTTCAATCCGGTAATGAAAGGGGAAAACGGTATGACACAAGCAGAGAAATTGAAAAACGACATAGCGAAGCAGGAGCAAAGAAACGAGGTTGCTCAAGATGATAAACCAAAAACAATTCTTGATGCAATGATGAAACATAAAGAATCGTTTGAAATGGCTTTGCCTAAACACTTGGACGCCGACAGGCTGATTCGTTTAGCGGTTACAGAGTTCAGGAAAAACCCAATGCTTAAAGAATGCACGCCTGAGTCTTTGCTTGGAGCCGTTATGCAAGCGGCGCAAGTTGGATTAGAACCGGACGCGCTGGGGTCGGCCTATCTTGTGCCTTATTACAACAAGAACAAGAACGTTAAAGAAGTTCAATTGCAGATCGGATATAAGGGCTTGATCGAATTAGTCAGAAGATCAGGCCAAGTAACAAGCATTGTAGCAAATGAAGTCTATGAAAATGATGAATTTGATTTCGAATACGGGATAAACGAAAAGTTATACCATAAGCCGACGATGGATGCAGACCGCGGGAAACTCAAATGTTTCTATGCTTATGCCCGATTTAAAGACGGCGGCCATGCTTTTACAGTCATGAGCGTTGAACAAATTAATCAGATTCGCGATAAATTCAGCAAGTCGCAAAAGAACGGAAAGCATTTTGGCCCTTGGGCTGATCATTATGAGTCAATGGCAAAAAAGACGGTTATCAAGCAGCTTGTCAAATACATGCCGATAAGCGTCGAAATTCAGAATCAAATAACGAGGGACGAAACGGTGCATTCAAGCTTCAAAGAAGAACCAAAACCGATTTACGCGTTTGAAGAATCGCCAGACATTATCGACGCACCCATAGAAAATTAAGCGAAGGGCGGCGCATCATGATGAACAAAATTGTCTGCAAATGGGCGTTTGAATTGCGCAAAGTCGAAGTTGACAAGTGAAACGGGTTTACGGGTATGAGCACTCTGTGAAAGGAAGTAGGTGAGCGGCGTGGATATGCAAGGTATGGGGTGTGTTGTCCTCCCCCGTCTTCCCTTTAAAGATGAACGTGACGAGATAATTTACGATCATTTGTTTAAAAGGGCGGAATACAGGCAAGGCAAAGAGCTTGATATAGGTCAAACAATTATCAAGATCACACACCTTGCCGAGAGGTTCAACTGGTCTGCTGTTCAAATAAAGTACTCTCTGGATCGAATGGCTAGGCAGGGATATTTAAAGATCGACAGGCTACCTCAAAAACGCGGCTTCATTGTAACCATCGTTAACTATGCAGAGTATACGCGTTTCGAAAATTATAAAAAGAAAAAAGCACCGGTATCAGATCCAACGGAAGGAAAGGAGGAAGACAAGAATATGAAGACAAACCCATTTCAGTTTTTTGAGGACGAAGGGTTCGGCTTATTATCCTCATTTTTGGCGGATATGCTTAAAGGTCTGATAGACGATTACGGTGAGGAAAAGGTGCTTGATGCCATGAAAGAGGCTGTTAAGCGAAATGCCCGCAATATGGCTTATGTCCAGCGCCTCCTACAATCAAATGAACTTAAAAGCAAGGAGTGGGGAAATGACTATCAAGCAAAAAAAGCAAGAAAACAAAGCGATCAGTATAAACACGGCATTTCAAAAGGTGATGCAAAGCCTTCGGGAAAAATCAGCCCACTTTTCGGCCCCGGACGCATCCGGAGAAAAGGCTGAGTACGAATGTGAAACCTGTAAAGATCATGGCATTGTGTTTTATCGGGTTCATAAAGATACGAAATGGAATTATGACGAACGGTTAAAGCAACTTGTGCCAGAGGAAATGGTGCCGGAAGATGATTTTCTTTCTGGAAAGGTTTGTCCGCCGGAAAAGGCAGGGGAATGGAAGGATACCTATTCCAAACAATGCGACTGTGTACGGCGAAAGAGAATAGCCCGACTTATGGCAGCCAGTGGCATTACAGAAGAATTTGAAAAGCTTATATTCGGCAATTTTAAAACGGAGGGGAAACCAAAATTGATAAAGGATGCATATGATTGCGCTGTTGAATACTTCAAGGATTTTGAAAAAATCAGGGGGGATCGTTCAAACAGTATCGCTTTGCTTGGTCAACCCGGCAGCGGCAAAACTCATCTGCTTACAGCCATTATGAATAATCTCATCAAGAAGAAGTCCGTCCACTGTTTGTATTTCCCGTATGTAGAAGGCATGGGGGATCTGAAAAAGGACTTTGATCAATTGGAAACCAAGCTTGATGCGATGCGGAAAGTCGAAGTGCTTTTCATTGATGACTTGTTCAAGCCTGTATATGTAACCACTAGTGAAGGGCGTATCAAGAAACCACGGGCGACCGAATGGCAGATTGAACAAATTCAGTCCATCGTAAATTATCGTTACCTGAATCATCTGCCGTTACTTGTTTCTTCAGAACTTACAACAGATGAGTTGCTGGACATTGATGAAGCTCTCGGCTCCCGAATCCATCAAATGTGCCGGGATTATACGGTAATCATCAAGGGGGACATGATGTTGCTGAATCATAGATTGTCAGATTTAAGTGATTAGCAAACATTTCATTAACAAAAACACCGAAACCTAAAGGCTCCGATGCTTTATGAACTGTGGGTAATTCAATTATAGCACACTGGGGGCGGTTTGAGTGAAACTGAAACCTATTACTATCAATGATGATCTTAGTTTTACTGGAACGATGGAGAAAGGCAAAGTCCGCGTTATTGTGGTGGATGGGAACAACGGGACGGCGCACGCAATGGACGCCCCGGAACACGGAAAATCAATTATTCAAACGGTAAAAGGCACATTTAAACGTGTTGATTTTGAAATAGGTCTAAAAGTCGAGAAAGACGATTGAAGGAGGATTCACAATGTGCAGCTTATGCAATGGCAAAAAGGTTATCAGGCAGGAATCCGGCAGCATGGTCGCATTCCATGCCTGCCCGAATTGCAAGATTGAGAAACAGGATTTAACTGATACCATCCAGCGGCTTGATGCGATCATTCAAAAACGGCAGCAGGAGAAGAGCGCATAATGTTTAGGAGATTCGCGCCGGGTGACTGGGTTGCCTTCAAAAAGAACCCGCAAAAAGTGTGCGGGTACGTGCTTCATTCAGAAGGCAGCAATATTTTGGTTCTGAAAATGAACGGATTCACAGCAACATGGCACGAAGTAACCTTAACGAAACTATCACCAAGAAACGCACCAAAATACACGCAGGCGGACGTCAGAGCACTAATAGACCTCGCCCTAGACGTAAAGGATAGGCAATGGTTTGAAGAGCTTACAAGCGAATTAAAACGCATTCAGGAGGTAGAGGTATGACAATTAATTTAAAAGTGATACAGGAGAAGCCGAAAGGGCTTTCTGTGGATGATATACAGGATGGATTCTTCCTTGTTAAAGGTGACAATGCGTGGGTGATCAGAAGCCACGCTAGAGACTTCTCTTTAATCGATTTAGGAACTTTTGAAATATATGCCAAAAACGGATTTAGAGGATTTCATTAATAGCTGGATTGATATAAAAATTTTAAGCCCGAAACAAGTCAATTTAAATATCGGTTTCCAGTGGAGAGATTAAGGAGGGAGCGGCAAATGAAAAATATCAAAAGACTCATCGTCCGGCTGATCGGGCGGAAAAAGAAGGAACAGAAAAAAGTGTTTGAATGGTGGGATTTGATATGAGAATCATCAAAAAAGAAGTCAATTCACAGTACGGCGGACTATTCAAAAAGGTATTTATTCGAAAAATGGTTAAGGAAAACGACCGCGAATTGATCCAAGAAACAAGCACGACCTACATCGTGGGTATCCCGGTTAGATCGGTGACGGAAACGCGACCGCCGAGTTTGAAAGACGCTTTTAAGCAGGCGTGGGGATCGGCGAAATGAAAGAAGTCAAAGCGCTGCTGTCGATCATACTACAGGCCGGATACAGGGAAAAACAGATCAAACAATGGTTACAAGATGACGGGAGGTAAGGGGAATGGACATTATCAAGATTCGTTACACATTTAGGCATAAAGGTAGCGGCAACATTGAAATGAAAAGGTACAACATCGGGCAATTGGAAGAAAGAGCAGCCGCCAAGCTGTCTCCAGTCTTCTCAGATGAATATGAATTGATCAGCCGGGATTTATACACCGGATTGAAGGATAATACTGACCGCGAGATTTACGAGGGGGACATTATTCATTGCGTGCACTGGTTCTTTGATGGAAACGAAATAGAAGAACACTTTACTGCTTCAGTTGGATTTCGGGATGGATCATTTACTTTGGAGAATATTAATAGCCGTTATTATTCAGATTATACATTTGAAGAAAACGGGAAAGGTATTTGCTGGATTGGGGATATAAATTACTGTGATGAAGATTATGAAATCATCGGCAATATCTATCAAAATCCTGATTTATTATTGGAGGCGACGGAATGAGAGAGCGAAAATATCGGGCATTTGTAAAGCAGTGTAACAAAATGATTTATTCCGAAAATTCTTACCCGAAAGGGAACAGCGATTATAGATTCGTAGCGTCAGAAGATCATAAAAAAGGTTTAGGGGTTGAATATTTCACAAATCGGACGGAGTATGTCAATCAATACGGCGGGGTGGTCCTCTTGCCTGATTGGAGAGTTTTCACAGATGAAGAGGCACCGGTCACAGAATACACCGGATTGAAGGACGAAACCGGCCGGGAGATTTGGGAGGGTGATATCCGGAAAGACTCTCTCGGTAGAATTTTCAAGGTTGTTTTTTACGACGATCTAGCCGCATTTTATGGGGAACATCCCGGTGGGTTAATTCAGTGTCTTGCCGATTGTGGGCCGGATTCGGAATATCTCGGAACAGTCTATGAAAATCCCGGTCTATTGGAGGCGGCGGAATGATCACCCTTAACATACCAGTCGAACCAATGGGAGCCGTCCGGATGACCGGGCGCGGGAAATTCGTGAATAAAAACGCACAGCGGTATTTAGCTTATAAGGATTTCATAAAGCTGCACGCACAGAAGCAGATGAAAGGACAGCAGCTTTATACCGGTCCTACTGTAGTAAAGGTGCTTTTCTCCATGCCGATTCCAAAAAGTTGGTCAAAGAAAAAGCAACAGGAGGCCATTTCAACGGTACACATCAAAAAGCCGGACATCGACAATTTAGTAAAAGGTGTTTTCGACGCTCTGAATAAAACAGCGTGGCATGATGATAACCAAGTTTTCATGGTCATAGGAGCCAAAGTTTACGGAAAAGAACCCGGGATCGAGGTTCAAATAATGGGGCTGGCAGAATGGGAAAATTTAAGCGCCTGATCATCCGTTATAAAAACCAATACGGGCGGACTGTGGGGCATGACACCCTTTGGAAGGGTTTAGATAGCCTCATAGAGTTAAAACGTCGCTACGGCTTTTTAAACGAAGATTTGGAGCATGTCGAGATTGACGGCGAGGAATGCGATTTAAAAAAGGTAAGGGCTGCGCTTGAGAAGCGCGGGTAAAAAATTTCGGCTGAGAATGTCGATTCCTGTCGAAAATAGACGAAAGGTGGAAGGGAAATGGCTGTTAAACTACACCGCCATATCTGGTGGGATAAGCATGGAATTGTTGAATTTTCGAGCACGGTCGGCAAGGAACGAGTAATAACTACCAACGGAAAATTAGAAATCGAAATACTTTTAACCAGAGATTCCAACAGATCGAGAGTGGTGCGGCGCATTATGGATGCGGTGGAAGAAATCATAGAAAAGGAGAATGCAAAAGATGCTGAATAGAACGGTACTTGTCGGAAGATTAACAAGAGATCCTGACCTAAGATATGTCGGGGATGGTAAACCGGTAGTCAGCTTTACCATTGCAGTCAATCGGACATTTAAAAACCAGAACGGAGAAACGGAAGCGGACTTTATCAACTGTGTCGCATGGTTGCAGCACGCTCAGGAAGAGGTTATTGATTTAGCGGTATACCTTGAGGCGGCTATACAAAAATTCGATGAATTAGAGAAGAAATTTGATGAATTAGAGAGGGAGAAGGCATGATCATAGCATTCAAAATCATACTACTGCTCATAATTATCTTATCGTTTTTGGGAGCGGTCGGAGAGAGGGAAAACAAAAATCTACGGGATAACATGACAGCTATCTGCATAACATCAATAATCGGTTCTCTCGTCGCTTTCATCATGATTTAAGGGGGAAAGTAGGGTGAAGGGTTTAAACGTGATCAAGGGCTTTTTAATCGCTCTTGGCGGGGTATTTATGATCGGGTATCAGTGGGTATACCGGCCGACACTCGGAGAGTCCGCCGTAATAATTTTGTTCACTTCGGGATTGGTGTTTGCGATGTTGGTTAGAGACTGGTTTTATGGCTTGATTTTGGTTCTGATCAGCGCTTTCGCCGTCGTCCTGTATGGATATATGTATCTCGAAAACTTCAAACAACTGCTTGTAATGCTATTAGTCTCTTTGCCAATGGTATCAGCAATATTCTTGCACGTGGCGGAGCATGATGCAGAGAAATAAACATCGGCGCGAGCCGGGAAGGGGAATAACTCATGAAAAAACTATTCAAAACCATTGTTACACTGTCACTCTTGATTTCTGGAACGCTTTTATTCTCACAATCTGCGGCGGCTGTTTGGTCGCCGTGGCAAAAGGAAGCATTCGGCCATACAGCGAGGATTTTCACCGACGACACGAATTACTATTCAGGAGCAAAAACAGTTGACTGGCGGGCGGAAAAGAAGGGTTCTGGAACGCTTTACTACACGGCTGGCGTCTATAAAAAACGTTCGGGCGGCGGCTTAACTGATACAAACCTTGTGCAGCGGGGATACTTTAAGCACTCAACACCGTTAAAGTCTTTCAGTGTCAACGAGATTCGCAAGCGCACCGGGAAAGGATCATATGTCATTCAGATCGATTGCTACACAGACGCGAAGAAAAACAACTATGTCGGGACGTTTGAATCCAAGACGTTTTATATCAAGTAAGGGGGCTGCAGCCCTCTTGAAAGGGAAAATGTAAAATGCAATTTATCGAATTGACGTTAATCGGCCAAGCCGGGAAGGAGAAACGCGGGCAGATGAATAAAGAACAGTTTACATTTGAAATGGAATTGAAGGGCGGACTTAATGGCGAGAAATCGGACGAGAAAAAACGTTTGGAAAAAATAAAAGAGTCTTACTCAAATTGCGTCGATATGGCTTTGTCTGAAGGTGAAACGTTGCCCTATTACGATATAGAAGTAGCTGATATGAATTTTCTTATCGAACAGGCTGAAAAGGGGCTGACCGTGACGAGGAGCGCCGGGAATTTACGCGCTTTACATGAATGTGTAACAGCCATGCAAAAAATCAAATTCATATGCCGAAGGGCGAAAAAAACCTACATCGAGGAAAAGGACATCGATGACATTTTGAAAATACTTGAAGGGAAAGTATGAGAGGCCGTAGCCGGGAAGGAGAATGAAGGACAAAAAACCGCCATGCGGCGGCCGTCAGGAAACATTTAAACTTGATTTTATGGTATCATAGAAGTATAACGAAAACAGAAAACAAAATAAACGTCCAAGACGGAAAGCCTGCGGACACTGAACTTACAGCATTTACGCTGTTTGTTTGGTGTCCGTTTTTTATTTTTGCAACTTTTCAGTCACACCCCGCGATCACTAGGGTGTCAAAAGGAGGCTGAAAACATGAAAAAGACCAAAAAGAACACGCGGAAAAAGCAGGAAAAGCTCACTGAACGGGATTTAAGGAACCTGATGGATACAAACAGGCCTATCTATAAAAGAGCCAAAGGCGGGGCATTCAGACAACGATAAGGGGGCGTATGAATGAACAAGCAAGAAACAATCTGGTGTATTAATTTAACGATTTCCTTGGTGGCATTTTGGTTTTTGGTATTTGTATTAAAGATTAACATTAGAACCATTCATGAAGTGGTGTGGATCTATTTCCTTATTACATTTGTACCGATCATATCAAAAGCGATTTACCGAAAGCTCTTTAGCCAAAATAGAAAGGGCGGGAATTGATCATGTATAAAAAAGAGATTGAAAAACTGATCAGTAGTTATCACTGGATGGCAAAAGAGGTTCAGAGATTGCAAAGGGTGCTTTACGGTTCTGACATCCCTATGCGAAGCTGGGGTGTCGCTCAATATGGGTTAGAAGCTGCCATGCCAAAGGGAAGCCCCGGCAAGAGTCAGGCCGAGCTGAGGGATATGGACATAAGAGAGGAACGTCTATACAAGCGTCTAGAATACTTCGAAGAACGTGTATACGCGATTGAGGCGGCAGCAAGAACGATCGAAGGGGAACAGCATAAAGTGATTTATGATTGCATGATGGAAGGGATGAGCTATCGAGCCATTGGCCTTCATCTTGGCATATCGCGGGAAACCGTCAGGCGGATGAAAGACGAGATCATCAACCAGTTGTGCCAAAATTGCCGAATTGTGCAGTTGTTGAATCCGAAAAAATCCGTCGTGTAAAATGGAAGGCAGGACGGGGAGGTAGGTTCCCCGGTTTACCACTTCACAAAATTAAGAGAGAAAGAGCGGCACTGCGAATGCGCGGGGTCGCTTTTTATGTTTGTTGTGATATGCGTCCGGTGAGACTTGGGAGAACAATCGGATACCGCCAAGCACGGGCGCGGCTCAGAGCAAATAAAGGAGAACAAAGTCATGAAACTGCTACGAATAAAAATAAGCGCTTGGTTGGCTGTGCACCTTTGGGGCATTAGTCCTTCAAGATACTTTGTCGATGACGAATTCAGAGAAGCAGTTGATCACTTTCAGAAAAGGGGGTTTTGAACATGGGGAAGGTTACAGGGGTGTATCCGGGGCCTAACAACGGGCTGATCAGATGGATCGAGGAAAACTTTGGAGAGATCGACGGATACGCGGCAACGTTCAAGATGAAAGACGGTACAACGATGACGATTTACGACGCATTAACGCCAGTCGAAGCCGTCGGGATGGCCGAGATCGGTAAAAACGTGATTCAGGAAGCAATTAACGAGGATGAATTTGTCTCGAGACCATAAAGGCGGTAATGATTATGATTCTACGACAATACTTACAGGACAAACGAGAAGAAGAACGCGAGAAGGCGAGAGAATCGGCCCGCAAAACTCACAAGTGTCATGGGTGCGTGTGGGGGACATGGGCCGGAAATAAATACGTCTGTCCGTTTGGGCGGTGCGTGAAACCGAAACCATCGCACGACGAAAATTAGTTTCGAAACAACACAATCCAGAAGGGGGCGGCGGGTGAATGTAGATGGCTGAAAAACACATCCAAGCACAAAAAGATTACGTCAAAGGAATGAAATACAAAGACCTTGCCGAAAAATACGGGGTGTCAGTGAACACCATCAAATCGTGGAAACAGCGGCACGGTTGGAAAAGAAAAAAAGGTGCACCCATTGAAAAAGGTGTGCACACAAAAAAACCGGGTGCGCCAAAGGGAAATATAAACGCACTCGGGAACAACGGCGGGGCACCAAAGGGAAACCAAAACGCGAAGATTCACGGATTTTATTCTAAGTTTCTCCCGGAGGAAACGCTTGAAATCATGGAAGAGATTCAGGAACGTTCGCCTGCTGATATGATATGGGATCAAATTCAAATACAATACGCGGCCATTATACGGGCGCAACGCATCATGTTTGTGCAGGATAAGGACGATATGGCAAAAGAGCTGAAGAAAACGAAAGAATCGGATTTATCTTCCGAAGAGGAGTTTGAAATACAATTCGCATGGGATCGTCACGCAACCTTCCTGAACGCTCAATCACGGGCTATGGGCGAGCTTAGGAGCTTGATAAAGCAATTTGACGCACTGGCCCATGAAGAGGACGAGAGACGGCTTAAACTTGATCAAATGCGCTTGAACATCGATAAGACGAAAGCCGAAATCGAGCGACTGAACGACGATGAAAACGACTCAACATTTGAAATTATCATCAAGGATAAAGGTGAAAGATGATGGAAAAAGAAGTGAATCCCCGTTTTAGGGACTTTCTTTTTGATTGGTCGCAGAAGTTTTATTTTCTCGTTGGCGGTTACGGATCATCCAAGAGCTATCATGTTGCTCTCAAGCTGATTTTGAAGATGCTACAGGAAAAGCGGACAGCCTTAGTCGTCCGTGAGGTCTACGACACCCACAGGGATTCGACCTTTTCCCTGCTCGAAGAAATCATTACCGACTTAGGGCTTGACCATAAAATCCGGTGTGTCAGCTCACCAATGCAAATACGATTCCCAAACGGCAGCAAGATCATTTTTAAAGGGATGGACAAGCCGGCAAAACTAAAATCGATCAATAATGTATCAATTGTATGGGTTGAAGAGTGTTCAGAAGTGAAATATGACGGATTTAAGGAGCTGCTGGGGCGCTTGCGACATCCGACTTTAAAATTACACATGATTCTGTCCACGAACCCTGTCAGCAAAGGGAACTGGTCGTATAAGCACTTTTTTAAGGATGAAGCCAATCAGTTTTTTGTCCTTGACGACGACGAGCTTTACAAAAAGAAAACGATCATAAAAAACAACACCTATTATCATCACTCAACGGCTGATGATAATTTATTTTTGCCTGAAAGCTACATCGAGCAGCTGGAAGACCTAAAAAGCCACGATCCAGACCTTTACCGCATTGCCCGGAAAGGTCGTTTTGGCGTTAACGGAAAGCTTGTCCTGCCGCAGTTCGAAGTGATGGAGCACGAAAAGGTTATGAATGCGATCAGAGCAATCGACAGGCCGATCTTAAAAAACGGTATGGACTTTGGTTTCGTTGATTCATATAACGCCTTGGTTCGCATGGCGATCGACCACAATCAAAAGATTCTATATATCTACTGGCAGTATTACAAAAACGATACGACAGACGACAAAACAGCGGAAGACCTGAAAGACCTTAAACGCGTTCTGATCAAAGCTGATAGCGCGGAGCCTAAGACAATTCGATTCTTCCGGCAACAGGGGTTCCGTATGAAGGCCGCAAAGAAATTCCAAGGCTCACGACTGCAATACACCAAGAAGGTGAAGCGGTTCAAAAAGATTATCTGCTCCGATCAATGCCCTGACGTTATTAGGGAGCTGAAAGATTTGACTTTCGCA
Source organism: Bacillus licheniformis DSM 13 = ATCC 14580 (assembly GCF_000011645.1). Lineage (GTDB taxonomy): Bacteria > Bacillota > Bacilli > Bacillales > Bacillaceae > Bacillus > Bacillus licheniformis. The sequence continues at coordinate 1,442,503 of NC_006270.3, forward strand.
GTGGATAAAGACGGAAACGTCATTGAAGACGAATTCAACATCGATCCACATACTTTCTCGGCCATCTGGTACGGCTTAGATGATTATGAGGTATCAAGTCTCAAGGGGCACGGGGTAACAAGGAGGTTTAGAGATTGATAAAATTCTTAGATCAAATTAGAACAAAGGGCATATCGGGGGAATTGATTTCTCAGATTATCGAAGAGCATAAAGATGACCATGACCGCATGAAGAAATTGTACGACCGATACAAGGCGGAACCTGCCGGCGTGCCAATTCTTCAACGTAAAGCCGTGGATTATGAAGACTTTGAGACAGGTCGCATCAAGCGGATTGATCATAAGGTAAACAACAAGCTGAATAACTCTTTCGACTCGGAAATTGTAGATACCAAAGTCGGCTATCTTTTCGGCCATCCAATCGCTTATGAGGTGGATGACAAATCAAAGTCCGGGAATGTTTCAGCGATCAAACAGTTGATTGAGGATTTCACTTTGAGAAATCACGTTCCTGACGAGGACAGCGAATGGGGGAAGATGGCTGCAATTTGCGGTTATGGCGCCCGCCTTGCTTACGTGGATAAGGAAGGGAAAGAGCGCATTAAAAACATCGACCCTTGGGAAGTCGTTTTCATAACCGATGGCAATATTCACGAACCGGAATACGCATTGCGCTATTACGAGACTTGCGACGGACAGCTAAAAGCCGAATTTTACGATTCTACCGATATTCACTATTACAGCACGAAGGACAGCGCAGTGTTTGAAGAAGACCGCATACAACCGCACATGTTCAAAGGCTGCCCTCTATTCGGATTAGCCAACAATAAAGAGTTAAAAGGCGATGCTGAAAAGGTATTGTCTCTTATTGATGCCTATGACCGGACAATCTCGGACGCCAGCAACGAGATCGAGCAGTACCGGCTTGCGTATCTTGTCTTGAAAGGACTAGGGGCAGATGATGAAACCTTAGAAAAGTTGAAAGAAACCGGGGTTCTACAGCTGCTAGAAGAGAATGACGAGGTCAGTTATCTCACGAAGGACATTAACGACGCCATTATCGAGAACCATTTAAACAGGCTGGAAAAAGATATTCTCCGTTTCGCTAAATCTGTGAATTTTACAGACGAATCATTCGCCGGCAATGTTTCAGGCGTGGCTATGAAATTTAAACTGATGGCACTTGAGAATAAAAGTATCACGATGGAACGAAAAATGACAGCAGCCCTCCGATATCAATTTAAAATCCTTTTTTCTGCATGGGGGACAAAAGGGAAAGCGAGCGAAGACGACTATTTAAAGGTTTGGTTCGGCTTCACGCGTAATCTTCCGGTAAACCTTCTTGAAGAATCTCAAATCGCCGGGGGTCTTAAAGGTCTGGTCAGTGAAGAAACGCGGCTTTCATTGCTGTCATTTGTGGATGATGTTCAGTATGAGATTGACAAGATGAAAGAAGAACAGGACGAATATACGCGGCATTTAAGCCCGTTAGATGACAGCGAAGATAAGGCGCCGCAGGACGGTGAGCCAGACGATGAAGAATCAGAATGAAATAGATAAATACCTTGACGAAATGATCGAAAAGGCTGAAAGAAAGATCGATCAACTGTTTGCCAGACGTATGAAAGAGATCAAAAACCAAATCGCCGCAATGTATGACAAGTACAGCAAAGACGGCGAGCTTTCATACACCGAATTGAATAAGTACAACCGTTTCAGAAAAGAAATGGAGCGCATGGCGGCCGAGATTCACAAGGATTATCGAGAGCTTTTGAAAATGATCAATGACTTAATGGAAAAACAATACGTTGAGAATTACCTGAGATCAGCCTATCTTTACGAGTTTGAAGCACAAGTAAAGATGGGCTTTACTATTCCTACGGTCGCAGTTATTGCCGCGGCGTTGGCGAACCCAATCGAAAAGTTACAACTGCCGAATGTTCTTGAAGCGGCTCGTGATGAAATCATAAACAATATCAGTATTGAAGTTGCTCAAAGCCTTCTGGCTGGTGAAAGCTACACCAAAATGGCAAAGCGTATTGAAAATCGCGTCAATTTTAGCCGTGCAAAAGCCCGCAGAGTGGCTCGGACGGAAGCTCATAGGGTTCAAATAGCAGGGAGGCTTAAAAGCGCTGAGAAGGCCGCAGAAAAGGCTGATATGAAAAAATTGTGGGACAGTACGCTGGATACAAGAACAAGAATTGCGCACCGGAAGCTCGACGGGAAGGTCGTGCCCTTCAACGGCGTGTTTAAATCGATATACGGAGGCGTCGGGAAGGCTCCCGGACACATGCACAACCCGAAAGACGACATAAATTGCCGTTGTTCGATCATTTTCCTTGTGAACGGCCAGAAACCAGAGAGAAGGATATCCAGAATCAACGGCAAAAACGTCGTCATTCCATACATGACCTATGAAGAGTGGAAAAAACAACTTGAAAAGGCGGGGTGAACATGGAATATTTACAATTTTTCGTTCCCTTTATTTCGTTTTTTATTTTTATCTATTGTCTGGGTTTTTTCAAGGGAATAGAACACGCTGAAAAAAAGGAAGAAGAAAGAGAGCAATTCCGACAATTTTTAAAGGGGGATTAATCCTGTGCCAAAACTAACTGTTATATTGGGCGGAGAAGTCATTTGCAGACATAACGGCATGGTTCATGTTGCTGTTACGTTTGATGGGTCATTATCGAGCATTTTTGTTGTGAGTGAAGCGGATTATGAAAGGGTGTTCCCGAATGGCTAAATTAGAGATTAAATTGACGGAAGAAGCGCGGAAAAGGAAAGAAGAGAATCCCCTGTCAAGTGTCGGGCTGAAATTTTCCGATTATGATGTTTTAATAGACGGCCACGAGCCAACGCATTTGACCGACTTAAAGCTTTCTATGAGAGTAGGAGAGCTTAATGAAGCTACAGTCACATTTGTAGTTGACGAAATTGACGTTGACGCCGATTTTTTAGCGGCTCTCGAAGCGAAGATCGAAGCCGACAAGGTAGCGGCGGCATCACCCGAAGAAACGACAGAAGACACGACAGACGCAGATCATTCGGACGAGGGGAGCGAATAACATGCCGAAGTACATTAAAAAGCCTGTTGAGGTTGAGGCGTTTATATTTGCCGTAGATGATACACCTGAGTGGTTTTTAGAAAAAACAAAAAATAGTTATTGTGAATTTCACTATGACTCGAATGGCGTCAGATGCATCCTCCCAACGTCGGAAGGTTCAGTAATGATTATCCGTGCAGGAGATTTTGTCATAAAGGGCGTCGAGGGCGAAATCTACCCGTGTGAATCGAGTATTTTTGAAAAGACATATGATCGTGTAGACCCCTTGAAAAAAGCCCGCAAAATGGCGGAGCTGTCCGGAATGCTTACGAAAAACGGCTTTGATTTCACCGAGAAAAAAAGCGAAATTGACAATAACGAAATGGCGCGCGGTAAATTAGAATCGTTAAAACGTGCCTTTGAAGAGGGGAGGATAAAGTCGTCATCGGTTACGAATTTCCCGATCAAAGACAACTACGGACAATGGCAATACGGGGAAGCAGAATATACCTTCCGTGTTGAGCCTTCGGCAATAGCTAAAGAATTTGTCAGGGAAGTGCTGTCTGAAAAGCCTGTGACGATGTCCCTTGACGGCGAGGAAGTAGGGAAAGCGTGTTTCAAAGAAGTTTCAAAGGTAATGAAGCGGCAGAATATGAGGTCGAAATAATGTCCGAAATACTTTGTATGTTGGGCTTTCACAATTTTAGAAACTACAAGCACCTTTTTCACCCATTCAGAGCAGAGGGAACACGCTCACGATGCGGAAAGAAAGATGTTTATTTGTAAATTAGAACCACAGTCGCCATGTAGCGGCTTTTTATTTTGTCCTGAGCATGACGTTAAAAGGCTTTTTTATTATGCACTCATAACAGGCGCGCACTGTAGAGGGCAAAGGAGGAAATCAAAATGAATTTAGAAGAAGTCAAACAGTTTCTTGATGCAAATAAAGAGAACGAAGATGTAAAGGCTTATCTGGAAGAACTTTCTGCCGTGTCAGCCGACAAGGTGAAAGGTTTTCTGGAAACAGATGAGGGGCAAAAGTTGATCCGTCCTAAATTGGATCAGCACTTCACCAAAAGCCTTGAAACATGGAAAGCCAACAATCTTGATGAACTTGTTGATGCCAAGGTGAAAGAGCTGTATCCGGAAGAAACCGAGGAACAAAAGCGCATCCGGAAACTCGAGCAAGAGCTTGAGAAGCAGCAAAGAGAAGCCAAGCGCGAAAAGCTCATGAACACGGCGATTTCTTACGCATCTGAAAAGGGGCTGCCAACTGATCTTGTTGCTTACTTCCTTGGGGATGACGAAGAAACGACAAAAAGCAATCTTGGCACCCTTGAAGAAAAATTCAGTGCTTTTGTTAACAAAGCAGTCGAAGACAAATTCAGAGCAAACGGCAGGGATGTGGAGCCGGGCGGCGGCGGTTCTGGCTCCGGTGAAAATTTAAACATTGGTTCGCTTGCAGAACAAGCAAGCATCCGAAAATAAGGAGGAAAAAAGATTATGAGTTTTGATCCGAATAACGTATTGATGCAAGATGCAGTCAAAGGAAAAGTACCATCTGATCAAGGAACATTAGTATTAAAAGACTTTATGACACAATCAGCAGTCACAAAACTAGCAAAATATGAAGAAATGGATAAAACCGAGAAGACATTCACTTATCTTGCGTCTGGCCCCGGGGCTTACTGGGTTGGCGAAGGTGAGAGAATCAAAACTTCTAAGGCTACATGGTTAGAAGCGAAAATGACCTCTAAAAAACTCGGGGTCATTGTCCCAGTCACAAAAGAGTTTTTGAATTACTCCGTGAAAGACTTCTTTACTCAAATGCGGCCAGCAATCGCGGAAGCATTCGCTATTAAATTTGACCAAGCAGCACTTTTTGGCATTGATTCACCATTCGGAAAAGGCACTTCTGTATTCGAAAGAGCAGAAGCAGCAGGAAACACTGTTGTTTTGAACTCTCTAGGCAACCTTTACGATGAGTTAAACGCAGTCATGGCACTCACTGAGGACAATGACAAAGACGTGAACGGCTTTACTACTACACGTCGTTTCAAACAAAAACTACGCGGCACTAAGGACGGCAACGGGCTGCCTATTTTTAATGATGCAAGAGGCGGCGCGACATCAGAGGCATTAGGTTTGCCGATTGGCTATGTCGATTCTAAGTCTTGGGATTATACAAAAGCACATCTATTGGCTGCCGATTGGGATTTTACCCGTTACGGAATTCCTCAAGGTATGGAATACCATATTTCGCAAGATGCAACTTTAACAACGGTTGTCGATGAAAATAACAATCCTATCAACTTGTTTGAGCGTGATATGTTTGCTCTCCGAGTGACTCAACAAGTCGGATTTATGACACTTTCTGACGAAGCATTCGCAGCTCTTACTCCGGAAGCAGAAGCGGGGGCGTAATAGATGAGTTTCACATCGAAAAACTACAGAACAAGCGGCGGCGATAAGTGGGTTATCGGTGGAGAACTAGAAGTCAAAGCGGGCGCGAAGGTATCCGGCATGCCCGCAGGCACCCCGGGGCCGGACAGTATCACTTCCGAAATGATCGGAGAAGGACAGGTCAGAAACCGAAATATCGGTGATGGGTCTGTAAATAGCCGTAATATCGGGAATGGCAGCGTTCAAAATAATCACATTCAAGCTAAGGCGGTCACGCTGGACAAAATGGGCGATGATGTAACGGCCAAATTTACAGATATCGAAAACCGCCTCAAAGCACTGGAAGGCTCAGGAGGTTCTTAATTTGAAAATCACAGACGGTTCTATAGTTTTGAGCGTGTCAGATAAGGCGTATAGGGTTGTCTATGCGCCTTTTGGCTTTGAAAGGGTAGAAGAGTCCGAAGAAGTTGCTCAGGAGACTGACGCGCCATTTGATCTTTTTGAAATGAGCAAAGAGCAACTGACCAAAGTAAACAAAAGCGACATCATAACCTTTTTGGAGCAACAGGAATTTGAATTTGATCCAAACGCCAAAAAGGACGAACTGATCAAAGTCGTTTTGGGTGAAGAATAGGGGGACATCTGAAATGGACGTCCAGACTATCAAAACAATGCTTGGGATAACTACAGATAGGCACGATGCCTATTTGAAAGAGGTTATCCCTCTTTTTATTGATTTCGCAAAGGATTACTGCAATAACAGGTTTCTTGTTGACGGCGCGGAAAATCTGCCGGCGGGCGTAAAGCTGTTTGTCGCAAAGGCGATCGAGTTTAATATGGCGCCATCGAATTTGAGTGCCCGCAGCATGGGGGATGTTTCTTACTCCTATGAAACGGAGCTGCCGGAATCCGTCTTGAGGCATCTGAAACCTTACAGAAGGCTGAGGGTTGTCTGATGATGTACGAAGAGTTTCCGCACACAATCACATTCCAAAAGTTCGAACAGATACCCAATGGCGGAGGCGGCTTTAAAAAAGATTGGGTGGACGCGATTACCGACTGCGAGGCATTTGTCGATTCGCTGACCGGAAAAGAATACTATCAAGCCCAGCAGCTTGAGAACCCGGTCGAATACAACGTCTATTTTCCCTATCGGGAAGACGTTAAAAACGACATGCGGATCATTTGGAAAGACCGAAATGACAGGGTTTTGGTCATTCAGTCCCCGCCTATCGATCAAGGCGGCCAAGGTGAAATCTTGTGCTTTAAATGCCGTTCAGGGGAGAACATTCGCTGATGAACAGGATTACAAGGCAGATGACGAGGGCTGTTAATTCGTTCAGTGACCGGGTGCATGATCGAGTGAAGCGGATCATTGCTGAAACTGCGGAAATTATTGCTGGTCAAGCGGTGGCCGCGGCGCCAGTAGATGACGGAAACCTTAAAAATTCGATAGAGGTCAATTACTCTCATGGTGGTTTCAAGGCGAAAATCACCGTCGGGGCTTCTTATGCCGTTTACGTTGAATTTGGCACGGGCATATACGCCGAAGATGGAACGGGCCGCAAAACGCCTTGGGTGTACTTTGACGAGAAATTAGGGCGATATGTGTTCACACGCGGAATGCGCGCGCAACCGTTCTTTTTCCCTGCTGTGGAAGCGGGCGCCCGTTATTTCGAAAGGAAGATGAACCGGCGATGATTATTCAAAATAAACTAGCTTCCTGGAACCTTCAAAAAGCGATATACAACAGGTTATCGACGGATGCGGCGCTTAATGAAGTGATAAAGGGCGTTTTTGACAATCCGAATAAAGACACACCTTTCCCGTATGTGTCCATCGGGGAAGACACGTCAACGCCATTCGAAACCAAAGTGACATTTGGCGAAAACATCACAACTGTTATACATGCGTGGAGCCGGGCAGAGGACGGCAGGCGCGAGGCAAAGGAAATCCTTTCTCTCGTCATGCAGGCCCTGACAAAAGAACCTTTAGAGGTGGAGGGGTTCAAACCCCTTCAACTCAGTTTTTTGCAATCACAAGTGATCACGGATATTGACGGGATCACACAACACGGAATTTTGAGAATCCGAATTTATATCAATAATTAAGGGGGCTATCAAATGGCGGTATCAGGTAAACCGACTACCGGTAAAAGTATCATTTATATTGTACAAGCTGCAAATGCGCCACTTGGATCAGATGCGTTAATCGTAGGGAACCAGACAGAAGGAACATGGACAAGGGAACAAGAAACGGTTGACGAGCAAACAAAACTAGGCCGTATCGTTGGATACGGGGCGAAAAGTGAGACATTCGAACTTTCTTTATACGCACAACGAAAAGATGGCGGACAAGAAGCCTTAGAATGGACTTATGATAATGAATCCGAGTTGAAAGTTTGGCGTGTAGACACCAGCCAAAAGAACGACAACGGAAAATATGATTGCCGTTTCGGCTGGACGATTATCGAAAACATTGAGTTTAGTGAGCCGACAGACGGATTCGTCGAAGCAAGTACATCATTGCCGGTTCTTGTTCGTACAGTGCCGGGAGAAATTGAATTGCCAGACGACTTTATCCAATCAGCTAATGAAATTCTATTCGAAAAACCGGGCGAGACTACAGGCGGATTCGAGAAAAGAAAGCAGCCCACTTCTACTCCCTGAGGCGCCCCAAAATCTACAGTATACAGCTACAACTAATAGCGTGACCGTGGATTGGAAGGCTGTAGATGGGGCGACTTCATACAAGGTATACAGGGGATCGGAAAAAGTATTCTACAAAGAAGTGACAGAACCAAAATGCACGCTCACAGACATTACGCCGGATACTAAGCTCACAGTGAATGTGACGGCCGTTAACGAGGTGGGAGAATCGCCTATGAGTCAGATAGAAACACGTACAGAGCCAGAAACAAGTGGCTCATAAAAAAAACGATTCAAAATAAAGATACAGGGCATCCTTCCGGGTGCCCTTTTTTATAGGAGGAATATGACATGCCAACATTAGAAATCGAAGGAAAACAATATGAAGCACGCTGTGATTTCAAATTCGAAAGGACAGCGGAAGAAAAATATAACGAAAAAGACGAGAGCGGAAACAAACAAGGCGGCTTACGAAATGTATATCTCGGCCTACTTGAGCAACGCAGTTCACTTTACTTAATCCGGTTCTGGGATTGTGCACTTTCTCACTTGAAAGATAAAAAGCCATCTGTTGAAAAAATCGAAGAAGCGCTCGCGAAAGTTATTGAGGATGAAGGCGCAAAAGGTGCCGAAAGACTTTACAAAGAAGCGTTTCAGGCGGTGGATCAATCCGGTTTTTTCGCAGTTCAAGTAAAGAGAATCTGGCAAGACTTCGACGTTCTCAAGAAGGAGATCAAACAGAGAGTCGGGGAGACGGAAGCGGAATTCCTGAAACGGAAGCAGGAGCGCGAGGACGCCAAGGAAATGATGGCGGAACTCGAAAAACTAAGGAAAGAGATGAACAAGTAAACTATGACGCAGTTATTTTGAATGCTGCTCGTTATCTTAATATACATGATCCGGAGCTTATACTTTCGTGGACACCACACGAGTATAAGCTCTTTTTAAAAGGCGCGCAATATCGGCAGATCGATGAAATGGAATTGTTGACGAAGAACGCCCTATTCCATCGATACGCTTTGAATAAAAAAGGGCGTGTGACCCCTAAAAAGATGTTTGACGCTGACAAAGCCCGGAAGATGGTGGCCAACGAGGAAGACGGCTGGCGCAATGCGCGGAGCCTTGGCGTTAACCCTAATGCCCTAAAACGCGCGACAGATGCCCTTAAAACGATCACCCTTCCGGATTTCAATAAGAAAGGGGGTTAAGGCTATGATCGAACGCCTCACAGCGATTGTCGATGCGGAAATAGGCAAATTTAAGCGCAAAATGGGCGAAGTTAAGGCGTTAGCCCGAAGCATCCCGAATAGAATCAGCGTAACTGTTAAAGAAAATTTTAAAGAGGCCGAGCGGCGGCTGGGCGTTTTCGAAAACAGGATGGCGCGGCTTAGCAGGGTGATAAACGACTTTCAGACTGTGTTTGGAAACGCCTTTAGCGGCATGAAAATGTCGATATTCCCGGCTCTTGTGCCGGCGATAGCGTCATTAACGGCGGCTTTGGGGTCATTAGGGCCGGTCATCGGCGTGGCTTCCGGCGGCCTTATGGGGCTAGCGAGTTCATTCGGGACAGCGGCGGCAGGTGCCGGAGCGTTTGGAGCTTTAGCCATTTCCAATATTAGCGGGGTTTTCAAAGCGTCTTCCGACCTGGCGAAGCTCCAGCAAAAGCTGGACGAAACAACAGACCTGAAAGAGCGTGCCAAGATCATGGAGAAGATCAAGGCGATTCAGGAAAGTCTTGGCGCAGAAGAACGGAAGGCGCTCGACACCTTGGAGGACTTCAAAGCAAACTGGCGCGAGATAGCTCAAGAAACGCAAAAACCGATCTTGAAGACATTCACAAACTCTTTGAATAGCTTCAAATCCGTTCTTAACACACTGCGGCCGATGTTTAAATCTGTCGCGGCGGCTGGCCTTGAACTATCCGAGAGCTTCCAAAAGTCTTTGAATGCTCCCGATGTACAGAAGTTTTTCGATTATATGAATAAAAACGCAGGCCCGCAATTCGCCACGACAGTAAAAACGATGGGGAACTACTTGCGCGGCTTTTTGAATTTGCTGGTTGCTTTTGGACCATTGGGGCAACAAATGTCACAAAGTATGTTGAAATCGTCCGAAGCATTCGCGAAATGGACGGCAAGTCTCTCAGGCTCAGATAAATTTAAGTCGTTTATCCAATACGTTCAGCAAAACGGCCCTAAGCTGCTGACGATCCTTAAAAACATCGGATCGGGATTAATCGGAATGTTTACAGCGTTCGCGCCGATGAGTGCGGACATGCTGACCGGTCTTGTAAATCTTACAGCGCGCTTTAAAGAATGGGGAAACAGCCTGAGCGAATCGAAAGGCTTCCAAGAATTTATCAATTACGTGCGACAAAACACACCGACAGTGCTGTCACTGATCGGGCAACTAAGGGACTTGATTGTTAACTTAGGTGTCGGCATGGCTCCGTTGGGTTCGCAAATCCTGCAAATGGTCACAGGGTTCTTGAAATTCACTAATTCGATGATGGAAACAAACCCTATTATCGGTCAAATGATCGGTTATCTCATTACATTCGGCGGCCTGTTCAGAGCGTTAACGCCTTTAACTGTCGCTTTTTCAGCAGCTTTTAAATGGAAAGATGCAATAAGCACGGTGAAAAAATTAGGGACGGCGATAAAGTGGATTGGCTCAGTCATTGGGATGGTCGGAAAAGCATTTTTGACCAATCCTATTTTAATGGTTGTGGCAGCCATTGCGGCAGCGGCTTATCTGATCATCACGAACTGGAAACCGATATCCGAGTTCTTTGTGAATTTGTGGGAAGGAATCAAAACAAACGCGATAGCGGCGTGGAATTCAATATCTGAGTTCTTTTCCGGCCTTTGGTCTGGAATAGTCGAACTTGCGTCAACAGCATGGGGCAGCCTGACGTCGTTCTTCTCAAGATTATGGTCAGGAATCACCACGACAGCACAAGCAGCATGGACTGGATTCATGAATTTAGTAAAGCCAATTTGGGACGGAATTGTCGCGGTTTTCGGCCCGACTTTTAACGTCATAGTCACAACGTTGTCAAACATCTGGAACACGGTATCTAGCACGGTATCGTCCGTGTGGAATACGATCAAAACAACGCTGATCGGCGTCGTCACGAGCATTGTGGACGGTGTGAAAAATCATTTTTCGATTTTGTCCCAAACTCTTTCCGGCATCTGGAACGGAATTACTAGCATCGCAAAAGGCGCATGGCAAGTCTTAAAAAATGCGATCCTCGGCCCGGTTCTGCTTGTCATCGACCTTGTGCAAGGCGATTTTAAAGGATTCGCAAACCATTTAAAGCAAATCTGGACAAACATCAGCAACGGGGCAAAGCAAATCTGGAACGGGATCAAAACGGTTGTGTCATCACTCGTTAAAGGTTTAGTCAACGCTGTTAAAAATTATTGGAATACAGCCAAGACTGTAACGACAACAATCTTTAACGGGATCAAAAGCGTCCTTAGCTCAATCTGGAACGGTATAAAAAATACCGTGGTGAATCTCGCCAAAGGGCTGTGGAACGCAGTCAAAACCACTTGGAACACGTTCAAGACTGTAACGACAACCATTTTTAATGCAGTCAAAACCGTCCTGACAACCGTCTGGAATGCGGCGAAGTCAGTCGTCATAAATGCGGCAAAAAACATCTGGTCGAGCGTCAGGAATAACTTCAACAACATGAAGAATGTTGTTACAACCGTCATGAAGAATGTCAAAACCACGATCCAAAACCTTTGGAATAACGCCGTTAAATTCTTGAAGGGGATCGATCTGAAACAGATCGGAAAGAACATCATTCAAGGATTGATTAACGGTATCGGAAGTATGGCAAATGCCGTCTGGCGGAAAGTCGGCGACATCGCGGACGGGGTTAAGAAGAAAATCACCGGATTACTCAACATTCACTCGCCATCACGATGGATGCGCGATCATGTCGGAAAAATGATTCCGGCTGGTGTGGCTGTTGGTATCGATAAAGCGGGCGGCCTTGTAGAAAAAGCTACTCAGAAACTGGCGCAGCTCACCATGTTTACGCCAGATCAAACGACATTCGCCTATGACACAGCCCTCAGCAGTGGCACATTAAACGATGTCCGCGGTCAGATCGAGGCAGAGGTCAGTGATTTCGAAATTTCAGACCGTCCGATCATTATTGAAATGGACGGCCGAGAAGTCGGTCGGGGCACGTACAAATACGTGAAAGAGTTCCAGAGCCGTGAAGACGGAAGGAGGACGACCATAAACCGATGATCGATTACAAAAAGATACTGACAACGGCAATAGATGACGCATTCGGCCAAACGATTCAAGAAGTAGACTATTGGATCAAATTCAACGGTTACACCCTGACGGATCACTTTTTCGTGATCAACGACAGGGGGCGCGGCATTGTTGGCAGGGAACTGAATTTAGTTTCCTTGCCGGGTGTCGATGGCGCTAAATTAAAGGGCGTAAGATACACGGAACGCACTATCGAGATTGACACCTTATTTATAGCGGCCAACGATGCGGAATTACGAAAGATATTAGAAGAAATAAATTATATCCTTGCGACAGACAAGGAAGAAGCGTTGATCTTTTCAGATGAGCCAGACCGAACATATTACGCCGTATTCAGTACAGCGCAAGAGAGTGAAGGGCAAAACGGCGTCTATAAAGTGACACTGACATTTGTATGCCCGAACCCCGAAAAGGAAGCGGCTGAAACGGTTGTCACAACTGAAACAAATAGCCCTACAGTGGTAAAAAACGATGGGAAAAGGGCGGTTACACCGACTATTACATGCGTTTTCGAGTCGGACGCATCTACCTATGAAATTCAGTTGTTGAAAGAAGACGAAACAATCGAAAAGCGGATAAAAGTAAATTTCAACTTCATTAAAGGGGACACCCTTGTAATTGATTTTGAAAAGAGAAAAGTGATCATCAACGGCAAAGTAAACATGAATGCGCTGCTTATGCTCTCAAGATGGTTTAATATCCCGGTCGGAGAAATCACCGTGAACACAACACACAAAAGCAGTATTTCATTTAACAAGGCGTATATGTAAGGGGGTGCGTTTATGGCCGATATGTGGATTTTGGACGACAAGGACAAAAAACAAACAATCATATCAAGCGAAGCAAAAGAAGCATGTCGTTTCTATGATGCGCCATTTCGAGAAGAACTGAATGTCGGTTCTTCTTTTTCTTTTGTCGCGGACGCAGATCACGAGGATAGCGTTCATATAAAACCGGAGAATCAGGTCGTTTTCGAGGACAGGAGAGGAAGAAAACGCAATTTCGTTATAAAAGAGCTGGAAGACGCCGACGACGGCGCGAATGCCCGCATTAGGGCCTATTGTGAGCCGGCACTGTCAGAGCTATACGATGAGTTTGTGACCGACATCAGGCCGCAAAATAGAACAGCCCAGTACGTTCTTGACCGTATTCTTGAGGGTACAAGGTGGCGCGCGAATGTTCCGGTCGATCTTGGCTTGCATTCAACGAATTTTTATCGCATCAGTGTCATGGAAGCCATCAACCAGATATTGCAGATATGGGGCGGCGAGTATTATGACGAAGTTGTTTTCGATGAAAATGACAATATCGTTGATCGAGTGATCCATATTCTGCCCCGACGCGGCCAAGATACCGGGAAGCGTGCGGAAATCGATAAAGACATTCAGGAAATCACCAGAACGGTACTGAGTTACCCGGTAACAGCCCTGTACGGTTACGGCGCAAGCCTTGAAACCGAAGGCGGCGGCAACACCCGTTATATTGATTTCTCGGATGTCGAATGGGTCAAAGCGAACGGCGACCCGGTAGACAAACCAAAAGGGCAAGAATGGGTCGGCGATCCTGACCTTTTGGAGAAGTTCGGCCGAATAATGTATGACGGTCAGACGAAGCGGCACCGGTTCCAGAAATGGCAAGACGACAGCATCGAAGACCCGGCCGAATTGCTTAGAAAAACATATGAAGCGCTTATCAATCATGAAATGGTGCAAGTCAATTATTCTCTAAAGCTGGAACTGCTTGAATACATTTCGGGTTATGAGCATGAGGCGGTTGATCTTGGCGATACAATGATCGCAATTGACGACAATTTTCGACACCCTATCGAGGTTCAAACTAGAGTCATTGCAATAGAATACGATCTATCTGATCCCGTGAATACGGCACAGGTAGAAATGGGGCAATTTTTAGACCTGTATTCAACCGAAAAGCGGATCAAAGAGCTTGAAACGACAATTGACACGAATCGCGGCAAATGGGACAACGGCGGCGACCCGATAATCGGCGACGGGAGCTTTCCTGATAAAGTGCCGCCTGTTCCGTCAAATATTAAAGTCGAATCCTTATTCCAAGGGGTTTCGATCACATGGGACTATAATCCAAGTTCATATATAGCGGCATATCAGATTTTCGCATCGCCGAATAAAGGATTTACGCCTTTGGATGAAAATTTGATTTTCAGCGGTAAATTAAGCGGATACGAGCATACGCCGGGCGTTGATCAAGTTTGGTATTATCGAATGCGAACGATCAATACACACGGCACGCCAAGCCCATTTACGCAAGAGTTCACAGGCGTTACCAGAAGGATTTTGACTGATGACATCGTTTTCGGGGCGGTTACGGCCGAAAAACTTGCCAATCTATCAGTCACGGCCGAAAAACTTTCACAGAAATTCGATGAATCCAACATTTTGCCGGGTTCAGTATTGCGTCCGGGTGAATTAGGTAACGTCAACGGTGCATCATGGAGCGTGAAAGAAGGGGAATTCAACGAAGTAACTGTCACTAGAAAAGCGGACGATACGCGGGCCGGGTTTGGTTTTAGTGCTTTCTATAGATCAACCCTGAGGCTGACTAAGGGTGAAAAATATACATTATCATTCGAGGTTAAAAGGAATAACACTCTTAATATCAATTTTATTTATTTAAAAGATGACAGTGGACAATATCAATTGGATGCACCCGATTTTAACGACATTAGCTCTTTCCCTTCCGATGAATTTGTAAGGGTTGACTATGTTTTTCAGTCACCGATCACAACCGAAACAGCCCGGCTGTGGTTAGGAGGTAATAAAGTCGGAGACGAAAACCCTTCCGTCACCTATAGAAAAATTCAAATTCGAAAAGGCGATGTAAGAAAAGAATTCGCCTTCAGTCCATACGACGTGATGCTGACTGAACAAGCAGTTTCATCGGCCTTAATTGCGAAAGCGGCCATCCAATCGGCCCACATCCAAGAGGCGGCCATTACGACGGCGGCCATCGCAAACGGAGCCATTACACGAGCAAAGCTGGGAACGGCTATCATTGGAACGGCTCAGATCGAAGACGGGGCCATCACAAACGCGAAAATCGCCAACCTTTCAGCCGACAAGATCAACGCCGGGACGATCAAGGGGATTACAATTGAAGGTTCATTGATTCGGGGGGCTAGAATCGAGCCGTTATCGTCATCCAGTGCTTACGAATCTTACATTGAAGCAAACAAGATTTACCAGCTTAGAAAAACTAGATATGGTGGTTATCAAGATCGATATGAAGAACTCGATATATCCTCCGGTAGTATCATTCAAGATTATGGCAATAGGCTTGATGATGATTCGCACGAATCTTTGAACAAAGTTGAGATTTCAAAAGGGAAAGTTGCTCTTTCAAGCGGGAAAACATTTTCTACTGGCACTACATCCAGAATGGAAATATTCTCTCAACTTGGGACTAGCGATAACGGACTGTACGGCGGCAATTTTATCACTATGTATAGAAATGACGAAAAAGTTTTCGAACTTCGACAGGATAGTTGGACAGACCCTGACACTAATGTAATCATGCCGCAAATGTCAATCAGAGCGGAGAAAGTGGATTTCGTTTCATTCTTTGAAGACGTTTCCGTTTATAGTGAAAAGAGTATATACCATTCTGCAGAAAGAAGTGTCGCCTTATTTTCCAAAGATGGTCCGGTAACTGTCTACGCAAAGGACGGCATGAAACTTAATAGGGGAAGCAACGGCGAATATACAACATCGATAACTGCTGATGATGCTTTAAAGATCGCATCTAAAGGAACAATCACGCTGGAAGATACAGAATTTAACGGCGCAAGTTTATATCTTGGAACAGACAGCAGAGGCCCGCGTATTTGGTCGTATTCAATTAATAAAAGAACAACCACAGCGGCGGCAAACCTCCATATGGACCAGTACGGAACCTTTCATAAGGTGACATCATCCCAAAAATACAAAATTAACATAGAGGAATTTCCGAACGATAGAGTGGAAAATATTTTAAAACTAAATCCTAAAACATGGTTTGATAAAAAAGCTGTGGAAGCATATGCAGAAATTTTAGAGAGCGGACAAGAAGATGACGAAAACAAGCCATATTTCGAGCGAATCCCGGGATTAATTGCCGAAGAGGTATTCGAAGCCGGTCTAAAAGAATTTGTTTTTTTCGGAAAGCCGGACGAAAACGGAAACCGTGAAATTGAAGGAATTATGTATGATCGGCTGTTCGCTTTACTCATCCCTATTGTCAGAGACCTGAAAACCCGGATCGAAAATATAGAAAGCACGTTAAATTAAGGAGGAAAACACTTTGAATGACACTAAAATGACATACGAAGAACTGGAAGAACAACTCAACAGGCAAGCTTTAAAAGCGGCGGCGTATAGAGAAGAATTAAGCCAAGCGCATGATAGATTGGCAGAAAGTCGAAGCCTATATATGAATGAATTACAGAAACGGCAGAACCTAGAGC
Source organism: Bacillus licheniformis DSM 13 = ATCC 14580 (assembly GCF_000011645.1). GTDB lineage: Bacteria > Bacillota > Bacilli > Bacillales > Bacillaceae > Bacillus > Bacillus licheniformis. The sequence goes on from NC_006270.3 coordinate 1,459,382, forward strand.
AGGAAAATGAAAAGCTCAAAAAAGAGCTGCAAGAAGAGCGGATCGGCAATTTGCAGGCGGAAGATGAAGTGATAGAAATGAATCAAGTCGAAGCAAATAAAGAATATCACGAAAAAGGAGCAGAAGCGGCGAAATAAGCGGCTTTTTTATTTTGCCTCAAAGAGGTGAAAATGATGTGAGAACGGGAGGATTAAGGGGCATGGCGCAAACAAACGAATTGGACGTCTTCAAGCATGAGATTACCGAGCTGAAAGCCGATCATAAAACGCTTGAACAGCGAGTCATCACGTTGGAAAGGGCGTCTGATCGGCATGACCAACAGATTATGTCGATCAATGATAAGCTCAACAAGATTGAGGAAAACACAACTTGGATCAAGCGCAGCATAACAGGCGCGATCATCACAGCGGTGTGTACACTGGTGATCTCCGGGATTGCGGCGCTTTTCATTAATTTTATTCAAAAATAAGGAGGAAGACACAATATGACAACATTCGACAAAGGCACGGTCGTCCGGACGGTGCTTCTTTTTATTGCATTGGTAAACCAGACATTGATCATGTTCGGAAAAGCAGCTTTGCCTATCAGCGAGGACCAGGTGAATACGTTGGCCGACGCTTTGTATTTGGCCGGTTCCACGGCATTCACCATCATTACGTCTGTGGTCGCTTGGTTCAAAAATAACTATGTCACTGGCAAAGGAAAGCAGCAAAAAGAAGTTCTAAAACAAAAAGGGTTAACGAAATGAGGTTGCCGGCTGGCAGCCTTTTAATAATTTAAAGGAGGATTTTAATAATGGGAATCAAAGGAATCGACGTATCACACTGGCAAGGTAATATCAATTGGAAGAAAGTTGCGGGGGACGGTATTAAATTCGCTTTTATCAAAGCAACAGAAGGGACAACATTACAGGACAATAAATTTGTAACGAATATTTCAGGTGCTAACGCTGTGGGGATTAAAACGGGAGCCTACCACTTTGCAAGATTCGGTTCCAAGTCAGAAGCATTGGCAGAGGCCAGGTTCTTTTTGTCAGTTGCAAATAAGGTCCATCTCACGTATCCGCTTGTGCTTGATCTTGAAGTTAATCAGCGGAATGTCAGTAAATCAGTTTTGACAGATGCAGCAGTGGCCTTTTTACGGGAAGTTGAAAAAGCTGGTTACTTCGCCATGATATACAGCGGTAAGTCTTTCCTTGAGAATTGCCTTGACGAATCCAAGCTGAAGCCATTTGCATTATGGGTTGCTCGTTATAACAACACACTTGGCCGTCATGCAGATATCTGGCAGTATTCTGATTGTGGAAGGGTCGCCGGTATTTCTGGGAATGTTGATATGAATATTTGTTATCGTGACGGGTTACGGGCTCAGGTAGCCGTGACAACTGAAAAAGCTGCTACTGTAAAACCTGTTTCAAACAAAAAGCCAGTTAAAACGGAGACAGTTTACACAGTCAAAAAAGGGGACACGCTTTCGGAAATCGCACAGAAAAACAACACGACCGTTAAAGCTCTCCAAAATTTGAATAACATTAAAGATGCGAATAAGATTTACGTTGGCCAGAAATTAAAGATTAGCGGCAGTCCTTCAACAGCATCGAATAAAAAGCAATATTACACCATTAAATCCGGTGACACTTTGTCTGGGATCTCGAAAAGGTTTAATACATCCATTAAGACGCTGCAAGCTTGGAATGGTATCAAGAATGCCAACAAGATTTACGCTGGTCAGAAAATTCGTGTTAGATAACGAAATGGGATTACAACATAAAACTAAAGCAGGCATTCGGCCTGCTTTTTTGATTAATTTTATTTCTGAAAAGATCTGTTTTCTGTATCAACTTATTGGAGTTATGCCAAGCATACTATTTCAATTGCCATGACCGTATTCTTCTTCTGAAGCTAATGCATCTCCTTTAGTAACATGAACAGTACCAAATGGATGGTTAGGAGGAGCATATATGGAGTATAGTTTTAGCGGGATTCTACCTGTATTGGTTAGATTGTGCCATGTTCCAGCGGGTATTATGATTGCAGAATCATCATAGACATTTCTTTTGAAATTTAAATGGTCTTTATTCTTGCCCATTTGAACGATTCCCTGACCTTGTTCAACACGTAAGAATTGATCAACGTTAGGGTGCATTTCCAAACCAATATCTTCTCCAACATTGAGACTCATTAAGGTGACTTGCAAATGAGTTCCTGTCCATAAAGCGGTACGGTACGTATTATTTTGCTTCGTAGCTTCATTGATATTAACCACAAACGCTTCTGGTCCATAATCCTTTAACAAAATGCTGTTACTACCTTTGGATGAGCGAACAGAACTTAATTTGTTTGCATGCTCTACTTCACTAGGAACAGTCCGGTGAACTGACTGTCTTCTACAGTTGTACATTGGCACATTAACATAATAAGGATAAGAATATTGATATGGATACATATGAGGAACATAATACATTTTTTTCTCAATCCCTTCAAAGCTTTATATGAATTAATCCTATGCATTATGCTCAGGGAATGTACTTAGATACCAATTTTTGTTCAAAGTCAATGGTGTTTGCCTATGCACTTTTAAAATTGATATGTTCTTTTTGCAAGATCAATTCATAAAGTTTAATTTCTCTCAAGACCTCTTCGGAAAGCCTCTAAATGATTTAGTGATGCGTTGCGTAATTGAGTAAAAACTGTTCTTGCATCTGCTGGAAGATCAAAAGTTAGAAACTTGTTATACATGGCGATATTATCAATTTCTCCTTGTACCCCAGAAGCATATGCATCCTTAAGGGTTACTGGTGTAGTGACATATAATTGAGAGGTGTCTTTAGGTATCTGTACTTGGTATCGTTCAAAAAGAGAAAGTAATGCATTGATATGCCGTAATTCGGCTTCTTTAATTTGGACAAAGGTTCGAATATCCCCGAAGTTTCTTAGAATTTCATTGTATCTTGCTTGAGCTAAGTACTCATCCTGAATGGCAAAGGTAAGCATTTGAGGTAAGGTGAGCCTACCGGAATTTAACGCTCCTTTTGCCCCATAATTAACTTGACGTGTTTGTTGTGTAGACGATGTATTTAAAAAAAATAAGAACCATACAGCATGATTTTGTTCATCAGCTGCTGCACGCTGAAAAACCTTTTTAATTGACTGATTTTGTATTCGGTCTGCTAAATCTAAATAAAAATCGACTGTCTCCTGCTCATCTTTAAAAGCAGACTCTAGACTTGTTCTATACTTTTTAGGGCATTCTTCTATGATTATGGGGATTGGCTTTTTGCCTGTCAGGTTAGTGAAAATTCTGCTAAACTCTTCAAAATGTCGTTGCTCATCTTGTCTAATTTCAAGTATTTGTTTTCTTATATCTTCTGTGGGGGCATTTTCGGCTATTTGCTTATAGCAGAGAATGGCGCTATGCTCTCCGTTAATTGCCTTGTGAATGTCATTAATTAGTTTTCTGTCGGGAGGCATACGAAAATCATCACTATTCCTTATATAAGGATTATAAACAGGATAAGGGTACACCAATTTCACCGTCCTATTTGCGGTATTTAGTAATGTAGCATATGCCTAATACAACAATGAGTGCATGTATATGTGTCTAACCATTATTTCAGTATATATAAGATCTCTTTTGTCTATGATGTTTTTAGACGATACAATAAGTTGGTGAAATCTATGAGTGAACATATTGAAGTAATCCTTCGATCGATTCTTGCCTTTGGTATTTTATTGGTAGGATCAAGATTGTTGGGAAAACAAACAATTTCACAAATGAATATCTTTGATTTTATTGCATCAATTACATTAGGCGCTATTACTGCAAATCTGGCTTTTAATACCTCTCTTAAAATTCATCACATGGTACTGGCTTTTTTTATATTTGTTTTTGTGATCTTAGCCACTGCGTATATATCCCTTTGGAGTCAAAAAGGCCGCAAATTTTTTGCCGGTGATCCAACTGTTGTGATTCAAAATGGAAAAGTTCTTGAACACAACATGCGAAAAATGCGTTATACAATTGATTATTTGAATCAACAACTTAGAGAAAAGAATGTATTCAAAATCGAAGAAGTACTCTATGCCATTGTTGAAACAAATGGGACCTTAACAGTATTAAAAAAACCACAATTCCGAAATGTGACAAAAAAGGATTTGTGGGTTGCCACTACGCCAGAAGGAAAACTCCCGATTGAATTAATCATGGATGGGAAAATGAAGAATGAAAACTTGAAAGATAATCAACTCACTCAGGCATGGTTACAATCTGAGATGAAAAAGCGTGGTCTATCCACAGATGAAGTTTTTTATGCAGTATTATCACCTGATGGAAATATCTATATAGATACATATGAAGATCATATACATTCTTCTTTTGATAAAGAATAAATGATTTCAGCATTCTGTAAATACATTTTGAATGTATTAGTGACTACATGTTTTAGTGGAAAACTGTTGGCGGATTGTTGTCTAACCCTACCAACAATCATCATTTTCATTCAGAAGTCATCAGATGTACCATTCAATAGCGCTTTTTTGACCACATATTTAAGCGTGATCACCAAAATCACCACAAATTTTTCAAAACACGTTAAAAAAGTATGAAAATAAGAAGAGATGACGTTAATAAAAAATCTTATGTGGTTTAAAAATTGAAAGGAAACGAATGTCCACGAAATGCTATTTTAAACGGGTGATGTAGGCAAGAATCATTAATCATGGTTTGTGAATCGTGAGACATTCTTTGTCTCGGGCTTTTTTCTTCTTATCTCTAGGCTTATGCTTTGCTGAAAATCTTATGGCCGCTTCATTTCTATTCCAACAACATCTTCAAATTTAATGGAATTAATGTCTCCTTTTGAATCCACAACATGCATTTATAGGCCGAAGACGCGGGCGAAGTTGAATGACCTCTTAAATTGATTTTTGACCACTTTTTGACCTTCTTTGTAGTATCTTTTCTGATTGCCTGAGATTTTATCACCGGATAAACCAAGAAATAAATCTGGTTGAGATTATGACGAATTCCGGGTGATTTAAAGGGTATGAAACGGAGGGAATGATTCGTTTTTTTAACGGTTTTTGTATTTAAAATGAGCGTTAAGCTGGCCTTCGAGCATTTTCTTTCTGAGCTGCTGGTCGTTTTTTAGCCTTTGTTCTTTTTTGCGCATATCTTTGAGGATTTCTGCGGTCTGAACACCGTCTTCCCGCTTGTTTGCGATTTCCATCAGCCGTTCGACGTCAGCAAAGGAATATTTGCGCGTGCCTCTTGTAGAGCGCTGCGGATAGATCAGCTTGCGTTCTTCGTAATAGCGGATCTGCCTGACCGACAGACCCGTCAGCTCGCTGACAATGCCAATTGAAATCACTTTTTTATCTTTATAAGAAAGATCTTCGACTGTCATTTTCCCACCCCTAAGATGACTTTTTTTGTATTATATAAGAAAACGCGCGAAAAAACCTGACATCTGTCAGAAAATCTAACATTGTTGAAAAAATTTTTAAAAAATCACGGAAGAAAAGTTTACAGGAACCATGCAAGGGGTAAAAGTGTTTTGTATGCTGTAGGTACAGACTTTTGAGGGGGGAATCGTTGGATGAAGGAACACAAAGCAGTCTTACTCGCCAAAGAAATCGTTGCCTTAGACAATAAGAGAGACGAATTGCTCGAGACATTGATGAACCTTGCCGGCAAGGATGCGTTTCCGCTGCTGAGGGCGGTGCAGAACGGCTTTTATCAAAAGTCCTCTTAAATTCCGGAAGGGGAGTAAAAGCGAACTTTACACGGCCTTAAAGCTTGGTTAATAAATAAGGTCTATTCTTATAGTATACAATACGCGAAAATGAAAGGAGAAGATCATGAGCAGATTGTTAAAAAACGCTTTGGAAAAGGAAAGAAACCATTACTTGAAAAAACTGATCTCACTCGGTGAGCATAATCGGGAAGTTTTGCAGAGGATGACGATTACGGAGCTCAGAAATGAATATTTTTATTTTTTCCGGAAAAATAAAGCCCGTGTTCAAAATCGGCCATTTTGAAAAAACGGGCTTCTTTTTAATATCTAAAAAAAATAAGCAGGAGTTTTCTTTCGGATAACGAAAATATATACATATAGAATATGGGAAAAGCATGACCCTTTCTTTTTCTACATTTGTAAGGGTTTTCATTTCCCGGGTTCATTTTAAGAAAATAGTATAAGAGGTAGATGATATGAGACTTTCGTTTAATGAGGAAGAAGTTCACCGTGCTATGTCGCTGTACAAGGTTTTTGCCAGGGCTTTTAAAAGCGTTTCAGAACATAGTATTCGGGACAGCAAGGAACACGGCTTTAATCCTACAGAATTTGCTGTATTGGAGCTTTTGTATACGAGGGGAGCCCAAAAGCTGCAGCAAATCGGCTCGAGGCTGCTCCTTGTAAGCGGGAACGTAACCTATGTGATCGACAAACTGGAAAAAAACGGTTTCATCAAACGAGAGCAGGACCCGAAAGATAAACGGTCTGTCTATGCGAATTTGACGGAGAAGGGAAAGGCATATCTCGATGAGATTTATCCGATCCACTCCCTGAGAATTGCGAGGGCTTTTTCAGGCTTGACAAAGGAGGAACAGGAGCAGCTGATGGTCCTTCTGAAAAAAGCCGGAATCCACAGCCAGCACCTATTGTTTCGCTGAAAAAGTCAGTTTTCCGAACGGTTGTTTTCTTTTAAGTGATCGAGAATAGCTTTGATCTGTTTGTCCTGGGGCTGTCTGAAGAAGCTTTCGAAAGGGCATCCGAGTTCCTTTGTGCGTTTGACGACAGCCTCCATCGTAAAATTTAAGGGTGACAAGTCTGAATGGACTTCATCCCAAAACAGCGGTGCGGCCACTGTGCCAAGCTCATTGCCTCTTGTGGAATACGGGCAGATGATCGTTTTTCCCGGGGCATGCTGCACATAGTCAATATAGAGCTTTCCGCCCCTGTTTTTGATCAGGCGTTCGGTTGTGAACAGATCGGGAAAAAGCGAGACGCAATAAGAAGCCGCAAAGCTTGTGAAAAGGCGGGTTTCTTCATAAGTAAAGGCGTTTTTTGAAATCGGAATATAGATTTGTATCCCTTTATTTCCCGACAGCTTTGGAAAAGATAAGAGGCCGAGCTGATCAAATAAACGGTGCAGCTCTTTCGCGGCTCTGACGGCCAGCGGAAACTCCGACTTTGAAGGCGGATCAAGATCGAAAACGATTTCGGTCGGATGGGCCGTATCCACCGTTTGAAAAGGGATATGGAACTCCAACGCAAGCTGATTGGCAAGCCACAGCAGAACCGAATAATCGCTGCAGATGATATGCTCGTGCTCGTCATCCCGAATGGACGTGATAAATTCGGGTGCGTAGTCGGGCTTGTTTTTTTGAAAAAAAGACTCTCCGCCGGAACCGTGCGGATAACGGATAACGGTAAGCGCCCGATTGTCGAGAAACGGAAGCAGAAAATCGCCGATTTCATTAAGGTATCCGATGTAATCCGCTTTTGTTTTATCGCTTTTAGGAAAGATGACTTTATCAAGGCTTGTCAGCTGCAAATCGGGATGGACGTTTCTTGAATGAAGCAGCAGGCGGTTGTAAGTGCAATTTTCCCATGCCATGTCAAATTCAAATGAAACAAACGACACCTCGCGCAATGTCCCGTAATGAATCGTTAAGTAATGGACCGTCATGCAAATCGACGGATCAATGGTATATTCACCGGGTTTTGTTTCGGTTCCGTATTGCTTGACGATCGAAAGAATGGCGTTTCTTTCCTGTTCTCCGAGTCCGTGGGAAACCGAACCGACTTCCTTGATTTGGCCGCGGTCATAGACGGCGATTGTCAAATAACGGTTTGCCATGTTGTAGCCTGTCATAAATACAGCAGCTTTTTTGTAGTTTTTGAGTTTGAGCCATTCGGCCGTTTTTTTATTTTCAGCCCAGCGGCTGTCTTTTTTCTTCGCGACAATTCCCTCGCCGTCAAACCTTTTAACAGCCTTCCAAAGGTCGTGGAAATCAGAAGTGTCAGGGATGTATTGAATTCGAGCGTGAGCCATCGGATCGGGAGCCATCGGCAGGCCGAGCTCTTTCATCAGGTCGAAAAGCATGCGTTTTCGTTCGGTATAGGGGAGCGAGGTTAAACTTTCTCCGTTAAAAACCAGTAAATCAAAAGCCAAGTACTGGCACGGTTTCTTTGCGGCTGCTTGTGCAATCAACTCGGCCTTTTTGCTCAAACCCCTTTTTTGGACATATTCAAATCGGGAACGAAAACGGTTTGTCAACGACACAATTTCCCCGTCAATCGTGATCGGCAAGTGTTCTTTGAGAGTTTCGATCATGCTTTTTGCAAATTCCGAAATTTCCGGAAATGTGTTTTCGAGCGGCTGTGAGTTTCTGCTGATGAGCGAAACTTCGCCGGTCGCAGCAATCTTTAAAAGACCCCGATACCCGTCATATTTGACTTCATACCGCCAATTGCCGCCTGAGGGAGCTGATGTAGTCAATACAGGCTGCATCGTAATTCCCATTTTTTATTTTGCCTCTGAAGCTTTTTTGCGCGACGTTTTTTTCTTTTTCTCAGCTGTTCCTTTTGCTGCAGGCGCTTTCGCCGCTTCCCGGTCAGGCCCTTTTGTCCGTTCGATGCTGGCTTGGAGAGCGCTCACGAGATCGATTACATCCTCGCGCGGAGCGGCGGCCCCGGCATTTGGCGTGACACCTTCATTATGGTCGATTTTCTCTTTGATTTTATCCATCAGCGCGATTCTGTACGTATCTTCATATTGTTCAGGCGCAAATGTCGTTGTCAGCTCGTCTATTAATGAAATCGCGGTTTGCAGCTCTTTTTCGTTGACTGCGGTTTCTTCCGGAACACCGGGTACGTGGGCTGCGTTTCGGACCTCATCAGGGTAGTGGATGGACTCCATTAAAATGCAGTTTTCGTAGACGCGAAGAATGGCGAGCTGTTTTTTTGAGCGGATGGTCATATGGGCGATCCCGATCTTTTCTGTTTTTCTGAGCGCTTCGCGCAAAAGTGAGTACGCTTTTACACCGTTATCTCCCGGTCCGACGAAATATGAACGGTTGAAATAGATGGGATCGATTTCCTTTAGCTGCACAAAATCAACAATTTCGACGGCCTTGTCTTCCTGCTCTTCTTTGAGCTGCTTCAGCTCATCGTCCGATAAGACGACGTATTTGCCTTTAACATATTCGTAGCCCTTGACGATGTCGTCGGGCGCGATTTCCTGATGGCAGTTTGTGCACTTTTTTTCATACTGAATCGGGGCGCGGCATTCTTTATGAAGCGACCTTAATTTAATATCCTTATCCTCTGTCGCTGCAAACAGTTTAATGGGGATATTGACAAGGCCAAAGCTGATAGAGCCTTTCCACATCGTATGCATCGGTTCGGTTCAACTCCTTTTCTTTTATTGATGCCTCTCTGCAGATTGTTTCATGAATAGCAACTTATGGATGACAGAGGAAAAAAGCATCCGGGCTGAAGCCCGGATGCTTGCGGCGGTACAAGTTTGGAGCCGTTCTTCTTGAAGGAAGCCTTAGTTCAGCTCGATTTCCTTCTGGAAAGACGGTCTGTTCTTTCTGGCGAGGGAAGACGAGAAGTACCGATATCTGCTTACGCTCTTGTGCTTTGCGGCGTACATAGCCATGTCGGCTTTTCTCATCAGCTCATCGCCGTCTGTTCCATCGTCCGGAGAAACGGCGATTCCGATGCTGACGGATGTTTTGAGGCGATGCTCTTTAATGCGAAAAGGCGTTTCAAACTGACTGATCAATTGCCTGGTCAGCTGATCGATCCCTTGTAAAGGAGCGACAATGATAAATTCATCGCCGCCCAGCCGGGCGATAAAGCCTTCATTGGGCACACAGTGCGCCAAACGCTGTGCAGCAGCCACCAGCAGCAGGTCCCCGACGTCGTGGCCTAGGGCGTCATTAAACACTTTGAAACGGTTTAAATCCAAAAACAACACGGCCGTCCCTGTCTCCTGCCGCTTTAGAACATTTGCCAGACGGTCGACTGCATACCTTCTGTTTGGCAAATCCGTCAACGCGTCATAGTGGGCCATTCTATGGATTTTGCGTTCTGCTTCACGCTGGTTTGTCATATCTTTGCATATGACATAAATGCTGTCAAGCTGCTTTCTGACATACACCGGTATCAGCGTCACATTTAAATCAAAGCGCTTTTCAGCTATCGCGATTGCCGTATCGCGGTTGATGGCCTGTTTTTCATTTTGGACTTGAAGGAACCAGCCGAGCAGCCTGTCATGATCCTCCTGCCGAAAAACGGAAGACAGGCGCTCGGGTTCAATTCCCATTTTTTCAAGAAGGCTGTATCCCGATGAATTGGCGGAAAGCAGCTTGCCTTCAAGCGAAAAAACATAGATCGGATCAATGTTGTGGTTGATCAAGGACTGGAACCGCTCCTCGTTATCTTTGACTTTTTCGATATGAAGCAGCAGGCGTTTGTCATTGAAGGCGCCGAAAATCAAGAAGCATTGAAGCATCAGGCTGACAAGCACGATCATAATGCCCAGTTCAACGGTATCGATTCCTTCATAGCCTGTGTCAACGCTGTCAGCCATGAAAAGCGTAGCTGCTGACATTCCTGTATAGTGCATGCCGGAAATCGCTCCGCCCATTAAAAGCGCGCTTCCGATTTTAATGAACAATATCCGAAAAGAACCGGTTTTTTTGGCGAATACAACTGACAGTTTTAAGGCAGCGAAGGAGGCAAAAATGGCGATTGCAAAAGAGGCGGCATAAAGAACGGGATGATAGACGATTGTCATATTTTCCATTGCTTCCATCCCGATAAAATGCATGGAGGCAATTGCGCATCCCATTGCAAGGGACCCGGCCGCCAGTCTTCCATTCGTCGGTTTTTTTTCATTCACCACATAAAATGAGATGAGCGAGCCTGCGAAAGCGGCAACAATCGACAACAAGACGAATTTCAAATCGTATTTCATTTCTTCTGCTGTCTGAAATGACACCATCCCGATAAAGTGCATAGACCAGATGCCAAGCCCCATCGTGAGGGAACCGGCCAAAAGCCATCCGATATTTTTCCTGCCTTTTGTATGTACGACCCGTTCAGATAAATCAAGGGCTGTATAAGCTGCCAAAACTGCAGTGAAATAGGATAATAGGACGAGCCATCCATTATATTCACCAAGAACTTCTGTCACTTTTTTCTCCGCCTTTTTGTACTTATGATGAAAAGTCTAAATAACTATACTGTATTGTGAAAGGCTAGACTGCCGTACTCTTAACCGTTGACATAAAAAAGCGGCAATAGCGCTAATTCCGGTATAATTCGTGAATTATACTATATATAATGAAATTCGCCAATAAAAAATGATATCCTCCTGTTCTTTTTAAGGAGGACTTCCCATTTTGCTCTTCAATTTTCTCGAATTGTGTTAAAATCATTTTTGTACGTTCTTTAGAACTTGAAATTATCAATCGTCAAAGGTTGTGGTCGATATCGAAGAGTTTATTTTATCAATGGCTGAGGCATTTAAAAGCCTCTCGTATTTAGGCATTTTCCTGGCGCTGTGCATCGAATTCGTGCCGGCTGAGATCGTTCTGCCGCTTGCCGGATACTGGGTGTATCAAGGAGATATGTCGATGTTCGGGGTCGTTGCAGCAGGTTCACTGGGAGGTGTCGCAGGCCCTCTGACGCTTTACTGGCTCGGGAGGTACGGGGGGCGGCCGTTTTTGGAACGCTACGGCAAATACTTCTTTATCAAGCCTGAAGCGCTTGAAAAATCGGACAGGTTTTTTGAAAAGCACGGCGGGTTTGTCGCATTCAGCGGCCGTTTTATACCTGGAATCAGAACGCTGATTTCCATTCCGTGCGGACTCGCGAAAATGAATGTGTGGGTATTTTGTATTTATACATTCCTCGCGATCACGCCGATTACGTTCGTCTATGTCTATTTAGGCTTTTACCTCGGCGAAAACTGGAGCAAGGTCGGCAGCCTATTGGACGGATACCTTCTTCCGGTCGGCATCGGGTTCATCGTTTTGTTCGTTCTTTACCTTTGGTTGAAGGGCAGGCGGAACAAAATCAAATCGCAAAGCGTTTCAGCCTTTATAAATAAAAATAAGGATTGACAGCCGTGCGCATATGAGGTTAATATTATCTTATAATTCAATATTTTCTTTTATCCCAAAGGGGAGTAGCGTCCGGATGTTTAACCGGAAACAAAGTCGTCAGTTCATGGATCTTCATCCATCGGCTTTGTTGGCATGTTTTAATTAATGATAACCATGTCTAGCAAGACCTTTGCCTAATGTTGGCAGAGGTCTTTTTTGTTTTCTGAAAATACCCTGCCGCATTAGCGGGAATAAGAGAAAGAGACAATCACTTAGGAGGAATTACAAAATGGATGCAGCATTATTACTTGAATATGGTTGGGTTCTTCTCATCCTAGTCGGGCTGGAAGGCATTTTGGCCGCGGACAATGCCCTCGTCATGGCGGTCATGGTTAAACACTTGCCTGAAAAAGACAGAAAAAAAGCGCTCTTCTACGGGTTGGCCGGCGCGTTTGTGATGAGGTTCGGCGCTTTGTTTGCGATCTCTTTCCTTGTCAATGTCTGGCAGTTGCAGGCGATCGGCGCCGTTTATCTGCTTTACATTTCCGTCCATCATATTTTGAAAACCCACGTTTTCAAAAAGGACGAAAAAGTGAAGGAGACGAAGCAAAGCGGTTTTTGGCCGACGGTTATCAAAGTTGAACTGGCAGACATCGCTTTTGCCGTCGACTCGATTTTAGCTGCGGTTGCGCTGGCTGTCACACTTCCGGCGACAAACCTGCCGCAAATCGGCGGGCTTGACGGCGGACAGTTCATGGTAATTTTAGCCGGCGGGATCATCGGATTGATTATTATGCGCTTTGCTGCAAGTCAATTTGTGAACTTGTTAAAGAAACGTCCGAGCCTGGAAACGGCTGCTTTTCTGATTGTCGGCTGGGTTGGTGTGAAACTGACGCTCTATACGCTCGCACACCCGCAAATCAATATCGTCTCTGAACATTTTATTCATTCAGGTACTTGGAAGTTCATCTTCTGGGCGGTGCTGATCGCCATTGCGCTCGGGGGATGGTTTATGACAAATCCGAACAAACACGAGAATAAAGCTGCTGAGGAGTAAACAGCTTTTCCCAGACTGCCGGTCTTTCACCGGCGGTCTTTTTTTGCCCGCACGAGGAAGAGCCGGGGAAGATGGCCCTAGATCAATCGAAATAAGATTTCATTTTATTAACAGCCATGTTACAAAAACGGCGGGAAAACCCCCTTAATCGTCAAACAGATCACGAATTGTTCTAGGAGATCAAACAAATGACTGTCACAATTGAAAAATTAGAAATGAATACCGCGTTTTCTCCTTTGCGAATCCCTATCAAATTAGCTATCATTAATGAGTAGTATAGGGAGGAACTGAGGTGAAACCAGTGCTTAGCCTTTTGTTTAAGACAGGAAAAAGGAAACAATCATTAGAAGAGTCTGTAATAAGCATACAAAAAGGAAATCAGCAGTTGCAAAACGAGCTTATCGATCAATATAAGCCTTTTGTGGCTAAAACGGTTTCATCCGTGTGCAAACGATATATAGATGAAAAAGATGATGAATTCAGCATCGGCTTGATTGCATTCAATGAAGCCATTGAAAAATATTCTTCAGATAAAGGAAATTCTCTGCTTGCATTTGCAGAGCTGATCATTAAGCGCAAAGTCATTGATTATATCAGAAAAGAAGCGAGAAATGCCCAGAACATCAATATGGACATGCAAGAAGGAGAAGAACAGGAATCCTCCCAAAGCATGATTGAAGCGGAGCTTTCCATTCATGAATTCAACCGCATGCTCGAACAGGAGCAAAGGCGGGAGGAGATTCTCCATTTTAAAGAAAGGCTTAAAAGTTTTGGCCTGTCTTTTTCCGATTTGCTGGAGCATTCCCCGAAACATACGGATGCAAGGCAAAACGCCATCAAAGTGGCATATACGCTTGTCGAACATGAAGAATTAAAAAAGATCTTGTTTGAAAAGAAGCAGCTTCCCGTCAAACAGCTTGAAAAGCTTGTGGCTGTCAGCAGAAAAACCGTAGAGAGAAACCGCAAATATATCATCGCTATGGCGATCATTATAACGGGCGATTATGTTTACCTTAAAGATTATCTAAAAGGGGTGCTCAATTCATGAGAAGAGGAATTATTGTAGAAAAAAATAAAAAATTCGTCACATTGCTAACCCCTGACGGACAATTTTTAAAAGCAAAGAGCACAGAGGAAGATTATGAAATCGGTCAGGAAATTGCTTTTCCCGCGGAGACGAGAATGTCGAGAAGGCGTGCGGGCTTTTTTGATCTGCTTTCGCTCCGTCCGCTGAAAGCCGGCGTTTTTTCAATCGCCGCGATCATGCTGCTCGCTTTCATGATCATCCCTGATGTTTTAAACAATAAAGCATACGCCTACATGACGATCGATATCAACCCAAGCTTTGAATTGACGCTCAACAAAAACTGTGAAGTTATCGATTTGGTGCCGCTGAACGAGGATGGGAAGGCCTTAATGGATAGTATAAAAAATTGGGAAAAGTCTGACTTTAAAGAAGTGATCAGTGAAATTGTCGAAGACAGCGATAAGAGCGGTTATGTCACCGAATCAAAAGAAGTGCTTATCGCCACAGTATACGAAAACAATGAAGATGACACGTATAAGGCGACGGTAAAAAGCGAAATCGATGATGTAGCGAAAAAATACGAGCAGCAGAATTATAAGATGGAAGCGGTGGAATCAGACCTTGATACGCGTGCAAAAGCCCAAAAAGAAGGCATCTCAACAGGCCGTTATATCCGTTCCCACAAAGATGAATTAGAAGACAAAAACAAAGATGATGACAATGAAAATAAAAAAGATGATCAAAATCAGGAAGAAAACACAGGAGAAAAGGAGAAAGCTGTGAAAGAAGAAGATCAGCCGGAACAGCATACGGATGATAAAGAAGCAGATACGGAAGATCATCCGGACGGCGAAAAACCTTCAGATGAAGATCAGTCTCAACCTGATCAAGAAATGGAAAAAGAAAAGGAGTCAAATTCCCCTAATACCAAAAACCCTCAGGAACATAACCATAATGACAAAGACGGTCAGCAGACGGAGGAAGGAACGCCAAAAAGCGGTTCCGGTTCAAATCAAGAGAGCTCTAAATCACCTCCTTACCAAAAGGAGAAAAAGCCTTCTGACCAAACGAATAAACAAGAATATCCGCCGAGCGGGCCCGGCGAATAATCCATAGGGTATTTATTTGTCATTATGCCCATTCAATTGAGCTTGTGCCTGCTGTACAAGTCGTTTTGTCATTTCCCCGCCTACAGATCCGTTTGAGCGAGCGACCGAGTCCGAGCCGAGCTGGACGCCGAACTCTTGGGCGATTTCGTATTTGAACTGGTCTAAAACCTGCTCTGCCCCGGGAACGAGGAGCTTATTCGTTCTTGCCATGCATTCTCAACTCCTTTTTCAATTGGTACTGCTTGTTTAGTTTGATTTGGACTGAGGCTTTTTATGCTGGCAATTGTTGAAGGGCAAAAAAACGCCTGGCAATTGGCAAGCCAGGCGCGCCGGTCGGCGATTATTTCATTTCATATTTTAAGAAGACGCTGTCAATCATGGAATGTGCGGTCGCCTGAATGTGCGAAGCGATGACGGACAGCACAGTGACTGCGGTGATGTCTCTCGCTTTGTTCCATTCGGGATCGGCCAGATCTTTATAAAAATCGCGGAGCTGTCCAGTCTGCTCAATGACGATTTTTTCAAGCGCCGATTTATTGAGCGTATAGTCTTTGATCTGGTACACATGATCAAGGACCCGCGCATACCCTTCATAAAAGCGCAGCGGACTCACTACATCATCGGAGCGGTCTGTAATCGTATTAAAAATCGTTGTTAAGATCGGACGGATCGTTTCGAAGTCATAAACCGATTTTAAGTCTCGTACAATGAGAAGGATGACGGCTTGGTCGATGGAATATTTTTTGCCGAGTTCCGGATGCCCCATCAAATCTTTTATATCGCGTTTGATCCAGTTTTGGATGGCTGTCGATTTTAAGGATGTCAGTTCGCACAAATTTCCAAGTTCAACAATTTCATTTGTGGAAAGTCCGTGTTCCGTTTTTTGTTTTTTCCGTTCGTACCGGGCAATGAATTCGGGGATGTCCAAATTGTCTTCCGGCTCATCGGGCGCCAAATCGGCCGATCTCAAAAGAATCGCTAGCGGACTGACATCCAGCTGCCCTTTTAAAGCGTACATCAGTTTGGCCATTTCCAGGCGAGTCAGTTTAAAAGGTTTCATCATTCCACCTCATTATGTATTAAAATGAAATAGCAAACAATATAAACATTATCTTACGTCTTATCACTTGCATTTTCAATTCTATGCCGTATAATTTTATTATACGAGTTCATTTGATCTTATTATAACATGGAGGTAATCATGGGAAAAAGAATCTTTCTCTTTCTTTTATCGAACATCTTAGTCATTACGACGATCGGTATCGTGCTTTCGATTATCGGTTCGCTGACAGGGGTAGGCACGTATTTCACGGCTAACGGCGGCATCGATATTGTTGCGCTTCTCGTATTTAGTGCAGTTGTCGGTTTTGTCGGCTCCTTTATGTCGCTCTTGATGTCAAGATGGATGGCGAAAATGGCGATGGGCGTTCAGGTGCTGAATCCTGATAAGCAAACGCTCAGCTATGAAGAACAGCAGCTCGTTGACCGGGTATATAAGCTGTCCCGCGCTGCCGGACTGACAAAGATGCCTGAAGTCGGCATCTACAATTCACGCGAAGTGAATGCCTTTGCGACCGGGCCGTCTAAAAACCGCTCGCTTGTCGCTGTATCGACGGGCCTTCTTCAGGAAATGGATGACGACGCAGTGGAAGGCGTACTTGCCCACGAAGTGGCGCATATTGCAAACGGCGATATGGTGACGATGACGCTCCTTCAAGGAATCGTCAATACGTTCGTTGTTTTCTTCGCAAGGATTGCGGCATGGGCTGTTTCACGCGTTGTCCGTGAAGAGCTGGCGCCGATCGTTCACTTTATCGCGGTCATCGTATTCCAAATTGTGTTCTCTATTCTCGGAAGCCTTGTCGTGTTTGCGTACTCCCGCCACCGCGAATATCATGCGGATAGAGGAGGAGCAGACCTTGCAGGCAAGGATAAGATGATTCACGCGCTCCGCTCGCTTGAGCAGTACACTTCAAGAGTCAAAGAAGAACAGGCATCTGTTGCAACTTTAAAAATCAACGGGAAAAAGCATACATCGCTTTTCTCAACACACCCTGATTTAAGCGACAGAATCCGCCGTCTGGAAGCAAAATAATAAAGATGCAAACCCCCTTTTTCAAGGGGGTTTGCTTTTTAAATTTAAAAATCGAAAAGCGGCTGTACATAATAGCATGTTTCCTTTAAAATGGAACACGTTATACACAAGAAGCAACTTTTGAATATTGAAAAGAAGGAACGATTATGAAGGTTTTATTGAGAAAACTACTGCGCGTGCTGTCTCCTGTACAGCTGATCGCGCTCTATTATTTTTTAGCGGTGACAGTTTCGGTTGTTTTATTGAGTCTGCCCGTTGCACACAAAAATAATGTTGAATGGTCTTTTATCGACGCCCTTTTTACCGCGGTGAGCGCAGTGAGTGTAACCGGTTTGACGGTTGTTGATACAGCCGATACATTCAGCACGGCCGGAATTTGGATTTTGGCGTTTGTTCTGCAATTTGGCGGGATCGGCGTGATGGCTTTGGGTACATTCGTCTGGCTGATTTTCGGCAAGCGGATCGGTTTGAAAGAGCGCCGTCTGATTATGACCGATCAAAATCAATCCAACTTATCGGGCCTCGTCAAGCTGATGAAGCACGTGCTCGGCTTAATCCTGCTGATCGAGCTGTTTGGCGGGCTGATTCTCGGCACTTATTTCTTAAAGTACTTTGAGACACCTGGAGAAGCCTTTATGCACGGATTTTTTACAAGCATCAGTGCAACGACCAACGGAGGTTTCGACATTACAGGCAACTCGCTGATTCCGTTTCAGCATGATTATTTCGTTCAGTTTATCGTGATGATGCTGATCATTCTTGGAGCGATCGGTTTTCCGGTCCTCATCGAGGTAAAGGATTTTCTGCTCAGCAAAGAGCGTAAATTCTCTTTCAGCCTGTTTACTAAATTGACATCAGTAACTTTTTTCCTTTTAGTAATTGGAGGTGCGATCGGCATATTTGCCATGGAAGCGCGCTTTGCTTTTTCAGGGAAATCGTGGCACGAGGTATTTTTCTTTTCTCTGTTTCAGTCGACGACGACCAGGAGCGGCGGACTCGCGACGATCGATATCAGCCAATTCACGCATACGACCATTTTGTTTATGTGTATGCTTATGTTTATCGGCGCTTCGCCAAGCTCTGTCGGAGGGGGCATCCGGACAACGACCTTTGCCTTAAACCTGTTGGCCCTGTTCCACTTCGCGAGGGGAAATAAATCGGTGAAGGTTTTCAAAAGGGAACTGCACCAAGCGGACTTGATGAAATCATTGATTGTAACGCTGATGGCGGTTATTCTTGTTTTCGTCTCGACACTCATTTTGACAGTGACAGAAAAGCATTCTTTGCTTGAACTGCTGTTTGAAGTGTGTTCGGCCTTCGGTACGACGGGCTTGTCGATGGGCATCACCCCAGATTTGAGCACGATTGGCAAAAGCGTCATCATCCTTCTGATGTTCATTGGCCGAATCGGCATTGTCACGCTGCTTTATTTATTCGGCAGAAAAGAAATCGAAGCGAATTACCATTACCCGAAGGAAAGGATCATTATCGGATAAGAAAGACAGTTTAGTCAAACTGTCTTTTTTTATGATCATAAAGTCGGTCGCTGTATTTATTTGTATGATATAATGCTTAAATGGCGGACTTGAAAAAAAGGGGGAAACAACGATGAAAAAGAGAGTCATCCATTTGTTTATAGCCGCCGGATTTCTATTGCTCGCCGGAGCCTGTTCTAACGAGCCGACAGCAAAAGAAAGCATGGACCAATATGTAGACAAATGGAACGAGCAAAAATTTGAAGAAATGTATGAACAGCTGTCGGCTGAAGCGCAAAAATCGATTTCAAAAGACGATTTCATCAAGCGTAATCAATCTATTTATGAACAGATTGGAGTTTCCGATTTGAAGGTTTCAACCGTCGACAACGATGAAGATGAAAAAAATAAAGAGAAAAATGATTCGGTGACGATACCGTATAAAGTCAGCATGAAGACATTGGCCGGTCCGGTTTCTTTTCAAGGCAAGGCAAAGCTTGTCAAAGAAAAAAAAGACGGAGACACTTCATGGAAGGTCAACTGGAACCAATCCTTTATTTTTTCACAGCTGAAGAAAGGGGAGACCATCCGGATTACCGCCAAGGAGCCAACTAGAGGCATCATTTATGACAGAAACGGAAAGGCGCTCGCTACGAATGCGACAGTGCCTGAAATCGGCGTCGTTCCGGGGCAGCTCGGAGATGATAAAGACGGTGTCATCAAAAAGCTCGCGAACATGCTTGATATGGAAAAAGAAGACATAGAAAAACAGCTGTCCGCAAGCTGGGTGACGGACGATTCATTCGTTCCCCTGAAAAAAGTGAAGCCTGGCAGCACCGAGCTTCTCAAAAAAGCGACCTCTCTCCCCGGGGTTTTGAAGCAGGATACGCAGTCAAGATACTATCCTTACGGTGAAAAAGCCGCACATCTTACCGGTTACATACGGCCGATTACCGAAGAGGAATTAAAACAGAATAAAGAAGGCTACAGCGAGCATTCACTGCTCGGAATCGTCGGTCTCGAACATATTTATGAAAAAGAGCTCAGAGGAGAAATCGGCTGGACGATTTCGATCCCTGAATCAGGCGCGACGGTTGCGTCAAAGGATGCAAAAGACGGAAAAGACATCCACACCACGATCGACATTAAGAAACAGGAAGAACTGTACAGCCAGTTAAAAGATGACTCCGGCGCTGCCGTTGCTTTAGAACCGCAGACTGGAGAAACGCTGGCGCTTGTCAGCGCGCCTTCATATGATCCGAACGGGTTTTTGTTCGGCTGGAAAAAAGGAGAATGGGAAAAGCTCAACAAAGATGCGTCTGCGCCATTCACCTCTAAATTTAATAAAACTTATGCTCCGGGTTCAACGATCAAACCGATCACCGCTTCAATCGGTCTGAAAAATGATGCGATCAAAGCGGATGAACCTAAGAAGATCGAAGGGAAGGAATGGCAGAAAGATTCGTCATGGGGCGGATATAAAGTCACACGGGTTTCCGATCGACTAAGCGACGTCAACTTGGAAAACGCGCTGATCACATCCGACAACATTTATTTCGCCCAGACTGCCCTTGATACAGGCAAGGATCAATTTGTCGAAGGCCTGAAATCATTCGGCTTTGAGGAAAAGCTTGATTATGAATTCCCGACGAAGTCTTCCTCCATATCAAACGAAGGAATCGACTCGGATATTCTCCTTGCCGATTCAGGATACGGACAGGGGCAAATGCTGATGTCGCCGATACACCTTGCGGCAAGCTATACGCCTTTCTTGAATGACGGTAATCTGATCAAGCCGCACCTGATCAAAAAGGACGGCGAAGAGAAAGAAATATGGCATAAAAACGTACTGCCCACAGGCGGAGCAGAAGCGATTACAAAAGGGTTAAAAGGCGTTGTAGAAGACCCGCGCGGCTCGGCTTACAAGCCGGTTGTCAAAGGGCTTACGATCGCAGGGAAAACGGGAACGGCCGAACTGAAAACGAAAAAAGACGAAAAAGGCAAAGAAAACGGCTGGTTCACCGCCTATGATTACAAAAACAAAAACCTTTTAATCACGATGATGATCGAGGATGTTTCAGACCGCGGCGGCAGCTCATACGTCGTTAATAAAGTGAAAAAAGTGTTTAAATAAGCACCCTTCAGGGTGCTTATTTTTTTGCCGAAAACTGGATGTGTGGAATGTGCCGAAACGGAAAGGATATGGATGAAACGACTAAAGAAAGGAATGTCATTATGAAAAGAAAAGTTGCCAGGAATGAAGCGGCTCTTAACAATAAAACGCCTGCTGAAAGCATGCATGATCATCAATACATGACCCAATATGACGCCGAAAACGGAGACAGGGGAGCCAACCGCAACTCGAAACACGGGAAGCAGGGAGAATCGCACCAATGAAAAAACACCAAAAAAGCAAGGATATGCAAAACCATAAAAAACCGATGAATCCCGATGTGCTTCAGGAGGAATTTTCGAACGAACTGGGCGATGTCAACGCCTTTAAATTTATCGATGTGATCGAGAACAATAAAAAGAAGAACAAAAAGGCGGACGGACAGAAGCGGGATAAAGATAAAGAATGAAACTGCAGAGCAAACGAGAAAGGTCCAAATCGGAAACGATTTGGACCTTCATTTATTTTAAATAAGGGTTATATCCGTTGTCTTTTTTCAACAGCCTTATTAAATTCGTCATTTTTAATTCGATGAACGGCTGGGCGACCGTTTTCACAAATCCGCTTGATAAGCAGAAGGTTAAAATTGCCGTGGCGATGAACAATAGCGTCAGACTCTGATAATCGGCAAGCCATTCTTCCGCGCCCGTCTTTCTGAACGACTTGATGATAAAGCCGTGCAGCAGGTAGACATAGAATGTGCGCGTTCCCCAGAGGGTAAAGAAATACCGCCTTTCAGGCACCAGCGCCATGAACGCGAAGGTTGAGGCAAATGTTATAACGAGAAGCGCCACCCGGTTTAACCCGCTTTTTATCCCGACATCGCCGAATTCCGAATAAGGCTTGGAACCGAACAGCCAGGAGTAATCGAAGTCTGCAAAAAAGTAGAAAACGAACGTTGCTGCTAAAACGGCTAGAGCCGCTTGCTTTCCTTTCCAGCCTTTCAGCATTTTAAAATGGTCTTTTTGCAAATAATAGCCCGCCAAAAAGACCGGAAAGAAAACAAACGTGCGGGACAGGCTGAGCGTGTTGCTGATCATGTCGATATACCCGACAAGAACGGCAATCGCAAAGCTTGCGGCAAACGCCCATTTCGCCGGCAGTTTTGTGAACGGAAACAACAGGAGATTCCAAAAAAACAAGCTCAGCAAAAACCAAAGCGACCATTGCGGTTCAAACGGATTTGCGGCAGTTAAGCTTTGATCATCGATAAAGGAATAAAACAGCGTATAGATTCCCTGGAAAATCAAATAGGGAACGATCAGCTTCCAGGCGATTTTTTTGACATATCCGGGCCGATTGAACCCTTTTGCAAAATAGCCTGATATGAGAATAAAAGCAGGCATATGAAACGTGTAAATAAATTTATAAATATGAAGCAGTGCATCATTGTCATGAATATAGGACCTGATTATATGTCCGAAGACGACGAGAAAAATCAATAGGAATTTTGCGTTGTCGAAATAGCTGTCGCGTGAATTCGCCATAACATCACCCTTTCGCAAACAATTTCAGGAGGCGCCGGTGCGGGAAGCGTCTGAACCCGGCTACATTCTTTCCGGAATGACGTCTTCAACCAGTCTTGCCTCATTTTAAAATTTTAAAATAGAAAGCATGTGTTTTCCTATGCATTAAGTCTTATTGTTAGGCCGATGTAATTGAACAGTAAGGAACTTTTATATCGTCATCTTCATGTAAAATAGGCGGAAAGGTTGTAAAAGTTTGAAACAAATGAAGGAAGATTTTCCGGTTTGTAGAATAATTGGAGGACAGGTTTTCAAGAAGGAGTGTAATAAATGGAGGAAACTCTTGATTTGAATGAATCCTTAAATCTGCAAAACCAGCTGAACAGACTGAGGAAAGAAAACGCCAAGCTGAAAGCGGATTTGTATCAGTATGAGCTGCTGTTTAACGGGACGCTGGACGCTATTTTTATATTGGATAAACAGATGAACATCATTAAGGCGAATGATGCCGCCTGCAAGATCCTGCAAAGCCAAAAAAAGAATTTGCTGAACCGGTCGGCGCTCGACTTCCTGCACGCCGTTCCGCCGGATGAACTAAACCAGAACATTCACCGCTTCTTGGAGCGGGGATATGCGAAAAAAGAAGTGGCCATCAGGCTTGACAACGGATCTGTCAAATATATCGAATTTACCGCAAGCAAAGGAATCGGTGAGGACTGCTTTTTTGTCGTCATGAGAGACATTTCGTCTAAAAAAATATTGGAGCGGGAGCGCACCATCAATGAAAAGCTGTTTAAAGATTTGTTTCACCGCGCGGTTGAAGGAATCGTCATCTTTGATAAACAAGGCTGTTTCATCGATGCAAACCATTCGTTTTGCCAGAGCTTCGAAATTGAAAAATCAGAGCTCTCAAAACTGAAGCTGTCTCAATTCGTATCGCCTGAAAACAAGGGGCGGCTCGATAAAATCTGGAACGCTCTTTTCAGAAGAGGGAAGGCAAAAGGGGAGCTTCCTGTCCGCCTCAGATCAGGAGAAGACAGGCTGTTTGAGCTGACGATAACCTCGAATATTTTAAATGGCTTTTACATGTCGATTATGAGGGATATTACCGAAAAGCGCTCAATGGAAAAACAGCTGTTTAAGAGCGAAGAACGCTTTAGGGAAGTCTTTGAAAATGCGATGGATGCCATCATTCTGATGAATAACGACGGCCGCATCGTCAAAGCGAACCAGTCGGCCTGCAAAATCTTCGAACTGCCGATGGACCAGCTGCTCAACAAGAAGATGACTGATTTTATAGATCGAACCGATCAGCGGTATCATGCCATTCAAAAGCAGTACGATCAAAAAGGGGAAATCCGGGCGGAACTGCTGTTTCGTATGGCAAACGGACAATATAAGGAGCTTGAGTTCACATCAAAACGGATTATGTTCGACAGCCAGGACTTAACCATTTTGAGAAATGTCAGCGACAGAAAACGAATGGAACAAGAATTGCGGGAAAGCGAATTGAAGTTCAGAAAAGTATTCAACGGATCAATGGACGGAATCGTTCTTTTCAACAACCAGTACGATATTATCGATGCGAACCCCCTTGCCGGAAAAATTCTCAGCATCCCTCTTGAACAGCTGAAAACGTCCAATCTTCTTGATGTCATCTCCGGCTATCACATCGAAAACGCGGCTTCTCCCGCTAAAACGATTTCCTTTGAAGAAATGGACAATGATATCCCATTCCTGCTGAGCGACCAAAAACGGATACTTGAATTTTCATTTAAGCGAAACATCATTCAAAATATGAATCTGGCGATGCTCAGAGACGTGACGGAACGAAAAGAGCTTGAAGAGCGGCTCCGCAAGTCTGATACCCTCCATGTCGTCGGAGAACTCGCAGCCGGAATTGCTCATGAAATCCGCAACCCGATGACGGCATTAAAAGGATTTATCCAGCTGCTGAAAGGCAGCATCCAAAATGAGGATCACGCGCTTTACTTTAATGTCATCACATCAGAGCTCAAAAGGATTGAATCCATTATTACGGAGTTTCTCATCCTTGCAAAACCGCAGGCGATTATGTATGAAGAAAAAAACATCGTCAAAATCATGCAGGACACAATGGATCTGCTGCATGCGCAGGCAAACCTTGACAACGTCCAGATGCATCTGAAGTGCGAAGACGGCATTCCGCTGATCTACTGCGAGCCGAATCAGCTGAAGCAGGTATTTATCAACATTTTGAAAAATGCGATCGAAGTAATGCCCGACGGAGGCAATGTATATGTGTCGATCAAACCGAAAGGAGACGACCATATCATTGTCTCGCTTGCTGACGAAGGAATCGGCATGACAGAAGACAAATTGAAGAGGCTCGGCGAACCTTTTTACACGACAAAAGAACGGGGCACTGGACTCGGGCTGATGGTCAGTTATAAAATTATTGAAGAACATAAAGGAAAAATCGAAGTTGAAAGTGAAGAAGGGAGAGGCACGACATTCCACCTGACTCTCCCGATCAGACAGCAGCATGAGGAGGAGGCTTAATCGCATCGTGGGCTTTTATATTGAAATGACCTCGCCTTTTGGACAAGCCTACATCGTCGAGGAAAATAACCATATTACACATTTGCTATTTGAAAAAGAAGAACTAAAACAGCTTCAACAAGACGGCCTGGAGCTTCGCCCGGCCGAAACGGAATTGTTGAAGGAGGCAAAGCGCCAGCTCGAAGAATATTTCCAGGGGGAGCGGAAAACGTTCACCCTTCCTCTCCGCCAGGATGGAACCCCGTTTCAGAAAAAGGTGTGGGAGGCGCTGCAGTCGATCCCGTACGGTGAATCACGGAGCTATTTAGACATCGCATGCGCCGTCGGGAATCCGAAAGCGGTGCGCGCAATCGGCCAAGCCAATAAAAGAAATGCGCTGCCGATTTTGATCCCGTGCCACCGTGTCATCGGCAAAAATCGTTCATTGACGGGGTATTCCGGAAATGAAACGGATAAAAAAGCGGTGCTGCTCGACATCGAAAATATTGCGTATAAAGGAAAATAATATACGAGCACGCCGTTTCTTTTTTTCGTCCGCGACATATAATTTTATTAAGTTAAAAATGTTGGCCTTGGTAAAAAAGGAGGACGAATAAGTGAAAACAAACCGCCCGAAAAAAATAGCAGGATACGCGGAATTGTTCGTCAAGCTGCACGTTTTGACCGAAGAGCAAAAGAAAGACATCATCAAATCGATTAAAATCCGCTAAAGCGGCCTAAGTAAGGGCTTCAGCGGAAAACAGCGCTTCGATTTCTTCTTCAAATCTATCTGTGATAATCCCTTTTTCCGTGATGATTCCAGAGATTAAATCGTGCGGCGTGATATCAAAAGCAGGATTGAACACAGGCACCTCTTGCGGCGCTATTTGCGTTCCGTTTATCCGTCTGACTTCATCCGGATCGCGTTCTTCAATCGGAATGTCGTCGCCGCATGAAATCGAGACATCAAAAGTTGACAGGGGAGCAGCGATAAAAAACGGGATTTGAAAGGCTTTGGCGAGGATTGCCAAGCCGAACGTTCCGATTTTATTGGCTGTATCTCCGTTTCTTGCGATCCTGTCCGCTCCGACAATGACGGCTGAAATGTTCTTTTCCTTCATCGTATGGGCAGCCATGCTGTCTGTAATCAGCGTCACGTCAATCCCCCCCTGCATAAGCTCCCACGCCGTCAGGCGCGCCCCCTGAAGAACAGGCCTTGTTTCACAGGCGTAAATATGAAGGTCGAGATCCTTTGTTTTGGCAAGGTAAAACGGGGAAAGGGCCGTTCCGTACCTGCTTGTCGCGATCGAGCCGGCGTTGCAGATGGTCATGATGCTGTCGCCCGATTTGAACAAATGCAGAGCATTCTGTCCGATCTGCCGGCATGTTTCTTCGTCTTCAACCTGGATCTGAATCGCTTCGTGGACGAGGTTTGTTTTTGCCTCATTGACCGATTTTGCGCCCTCTGCGCTTTTTAACAGCCGATTGAGGGCCCAGGATAAATTGACGGCTGTCGGCCTTGCCTGATTGAGTTCATCTTTGATTTTGCGGAGCTCCCGCAGAAAAGCGGAAACATCAGATGTATCGATGCTTTGTGCGCAAAGGGCGAGTCCGAAGGCGGCTGTTATGCCGATGGCAGGCGCTCCCCTCACTTTTAGCGTTTGGATCGCATCATAGATGTCTTCTTTAGTTGTGAGATGCAGGTACTCCGTCTTTTCGGGAAGCTTTTGCTGGTTCAGGATTTTTACCGATGTTTCTTCCCATTCGACAGAACGGGGCACCGCAAATTGTTCCGGCATGTCATTCACTCCTTAAGCGCGTTTCGAAACGCTTCAATCATGTCTTTTGGCGTCCGGAAACCGCTGCGTTTTTCTATGAATGCTGCGCCTATTTTAAGGGCGAGCTTTTTTTGGCTGATTCTCCGGGAAAATGGAACGATTGTATCAAGGTCCGCAACATGGGCGAGGCCGATCGTCCGGCGGATCATTTCGCAGCCGGCGAAGCCTGCTGCGTCTTCAAACGCCTGTCTCAGGACTGACTCAAGGCGCCCATTCTCATGTTTGCAAGTCTCAACAGCATCGTTTTCCCATGCTTCGCTGAATGTCCGGCTGAACGTATTCCAGACGGTCTCAACATGGCGGTATAAAGGAGCCCGCCTGTTTTCTTCGCGAGAAAGCGCGTTTAACAGCAGGTTGGCGATAAACTGTCCGATGTCAAACCCGATCGGGCCGAAAAACGCAAACTCAGGGTCGATGATTTTCGTTTCGCCATCTTCACCGGCGAAAATGCTGCCTGTATGCAGGTCTCCGTGGATCAGCGTTTCCTCCGCTGATAAAAAGCGCTGCTTCAGTTTTGCCGCTTCAATTTTTAGCGCTTCATTGCCCCAAAGAACTTCTGCTTCATCGCGAAGCTCTTCTTCGAAATCGTTCGTCTCATGGTCAAAGAAAGGGTCTGTGAACACAAGGCTTTCTGTAATATCGCACAGATCCGGATTCGTAAACTGCTTCACAAGCCGCTCTTTAACCGTTGGGTCAAGCGCATATTCTGATGAGTAAAAATGCGTTTTTCCAAGGAATTCTCCGATATCTTCCGACAGATGCGGGTAATCCTTCCCGTCAATCAGTCCGTTTCTGGCGATTTCCAAGTGAGAAAGGTCTTCCAATACGGTGACGGCAAGCTCGGTGTCAGAATAGTACACTTTCGGAACAAGGTGCGGAACGTGCTCAGCCTGGCGGATCAGCGCACTGCTTTCGATTCTTGCCCTGTCAAGCGTCAGCGGCCAGCTTTCGCCGACGACTTTTGCATAAGGCACCGCCTGCTTGATGACCAATCCTCTTTGCTGCTCTTTGTCATAAACGCGGAAGACCAGATTCAGGTTTCCGTCCCCGATCTCTCGGCATGTCAGGGTGCTTTTGCTTGGAAAAAGCCCGAGACGGACGGCAAGCGCGGCCGCGGAGCTTTCAGTCAAAGTTTCGTATGCTGCGGTTTTTGTTACGGTCATGTGTGATTCCCCCTAAAATGTCGTTAACAAATAAAAAAACCTCTTTCTCGTCGAGAGAAAGAGGCTGATTTGTCGCGTACGCCTCTCTTATCTCTCAGAATTCAAAGTCTGATGGAATTAGCACCGTGCCCTAGCGGCGCAGAGATTCGCGCCCCATTTCACAATGGTATTACGGTCGGTTGCTGTTGGGATCATTAGGCCAGTCCTTCACCCAACTCTCGATAAGAGAAATCAATATAAAATTTTGAAATTTCAGTTCGGTCAGTTGCTGAACATGTTACCAGCATCTCCGTTTTCTTGTCAACATTTTTTTAATATAAATCTTTGCGAATGTCCTCAAAAACCGGAATTTGCCCCCGCGCTTTTTCAATGTCCCTTAGGTCGATTTCGGCCCTGATGACCGCTTCTCCGCGTCCTGCTTCAGCAAGGGTGCGGCCGAGCGGATCAATGACTGTGCTGTGGCCCGCAAATTCGTTTGCCGGGTCTTTTCCCGAACGATTGCAGGCTGCGACAAAGCACTGATTTTCAATCGCTCTGGCTTTTAAAAGGCTTTGCCAGTGATCGAGGCGGGCGAGCGGCCACTCCGCCGATACAAAGATGATGCCCGCACCTTCGCTCGTATGTTTTCTGATCCATTCCGGGAAACGGATGTCGTAGCAGATGAACCCCGCAGCCGGCATCCCTTCAAGCTCGAAGCGCCCGTCGCCTGAGCCCGCTGACAAATAGAGGTGTTCGTCCATCAGCTGAAAAAGGTGAGCTTTGCTGTATTCTTTGATCAAATGTCCGTTTTTGTCTGCGATGTACATGATATTGTACACACCGCTTTTTTTCTTGACTGCGACTGAGCCGCATACGATATGGATGCGGTTTGCTTTTGCCGTTTCCTGCAGCCATCTCTTCGTTTGCCTGCCTTCTTCATCCGCGATGGAGCCGAGATTTTTTAAATCATAACCCGTCGTCCACAGCTCAGGAAGGAGAAGGATATCCGCCTTCCGGCTTTCCTGCTCGATCAGCTGCTCCGCTTTTTTGAAATTTTCAGAAGGATTGCCGTACGCGATATCGAATTGCAGGCATGAAATTGTCAGCTTCACTCTGGATCACCTCATTTTTTTCTTTACATTTTACATTTAACAATATATGATGATGGACTATCATTTCAAGAATTTTTCAAAAGCGGGTGAATCGTATGAAATTTGAGCATTCAGATGTACTGAAGCAGCTGCCGGAGCAGTTTTTCGCTTCCTTGGTCAAAAAGGTGAATGAAAAAATTGCCGCCGGCCATGATGTCATCAATCTCGGTCAGGGGAATCCGGATCAGCCGACACCGGAACATATCGTTGATACAATGGCGCAAGCCGTCCGCAACCCTGAAAACCACCGGTATTCTTCCTTTCGCGGCAGCCGTTCACTCAAGGAGGCGGCGGCCGCGTTCTATCAAAGGGAATACGGCGTAGAGCTCGATCCTGAACGCGAAGTCGCTGTATTGTTCGGCGGAAAAGCCGGTCTTGTCGAACTTCCGCAATGTTTGTTAAATCCGGGGGATACAGTGCTCGTTCCCGATCCCGGCTATCCCGACTACTGGTCGGGCGTTGAACTGGCAAGAGCGAACATGGAAACGATGCCGCTTACAGCGGACAATCAGTTTCTGCCTGACTACAGCCGGATTCCCAAGGAAGTGAAAGAAAAAGCGAAGCTCATGTATTTAAATTATCCGAACAACCCGACCGGTGCCCAAGCCACATCTGCTTTTTTCGAAGAGACCGTCCGGTTTGCCAAGTCGAACGGAATTTGCGTCGTCCATGATTTTGCCTACGGCGCGATCGGCTACGACGGCAAGAGGCCTGTCAGCTTTCTCGAAACGGCGGGAGCAAAAGACGCAGGAATCGAAATTTACACGCTTTCCAAAACGTATAATATGGCTGGATGGCGGGTCGGGTTTGCAGTCGGCAACGCCTCTGTGATCGAAGCGCTGAACCTTTACCAGGACCATATGTATGTCAGCCTCTTTAAAGCAGTCCAAGACGCCGCGGCGGCCGCGCTCCTATCAGATCAAGCGTGTGTCCAGGAGCAAAATGAGCGCTACGAAAAAAGGCGGAATGCATGGATCCGCGCGGTCCGCGATATCGGCTGGCATGCGGATGCTCCGCAAGGATCTTTTTTCGCCTGGATGCCTGTTCCCGACGGCTATACATCTGAGGCTTTTTCCGATCTGCTTCTCGAAAAAGCGAATGTCGTCACCGCGCCCGGCATCGGCTTCGGCAAACACGGGGAAGGCTATGTGAGAGTCGGCCTCTTGACAAGCGAAGAGCGGCTCCGGGAAGCGGCTTCGCGTATTGCCGAGCTGAATATATTCAAAAAGACCGGCCACAGTCATTGACAACCGGGAGAAACGATGGGATAATTCAAAATAATTTATAAAATCAATATTCTTATCAAGAGCAGGCAGAGGGACAAGCCCGATGAAGCCCGGCAACCGACTTTTTAAGCACGGTGCTAATTCTTGCAGCTGACGCTGAGAGATAAGGATTCGAACCTGAAAAGCGAAACCTCTTTTAGCTAAAGCAGCAAAAGAGGTTTTTTTATATGCATGAAGCAGGAAGGAGCTACAGAATGAGTGAACTTTTGGCAACATATATCTTGGCCGATCCAGGCTGTGACGCAGAAAAGCGGGCCGAGCAAATCGCGATCGGGCTGACGGTCGGATCGTGGACAGATCTGCCGCTCTTAAAGCAGGAGCAGCTGAAAAAGCATAAAGGACGCGTCGTCAACGTCGAAGAAACAGAAAGCGAGCTGGGGGAAAAACAGGCAACGGTCACCATCGCCTATCCGGAAGCCAATTTTACAAACGACATTCCCGCTGTGCTGACGACCGTTTTTGGAAAGCTGTCTCTCGACGGAAAAATCAAATTGGCGGATTTGGAGTTTTCGCGGTCTTTTAAGCAATCTTTGCCGGGTCCAAAATTCGGCGTATACGGGATCCGGAAAAAAATCGGCGAATTTGAAAGGCCGCTGTTGATGAGCATTTTTAAAGGCGTCATCGGCCGCGATATGGAAGACTTGAAGGAACAGCTGAGGCAGCAGGCTCTTGGCGGAGTGGATTTGATCAAGGACGATGAAATCCTATTCGAAACAGGCAGTGCCCCCTTTGAAAAACGAATCACGGAAGGAAAAAAAGTGCTTGAGGAAGCCTTTGAAGAAACAGGGCGCAAAACGCTGTATGCCGTCAACCTGACGGGCAGGACAATGGAGCTGAAAGCGAAAGCGAGAAAAGCAGCCGAGCTCGGAGCTGATGTTTTGCTGCTTAATGTGTTTGCCTACGGGCTCGATGTTTTGCAAAGCTTTGCAGAAGACGATGACATCCCGCTGCCGATTATGGCGCACCCGGCAGTAAGCGGCGCACTTACTTCATCGCCGCATTACGGTTTTTCCCATTCGCTCTTGCTCGGCAAACTGAACCGGTATGCGGGTGCCGATTTCAGCCTGTTCCCTTCTCCGTACGGAAGCGTCGCTCTGCCGAAGCGAGATGCGCTTGCCATATACGATGAATGCACGAAGGAAGACGTCTTTAAACCGACATTCGCGGTGCCGTCGGCCGGCATTCACCCCGGCATGGTCCCGCTCTTGATGAAAGACTTTGGCATTGACCACATCATCAATGCAGGCGGGGGGATTCACGGCCATCCAAACGGGGCGGCAGGCGGAGGAAGAGCGTTTCGGGCGGTCATTGATGCCGTCTTAGAAGCGGAGCCTGTCGAAGAGAAAGCAAAGCGCTCTCCCGATTTGAAGCTCGCCCTTGAAAAATGGGGAAGGGTTGAGGTCTCTGTATGAGAAAGCCGCTTATCATTTGCGATTTTGACGGAACGATCACAACAAACGACAACATCATCAGCATTATGAAACAATTTGCTCCAGAAGAATGGACCGCTCTAAAAGACGGGGTTCTGTCCAAGGACATATCGATTCGGGACGGAGTCGGCAGAATGTTTAATTTGCTTCCGGCCAGCCTGAAAGAAGACATTACGGCATATGTACTGAAACAAGCCGAGACCCGCCCCGGATTTAAAGAATTTGTTTCTTTCCTGGATGAGAAGGGTCTTCCGTTTTACGTTGTGAGCGGAGGGATGGATTTTTTCGTCTATCCTCTGCTTGAAGGAATTGTCGGAAAGGACCGCATTTATTGCAACGAGGCCGCTTTCACCAGCCGCAATATCGAGATCCGCTGGCCGTATCCGTGTGACGGCGGCTGCGGAAATGACTGCGGCTGCTGCAAGCCTTCCATCATCCGCCGGCTGAAAGGCCGGGACGATTTCGTTGTCATGATCGGGGACTCTGTTACAGATGTTGAAGCTGCCAAATGTTCCGATTTATGCATCGCGCGCGACTATTTGCTGCGGGAATGTGAAGAGCTCGGCTTGAAGCATGCGGCATTCGGCGATTTCCGCGATGTAAGGCGAATACTCGAAGAGACCGCGGAGGTGAAAGAATGGATGTCTGAGCAAAAACGGCAGGAACTAGCCGAGGTAAAAAAAGAGCTTGCGGAAAGGGATTGGTTCCCGGCGACAAGCGGTAATCTGTCAATCAAAGTATCAGAAGACCCGCTGCGGTTTCTCATCACAGCAAGCGGAAAAGATAAAAGAAAAGAGACCGAGGAGGATTTTCTCCTGGCGGACGAAGAGGGGAGGCCGGCGGAGACCGGACACGCGCTGAAGCCGTCGGCGGAGACGCTGCTGCACACCTATGTCTATCAACACACAAACGCCGGCTGCTGTCTTCACGTCCACACGGTTGACAACAATGTCATCTCAGAGCTTTATGCAAAAGAAAAGCAAGTGACATTCAGGGGCCAGGAAATCATAAAGGCGCTCGGACTTTGGGAGGAGCACGCGGAGGTCACGGTCCCGATTATCGAAAACAGCGCTCATATTCCTGATTTGGCGGCGGATTTTGCCGGGCACCTTTCAGGCGATTCAGGCGCAGTGCTGATTCGCAGCCACGGCATTACTGTCTGGGGAAAAACGGCATTTGAGGCAAAGCGGATGCTTGAAGCATATGAATTCTTGTTCAGCTGGCATTTAAAGCTGAAAGCTTTGCAGGCTTATCACGTTTAACTAAAAAAGGGGGAGAAAGCATGGCGACAATTCGGATCCATGATGAACAAAACACGAGCATTGAAAACCAGGAAGAAGTAGAACAATTTCTAAAGCGGCAGGAGGTCATTTATGAAAAGTGGGATATCACAAAACTGCCGGCCGGTTTAAAGGAAAAATACGATTTGACCGATGAAGAGAAACAGGAGATTTTAGACGTCTTTGCCGCTGAAATCAAAGACATTTCAGAACGCCGCGGCTATAAAGCGAGCGATGTCATCTCGCTTTCCGACCAAAATCCGAAACTCGATGAGCTTTTGAAAAACTTCAAACAGGAGCATCATCATACAGACGATGAAGTCAGGTTTATCGTCAGCGGCCACGGCATCTTTGCGATAGAAGGAAAAGACGGCACATTTTTTGATGTCCTTTTAAATCCGGGGGATTTGATCTCTGTTCCTGAAAACACCCGCCATTATTTCACGCTTCAGGAAGACCGGAAAGTCGTGGCTGTCAGAATCTTTGTGACGACAGAGGGCTGGGTGCCGATTTATGAAAAAGAGAATGTGAACCAGTCATAAAAAAAGCGTCCCCGGGGACGCTTTTTATTTGTTTCTGTCATAAAGAGCCTTGATGTGGCCTTCATGAAATGAAAGATGCGGTTTTTCATTTTGATAGTATTGAAGACGGTCAAATACAGAGCCTGTGTGAAGCTCGAACTTATGGCCGTCTGGATCTGAGAAATAAATTGAATCTCTGTCTCCTTCATGCCGTTTTCTGCCCTTCAGCACATTAACGCCTAAATCGTGTAATTTCTTTTCCCAGAACGGCAAATCTTCCTGTTGGATCGAAAACGCGATATGGGTGTAAGAGTCGTGGATTTCCTGTCTTTTAATGTCTTTCTCTTCGTTGAATGCGAGCCAGATGCCGTTCAGGTCAAAATAAGCGGTTTTCTCGGCTTTTACGAGCCACTTGGCATCAAACACCTTTTCATAGAATGAAATAGAGACGGACAGGTCAGAGACCGAAAACAAGAGATGATTGATGCCGAGGATTTTATTGTTTTCCATTGTAATTTACTCTCCCTGTTAGATGTGTTTCAAACCCGTCCAGCTCTTTGGTGATTTGCCTGAAGAGAAAAGCGAGCACAGCCGCATCATCAAGCCAGCCGACGCCTGCGAGAACATCGGGGATCAAATCGATCGGTGACAGCACATAGATAAATGCCAGCGCGGCCAGCAAAATTGTTTTTTTCGGGAATAAGGGGTAGTCTCCCTTTCTCCAGGCTCTAAATGCCCTGAAAAACAATAAGAGGCCTGAATATGCTTCTTTCACGGCAAAGACGGTTCGGAGCTTTGAAACTGGTTTTTTCATCATTTGGCGCATCATTGGACCTCCTTCTATCCGTATGAACTCTTTTAAAGGTGGTTTACCATATTTCATCGATGGGTATAACACCATTAATTCCACAAATCTATTATACTCGATTTCAAAATATTTTTTTCGGAAATAGGTTTACAAAATAAGTATAATCTGTAATAATGCTCAAGTACGCAAAATCTGGATGGTTTTAAGAAACGATATGTTGGTAAGGGGTGAAGCGTATGCAAAGGTATATTGAAAAAGAAGCATTGCTCGTTTCCATCAGCAAGAAGCGGCAAATGATGGTTGAAGCCGCTGAAATCTATGGATATACAGGGGATGAAACGATCAGGCGGAGCCAGGAGCTGGATCAATTAATTTATGAATATCAAAAATTGTCTATGAATGAAAACGCGCCAGACAATCTGCTGCAAGATTTTTTAGGCTGCATCGACTGTCTGCCCGTTGAAAAATATACGGCATAGCGGATGAACGAAAAAGAGCTGCCGTAAGGAAGGCAGGCTCTTTTACAGGAACGGGGAAACCTCAGTCGTCCTGTTCCTTTGAAGTCGGCAGCGTAATCGTTACAGTCGTTCCTTTATGCCGTTCGCTTTCGATATGAATGGTTCCCCCGTACATGGAAATGATGCGCTTGCACACGACAAGGCCGAGTCCGGTTCCTTTTTCTTTTGATGTAACAAAAGGCTGGAAAATACTTTCCATCATTTCTTGTGGAATGCCTTCTCCGATATCCTTCACAATAATTTGCGCCTTCTCTTGATCATGTTCGATTTGAATGACCAGCTTTCCGCCGTTTTTCATCGATTCAAGAGCATTTTTGGCGACGTTCAAGACAACCTGCTTAATATGATCCTTTTTACAATACACATAAGCCGGATCTTCTCCGCAGTCTTGAAATTCCACTTCCACATTATATAAATTTGCCTCAGAATGAATAATCGGCATGATCTCGTCAATCATTTCATTCATGGAGTTGAGCTGCCACTGCTCTGCCGTCGGCTTTCCGAGCACGAGAAACTCGCTGACAATCTGGTTGATCCTCCGGATTTCCTGGTCGATGATTGAGAAATACATTTGATCTTCTTTTGATTGATATTTTTTTTGAAGGAGCTGGATAAAGCCGCTGATGCCTGTCAGCGGGTTTCTGATTTCATGAGCGGTGCTCGCCGCCAAGGTGCCGATTAATTCGAGCTTCTGCGCTTCATTTTGGGCGCGCTCCTGCTTGGTCCGCCGCTTCAGCAGGACATACTGGAGCAGGAGGAACATAATATTCAGCAGAATGAAAATACTCAAAAATGACAGCAGAAGACTGTGAACGATTTCATCAAGCTGGACCGGTTCCGGATAGACTTCAAGCTTCCAGTCGATCTGGTCCAAAAAAGCGTCGACGGTACCGCCGTCCGGCTTCTCAGGAGGAGAATGGCCTGCCGTAAAGACGATCTGATTCTTCTGATTGAGAATTTTGATATAAAGCTCAGGGCTCAAGACGTTCATGATATTTTTCAGATAATCGACGCGGATCGAAGCGAGCAGAAAATTTGTTGTTCTCCCTTCGCTGTCAAAGACCGGAGTAAAAATATTCAGCTCCAGCCCGTCCGACACTGTATGTATATCGTCTGTGATCACGGATTTCTTTGATTTTTCCGCTTTTTGCAGAATGCTCTTGTAAGAAAGCGCCTTTTTTTCTTTGGCGGGAGACGTGCTCACCATGACATCGCCGTCTTCATTTAAAAGGTATAAAGCCGAAAAACGCGGTTCTTTTTTATACGTTTCCGTCAGGATTCGTTTGATATGCTGCTCATTAACAGGGTGGTTGAGGGCCGTGGCAAGGGAGCTGAGCCTTGCTTCTGTTTCGCCGATCAGGTAATTGATTTGGTTGCGGTGAATATTGAGCATGAGAGTCGCAGTCTGACGG
Organism: Bacillus licheniformis DSM 13 = ATCC 14580; assembly: GCF_000011645.1. Classification (GTDB taxonomy): domain Bacteria; phylum Bacillota; class Bacilli; order Bacillales; family Bacillaceae; genus Bacillus; species Bacillus licheniformis. The sequence goes on from NC_006270.3 coordinate 1,495,813, forward strand.
TGCTTTTCAGTGATATTTTCTCGTTCTTGTTCGTATACAAAAAAGCTTATAATGAAGGCGGGGATCATCACCAAGATCAAATAAAGCCTGATTTTCTTCCATATACTTTTCAAATTGCGCATGTTTTTACTCTCTCCCAATCGATACAGGAATAGAGGTATTATATCACTAGTGAGAGCCGATTTATAGAAAAGATAACCAATACCGTGAAAATAGGACACAATGCCGGGGAATTTCCGGATATATCTATTTGCTGTTCAATTCCTACTCATCATAACATGGTTTGAATGTTAACAGTTGACATTTTCCTCATAGTTTATTAATGTTTTCCTGTAGTTGTTTCTTTGGAGATGAGTGATATGAGTAATAGAGAACAGGAACAGTCCTTGAAGTTATTTATTGTATTATCTCGAGCGTACAGATCCATTAATGATCATATGAATAAACATATTCATCATCATGGTCTGAATCCAACCGAGTTTGCCGTTTTAGAACTCCTCTATCATAAAGGGGATCAGCCCCTTCAGCAAATAGGGGATAAGATTCTTCTGGCGAGCGGGAGTATTACATATGTGGTTGACAAGCTTGAGCAAAAGCAGCTGATCACGAGAAGAGCCTGTACGACAGACCGCAGGGTGACCTATGCGCAAATTACAGATAAAGGCACCGAGCTCCTCGAGAAGATTTTTCCGGGTCATGCAGAAGAGCTGCACAACATGATCAGCGTATTAAGCGATGAGGAGAAAGAAGCCTGCATCGAAATGCTGAAAAAAGTCGGACTGAATGCAAGAAATATTTATAAGGGCAAAGAGTAAGGAAGCTGCCAAAAGACAGCTTCCTTATTCTTTTTTATTCAGATTTTCCTGGCCGATCGGCAGGATAAGGATTTCAACGCGTCTGTTTTTTCTTCTTCCTTCTTCGGTGTCATTTGAAGCGATCGGTTTAAATTCCCCGTAGCCTTTCGCGCTGAAGATCTTGGCGTCAAGCTTTGGATTTTCGATTAAAAGCCCCATGAAATTGACAGCCCGCATCACGCTTAAATGCCAATTTGATTTAAATTGAGAATTTCGAATCGGCACATTGTCCGTATGCCCGCTGATTACGATATTGCGGGGCGGGTTCAATACGAGAAGGTCGGATACTTCCTTGGCCAGCGGAATGTCCTGCTGGCGGATCTCCGCTTTTCCGGAATCGAAAAAGATATTATCCTCGATGGAAAGGAGGAGGCCCTCGTCTGTCAGCTTCGTATTGACCTGTTTTTGAAGATTCTTCTCTTTAATAAACCGGTTGACCTGCTCCTGAATTTTTTTCAGCGACTGCTTGTCTTTTTCTTTTTGAGCTTCGGAGAGATCTTTTGCCTGGTCAGGGCTTTTTCCATCTTCGGTTGTGCTCGTTTTCGGCTCGGTGAAGCTGGAATAATCCATCATTCCTGTTCCGCCGGTAAATACGGCATTAAATGATTTTGACAGCATATCGAACTTCTTGGCGTCGATCGAGCTCATGGCAAACAGTACGATGAACAGGGCCAAAAGCAGTGTCAGCAAGTCTGCATATGGGATGAGCCAAGACTCATCCACGTGTTCTTCATGGTCTTTTTTGTGCTTCTTTTTTCTAGCCATTGCTGCTGTCCCCTTTGTCTCCATCTGGGATGACGATGCTGGAGCGTTCGCTTGGAGAAACGTACATCAAAAGCTTTTGTTCAATGACTTTTGGAGCCTGGCCTTCCAAGATCGAAAGGATGCCTTCAATCATAACTTCGCGGACTTTGACTTCCTGTTTGGATTTCCGCTTTAATTTATTGGCAAAAGGATGCCATAGTACATATCCGGTGAAGATCCCGAGAAGGGTGGCGACAAAGGCGGCGCTGATCGCATGTCCAAGCGCTTCTGTGTCGCTCATATCCGCAAGTGCGGCGATCAGTCCGACAACAGCGCCCAAAACGCCGAGTGTCGGCGCATATGTGCCTGCCTGGGTAAAAATACCCGCTCCGACTTGATGCCTTTCTTCCATTGCTTCAACTTCTTCAGTTAAAACGTCCCTGATAAAATCGGCACTTTGACCGTCAACCGCCATGCTCATGCCGTTTTTCAAAAATTCATCATCGATCTCATTCAAATTTGCTTCCAAAGCGAGAAGTCCTTCGCGTCTTGCGATTTGCGCCCACTCGGAAAACATCGGGATCAGTTCGTTGATTTCGATCATCTTCTTCTCTTTGAACAAGATGCCGAAGAGTTTGGGAACCTTTTTGAGCTCGCGGATTGGAAAAGCGATCACAACTGCTGCGATTGTCCCGACAAGGATGATCAGCCATGCCGCGGGATTGACGAGAACGGAAGGGCTGACACCTTTCATGACCATGCCGACACCTACTCCGATGATAGCTAAGATGATTCCAATTAACGATGTTTTGTCCATTTTTTCACCAATTCCTTTAACTAACTTTTCTATCGTTAATATCGGTGTTGCGTGATAGGAACTTTAGGCTGTTTCTTAAATTGTTGCAAAATCATGGTGAAAAGGGACTTTAGGGTTATTTAATGTTAAAAAATAGAACTTTTGTGATTCTTATGTTGTATGTAAAACGACCTCCGCGATCGGAGGCCGTTGTGTGTGTTATCTGGTTGTTTTCACCCGGATTTCATCGTTTTCAACGATAACCGCAAAACCTTTGATGTGTTCTTCTTCAAGCAGCAGATCGGTCATTTGATCTTCGACCGCTGTTTGAATGGTTCTTCTTAATGGGCGGGCGCCAAAGGCCGGATGGTATCCGATTTCAGCGATTTTTTCTTTTGCCTCATCTGAAACTTCGAGCGTCATGTTTTGCTCTTTTAACGTTTCTTCAAGCTCTTTCAGCAAGAGGGCGGCGATCTTGACCAGATCTTCTTTTTCGAGCGGCTGGAATTCGATGATGCTGTCAAATCTGTTCAGGAATTCCGGCTTAAAGTAGCCGCTTAATGAATCGATCATTGATTGTTCGCCCATTACTTGCTCTTCCCGGTTAAAACCGACGGTTGTCCGCTTTTCAGATACACCGGCATTGCTTGTCATAATAATGACGGTATCTTTAAAGCTGACCGTCCGCCCTTGGCTGTCTGTCAGACGTCCGTCTTCCATGATTTGCAGGAACATGTGCTGGACATCGGGATGGGCTTTTTCGATTTCATCGAGCAAAACGATGCTGTACGGGTTCCTCCGGACTTTTTCGGTAAGCTGTCCGGCTTCTTCGTGGCCGACATATCCAGGAGGCGAACCGATCAGCTTTGATACGGCGTGTTTTTCCATGTATTCGCTCATATCGAGGCGGATGATGGCATCCTTCGTGCCGAACAGTTCTTCCGCAAGCCTTTTAGAAAGTTCTGTTTTACCGACACCTGTCGGGCCGACGAACAGGAATGAACCGACAGGCCTGTTTTTTGATTTCAGGCCGGCGCGGCTTCTTCTGACGGCTTTTGCCACTTTTTTCACCGCTTCTTTTTGACCGATCACGCGGCTTGAAAGGTGTGCTTCAAGCTCTTTCATTTTCTTCTGATCGTCGTGCTGAAGCTTGCCGACCGGAATGCCGGTTTTTTGTTCGATGATCGCTTGAATGTCTTCCGCTTCAACTGTTGCCCGTTTTTCTTCCTCATGGCTTTCCATTTTTTTATGCAGCGCTTCTTCTTCGTCGCGGAGTTTTGCTGCAAGCTCGTAGTTTTCTTCTTGAAGCGCTTTGGCTTTTTCCGCTTCGATTTCTTGCAGGCGTTGGGAAGCTTGTTCACCGCTGACCGTGTCGATTTTCAAGTTCGCTTTTGAACCGGCTTCATCCAAAAGGTCGATCGCCTTATCGGGAAGATGGCGGTCCTGAATATAGCGGCTTGACAGAATGACGCAGGCTTTGATCGCTTCATCCGTGTAAGTCACATCGTGATATGCTTCGTATTTTTCCTTGAGCCCGTTTAAAATCGCTGCGGCCTGCTCAATTGTCGGTTCGTGCACCATGATCGGCTGAAAGCGCCGCTCTAACGCCGCATCTTTTTCAATTTGGCGATATTCCTTCAACGTCGTAGCGCCGATAACTTGCAGCTCGCCTCTGGCAAGTGCAGGTTTTAAAATGTTGCCCGCATCCATGGAGCCTTCTGCAGAGCCGGCCCCGACAAGAAGGTGAATTTCGTCAATAAACAAGATTGCGTTTTTGCGTTCTTTCAGCTCTTTCATCAGCTGTTTCATTCTTTCTTCAAATTGCCCTCTGATGCCGGTGTTTGCCACGAGGGAAGCGACATCAAGCAGGTAGAGCTCTTTGTTTTTCAATTTATTTGGAACATCGCCTTCGGCGATTTTGAGAGCAAGTCCTTCAGCGACGGCTGTTTTACCGACGCCCGGTTCACCGATTAAGACCGGATTGTTTTTATTTCTGCGGTTTAAGATCTCGATCACACGGGCTACTTCATCATCGCGGCCGATCACCGGATCGATCAAGCCGGTCTTTGCTGCATTTGTTAAATTGACGGCAAGTTCATCGAGCAAGCCTTTTTTGGCAGCGGTTTGCGTCTGCGCTTGTGATGGCTGGCTGAAGAAAGAACCTCCGCCGCCAAAAAAGTGATTTCCTGAAAACATAGAAGGCTGAGTCAGCTCTTTATAGCAGTCTTCACATAAATCCATTTGTTTTTTTGTAAAGTTGATTTGCATGTTTAGGCGAATCGTCGCCTCATTTTTTTGACAATGTTGACAACGCATTTGCCAAAACCCCCTTTATTGAATTTGACCTTTTTTGACCAATTGACTTAGAAAAAATGGTCTGCAGTTTGACCATTTCTGACTATTAGTATACATTGACCTTCTTTGACTTTCAAGTTCTATGCTTTTTCCTTTTTGTTCCTGGATGAGAAGTTGTCCTTCTTTTTGAAGGACATGGATCATATGGTGTAGAAAGGGAATTCGCTTACGGAGGAGTCGTATGAGTCAATCACAAGGATCAGCCTTTCAGCTGGCATTTGTTTATGTAGGAACGGTTGTCGGAGCCGGATTTGCAACTGGAAGAGAAATCGTCGAGTTTTTTTTAAGATTCGGCTGGCCGGGATTGGCCGGAATTTTGATCAGCGGACTGATGTTTACGTTTCTCGGTGCAAAAATGATGCTGATTGCGGTCAGAATCAATGCCAAGTCTTATCAGGAGCTGAATAAATATTTATTCGGCCATACGCTTGGGAAATTTGTCAATGTCTTCATGCTCGTGGTTTTGCTCGGCGTGACGTCCGTCATGCTGTCCGGAGCGGGGGCGATATTTGAAGAACAGCTCGGCTTTTCAAACCAAGCGGGGATGATTGCGACGATTGCCTTGAGTCTGTTTGTCATGATGAAGGGCGTTAAAGGGATATTCGGCGTCAATGTCATTGTCGTTCCGCTGCTGCTTCTGTTCACAGTTGTCGTCCTGTTTGACTCGTTTATTTTCAGAGGGCCGGAGATACACAATTTGGCGGCATTTTCGGCAAACCCCGATTGGATTTTATCCGCTGTCTCGTACGGCGCTTTTAATTTGTCGCTCGCACAGGCTGTTCTCGTGCCGATCGCTTCTGAACTGAAATCCGAACGCCTGATTATAAAAGGAGCATTAATCGGAGGGGTTCTGCTTACCCTTGTGTTGGTCGCAAGCTTTCTGTCTCTTTCAACATTGCCTGATGCCCTTTTATATGAAGTCCCGATGGCACAGGTCGTATTCATAGTCCAGCATTCTGTCCATATCATCTATCTGTTTATCATTTTCGGGGAAGTCTTCACATCAGTCATCGGCAATTTATACGGTCTTGAAAAGCAGATTAATGAATATATTCATATAAAAAGCCTGTATGTGTTTATCTTCATCCTGCTGACAATCTACTTGACGGGACAAATCGGCTACGGAAAGCTGATATCGACCATTTATCCTTTGTTCGGCCAGCTGAGCCTCGTCTTTATTTTCTTTCTGATCGTCAAAAGGGTGCCTGAGCGATGACTGGCAGGCATTGCACTTGGCGAAACGTGCGATTTGTGATAAGATGGCGAAGGAAAATTGAAATAAAATCCGCTTGAAACTGCGGGAGAGGTTCTAGCAAAACCCTCTATAAAAAACTAAGGAAAGCTGTATCCTTGGGGTATGGCCTTTTTTATTGTTTTTTTGCTAGAGCACCTTTCTCACAGAGAAAGGTGTTTTTTCGTTTAGATATCATTGAATCTCTTCTTTTATGAAATGGTGACGAAAAGCGGAGAAGGAGGAACTATGAAACAGGAAAAAGCGATCGTCGTATTCAGCGGCGGTCAGGACAGTACGACTTGCCTATTGTGGGCGCTTCGGCAATTTCAGGAGGTGGAGGCGGTCACGTTTCAATATAATCAGCGGCACAAGCAGGAAATCGAAGTCGCGAAAAAGATCGCTGCAAAGCTTGGCGTCAAGCATCACCTTCTTGATATGGAACTGTTAAATCAGCTCGCGCCGAATGCTTTGACAAGGGATGATATCGAGATTGAGGCGAAAGAAGGCGAGCTTCCGTCCACTTTTGTTCCGGGACGCAACCTCGTGTTTTTATCGTTCGCTTCGATCCTGGCCTACCAGGTCGGCGCGCGGCACATCATTACAGGCGTATGCGAGACAGACTTCAGCGGGTATCCGGATTGCCGTGATGAGTTCGTCAAATCCTGCAATGTCACTGTCAACTTGGCGATGGAGCGCCCGTTTGTCATCCATACGCCGCTTATGTGGCTGAACAAGGCGGAAACGTGGGAGCTCGCCGATGAGCTTGATGCGCTTGATTTCGTGAAAAACGAGACGCTGACGTGCTACAACGGAATCATTGCCGACGGCTGCGGCGAATGCCCGGCCTGCAAGCTTCGCGCAAACGGCTACAATGAATATATGAAAATGAAAAAGGAGCGAGCTTAACAGTGCTTACACAAATTTATCCGCAACCAAGCCATCCTTACTCTTTTGAATTAAATAAAGATATGCAAATGTCAGCTGCACATTTTATTCCGAGAGAGGATGCAGGCGCATGCAGCAGAGTCCATGGGCATACGTATACAATCAATATTACGATTGCCGGGGATGAGTTGAATGCATCAGGTTTCCTTGTCAACTTCAGCACCATTAAAAAATTGATCCACGGAGAATACGATCATACGCTTTTAAATGATCATCAGGAATTTTCAGGTGAAAGCGCGGATCGGATCCCTTCGACAGAAGTCGTGGCCAAAACGATTTACGATAAAGTAGAGGCTTATTTGAAAGATCTCAACAACCGTCCGCATTGCGTCCAGGTGTTTGTCAGGGAAACGCCGACAAGCTATGTCGTGTACCGTCCGAAACCGGGTGTTCAGCATGGCTAAGCCGATTCCCGTACTTGAAATTTTCGGTCCGACGGTTCAGGGAGAGGGGATGGTCATCGGCCAAAAGACGATGTTTGTCAGAACAGCCGGCTGTGACTATTCGTGCAGCTGGTGCGATTCAGCTTTTACCTGGGACGGTTCGGCGAAAAAAGACATCAAATGGATGACCGCGGAAGAAGTGTACGAATCTCTTAAAGACATCGGCGGAAACGCATTCTCGCACGTTACGATTTCAGGAGGCAACCCGGCGCTTTTAAAACAGCTGGACGGACTGATTTCCCTTTTAAAAGAAAACGGTATACGGACAGCGCTTGAGACGCAAGGAACGTTTTATCAAGACTGGTTTACCGGAATCGATGATTTAACAATTTCGCCAAAGCCGCCGAGCTCCAATATGAAAACCGATTTTAACAGGCTTGATCATATTGTTGACAGGCTGAAGGAACACGGCCGGGCGGCTGCGGCAAGTTTGAAGGTCGTCATTTTCACGGCGGACGACCTTCAATTTGCAAAACAAGTTCACCAGCGTTATCCCGATATCCCGTTTTTTCTTCAGGTCGGAAATGATGACGTTCATACAGAAGACCAAGAGCGGCTCGTCGAACGGCTGCTCCAAAAATATGAACAGCTGGTAGAAGCGGTCACGCGCGACCCTGAATTGAACCGCGTCCGCGTTCTCCCGCAGCTCCACACCCTGATCTGGGGAAACAAACGGGGTGTTTGATTTAAGAAAGGAAGATGAATGATGACGACAAGAAAAGATTCAGAACTGGAAGGCGTAACCCTTCTTGGAAATCAAGGCACCAATTATTTGTTTGACTATTCTCCGGAAGTGCTTGAGTCTTTCCCGAATAAACACGAAAACAGGGACTATTTCGTGAAATTCAACTGCCCTGAATTCACATCGCTGTGCCCGAAAACCGGACAGCCCGATTTTGCCACGATCTACATCAGCTACATCCCTGATAAAAAAATGGTAGAAAGCAAGTCTTTGAAACTGTATCTCTTCAGTTTCCGAAACCACGGCGATTTTCACGAAGACTGCATGAACATCATCATGAACGATTTAATTGAGCTGATGGACCCGCGCTATATCGAAGTCTGGGGCAAATTCACGCCGAGGGGCGGAATCTCGATCGATCCGTACACCAACTACGGCAAGCCCGGCACAAAGTATGAAAAAATGGCCGAGTATCGGATGATGAACCATGATCTGTATCCGGAGACGATTGATAATCGGTGATGATGAAGCGAAGGTTTGTGGTCGATGTGTGACCGGTCACAGTAAAAGTGTGACTCGGGTGTGACCCGAAAATAGCGAAGTGTGACCCGTGAAAATACGGTATTTTGTATAGAAATAATGGTCGAGGGGATAGAAATGTTTGTGACCTAGACGTGCAATTACGCACGTCTATTTTTTTTTCATGTAGAACGTTCCTACGGTATTTATCTCGCGCATACGCGGTATTTAAAAGGCGTATATGATTCCGGAACACTCGAAGAAATCGGCCTATAGTTGCGGTACGTCAAACGTTCATTGCAACGAAACGAAAGCATATTCGGAATCTGGCCGGCTATTATAACGGCGTGCTTGATCGGATATTAGATCGCCTATATGAAACGCGTTTTAATTCGTTAATCGAAGGGTGAAAGGGATAACTTCGCCATTCGCCTCGTTAACGTCTTCGTTCGCTAGTTCGTCGCCAACTTCGCGATCTCTTTCGTTCGGGTTTCGTTAATTTTCGCCAGTTATTCGTCTTGTTTCGTTCGTTTATTCGTGAAAAATACTGCTTTATTCTCGTTTTAAAAGAGTTATTTTTCGGTTTTCACTTGAAGTGACTAAATAATTCAGTTATTCTGACAATGAGGAGGGGATGAGATGTATATGCGGGGGAGACGAAGACCGGCGATTAAACATAGTGAGAAAAATACATACGAAAGTAAGACTCTGTCTGATGTGTGTAAACAAATTTGTAACGTAAAAATGTCTGAAGGACTTACGAAAGAAACAATTGATCGCTATCGCCGGGTTTGTGAGAGTGTGGAAGAATTCGCGGAAATTAAAGGACTGTCCACCAGTGTTGAATCTATAGATGTCGAGTTTGCGAGGCAGTACATGACCTATATACTGCACGAGAAGAAAACGTTTAAGGGACACCGTTATAAACCAGAAAGTGTGAAAACTCCAGGGTGTTCTCCGAAATATGCAAATGACCACCTGAAAACTATGAGAGCAGTTTTTACTTTCTGTATAAAGGAAAATATGATTTCGGAAAATCCATTTCAAAAAATAAATAAAGTCAAGCAGCCGGAACCTGTAATTCAAATATTATCTGTAGAGGAGATGAAGCAGCTTTTAAAAACACCGAATAAGCGAAAGTTCTCTGAGTTTAGAGATTACGTGGTTATGATGTGTTTAATTAACTCTATGTGTAGAATCGGAGAAATCGTCACTTTAGAGATCGAAAATATAAATTTTGAGTTGAGCTACATTATTCTTGAAGCTCAAAAAACAAAAACGAGAAAAGGCCGTATGATTCCATTAGATAAAAATACAATGCAGCTGCTTAAAAAGTTATTGTTAAGAAATACGCGATTTAAGCCTAGCAAGTATGTCTTCATTACGGAGGAAGGGACAAGATTAACGACCGACAATTTTAGAAAACGGCTTGCGGATTACGCTCATCAGGCAGGAATAAATAAAAGAGTCCATCCGCATTTATTTAGACACACCGCGGCGAGCATGTTTTTGCAGGCAGGAGGGGATCTTAGGCACCTCCAGACGATCATCGGCCATAAAGATTTACGTATGGTATTACGATATACTCATCTGTCGTTAGAATCCCTCGCAAGGCAACAGAGTGAATATTCGCTAATAAACCAAGTGGTAGATGGGTTAAATAAGCCAAGGAAGACAAAAAGAAAATACGGAAGGTAGGAAATATCGTGACTCAAAAGAAAAAAATTTTCTCGGTAGAAGAAAGTCTTCCTGATCTCTCTGGAATGTTTAATAATATCTCGGCATCGCCAAACCCAAAGCAAATTACAATTGAAAAAGCACTTACAATTATTCTCCGACAGATGGAAGTAAGCGGGAATAGGGAGCGGACAATTAGCGATTACCATCTTCATGTATCACATTTTAAGGAATCAGAAGAATTAACATATCTACATGAAATTACATATAAGTCGATTCATTCATGGCTTGGAAACATGGATGTCAGTGCACAAACAAGGCTCACGCGTTTGAAATGTCTCAAAGCATTTTTATCGCGTTGTTTCGATAATGGATGGTTCGAATCGAAGTTTTGGAAGAACGTAAAGGTGAAGGTCGACAATAAAGTTAAAGAGGGGGCGACGGATCAGGAAATCAAAATCTTACTTTCGTTATTAGATTTAACCGACTTTGTACAGCTACGTGATGCGACAGCATTGCTTCTTATGTATAAAACAGGTATGCGTGTAGGGACGCTCGCAAACTTAAAAGAAGAACATGTCGATTTTAATGGAGAATTACTTCGGTTAAGTGGTGAAATCGTTAAAAATCGAGAACCTTTACTACTGCCCTTTGATGAGACTCTCGCTCAACTTCTCTCTGTACTGGTGAATAAAAACGCCGAAATCCGCCGAGCATATAAGAAGGACAATAAATTTGTTTTTTAACAAAGTACGGCAATCAAATAGCAACAGGGCCGTCGAATAACAATATTCAAAAACGGTTGAACAGGTATGCGCGCGAGTACGGATTAAAGAATATAAATCCGCACGCATTAAGAAGGGGCTTTGCGAAATCCTTGCTTGAAAAAGGCGCAAATTTAACTGACATTTCAAGAGCGCTGGGACATAGTGATCTTTCGGTAACGACTAAATATTTATATTTAGATAAGAATGAAGTGGCCGAGAATTTGCGGGGGTTTTTGTGAAGAAAGGTCGGCAGCGAACCGGAACGATATACGTTTAATCCTAACGTGTTTTATCGTCAGTCAAAGGCGCCGGATAAGACGCTACTTGCGATGTTTAACGTTAATAAGCCGTAGATGAACGAAAAAAAAGCGCCTTAGACTGGCGCCTCTATCTCGTCTTAAATCCGTTCACAAAGCTCTCTCCGTCTTTCTCCGTGTTAATAAGCTGCTGGGCGCTTTGGCTGATTCGTTGAGCAAGCGCCTCTTGCGCTTTTCCTTCGAAGCTGTAGAGAAGCGATGAATAAACGCTGTTCATTTCTTTTTGTATATCGCCTATTTTAAACTTCGGTCTTAGTGTCGTTTTAATGCCTTCAAGCTTAGTTGCGGCCGTTACTCTCATGCCCGTTTTCAGCATTTGAAGCTGGTTGCGCCGTATGAAGAGGGTATCTTCTTGATCTCCGTTTAAGTTGTTGAGTGAAGCCAGTTTGTTGAAATTTTCCATTGTTTCATCTCCTAAAGTTTAAGCCAATTTGCCAGCATTTTATCTTTCGATTTAAAATCTTTTGCAATCTGCGCCAGGTACCCGCTGATGTCTTCTAAATCTGAAATCGTATTTTTTAATGAGGCGATGTACGCTTTTTCGGCATGAACATCGTAAAATAGCGGATTGCCTTTTTTGTCAAACGACTGCGCCAGGTTTTTCAGCGTATTGTTTACATCCTCGAGTGTCAGCTTGTCGTATAAACCGTGGCCGACCTGACGGTAGGTATCGTGCTTCAGGTCGTTGATCTCGGCGTCGTGTTCCTGATAAGCGTTTTCGGCTTCCCGTTTCATCGTCCGCAAGTCATCGATGATCGCATTTACTTTTTGCGCGAGCTGCTTGGCAACTTCGGGTGTTACTTTAATTGCGCCACTTCCGGAGGCAACTTCCGGTGGGAGCATCGCTTTTAAATTTTTGTCATAAACGAGTTCATCGCCCTCTATATTTTGAACGTTGCCGTTTTCGTCGAAAGAGAAATTCGACTTATTTATCCCATGTGTATCCGGATTTTGAAAGATTAGTGTATTAGCGAAATACAGAAGGTTTCTTCCAACCTGTTGGAGTTTATTGCCGTCAAGTCTTTCTTCGCGATTAGCCGTTGCAATAGAAGGGTCTTTTGTGTAGATGGTAGTCCCATTGTGGCGATCGAATTCGTCCCACCAACCGGCACCGACCATATCATCCGGATTAATGATAGATTTTACATAAGAGTTATAATCTCCGTTATTAATTTCTTTCTGTTTTTCATCAGAATGCAGGTGAACGATTGAGGGGCTATTAAACGCGACGGCATAGATATCATTGTTGACCGCGCTGTATTCAGCCTCTGCGCCGCCGAGCGAGTGTCCGGTGGTTGAAATAACTGTCGAGGTGCCTTTATACTTTTGTTTAACTTCCCGCACAAGTTGATCGGCTTGATCGATTTGCGATGTTTTTGTAATTAATTTATAATCTCCGGACTCAAGCATGGCAGTTTGTTCCATCGAACCAATATATCTACCGAACGTCTTAGACATATCTTTCGCATCTTTCTTGACGACATATTGTGTTTTATCTTTCGGATCGTTTCCTAAGACGATATGATTAATGTCTGCTTGCTCTACGTCACTTAACGGGTCCTTCCCCGGATCAGTTCCCGCAAAAGCTACAACGACGTTTTTGGGGTGGTCGGATTTCACCCACTTGCCGTTTTTATTTTCGGCCTGGGATAGAACGGCCGCATCTAACCCGGTGTCTTCGTCTGTTTTAATTTTATCAACATACCAGTAGGTGGCTCCGGAAACAGATGAATTTATCCGTATGTACTCTTTGTTTTTTAATTTTTTTCTGAGATAATCGTAGTTGTAAGAACGTTGGCTTATACGATAATAAGTCTCATCCGTAAGATTGGACTTCTTAATCTTCTTACTCAAGATATACAACACCTTCCGTGTAATGTAAAATAATAATAGGAAAGGAATGAATTTCATTTGAAAAAATACATTATTATCCTACTATTGTTAATTATAGCAGGTGGAGGGTTGTTTATGAAGCATCAGTATGATGTGAAAAAAGAAGAAACTGTTCTTTTTGAGAAGGCGAAAACTAAGATGACTGAATATCTACATAATGAGTACAAAGGTATTGATACTATTACTTATTATGATGATTACTTTATTGATCCAACCGGTGCTATCACCGTTGAAGGATATTTGAACGGTGATAAATCTAAAGAGTTCGACGGTTTATATGATCCGGCGAGTGATAAGATAGGAAGCTCGTCTGTAGATGCAGAAGAAAAATAGCCCACTCAATCGAGTCGGGCCTTTTTCGTATTTATATACTCTTTTTCATACCGCAACGTCGACACTCACGTAGGAAAACGCCATCCTTCACCGAACTTTTAAACAGCGTATAGTCGCAGTTATCGCAGCGCCCGTAATGGACGTCTGGGTACTCTTTATAATCGTATACAATTGACGTATCATAGCCTTTTGTTTCGTAATCCATTCGTCCTCAACCTCCGAATATTAGAATACGATAAATGACCGGCACATTCAACGCCATTCATGGAACGAAGGAATCCGCAACAAACCGTTTTTCGTCTTGAACCGGTGCTTGACGCGGCACCCAATTGGCTCGATGTAGGCGTATTTCTCCGTTTCTTCTACGATTAGCCGCTCCGCATGAAACTTCCGCCGCGCATCATACGGCATAAACTCCATAATGCCGGCATACTGGCCGTCCAGGTACGAAAGAAGCAGCGCATTGTCTTCCTTGCGGAGTCCTGATATCAGAACGTCAGTATATTCGTAGTTAACGATCTTCAGCCAGCGATCTGACCGCTTATTTTCCGCATACGGAGCGTTTGCCTGCTTCATAACGATGCCCTCGATCTTATTTTCGCGGACTAATTCGAAATAATCCGTAGCATGGCCGCGCACGCCCTCGACTATTTTAACGTTAGGATGATCGAGTTTTAGACCGGCCAGCAATTCTTTTCGTTCACTTAGCGGCTTAGACGTAACTGAAACGCCTTCTATCCGCAGGACATCAAAAACGCAAAATACTATCGGATAAAAACTTTTCCGCGACTGGAATCGTTCCATGACGGCCTCAAAATCGCCGGCGCCTGTCGATCCAGGTACGATAAGCTCGCCGTCTAAAATAGTTTCATCCGGTATGTCGAGCGTTAATAGTTCCGGAAATTTAGCGGTGACTTCGTTGTTGTGGCGTGTGTAGAGGCGGATTAAACCGTTATTCCTGGACGCGATCAGACGGATGCCGTCGAATTTGGTTTCCGTGATATAGTCGTCCGAGTTAAACGGCTCCTTTGCGGACTCAAGCAGCATGGGCCAAATAAACAAAAAGAATCACCTCGTTTCAGCGTAGTTACTATAATGATATAGTAAGAGTCCGCCGAGACAAAGCGATTCGGTTGCGGTAAATTATTCCGGCATTTAAACAGTTTGCGTAGGCTTTTCCGGTCTACTTGCCGTTCGCCCTTCGAACGATTTTCCCACGAAATTAAAGCGTAGGAGCCGCCGGAAAGTATTGCTGGTATATTAGGTATCGGCGGCCGCTTAACGCCTGATTTCGTGTGTTATTCGATAACCTTAATCGCCTTAAATCCGCTGCCATTTTCGTACTGATCCTTCGTAAAAGTCACGATGATCCGATCGCCTGGCTTTGCGTCTGTGGCTTGTGGATCGAAAGAGAAGCCGCCGTCGTCCGCTGATACCGCGTAGTCTTTATCTTCGACAATATATTCGCGCTCGATCGTTTCCTGGGCGTCCTCAGCTTCGGCGGCCATGTCGTCAGCCACGCGATAAGCAATATCGACATCTTCGTTTAGTTTGGCGGCGTAGATTCCGAGAGCCGCGTTGCCTGCGAGTGATAGGCCGAGGATGGCCGTTAAGAGCTTCGTTTTATTCATCGTCATTACCTCCGTATTTGTTTGCGATTAAATAGCCGAGACACGTAAGCGCCGTATTGAAGCCGATCTGATACGCTTTGCCGGCGTCTTTAAACGTCGCAACAGGGCGTTGGTATAGATCGAGAAGCTGGTCGGTCTGCTGCGGCTTCAGCGGCGGTGTGTCCGACCACAAGCGTTTTATATAAAGCGTCATTACCGATTCCTCCTCGATCTAAAGAATAGAAGCGCGATAAAAACGACGGCTGAGCCGAGTCCGACGCAGTCCAGGACGGAAAGCCGGCCGAAATTCATATCCGCAATCCAGGCGAGCAAGACGACGATTAACAAAATTTCCGTGGTATCAATTCGTTTCATTCGTGTTATAATTGATTGACAAGGGGCGCAATGCCTCTCGTAGCTTATGTTCGGCGACGGTGCTTCTTGGTCGGAGGCCGTCGCTCTTTACTTTCGGATTCCTTTCGCATCTTCCGGATTTCTAAGACGATTTTTAGAATTCCGAGCCAAGTTGCGATGATTGCCGAAAGCTTCATTACGGTGTCAATCAATTACGTTCACCTCCTTTCGTTACCTTAATTATACGATATCGCATAACGAATGTCAATCGTATTTGCGAAAATTTATTCGTTATCGTATAATCGAATTATCAAAACGAGGTGAGTACGGATGAAAATAACGGTAAGACCGCGACTGTCGGAAGTAATGAACGCGAAAGGGTGGAGGCAAATTCCGTTGTCTGAAGCGTCAGGAGTTCCGCAAGGCAGCATAAGCCGGTTCGATAAGAACGAAAGGCATCTCGATTGGCACGTTTTTGCCCTTGCGCGAACACTCGGCGTAGGTGTCGAGGAGTTATTCGAGGTGAAGATCGAAGACGCTGACGAATAGGTTGGCGTCTATTTCTTCGTGTTGGTATCGTATATTTATACGTTTATATGAATGATAATGCGGACAATCTAGCGGTGAGATGTCGGATGATTATCGTTAAATTCTCAATTAGAATAACGTAATTGATAATGAACACGATCTTATTCGCACAAATCGGCTAAAAACACGACTTTATTCGCACAACCGAAAACAGGGTTCGTGCTTAAAGCCGCAAGGGATACAGCGTTTTTCAGTCCGCAATCACTTCTTAGTCTTCTGAATCCGAAGACTAGCGGGAACTACGTTTCACTCCGTCCCGCAGAAACGCAATCATGTATATTGTATAAATAATTATATCGCGATAAAGGCCTTAATAATATCCGCGGACACGGAGGAGCGTAAGCGACGGAGTGGACGCTAGGGTTTAAAACTTACGAAAATATTCCGTTACTATATCAACTTTTACATGCGTAGCTGTCTATACGTTATGAGAAGGACGCTACAACTACGGAATAACAACAGGCACTAGCCGCACACTTGGCGTCCTTTTAGTACATATTGCGGCGATATAAACGGAGGTGTTCTCGTATGAAATACGCAGTCTTCAGCGACTATTGCGACGCAGGCCAAGCGATCTACGACAATTACGAAGATGCTCTCGCTGATTTCGAAGAACGGACCACTAACAAATCCTATAACGGTGTTGATGCGTACATTTGCGGAGTTATTGACTACTACAAAGCGGAAGAGCGTAACGATTTTCACGCACAAATCACACGAAATTAGACGTTTTAGTATTCTCCGAGGGTATTCGGTAGGGTGACGGTTAGAAGCGCTAATTTCGTGTGAATTCGAAGGGAGGGACGTAAGGGTGGCGAAATACAAGAAAAAGCCGGTTGTAGTTGAGGCGTTTAAATATGGCGCACCATGGCCGGATTGGTTCCACGACAAAGTAACGAGTAATGACGTTATTACACATGCGGCGTATGAAAGCGGAAGCCCGTTTGAACGAAATACCGGTCTTTGGTGCGAAATTAAAACGCTAGAAGGCGTTATGATCGCTAAAGAAGGCGACTATATTATTCGCGGAGTAGAAGGCGAGCTGTACCCGTGTAAACCGGATATTTTCGAAAAGACTTACGAAAGAGTTGACGAATAAAACGCAATCAGAACGAGGGCGATCCGAATAGGGGTCGCTCTTTTTGTGCTTGCGATAAATAAGCCGGAGCGCCTCTCAACGATGCGGACCCAGCCCGGTGGATAATAAACGAAAAAGGAGACGATGTGAATGGCGGAATCAAAGCGCGAATCAATCGGCAAAATTAAAATCGACTTGGATGTGTCCGACGCGATAACCGGACTCAAGGCGGTCCAACGCGAGGCAAAGGCGGCGACTAAGGCGTTGGCTGAATTGCGGGAAGAACAGGCGAAGGGTCATCTAGCAGGGCGGTTATATATCGGCGAGGAGTATATTGCGCCTCCGGTCTATGTCGACGGTAAGAAGATCGAAGAGGCTAGTACGAAAATCTTCCGGAAGGGGGAGCGCTGATGTGCGGTAAAATAACCGTTAAACTTACCGCAGGCGATGAATACGACGAACAGCTCGATCAATTGCGCCAAGCCTTTTTCGCTCTGTCCGACGGCCCTGAACAAGAAGAGTGGCGACTCGCTCTCGTTGTAGGAAGGACCGTTAGCGAAGCCAAAACGATATGGAAACGGGTGAAAACGAACTATCCGAGCTATAAGTACACGCAATTTGTATCGCGTAATCCTTACGTACTGGACGGTATAAACCCGGAATACGTTGCGCTATTTATGCTGCCAGGTTGCGCAGATAATCCGATTGTAAACGATCCAATGTTTCGGTGGGTTATCGATAATGCATACGAAGTTACTTGCGTTGAGGAGGGCGATGGTGTATGAGGGTACGCGTTTATAAGATTGAGCATTTAATGGCCGATAATATTTTCGCTGATGGCTCTTTATTAACGTCGTTTTCTATCGGAATGCGGGCCGAAGCTACCGTCGAATTTGAGTCTGGAAATCGTTTAGAAGCCGTGTTCGAGTTTCCGGAGGCTGATACTCTTTCATTCGTTGAGGCCGAGCGA
Source organism: Bacillus licheniformis DSM 13 = ATCC 14580 (assembly GCF_000011645.1). GTDB lineage: Bacteria > Bacillota > Bacilli > Bacillales > Bacillaceae > Bacillus > Bacillus licheniformis. The sequence continues at coordinate 1,513,972 of NC_006270.3, forward strand.
TTGATTCGGAAGGAGTTGAGCGCGGAGTGAGTCGTCTGTCGTTAAACAAAACTCAATACGATACGTTTCGAATATGGCTACGTGACAGTGGCTATGCTCCGGAACATTTACGACAGGCGGACAACGCAGAGATGCGGCGAGTCATACGGCAGATGGATTATTGGTACGATGGCTTTCGGATAGGGAGCGAACGGCGCCGTATTATTGCCGGTTTGTATGCGATGCGTAATCGCGACTTTTAATTAAACGGGAGGTATGTTAAGTGAACGGATTATTTTACTGCTACTCAACAACGCTGATGCACTTCTTAAAGGCGAATGGCCGCCGCTATAAATTTACGAAGCTGCATCCGCGAACTAATAACCGGATGTGGGTATTCGAAAGAGACGCCGACTTTGGCGCTTTGCTTGACGAATACGACGCCCGAAAGGCGAATGCGAAGGCGCAGTGAGTAGCGCGATTAGTTAACGAAAGGAAGTCGATAGTCAATGCGAGGCCAATTCGAGCATTTGGCGCGGGAGGCGCTACAACGGAAAGCTTACGCGATGCAGAAAGAAAGTGAACTAACCGGCAACGCACCGATACCACACGACTTATGGCGGCGGTTGGTTCCTATCGCGAGAGAATACGAGAAAGGTAACGGAGCCATGGCGCAATTGTATACGTACCTTCTGGCGCACGTGAACGGGCAGGCCGAGAACGAACGGTATATGAGCGCGTTCCCTTCGGTGGATAAGATCGCCGAGGATACGGGAATAGGGCGCAACAGGATAGCGCGGTTGGCTAACGTGTTGGAGGCGGTAGGACTACTGAAGACAGCGTATGACTATGCGTCGAATAAGCGCGAGAAGTTGTATTATCCGCAATATTATAGCGGGCTAAGTGATGCAGAGATAAGGCGGAGGCTGGACGTTATATACGGTCAATCACCGTAGAGTGACTTACGTTAATCACTGTAGAGTGATTTACCTAAATCACCGTAGAGTGACGGTAATAATAACAAACGCAATAATAACGAACTAATAATAACAAACAAATAATAGCGCCTCTATTCGCTAACGCTCATACGATACGCAGATATTAGTAATCTATTAAATACCTTATCGCGATAAAGAACTTATATAAAAGATAAAGACAAAGTGCAACGATATTGGTGGGGAGCGCCAGATTGGTTAGTCACTCTACAGTGATTGACGCTTTAGTATATGAAAGGGGTGGGAGTGTATGGAGTATAGATTAAACCTGGCTAAGTTTAGTATCTTAGAAACACTCGAGAAGGCGGCAGTTGACCGTGAGTTGGTTTACGTTAGAGCCGGACAAAGGTGTTTAGGAAAGACCACCGCGCTTATTGAGTTTGCTCGTAAGCATGACTGCGAAATCATGGTTCACCGCAACATGTTGGGCTACTACAAAACAGAGCATCCAGATGTTAAGGTTAGATCTCATCTAAGCGAGAAGTGGGTTACTCCGAGTGATAGGTTTGTGTGCGATGAAGGTGTACCTCAGGATGCAATCGACGAATTGAAACGAGGCGGCAACCTTATCACCGGATTCGTAAGAGTGAAGGATTCTTTTAGGGACGGATTGTATGACCAATTAATACGTGAGAATACACCGAACTTACTAACGATAGAACTCACGGATGAACAATCGATACCACGCGTCATATACAAAGGCGAAGAAATTACCGGTCGTATTGCGGTAGACTTCGAGTGGCGTACTAAAGACGCAGACCAATGCGGCTCTACTTATTACCGTATCAAACACACTAAGGATAGCACAGGCGCTCCGGTTGTAGAGACGAAGGAACTTGCGGTAGGCGAACGAGCTTATGAATAGAGAACGTAAGCAGCGTTATAGATACCTACGAGAGCAACGAAAGGAACGCGACTATGAGCTTGGATTTATACAACTGGCAGGCCGTCCGTTCTGTAAGCCTAGATTAATACGACTGGGTCCAGCGTTAACCTTAACGCGATTCATGGCGGGTGCAAGGCGATGAGTAACTACTATGACAAACATAAGCGCGATCCCGAAGCACGTGCTTTCTATAAGTCTACAGCCTGGGCTAAGTGCCGAGCCTTAGTGCTCAAGCGCGACCATCACCTGTGTCAAGACTGTCTCGCAAATAAAACGATCACTAAAGCAGAGACTGTACACCACATAAAGGAGCTGCGAGAATACCCTGAATTAGCTTTAGATGCATCAAATTTGGTCAGCCTTTGCAATTCCTGCCACAACAAACGCCATCCGGAGAAGGGGCAGAAAAGTGCCAAAACAGAGAAGAAACAGAGAAAAATCAGGGTTGTAAAGACAGAGGCTAACCCCGAATTATAGCCCCCTCCCCTCTGGACTAAAAAACAAAAATACAAGGGACCGGCGGGCCCCCTTCGCTTGTTGCGCGACCAGAAATTTTACATTAAAGGGGGGTCTCCCCGAATGAAAGGAGTGTTTTAATGGCGGTACCGACAGCGAAAAAAATCCGGGAATACCTCGGAGACAGGTATAAAGAATCGGATGAAGAACTGATCGAACTCTACGTTGACACTCATAAGTTTTACCGCCGACTAAAAAAGGAAGTAGCCGAGAACCCTTTAATGATGCGGCATACGAACAAAGCAGGCGCGGAGAACCTTGTCAAAAATCCGTTAGCGATTGAGCTTACGAAGACGGTGACGACGTTAAACAATCTTCTGAAATCGCTCGATCTTACGCCGGCTCAAAGAAAAGAATTAAACGCGGGCGGTGAAGAAAATGACGACGGTTTCGATCAGCTCTAACCCGACAGACATCGAAAAATGGTATAAAAACTGGCTAAAAACGCAAAAAATAGCCGGATTTATACGCGAAAAACCGGCGGAAAAGTTGCTTACAACATGGTATGCGGAAAAAGTAGTCTCCGGGGAGATAATCGCAAGTAAGAAAAATATTCTCGCTTGTAAACGACATCTTCGCGATTTAAAACGCGCAGGAACAGACGAATTTCCATACGTTTTTAACGAAGAAAAAGGGCATCGCCCCATACAGTTTATCGAGAAGTTTTGTAAACCGTCTCAAGGACAATACAACAGTTTGACGCTTCAACCGTGGCAACATTTTGTGATCGGATCACTGTACGGTTGGGTTCATCGCGATACCGGCCTTCGGAGATTCCGTGAAGGCCTTGTTTTTGTTGCGCGGAAGAACGGAAAAACAACGAAAATCAGCGGTTTAGCCAATTTTGCGATAACAAAGGACGACGAACCGGGCGCTCGGGCCTACGTCTTAGCAAACTCGAAGCAACAAGCGGGTGTTTTATTCGAGGAAAGTCGTGCAATGGTTCAGAAGTCGCCGGTACTTCGGAAGCGTCTGCGCGAGAATCAAAAAGGCATCTACCATGACGCGTCCATGAGTCAGATCGAGGCACGGGCGTCTGATAGCGAAAAGTTAGACGGTTTGAATACGCACCTCGGCATATTCGATGAGATACACGAATTCAAAGATTCAAAATTGATCAGCGTAATCAAGAACTCAAGGGCAGCTCGACGGCAGCCGTTGATCATCTACATCACGACGGCCGGCTATCAACTCGACGGGCCTCTCGTCGAATATTACGAAATTGCTTCCGATGTTTTGGACGGATCTAACGTTCAGGAGCGGAATTTTTACTTTATGGCCGAATTAGACGACATTTCTGAGGTGGAAAACCCGGAAATGTGGATCAAAGCGAACCCTAACATTGGGGTAACGATGGATATTCCGTCAATGATTCAGGACTTCAATGCGGACCGTCACGTCCCTCGTGAATACAACGACTGGCTGGTCAAACGGTTTAATATCTTCGTGGATAACGGAGAGGAAAGCTTCATAGACTTCGAAGTCATCAAGAGCAATAACGGACATGTCGATCCGGAATCGTTGCGTGGTATGAGATGCATTGGCGGCTTCGACTTATCACAAACGGAAGACTTTACAAGCGCGTGTCTGGAGTTTTTGCTGCCGGATAATCGCGTTTTTGTTATGTCTCATTCGTGGGTACCGGCGGCAAAAGTACAAAAAGATAACGAAAAAATCGACTACCGTGGGTTTGAAGCCGACGGTTTTTTGACGATTATACCCGGAAATTACGTTCAGTACGAGTACGTTTACGACTGGTTCGTTGAAATGTCGCGTAAATATCAGATCGATAAGATCACGTTTGACCCAGCGAATGCGATGCGATTGGTTCACGATCTTCAAAACTACGGATTTCAAACCGAAGTTGTGCGACAAGGGTACATTACTCTGAGTGACCCGTTAAAGCATATCAAAGAATTATTGCTTGACGGAAACGTCGTTTACAACGAAAACAAGCTTTTCACATGGTATCTAAACAACGTCAAGCTCGTCGAAGATCGGAACGGTAACTGGTTGCCGACTAAACAAACGAGGTACCGGAAAATCGATGGCTTTGCGGCTTTTCTGAACGCACATACACAGGTTTATCTCGATATGACGAAGCCGGTTGAGGGCGGAAGCGTCGGATTTATCTCAATTAGCGATCTATTAAACGGTTAGGAGGTGAGAAATTGGGCTTTTGGAGCAATGTTCGGAACTTTTTTCGCAAGCCATCCGATGTCAAGGCAGAAACGAGAAGGGATCTAACACACTGGTATATTCCTCGAGCTACTATTCTAGGAAATTACGGAGAACATGCGCTGGCTGACAACGAAACAGTTTTCTCGGCTGTGTCGCGATTATCAAACACGATGTCAAGCCTACCGATCAAGGCGTATAAAAATTATCAACCGATTGAGTCTCAGGCTTCCGAGCTTCTGACATACGCGCCGAATCATAACATGACATCCGGGCAATTTATCGGCCTTTTGGAGACGCATCGGGCCGTATATGGCAATGCTTACGCAATAAAACGGTACGGAATGCGTTATGAAGTCGTTGGATTAGAGGTTTTGGATCCTTCGAGAGTGCAGCCGGTGATTGAAGAGACTACTCGGGATCTTTGGTACGAGATTTTAGGAGACAACGGAAATTATTTCGTTCACAACATGGACATGATTCACGTTAAAAATACGTCGGTAGACGGTCTAAAAGGAATCTCACCGCTAAAGGTTCTGCGGAACGCCCTCGACTTTGATCGAGATGTCCGGCTTTTCAGTCTAGAACAAATGGATGGAGCAAAGATATCATTCATTTTGGAATTAGCGAACCAACTCGACGATACGCGCAAAGAAAAGATGTTAGAGAACTTTAAAAGTTTCTATAAAGACAACGGCGGCCTCTTAATTCAGGAACCAGGGGTAAAAATCCGCGAATTAAAGAAGGAATTCATCGATACAAAGGCGTTTGAGGTCGAAAAAGTGACACGTTCAAGAGTCGCGCAGGCCTTTAATATTCCGTTGTACATGCTTGGCGAGACACAGGGCAGCGTCTCCAATATGGAGCAACTTTATATCGATTATGTACAAGGAACGCTAATGCCTATCGCAACTCAGTACGAAAAAGAATTCAACCGGAAGCTGCTGACTGAAAAGGAGCGCAAGTCCGGTTATTATTTTAAGTTTAGTATGAACGCGTTATTGCGCGGAGACATGCAGACCCGCGGTAATTTCTATCAACAAGGCATCCGGAGCGGCTGGTTTAAGCCGAATGAGGTGCGTGCATGGGAGGATTTGCCGCCAGAAGAGGGCGGAGACACGCTTTATTTAAGCAAAGATTTATTTCCAATCGACCAGGTTGCGCAACAGAAAATCACATCGGCTGATGCCCCGACGCCTCCATCGTTAGAAATTAACGAAGATGATAACGAGGACTCGAAAGGAGGTGAGGACGATAAAGAAGTTCTGGGAAATCAAAGCGGCGAAGAATGACGCTAAAACAGGCGAGATTTACATTTACAGTGAAATCAGTTCGGCCCAGTTCTGGGGGGACGAAGTGACTACGCAAACTTTCAAGGAGGATTTAGACGGACTTGGCGAAGTATCTGCGCTAAATATCTATATTAATTCGCCAGGCGGCTCTGTTTTCGAAGGGAATTCGATCTACAACATCATAAAGCGGCACAAAGCCCACGTTAACGTCTACGTCGACGGGCTGGCGGCCTCTATCGCAAGTGTCATCGCAATGTCCGGTGACGCTATTTTTATGCCTGCAAACGCGATGATGATGATTCATAATCCGTGGACTGTTGCGCAAGGCAATGCGGAAGAACTCCGCAAACAAGCCGACGACATGGATCGTATTCGCGAAAGTCTTATCGAGGCATATCTCGGAAAAGCAGGCGAAAAACTCAATCGTGATCGTTTGATCGAACTTATGGACGCAGAAACGTGGCTGACGGCGCAAGAATGTCTCGAATTAGGGCTGTGTGATTCTATCGAAGCTCCTAGCGCTGCGGTTGCGAAAGTGGATACGCAGTTATTTGCGAAGTACCGGAACACTCCGGAATCGCTTCTTAATCAGACGAAAGAGGACGAAAAGCAGGCGGAAAAAGAGCGCCTGTTCCGTGAGCAGCTTATCGCGGAAGCACAAACGAATTTACTAAAACTTCAAAACGGGGGAATCATTTAATGGAACTATTTGATCTGAAGGCAAACTTAAACACTGTAGGAACACAATTAGCATCGGTTGAAAAGGAAATCATGAACAAAGCGGCTGACCCTAACGCTTCTATCGATGAAGTACGGTCTCTAAAACAAAAAAGAGACGATCTTAAAGAGCGTATGGACATCCTGCAAAATCAACACGATACTTTAGAGCGGGAACAAAAAGCTAAAATTCAAGCAAGTCTTGAAAAAGCAAAAGCAGGCGCGTCTGCTGGACTTAACAGCGAAGATCCAAAGGTTAAGAAAATTTCTGCTAAAGCAGGCTTAATCCGTGCAACAATGAGAAAAGAGGTACCGGCTCCTGAAGTACGTGCTGCGCTAGGAGATAATAACGGAACAGGTGGGGAGAAACTCCTTCCTAAAACAGTTTCCGAAGAACTTATTCACGAACCTTTTGTAAAGAATCCGTTGCGTGAACTTTCAACGTATACAAGTGTAACAAATCTCGAAATCCCTAAAGTTGATTTTTCCCTTGACGATGATGATTTCATCCAAGATTTACAGACTGCTAAAGAACTTGAAGTAGACGGAGATGTGGTTACTTTCGGACGCCGCAAATTCAAAGTTATGGCGAAAATCTCCGAAACTATTTTGGCGGCTACTGATACTGATCTGGTCGCTACAGTTGAGCGCGCTTTACAATCCGGCCTAGCTGCAAAAGAGAAAAAAGTTTCTTTCGCAGTAACACCGAAACAGGGAGAAGAGGAAATGTCCTTCTACGCTGCCGGAATTAAGCAAGTCACTGCGGAAGATAAATATAAAGCGATCAAAAAAGCTATTGCGGATCTTCCAGAAGACTTCCGTGAAAACGCAAAAGTAATGATGACATACGCAGACTATCTCGAAATCATTGAAACTTTGGCTAATGGAAGTGCAACTCTTTACGGTGCACAACCGGAACAAATCATCGGTAAACCAGTTGAATTCTGTGATGCTGCGGTTGATCCTATCGTCGGTGACTTCCGTTACTCTCACTTCAACTACGATCCGGCAATCACTTACGAAAGCGACAAAGACGTTAAAACTGGCGAAAATGTATTTGTTCTTACTGCGTATTTTGATCACAAAATCAAACTGAAATCTGCATTCCGTATCGCTAAAGTAGACACTACTCCCTAAAGCACCCCAAGGGCTAAAGGCATCTTCGACTGACTCATCGGTGTCCCTCAGTTGGGATGCCGTAGCCTTTGTTGGGGGAATCAAAGAATACGAAATCTTTAGGGACGGGGTTTCCGTCGGGACCCGCGTTGGCACGTCGTTTAATGAGAGTGGTTTAAAGCCGGAAACTACGTATAAATACCAAGTTCGGGCGATCTCAATGGCGGGAAATCCATCGGAGCTGAGTGACGAGCTTTCCGTTACAACAGAGCCGACGCCTGTTCCTGATCCGGAAAGCATCAGCGTCAGTCCATCGTCTAAGACATTAAACGTAGGTGAGACGCAGCAAATTACCGCAACAGTATCGCCTAGTGGGGCTGATCAGGGCGTAACATATACGTCAAGCAACACGTCAATCGCAACGGTGACTAGTTCCGGTAAGGTAACTGCGGTTGCAGCTGGTTCTGCTACGATTACTGTAAAATCGAAAGTGAAGACAACAGTTAAGAATACCGTATCGATCACTGTCGTCGACCCGGCGCCGTCTGGCGGTGAGTAAACATGGATATATCTCTGGATGAGGTAAAAGAATATCTGCGTATTGATGGAGATGAGGAGGATTCCCTTATCTCCTTTTTTATTTCCGCAGCGAAGACGCATCTTGAAAACGCCGGTGTAACCGACAAGGAATCTGAATTATATAAATTGGCCGTCCTCATATACGTCACAGACGCGTATGAAAATAGATCAACGGCATTGAGTGGAAATAAAGTAGCTGGAATCGTATTGCAACTGAGGTGATCTCGTGAAAACAGGCGATTTTAACAAGCGAATCACATTTCTTCGGTTTACCGAAACGACAAACGGTGAGGGATTCGAAATAAAGGAATGGTTACCGGTTGCGACCGTCTGGTCAGCGGTTAAGACGGTCCAGGGGCGTGAATTTTACCAGGCTGGCGCAGTACAGGCGGACAGAACAGCACGATTTGTTATTCGGTATTCAAAACGGATGAAGTCGCTTCTTAGAAATGACTTGCGCATTTCATACGCGGGAAGGACGTTCGAAATAGAAAGCTTTATAAATGACGATGAACGTAACGTCACCTTTACGTTAGTGACGAAGGAGGTCGGAATCAAATGAGCATTCAGATTTCCGGGTTTGACGAAGTAATGCGAAACATCCAACGTATGGGCAATCGGGCTAATTCGTTAAAATCCGGCGCATTAGATGCCGGAGCAAAGCCTATCTATAAAACTATGGAAGATAACAACCCAAGTAAAAGATACAAGATCGCTGTCGAAAAAAGTAAGTCAGACGAAGTAGTAATCGGTCCTGAAAAAGACTTTTTCACAGCGCATTTTCTTGAATTCGGCACAAGCCCACACCTTATAAAACTGCGAAAAGCCAAGATACAAACAGACGGCCAAGTTGTTTACGGTAAGGAAGTTAACCACCCAGGGCACGCTCCTCGACCATTCGTTGAGCCGTCTTTTATTGCGTCTAAGGAAGATGCGCAACAAGAGATTGTTAACTACCTGAGAAGGAATTTATTGCCATGAGTCTACGGAGTCTAGTAATGGCGACTTTAAAGGATATTGGCGTACCTGTTCGATTTATTACGTATTCGGGCGACGAGGACACGTACATTCTCTTTTATGTTTATACCGTATCTGACGCACTTTCAATGGAGGATGAAGAAACTTTCGCTAATCACTATGTTCAGATTAGTATCTTCACAAAAGACCCGACAAAATATTCAGAATTAGAAAAAGAGGTAAAGAGCCGGCTCAAACGAGCTGGCTTTTTTCGTTCAAACGAGCAGGACCTTTATGAAAACGAAACTGAGCTTTTTCACAAAGTCTTGCGTTATGGGACGACACTAAATACGGAAGAGGAGTGAAGCAACCTATGGCAAAAGGCGTACGCGTAGGTTTAAAAAATATACACTTTGCGAAAATTCTAACGGAAGATGAGAACGGAGTTACTTACGATACTCCGGTTAAAATCGGAAATGCGATCGAAGCAAGTATCACACCGAACACAAACAGCGAAACTCTATATGCTGATGACGGCCCTTCAGAAGTTGAATCTTCGTTGGGAGAAACGGAAGTTGAAATCGGTATCGATCAATTATCAACTACTGCACAGGCGTTGTTGCTCGGTCACACTATTCTTAGCGATGGTGTACTAGAGAAGAAAGAAACGGATATCGCACCGTACGGAGCGTTGCTTTTTGAGTCAGCTACTACTGGAGGGAAATCTAAACTTTACGCGCTATATAAAGGGAGATTCCAGCCGCAAGAGGAGTCTTTTGCAACTAAAGGAGATAGCCCAGAATTCCAAACAGACTCAATTTCTGGCGTATTTGTACGTCGCGATCACGACAAGGTTTGGCAACGTAGCGTATTTACGGGAGATGAGGGCGTGAAAGCAGAGGTTATTGAAAACTGGTTTAAGAAAGTTTACGAACCAACAACTTCTACTCCCTGATGCGCCCCAGAATCTACGGTACGACAGTACGACAGATTCTATTACAGTTGAATGGGATCCCGTAGATGGGGCGACTTCATACAACGTTTACAGAGGCGCAGACAAGAAATTCGCTGAAAACGTGACGCAACCTAAGTATGTAACAACCGGCATGAGTCCGGATACTAAACTCACAATTAACGTAACGGCTGCTAATGAGTCCGGCGAGTCTCCTATGAGCGAAATTGTGACACAAACGAAGATGAAAATAGAAACGGAGAGCTAAGTTTTTAGCTCTCTTTTTATTAAAAAAAATAAAGAAATTAGGAGTGTGGGTTATGCAAATCACATTAATGATTGATGGTGAAGAGAAGGTATTTCAAGCACCTTTCGTAAAGGGGCGTATGTTGCGGGAAGCTATTAAACTTTCGAAGTCGAGCAACTTTGATGATTTGGATGTTGAAGATTTGGACGCATTGGTAGGTTACGTAGTCCGAGTTTATGACGAACAATTCGATATCGATCAATTTTATGATGGGATTTCTTCTGAAAAACTAATTCCTACAATTACGGAAACAATCCAACAAGTCGTTGGAACTGTAGCTGTTCCAAATGAACAAGTTGGCGAGAACAAAGAAACTGAAGCGCAGGCAATCGGTGAGGTAAAAAACTAACACCGGGGTATATTTTACCCCTTGATGTTTTAGATCAACTTGATAGGGATCTCAAAAAGCTCTATCTCGACAACTCCGAAAAACCCTCGGATATCTATTACCTAGACGAAATGGACATCGGGTGGTTTTGCGAACTAATGAATTTTAGTGATGGTGGTAGCTCTCACGGAAGCGGAAAAACACAACAAAAACTCGGCTATATCGATCAGATACCGGGTTTTTAGAAGGGAGGTATCGGAGATTTGGCGACTGAATCAGTCGGATCTATACGCGTTAGTTTAGGTCTAGACAACATTGACTTCTCTCGCGGCCTCCAGGACGTTAACAGAAAATTAAAGGTACTAAACTCGGAATTCAAAGCAGCAATGGCTGGCGCTGGCCGATTCGATAACAGCCTGGATTCATTGCGTAATAAGACCGACATATTAAATCGGACTTTACAAACGCAAAAGGCAAAACTTAACGAGTTGAAGCGGCAATATGAAGAGAGCGTAAGGACGACGGGAAGGTATTCGGCACAATCCGAAAAGCTCCTCGCCCAGTATAATCGAACTGTTGCAGCGGTTCGGAAAACTGAGGATCAGTTAGACCTTCTTAACCGTAAAATGAGAGAGCAGAGCAACGGCTTCAGTCAATTAGGCGCTAAAATTAGCGCAAGCATTAAGACGATCGATACGAAGTTGCGCGTATTGGATTCGTCATTTGAGGCCGCATCAGCCGGCGTAAGGGATTTCGGTTCTACTACCGAGCAACTACGACAAAAATCGGAACATCTTACGCAATCGATCTCGTTACAAGAGCAGCGACTTAAAAACATCCGCCGACTGTATCTCGAAGCTAAACGCGCAAAAGGCGAAGATGCTCAGGCGACTCAAGAATTACGCGTTCAAATGAATCAAGCGACGGCACAACTTCGAACAACTCAAGCCGAACTGGCCGCAACGAACCGACAGATCCAATCGAACACGGGCCGTTGGAACGAGCTCGGCAACCGGATGGGTGAAGTCGGGGACCGGATGCGGGACGTTGGGGGTCGAATGCAATCTGCGGGATCTGAAATCGCGATGTCATTCGGCGTAGCGACAGCGGCTTTAGGCGGAGGTCTTGCGGTTTCAACGAAAAAAGCGATGGACTTCGAGCAGCAGATGTCGAGCGTGAAGGCGGTCATGAATCCGGCAGAAGCCAACCAATACAGCGCTGCCCTTACGGAATTAGCCATTAAACTCGGTGCTGATACGAAATACAGTGCGCTTGAGGCTGCGCAAGGTATGGAAGAACTCGTAAAGGCCGGTGTATCTACGAAGGACATACTGAATGGCGCACTTAAGGGCGCGCTATCGCTTGCGACAGCGGGAGAATTAGAGCTTGCGGATGCGGCGGAAATTGCGTCGACTGCACTGAATGCGTTTAAAGACGATAACATTAGCGTTGCACAGGCAGCAGATATTCTCGCAGGGGCCGCAAACTCTTCTGCAACAACGGTTGGAGAGATGCGGTATGGTCTTCAAATGACATCCGCAGTAGCAGCCGGTATGGGACTGTCTTTTAAAGACACGGCTACTACACTAGCCCTCTTCGCACAGAATGGACTTAAAGGATCAGATGCAGGTACTTCGATGAAAACGATGTTAAGTCGTTTAGTACCTATGACAAAAGCTCAGTACGAGACAATGCACGATCTTGGTCTAGTCACCCTTGATACTTCCGAAGCTTTTAAACGTATGGCTGATAAAGGCTTCAAACCAGCGAGTAAAAATATCGGCGATATATACGAGGCACTTAACAAGTATGTTGAAAAGACGACAGGAGCGAAGCAAGGGACCGAAAAGTTCGAGAAGGCCTTTGACAAAGCCACTCGGAGTCTTGGAATCATGGACAATAAATTTTTCGATGCTAACGGAAATATTCGGAGTATGACAGAAATATCTGGAGAGCTTTCTAAGGCGCTTGACGGTTTGTCCGCAAAAGATAAACAAGAAGCCCTTTACAATATTTTCGGTAGTGACGCTATTCGAGGCGCGTTGATTCTTGGTAAGGAAGGAAGTAAAGGCTTCGATAAAATGGCGGCTGCAATGGATAAAATTAAGGCCGATAATGTTGCTGCTGAAAAAATGAATAACCTTAAGGGTAAAATCGAAGAGCTTTCCGGTGCCGTAGAAACTGCACAAATTTCATTTGGTAATGCGCTAACCCCAGCTATCTCTGCACTCGTTTCTGTGCTTCAGAGCGCGACGGACTGGTTTAATGGTCTATCTAAAGGAATGCAATCGTTCGTAGCTATTTCTTTAGCGGTTACAACTGTAATTATGGGCATTGTTGCAGCGTTAGGTTTTTTAATGCTAGGTGTCGGCCAAATGATATCTGGACTCGGGACTGTAAGCGGTCTTTTAAAAGGTTTGATAAAAAGTGAAAAGTTCATAAAGGTTATAGGTGTTGCATTCGGAGCACTTACGAGTCCGATCGGCCTTACGGTTCTTGGCATAACCGCGGTAGGAGCAGCTCTTGTAATCGCGTACAAAAAGTCTGAGAAATTCCGTAATTTTGTAAACGGCGCTTTTGAATCAGTCAGAAACGTGACGGTTACGGCATTCAGCAGTATTTCGGCAGTGGTAGGCGACACATTTAATTTTATACAAAAAGCTTCGGTAGCCGGGTGGGAGAGATTTTCTGACGGCGTCTCCGTTATTGTTCCGGCAGTACGAAAGCGATTTGCTAACGTGGTTAATTCAATAGGTGAATTCGTTTCAAACATCGGATCGTCGATCGCAGATAGATTCGGTTCCGGACTAGCGGATAGAACCGGCTCCGCAGTAGATTTATTCATTCAGAATTTAAGGGCTGCGTTTTCGAGCGTGGGCGGAATCATATCGATTTTAGCGCCAACCGTGACTGCGTTAGGGCTGGCGATGGCCGGAGTTTCCGGATCTATTGGTTTTGTCATCACCTCTCTTGTTAGTCTAGCCGGTTTTTTATTCCGACTATATCAAACAAACGAAGAGTTTAGAGCGTCTGTACAGAACGCCTGGTCACAGATTATGTCGGTGATCGGTAACGTTGTAGTTGCGATTCAGCCAATCATAAATCAATTTATCGGGTATTTTTCGGATATTGCAGCAGAGCTTGCACCTGAATTCGCGAAAACGGGCGAAGTCATAATGTCCAGCATTAGTTCGTTAGGACCAACGTTTACTGAGCTCGGAAATGCTTTTGGGGAATTGTGGACAACGTTAGGTCAATCATTCTCTGAAATTGCGGTTCAGATAGCGCCGGTAATCCAGGAATTAGGCGTGACTTTCGCGGCGTTTCTACCGCAAGTTGTAACTTTGGTTGGACAGTTGATTCAGACATGGGCATCTTTCCAAGTCCAATTCGCACAACTTATTATGCAAGTCGCATCGGTACTATTGCCAATGTTAGCTCAAGCATTTACATCTTTGCTTCCGCTGATTTTACAAATCGTATCGTCTGTACTTCCAATAGTGCTACAGTTGATTCAGTCCCTTGTTCCAGTAGTAACCACTATTGCGACTACCTTGTTACCAATTTTGCTACAGGCGTTTCAGTCAATTTTCCCGCCAGTACTGGCGATAATTCAGTCTGTAGTGCCTATCGTCGCTAATCTGTTAACATCAGTTGCTCAAATCTTGAGTCAGTTGGCTGTAACCTTGCTACCACTCATTCTGCAAGTTGTTCAGGCTGTTTTCCCTGTTGTAACAAGCATCATTCAGATTGCCATGCAGGTAGCCGTAACGGTTTTACAGTTAGTGGCAACTATAATTCGTACTGTTCTTATCCCAGCGATCCAATTCGTGCTGAAAATTGTGCAAGTCGTGTTCCCTGTAGTTGTTAGTGTAATCCAAAACGCACTCAATATCGTGATCAACGTAGTTAAGTTTTTCACTGCGCTACTAAAAGGCAATTGGAGTGCGGTCTGGAATGCGATACTTGGGATTCTGAAAAGTATTTGGAACATAATCACCGCAGTAATCCGAGGAGCTGTAAATGTAGTCCTCACACTCTTTTCTGGATTGGTCAATGGGGCAGTTAGCGCCTGGAATTTCTTGAAGGACAGAACAGTAGGTTTGTTCAAATCAATCGGGAAATTTGCGGCCGACACGTTCCACAACATGATCGAGGGAGCAAAGGCGCTACCAGGTGAAATTGGTGACGGAATAAAAAATATGGCCGGCAGAGCTCTATCCGGAGTTAAATCTCTAGGAAATACGATGATCGGCGGACTTGAAGGAATTATCAATGGCTTGACGCAAAAAGGGATTAACAAGCTACTCGATACATTCGGGGTGGATAAAAAACTCCGGATCCCTAAACTCGAAATTCCGAGGTTCGCTAAAGGTACGCCAGCAGGTGGGCACAAAGGCGGTCTTGCTATCTTAGGAGATGGAGGCGGTCCGGAGTTATTCCGTACACCTTCCGGTTTCACAGGTTTAAGCCCTGGAACCGACACGCTCTTTAATCTGCCAAAGGGGACGCAAGTCTTGCCGCATAAAGAAACACGCGAGGTACTATCTTCTGGAATCCCCGCATTCAGGAAAGGTACGAAGAACAAAAGTTTCTTCGATTCTGCTATCGATGTTGGAAAATCCGCTGTTGATGCGGGTAAAGCTGCCGTAAACAGTGTTAAGGATTTCGCTTTTGATGCGTGGGAATACGTAAGCAATCCGTCAAAACTTATCGCTAAAACGATAGAAAGTCTCGGACTGAAGTTGCCGGATATTTCCGGAGCTTTCGGGACAATTGCGAAAGGTGCCTTCGGTAAAGTCAAAGATTCCGCCGTCAGCTTTATGAAAAAGAAACTCGCTGACTTTGGTGGAGCTTTCGGAAGTGGCGATAAAGCGTCCGGAAACGTTAAGCAATGGATTCGGGCGGCGATGGCTAAAACGAATTCGCCAGCTTCTTGGTTCGCTCCACTCGTTACAATTGCGATGAAAGAGTCCGGAGGCCGTACGGGTCCGTCTACAATTAATCGTTGGGACTCGAACTGGAGACGTGGTACACCGTCAATGGGACTTATGCAAACGATCAAACCAACGTTTGATGCGTATAAGCTTCCGGGCATGGGCGATATCATGAATCCGGTGCACAACGCGGTTGCGGCTATACGTTATATCAAATCTCGCTATGGAAGCCCGTTTAATACTCCAGGCATCAGATCGATGGAGAAAGGCGGTCCGTACAAAGGATATAAAATCGGCGATATTGTGACGCAAAAGCAGCTCGCCTGGATTGCGGAAGAAGGTCCAGAAGCGATTATTCCGTTGCAAAACCATAGGCAGCGGGCGCAGCAATTATGGACGGCGGCAGGAAGAGAAATCGGTATGGATCCGTCTGGTGGAAGTAACGAAGAAGAACTCGCGTTGTTGCGTGGACAGAACGCGCTACTCAGACAGACGAACACATTGCTAACGGGGATTCTACGCAAAGATCCGAGTGTAGTTGTCGATACGGCAGCACTAACGGACAGTGTAGAAAAAGGTCAGGCACAAAACATCGGATTCAATAAGCTGCTGTGGGGTGATCGGTAAATGGCGTATCTTACGATTATAAAAAACGGTGAAACCATTGATCACCGTAAATACGGCTTAAAGCTTTTGAGTTTTCGCAAGGAATCGCTAACACACCGAACTAACTTTGAAGAAATAGGAGGCAGGCATGGCGCAATAGATACGGGAACGACTTTCGGTGAGCGAAAACTTAAAGCGACGTTTTTAATGCAAGGCGTAGACCATCTTGATTATCAGTTGATGATCGATGAGGTCTACGCTTTATTTGCGTGCGAAGATTCAATCGAATTAATAGATTCGAGACAGCCCGGTAAAGTATGGACAGTAAAACCAAGTAGCACATTTGAGCCTGACGATTTAAACCCGAGGAGCGGTAAATTTGAGATCGAATTTACGTCTCCGTTACCGTTCGCGAGTTCGTATGGTTCTACTCTTGATCCGTTCACATTCGGCGAAGAAGTTTGGCAAATCGGGCAAGGGCTGATTCCTTCAGATAGCCTAGTTTACAGACATCGAACTACTCGATTCAGTATTTTCAATGCTGGAAATGTAGAGGTTGATCCTTGCCTTGAAATGCCGTTGAATATCGTTTATAAAGGCGCATCCTCAAATTTTTCGATCAAAAACAAAACGACCGGGCAGACGATTTCATATAACGGGACCTCTAAGTCGACCGATTCTATAAAACTCGAAGGGCTGCGCCATCTGAAGAACGGTATTAGCATTTACGGAAATACCAATCGCGGATACGTTTCATTAAAGCCAGGATGGAATGACTTCGAACTTACCGGCACATCTGGAAGTTTCGAAATTACATTTGATTTTTTCTTTTTCTATAAGTAGGTGGTCGAGTGAAAACGATAGCAATTAGAGACGTAACAGGTATTATGGAGCCGTTACCGGGATTTTCGGTAGTACGAACAGATGGTAGCGACGGGCAGAGATCAATAAAATTAAACGGCTATAAAACAACTAATAACCAGTACGGCTACCAGTTTGTAAAAAACGAAAATACAGTTGTCTACGATGACGAAGAGTACATCATCAAAACACATCGCGAAAGAACGTACCGGAAAGGCGTCGGAGTTGAGGCAACGGCCATTCATCGCATCTTTGACGACTTGAGGAACAATTACATTTACGATGAGAAGACGGGCACGCTCCGATTGGATGCGATGCTCTCTTTTGCATTGGAGGGAAGCGGCTACACATTCGAAATTGATACGACGGATTTACCAGCGTCAGTCAGAGTTGAAAATTTTGGATGGAATAACTCTCTCGCTCTTTTCCGAGACATTCTCGAAAAGTTCGGTGCAGAGTTCGACTACAAAGGTAAGAAAATCTATGTCGCTAAAAAATTCGGCATCCAAAGAGACGAACCTTTTCTGCGTTATAGGTTCAACGTAAAGGATCCGGAAAAAGAAATTGATACAAGCAGTTTCGCAACGTATATTCGAGGTTACGGAAAGAAAGACGATAAAGGAAACTATTTGTTTGCCGAGTACACAAGTCCTTTAGCCAAAATATACGGTATTAAGCACGCTGACCCGGTTAAAGATGAGCGGTACACAGACAAAGATAGTCTTCTCGCAGCAATGAAAAAGCAACTCAACGATAACATCGATATTTCTCTTACCTTTACAGCCATTGAACTTGAAAGTATGGGGCTCAGGGATATTAAAAAGGGTGATTATGTTTGGTGTGTGATTGAACCATTTGACTTAAATGTTCAATTACGAGCTGTAAGCAGAGAAGATTACTCGGATGAAACCAAGTCACCTACGTTTACTTTTGGGACTATTACGAAAAAAGCTTCGGATATTATCGCGAGCTTTAATACGACAAAAAAAGCGGTTGACAAGGTTATCGACACGTCTACCGGAAAAATAAAAGACTCTGCAATTGACACGACGGGCCTCACAACGAAATCCGAGTTTCAGTCGCACGTAGATAACAAGATAGTGCACATAACAGCGGAGGAAAGAGCTGCTTGGAATGCGGCTTCAAATTCAATCGGTGATTTAACTTTTATCACCTGGAGCACGCCAACTCTTAAAAATGGTTGGATTCAGTATACGGCGAATACCGAAAGCTATCCGATTCAATACGGAAAGGATGCGATAGGGACGGTCAATATCAGAGGAGCTGTTTCGTCAGGGGTAGTCGGATCTTCAACTCCAGTCTTTACTTTGCCCGCTGGTTTTAGACCGCCGTTTCCTCACCTTTTTATCGGTGTTTCATCTGTCGCAACAGACGGTACGCCTCAATATTTTCGTGGGATTATAAAGACGAACGGAGATGTTTGCATTGAGAATATCTCAAACAAAGATACTCCCAATCAGTTTATCGGTATCTATACGCAATTTAAAGCGATTTAAAAATAGCGGAGGTGATAACGCTTGGGAAAGTTCTATTATAAAAAAGCCACAACAAGCGGGTTTGATCGCCAATATATAAAAGACCAAAATCAAAACCTAGATGACATAGGTAAGGACATCCGAGAAGTTGACACAAAAATAAATGATCATAAAAAAGCCAAAAACGCCCATACATCCGAACAAATATCGCACGAAAGCGGACTAAATGTCGGACAGGAAATCGAAGTAACGAAGGCGCGCTTTAGAAATCTCGTCCTAAATGTCGACGGAACCAACGTTAAAGAAGTCGTCGATGCCCGTGTCGGCCGGGACGGGACGATTTATCCGACGCTCAGGGATCGTTTAGACGCCGACGGACAGACGGTTGATGACATAAAGGACGATCTTATCACGAGAATCAGCTTTAAAAATGCACTTAGTTATGGCGCAGATCCTACGGGGAAAACACCGTCAGCGGATGCGATTCAAAGCGCGCTGGACGAAATCCACAGCGAAGGTGGTGGTTGGCTCGTCATTCCTGGCGGTACTTATCTGATCGATAAACGCATGATCATTTACGAAAACACACGCGTTACAATGGCGGCTGATTGCGTGCTGCTTCGAGGATGGTCTGGCGGATTCTTT
The DNA here is from genome assembly GCF_000011645.1 of Bacillus licheniformis DSM 13 = ATCC 14580. Classification (GTDB taxonomy): domain Bacteria; phylum Bacillota; class Bacilli; order Bacillales; family Bacillaceae; genus Bacillus; species Bacillus licheniformis. The sequence continues at coordinate 1,533,319 of NC_006270.3, forward strand.
GCAAACGGTAAGCCCACCGATAATTTCTCCGGATATTCCGGAAGAGGTAACATCGTCATTGAGGGCGGTATGTTAGATGGGAATTACCTGAAGATCGAAACATATAAAACGAATGCGATGGACAGCGTTATTATCGGTCACGCGAAAAATATCGTTATCGATAACGTAACGTTTAAAGACGTAATTACCGACCACGCAATCGATGCGAACGGATGTAACGGCCTTCGAATCACAAATTGCAGATTTACCGGATTTATCGATACTAGCGGAACACGTCCTTTTTCTGAAGCGATTCAGCTCGGAGAGTTTACGAAAGGCGGCGTCAACATTTTCGGTGCCTTCGACAGCACGCCGAACACTAACGTCTATATTGCGCATAACTACTTCGGAAAGTCCGATCTTTTAGGCGGTTGGGGATGCGCTGTCGGAAACCACTACGCTGTATACGACGTGTTCCAGACGAACATAACGATATTCGACAATACGATTGAGGATTGCGGGTTTGCTGGCATTCGTACATTTAAATGGGGCGAAGTTAAAATTATTAACAACGTCTTCAGACGGAATCGGGAGTGCGTCCGGATTTCGCAAGTTTCCGGCGGAATCGAGAGCTCTAAAAATGCCTCTGGCGTACAGATGAATCGCCCACAAAACGCTCAAAACATTCTAATCCAAGGGAATGACTTCTACGAGTATACGGTCTGCGGAGTAGTTACCTACGGGCAGATTTACAATAAGGAAGCTGCTTGGAGCGATGGTATCCGGATCTTCGGAAACTACTTTAAACTGCGGGAGAAAGATATCGGCAGCTACGGCAATGAGCAGGCGATTCAGATAATCTACGGAAGGAACGTCTTCATCTCCGATAACAGGATTTTCGGAGGGCGTAGGGGCATCTGGCTCGAGGGTTGTTTTAATACGTTCATCTCGAACAATTATATATCATGTGTAGATACGGAAGCAGTTTACGTTGCGAAAAGCCGCGATACATCTTCGACTATCACAAAATCTACACATTTATCGATAGACGGGAACGAAATTAACACGATCGGGCGAAACGGGATCTACGTCCAGAACTGCGATAATTTTGATGTGCGGAACAACAACATATTCAATACGAATATCGAACAAGGATCAAAAGATCGCGGAGGTGTTTTCGTAGAAAAGGCTTACGATGGACGTATCGAAGGTAACCGAATCCGAGGTGTAGAGAAAATATTCGCCATCTTAGTCCAGTCTACCGCAACTGAAGTGAACGTGTTTAACACGAAGGGAACTGGTCGCGTCATCGTTCAAGGTGATTCGAATCTTAACGGGTATTACGGCACAACACAGAATGATTATATAAGAAAAATCAGCACGAAGAGCAGCAGCTAAATTAAAGGGAGGGATGTCTCCGTATGATATATAAAGATTCCGAAGTCCATTTCAATATAAGCTCGCAAATTAAACGAAGTGTTTCCGCGAACATTCAATTTAGTACGCAGGACATCAATACGGCAAAGCTAACGATCAGCTTAACGAAGGACGGCGTGCCGTTGCCGATAAGCCAAGCGACTCACGGTAAGTTGTTTATGCGGTTTGCGGACGGAAGCAAGTTCTACGTTAATACGGAAGTTCAAGACGCGCTCGGGGGCGTTATTTTTTATGTCTTGACGCCGGATCAAGTTACGCATTACGGAACGGTGCAGGCCGAGCTTTACGTTAATTATGACAACGGCCAGAAATTGAGCGTCCATAAATTTTCGTTTGAAATCGATCGAGCACTCGTCGACCAGGATATCGCCCCGGTGGCCGAATATTATGTTGACGATTTCGAATCGCTAAAGGCCGTCATTCAAGAAATGGCGGACGATGCCGAACAGGTTCTCGCTGAGTTACAGAAGAAATTCGAAAATCTCGATAACATTGAGACGAAAGAAGGCGCTCAGGAAAAAGCAGACGTCGCAGAGGCTGGTGCTAAAGCTTATACCGATAAGCATGCGGCTAAAATTGATAATCCGCACAAGGTAACGAAAGCTCAGGTCGGCCTCTCAAACGTTGATAACGTCAAGCAAGCGTCTAAATCCGATTTTGACAATCATGTCGGCAATACAGCGAACCCTCACGCAGTCACGAAAGCACAAGTCGGGCTGTCGGATGTAGACAACGTTAAGCAGGCGAGCAAGGCCGAATTTGATACGCACAACAGCGACAACACTCGCCATATTACTGCGGATGAACGGACGAAATGGGATGGCGGCCAATTGCGCAAGCTGACAGACGACAGCGGCAAACGGACACAGGTCGCAGACGGTGCGGATCTGCTGACGTTGTCCACCGGATTTTATTTTGCGACAGGAAATGCCGTTCAGAATAACCCGACGACAAATGACAGCGCGCAGTTTACTTACGACGTTATCGAATCCGATCAGGGCCGGAAGACGATCTATGCGTGGAGGACCACGGACAATACGCTGTGGCACGCGACAGTTATTCCGGATACCGCGTTTAAAGGATGGAAGCGAGTTATCACTGACGACGATTTTCGGAAGAAAACATTCGTAGATACGTACGATTTTGATAACTCTGCATTTACGGCAACTGAGGGCGTGGTTACAAAGATAAAGTTCGGAGCTGCCCGGGCTGACGACCAATCAGAATATGACCAAACAAAGTCTGAGATTACCTTGAAAAACAGCGGTTTGTATCTGGTCAGATTGTATATTTCAGCAACAGCCATCCCATCTAATTCGGACATCGGATTTATTTGCTATGTCAATGATGCGCAATATCAAACGATGGGCTACTGGTACCCTTCAAAAAGTACACAAACGAATGTAGTATTCTTACAGCAGAAGTTTAATAGCGGTGATAAAGTTACCTTTCATATTTTCCCTAAAGTGACCGGTAGCACTCCTTCATCAGTCAGTGTTAAGTCTGCGTTTTTAACGATGTCTCAAATAAGATAGGGAAGGGAGTGATAAATTTATGAACCTAGCACTTGCTGTTAAATATTTATTCCCGGATGCGATTATCGGTGAGGACTTTATCATAAGAGACGATGGGGATGGGCGCGGTCAGTATATTGAGACTTGGCGGATAAGCGCTCCGCAACCAAGCGAAAAAGAACTTCAAGAAGCATGGGAAAATTACTTGGAAAACCCAGTTACAGATGATCCACAACTTTCATATACATCCCAGCAGCTTTTAAAGTTAGGCCGTGAGATGTCTTCACTGAAACTTGAAATTCTCGCGCTTAAAGGAGAGATGACTAATGGATCTTAATTTTTGGGTGTACGCTCTTTATTATAATTGGGCTGATACTCCTATGGTTAAGCAAGCACTACAATACAATGACGTAACAATTGAGGAGTTAAGAGACGGTGTAGATCAAGGATATGTTACGCCTGAGCAATTCCAAGAAATAACTGGCGAGAAGTACATTGCCTAGATGAGGAAAAGCATGGTAATATAATCCTATGAGAAAATTATTTTTTATATCGCTAGTTATTATGCTTTTTCTTAGTGTGAATGTTGGGTGTAGCAACGTCGATGCTACAACAAGCAAATCGATAGAGTATTCACCTCTTATAATCGCACATAGAGGAGCTTCGGAGCTGGAGCCTGAACATACAATCAGATCTTATTCGAGAGCAATTAAGGACGGGACCGATTTCATTGAGATCGATCTAAGGGTGACGAAAGACGGAAAACTAGTCGCTTTTCACGATGAAGACGTGTCCCGTACAACAGATGGAAAGGGAGACATTGAAGATTTATCGTTAAACCATGTCAAGGAATTGCGAACTGAAAAAGATCAACAGGTCTTAACTCTTGAAGAGATTATCAAGAAATACGGGGATTCAACGAAGTATTATATAGAGACTCGCGAAGATTCTAAAGGCCGTTTGGTTATGGAGAAGAAACTGATCGATATACTCAATCGCTATAATTTACTTGAAAATAATCAAGTAATCATTCAGTCGTTTAGCGCGAAAAGTTTGAAACAAGTTAGAAAACTCAACAAAGAAGTTCCCATCGTACAACTTGTGCAGACTTGGGATGCGGAGAAACTGTCCGAAAGAATTAAAGACTATAAAAAATACGCGTATGCGATTGGAATTAGTTCTCAGACGCTGTCTGACAAGGAAGTGAAAATGATTCATGACGAGAATATGGAGGTCCATACGTTCTTCCGTGTCGAGTTAGAGAAAGAGGAAACAAAGCGAATGATTGAACTAAAAGTCGACGGTATGTTCGCTAATAACCCGGCCTATTTAAATAAATTACTCGATGGATCAAAGTAATAGCCGTCTTAGCACCTCATTCGCAGAGGTGTTTTTTATTTTGCCTAAATTTAGAGGAGGCGTAGTCATTGGGCGAGCTGGACGTAATCAAATACTTTTTAACGCAAGGGCCGTTCGCGGTCCTTTTTACGTGGCTGCTAATTTACGTAATGAAATCGAATCGTGAACGTGAATCGCGGCTACAGGATCTACTCGATAAATTCAGCGATAAATACGACGTCATTATCGACAAGCTCGATAGACTCGAAGAGAAATTTCGCGGAAGAGAATAACGCGCCCGTTCGGTGAGAGTCCGGAGGGCTTTTTATATACGCAAAATTAACGAAAAGGGAGACGATTAAATGGCGATTTCAGTCAAGAAAAACCTCGTCGCGTCAAGTAAGTATTCCGTTAAGTGTCCGTATTCAATGGATGCGAAGTACATCACGTTTCACAATACGGCGAACGACGCTTCAGCAGCGAATGAAATTGCGTACATGATCCGCAATAACAACCAAGTATCGTATCACTTTGCGGTAGACGATAAAGAGGTCGTTCAGGGGATTCCGACAAACCGTAACGCATGGCATTGCGGAGACGAAAACGGACCCGGCAACCGTTCATCTATCGGCGTCGAGGTTTGCTATTCGAAATCAGGCGGCGCTAAGTATAAAGCGGCCGAAAAACTTGCGATTAAATTCATCGCTCAGCTATTAACAGAGCGCGGCTGGGGCGTTGATCGCGTTAAGAAGCATCAGGATTGGAGCGGAAAATACTGCCCGCACCGTGTACTCGATGAGGGGCGTTGGGGTGCGGTAAAAGCGGCCATCGCTGCGGAATTGAAAGCGCTCGGAGGAAAGTCGTCTAGCCCTGCGAAATCAGCACCGAAAGCATCCGGTAAGACGTATACCGTAAAGAAAGGCGACACGCTTTCGGAAATCGCGGTTAAAACAGGCGTTAGTGTGGCGAAACTCCAGTCCTATAACGGTATTAAAAATCCGAATAAAATCATGGTCGGTCAGGTGCTGAAGCTTACGGGCAGCGTTAGTTCCAAACCGTCCTCTAGCGGTAAGAAATACGTATATCTTCCGGCATCTGCCGACTCATGGCGCATCTATCCGACTAACAAAGCGCCGGTCAAGGGGAACGAGTGCGGATTTCTGCGTCCGAAGAAATTTGGCGGCCTTAAATACGAAATCCTTGCGAATCCCCAAACGGACGTCTATACGATCAAAACGGATCAGTTCGGAAAAGTGAATATCTACGCGGCGAAATCAACCGGCGCAACTATTAAGTAAACGAAAAGGGAGACGATATAAATGGAAGAAGTATTATTATTTGCGACTGTGTTGGCGCCCATCCTAACGGCGCTTGTTCAACTTGTTAAGAAAACGATTAACATGCCGACCAATGTTGTGCCTGCGGTTAGCTTCGTTTTAGGAATCGCACTCGGAGCCGTGGCCTATCCGTTTACGGACCTCGAACTAGTATTGCGGTTGTGGGCCGGCGGTTTTGCGGGACTGGCTGCGACGGGTCTTTTCGAGATCGGCGCAAAACGTGAAGGAACGACCAAGTAAGCGGAACTTTTGGCGGGCGCCTGCGTATAAAAGCGTAGGTGCTCGTATACATAAACTGGTTTGCGGTTAGGTTTGGCGATAGAGTATAATTTTAGTAAATTATTTTGGAGGTAAAGTAAATGAAGAAGATACTGTTATCGCTCCTGTTAATCCCGTTGTTAGCTTTAACAGCTTGTAATTCAGTCGATTCTTCTAAAAACACAGAAGACGAGAAAATAGCTGATACTAAAAAAGAAGAAACTTTCGAAGCGACAGAGAAGAATATAAAGCTTCTTGTTGCAGACGAGCTGAAAGAAAAAGGCATTGAAGACACCGATAAGTTGGACTCATTCGAAATTTTTGATGATGTCAATAAAGATAATAAGCCGATTAAAACCGTACTTATCACATTAAACGGAAATGATAACCTTACAAAAAACATGATAAAGAAAAGCATGCTTAAAGAGGGAGAAAAACTGTTCCCTCGGATATTTGAAGATCAATCGGTCGGAAGGGTTCTAATAACGTGGAAGTTTCCATTAGAAGACGATAAAGGAAATAGTACTTTCCAAAAAGTATTGTCTATTCAACTTGAGCGAGAAACTGCCGACGAAATTAACTGGAAGAAATTCAAGTACAAAAACTTTCCTACCGTAGCTGACAGCTACTTTGAGCATCAAGCTTTTAAAAAATAACAAAATCACCTCATCCTTAATGGGTGGGGCTTTTTATTTCCTCCTACACTCTTAATCCTCGTGAACCTCAAACAATTCATTCATATCTGTGATATTAAACTTATCAATTATTTTTTCAAGCGTTTCTTTTGGGTACCTTTTGGTTTTCCCCGAACATAATTCACTCACAGCGCGAGTTGATAACTCCAATTCCTCTGCGATTTCTTTTTGTTCATATCCGTGCTCCTCGAGCAGTTCTTTCAGACGAAGACGCATCGGCATCACCCTTTCGCATTCTATATCCGTAGTATACGATAAAGTTAAAAATTACGCAAACCGTAATTGACAATTCCGTTTAGTGTAATTATAATTACGTTAAACGTAAATTACGGAAGGCGGAATCGTTATGCATTATTTAGCGGAACACCAAACGTTCGCTTCGACGGCCGAACTCAACGCGGCAGTCTACGAACACATCAAGCGCAATACATACGAATTAAATGACACGGACCGGCTGACGCTGAAGACGATTGCTCGTTACGCAGTCAAATTCGCCGGCGCAGCGCATCTCAAAGCGGAGACACTCGCGGACCTGATCGGAAAGTCCGTCAAGACAGCGCGTCGTGCCGTCAACAAACTCGCATCACTTTCGATCATCCAGAAGGTCGCGACAACACGGAAAATAAACGGCGGCCACGGCGCCAATATCATCGTCATTCTTCCGGTCGGAAGCAGAGTCGAGGACATGCAATTGTCCGAAGATGACCAGTCGACAATGACCACGCGTGGGGATGCCGAAAAGCCATCAGAGCCAACGGATGAATCGCCTAAAACTACGAATGAACCATCGGATTCTATAAATCTTTCAAAAAATCACGTAATAGATACGGTGCCGGCCTGCGGTCTTAAAAATGCGTTACCAAGCGAAATCTACTCCGCAATGGCGCGCTACTTCGAAGCAGACGAAATTTATAAATACTACGGAATCTTATTGCGGGCTAAGGCAAGCGTAGATCCAACGCTGATACTCGAAGAACATCCGCAGCCATTCGTTGAAGCGTGGCATGCAGCGATTCTGAAACGAAAACAGCAGAAAATTAGACGCTTTGACGACTACCTATACGCTAGCTTCCGACAAGCCGCATGGACAGTAAAAGCCCGTGAAAATCGCGTTAAAAACGTTGGGCTATTGGCGGAGTTCGAAACGTTCCTCCAAGCGGAATAGATTGCGTAAGAACATTTGTTCGTGTTATACTTTCGTCATAGATAACGAATAGGACCGAAGGAGGAACCACGAATGACATTACGCGATAGAGGGACGATGAAATGGACGTCTATATTCTTGCCGGAGCACATCGCTAGTCTCCGGAAACTTAAATCCGAAATTGATCACGCATATGAGCGGAAGCCATCGATTGATCCGGAGCAGTGGTCGGACTTTGAATCGAAGATACAATACGCGTACAGGACCGGACAGGATTGCGAGATCCGTTACTGGCGTAATTGGGTCGCGGAGAGGGTGAGCGGCGTGATTGAATCCGTTGATCCGGTCGGAGGGACATTGCGGATTGAAGGCGTTGACATACCGTTCAGGGAGATCGTGTGGGTTGCGTTGGAGGACGTGTGACTCCCTAAAAAGGGGTCATAGTGATATAATAGAGGACATCACAACTAGCATTAATCTTTCGCTCAATTGGAGTGAGGATAATGACAGTGATTAAGAAAGACGATAAAACCGGAAAATATTATTTTGTATATTCTGGCGGGGTTCACCCGATAACTGGTGCTAGAATTCAAAAAAGAAGGCAAGGAATGTCGAGTCTACGAGAGGCGAAAGAGGTTTTAAAGCAGGTCATAATAGAGGTGGATAAGGAAAAAAATTCTCATAACCCTAATAAAAGCGTGTTTAGTACCTTCGCTGAAAAATGGTTTGAATCGAAAAAGGTTAGACTTCGATCAAGTACAATCGTCAATTACCGCGAGCAGCTTGATTACAACATACTTCCATATCTAGGAACGTTTAAAATTAAAGACATCACTGAGGAAGTCTTGCAGCATTATATTAATCGACTTCACAATGAACGGAAACTTGCTCCGGCAACCATCCGGACAGCTTTCGGTGTTGTCGCCGAAGTCTTAAAGAAAGCTTCCCGAAAAGGAGCGTTCGACCTCGCCATCCTTGACGATGTAAACCTTCCTCCCGAAAATCGCATTTCTAAAGTATGGAACGAGTCGAATGTACAAGCGTTTTTGGATGCTCGCAACCGTATCGTGTCACTAACTCGTTACTTTATCGGAATGGTATTATCCGTTATTACAGGCATGCGAATGGGGGAGGTTCTCGGATTGCGGTGGTCCGATATAGACTTCGAAAAGGGTTATTTAACAATTCGACAAACTCTCGCTAAGATAGACGACGAAGGTAATTACGGATTAGTTCCCGAGGTCAAAACTGCGGCGGGCTTCAGGACCGTCCATTTACCGAAATTCTTTATCGAATACTTAATCGAACATAAGAAAATGGTCCAGCGCGAAAAAGAAATTCTCGGCGAGGACTACATCGACTATGATCTCGTAGTGTGTACGAAGCACGGTAAGTGGGTACATCCGAATAACTATCGACGGGCATTTACTCGGTTAATTGCGCAGCTTGAGCTCCCGAAAATCCCTCCGAAGAATTTGCGACATACTCACGCGACGTATTTAATCAGTATCGGAATCAGTCCGAAGATTGTTCAGGAGCGTTTAGGCCACGCACATATCAAAACGACGCTCGGAACGTACAGTCATGTTTTGCCTTCGATGCAGGCGGAATTAGTCGGAAAATTGGACGATTTAGTCGCGAAAGTGTGACCGCAGTGTGACCGTTTTGTGTGACCGGATGTGAGAGCGTTGATATGACGGGATTTTAACAACGGATTCCATCACGAAGACTGCATGAACATCATCATGAACGATTTAATTGAGCTGATGGACCCGCGCTACATCGAAGTCTGGGGCAAATTCACGCCGAGGGGCGGAATCTCGATCGACCCGTACACCAACTACGGCAAGCCCGGCACAAAGTATGAAAAAATGGCCGAGTATCGGATGATGAACCATGATCTGTATCCGGAGACGATTGATAATCGGTGATGATGCGGGCAGATGAAGCGAAGGTTTGTGATCGATGTGTGACCGAGACGCGTACTGTTACGCGTCTTTTTTGTTCGAAATTTCCACGAACAATTACCAAGCGTATTGGTCGAATGCTAGTCCGGGTATATGAAATACGATTCGAATTGTTAATTGAAAGGTAAAGAGGAGGAAACTTCGTCGTCACTCGCCTCGTTAACGTCTCCGCTTGACAGTTCGTCGTTAACTGCGAATGCTCTAGCGTTCGGTATTTAGATGGTTTCCGTCTGTTTTTAGTCTTGTTTGTTCATTTATTCGTGAAAAAATGTAGCTTTGTCCTCATGTTACAAAGGATGTTTTCTGTTTTTTCTTTAAACATAAAAATCTAGTTATTCTGACTTTGAGGAGGGGATGGGAGGTATATAGCAGAGACGAAGACATAGTGCCAAGAGCATGTCTTATTCGTATACACACAAATATGTAACGCGAAGATGTTGGAGGGCTTACGAAAGAAACAATCGATCGTTATAGACGGGAGGAGCGTTGAAGAATTTGTGGAGGCTTTTAAAGGAAGGTTGGCACTGAGTCGGAATGGTATACGTTAATCTTACCGACAGCTGATAAGAAGTTAATCACGATGTTTAACGTTAAGAAACCGTAGAAATAAAAAGCGCCCCACATTTGGGGCGTTTCTTACGTTTGCTTACGGGTAGCGATTTGATATACGCCGTCAGACTGGTCGGTTGCTGAAACAACGCTAATACCCATCGTTAATAACGCGGCGGCTAAAATGGGAATAACGAGCTTTTTAATACTCATAGAGACACTCCCCTTTTTTAATTTTTGTTTGCCCATACATCATTTTTTGAAGGAACTCGATTGAGTTTCTATGGTCTTTTCTTTCAAGGTATTGGTTAGAGACTTCAAGCGAAAGCTCTTCTATGTATGCAAATATTTTATTCTCCTCCAAGTATTTAAATACCTCTAAAATCTCTTCTTTATTCACAGAATAGATATATAACGCCTCAAGATATTCAAATAGAGAAGTGAATAGGGTATCGTTGAATTTTCGAGCTGTTTGTCTAACCAATAAGAAATATCTCGATTGCGCGCTCGTAGTTTTTCTGCTTAAAAAGAAGTTGAGTAGAGTAATATAATGATTGTGGTAGGTTGTTATATTCTTCTTTTAGATTAATCTCTACGGCTTTTTCAGCATATTCAACTGCTGCATCAATGTCTCCCATACATTCATGACAGTCGGCTATATTAAAATAGGCAGAACTAATGAGCCTTTTATTGTCGATCTCTATCGCTAATTCAAGTGCATTTTCCAGGTGGGGTAAGGCTTTGTCATGGCGCATTAAATCGTCATAGTTACCCGCGATAACAAATAAACATTGGATTTTACGGACTGTGTAGAGTTCATGATTATTGTATATTTTAAAGGCCCTTAATATATGATACATGTGTCTGTTTCATGATGTAGTATGCTTCAGCCATTTTAAAGTGAAACTCGGCTTGTTCTATAACATCGTAATGAGAGCCAACTGTTTTTCTGCGTTTCGATAAAACTCTATTGCTTTGATGTACTGTTTTTTCTCAAATTCATACATGCCCCTAAAGAAAAATGAGTAGTAACTAAGGAGGCCATTTAAATCTCTTCGAGGCTCCTCGATTTGGGCCAACAATTTGTTTATTGATTGTCCTTGTTTTCTTTTGTTAGTAGGTTCTAAATATTCTAACATTAATTGATGTCTAAAACACATCAACTGATAGTAAAGGAGTAAGTCCTGATCTTCTTCCATTTGATTAATTTCCTTCTCTACTTCTTCTTTTAAAGCCTCTGCATCCGGTACGCTAAACTCTCTTATCATTTTATACCATTCGTGGATTTTCACTCCGACTTTTGACGAGGGTATTAACTGTTTCACTTCCGCCTATACCTTTTTATTTCATTTTTGTAAATATATTACTATAATTCGGGTGATAATAGGTTGAAAAGTGAAAAAATTTTCGGTATGCCGCAATAAAATCAGCAACAAAAAGACGCCTGCTAAGACGCCTGAATCTCTATATGCTCTTTTTCAAGCCGCACCTGCAGTATTCTCGAAGGGAAATTTCGTCCACCGCGATCTTGAAGGGTTTACTATTTGAAGGAATTTGCGGATAAACCCTGTGCATCCATGAAAATGAAACTTGGCCTAATAAAGAAGTAATTCGATTTGTGAATGATCAACTTAAAGAAAATATTGATCTTTTATTGATGCCTGCAACAGCTTCCACAGCTCCTCGAAACCCTTTTAAAATAAAGAGTTATAAAAATTGACCAGCATCCACTCTAGTGGAATCTTTCCCCTTCACCTGTTTTAACGTGGCTACGATTAGAAAGCTGACAATCACTAATAAGAGCCATGAACTCACTTTCCCTACATGAACGAGACTCCACGTACTGGTTTGGTTTGGATATGTCCAGGCCCCAAAAAACGTTGCGATATTTTCGGCTATCCATATAAAAAATCCGATGAGCACAAAAGAAAGTGCGAGCGGCATACGGTAACGAATCCCATTAACCTCGTATATGACCCATGATTTCCAAAAGACAATTATCACAAGTCCAGATAACCAAAAGCGGACGTCAATCCAAAAATGATGGAGGAAAAAATTTAAATAAATCGCAGCGGCCAGCGGTACAACGACGTAAAACGGCGGCCACTTAACCAGTTCAACCTTGAGCCTCCTCCAAGCCTGGCAAAGATAACTGGCTACACTTGCGTACATAAAGCCGCTATACAAAGGCACCCCAAAGATTTTGGAGTAACCTTCCTCCGGATAAGACCAGGAGCCCATTTGCACCTTGAAAAGCTCAAGAGCAAGTCCAATAATGTGGAACAATGTGATTACTTTTAATTCATCCCGTGTTTCAAGACCGGAACGCACCATCCACCATTGCATGAGAACACAGATGATGAGCAGCAAGTCATACCGCGGCAGGAAGGGAAGAGGTATGATTTGTGTAACAGCCAAAGAGGCAAAAATAACGACAGGAAATACACATGACAAGGACTGCTCCCAACCAAAACGAACGAGTTGTTTTAGTGCTCTCATGATGTGTGCCTCCGAAGTTTTTTTCTGAATATATGCGAGGCCAGCTTAGTATAGCAGCTAAACCGGCTTACAGGTATGCGCATAGGATCACCGCCAAAAAAATGGTTTCTTTCCATATTAAATACTTTTTTAATCCTGGGTGTCTTCATCACTTCGGTATTCCAAAATATCTCCGGGCTGACATTCTAACGCCTTACAAATTGCCTCTAAAGTTGATAATCGAATGGCCTTTGCCTTTCCATTTTTCAATATAGAAAGATTCGCCATTGTGATTCCAACCTTCTCAGAAAGTTCTGTTACACTCATTTTCCTTTTAGCCAGCATCACATCGATATTGATTATAATTGCCATTGTTATCACCTCAGACTGTTAAATCATTTTCTGATTTTATATCAATCGCTTCTTGCAATAGCCTTTGGAGAACAGCGGCAAAGACTGCGATAACCATTGAAGCAAAAATAAGGACCAACCCGATCAGTATGATCCCTGGAGCGTCGTCCATCTCTGCGATAAGATAGAAGAGCGGCATGCCTGCCGCAAATAAAATACTGATGGTGATTGCACAGTATTTTATATTCTTTAAAGCCCGTACAGATAATTCTGAGAAAGCTTTATTCTGGTCAATATAGCTTAAAAGTTTAAAGGCTTGATACAGAGCAAAATAAAAAGGTATCGCCGCTGCATACAAATCGGCATATACGAGATATTTCAAATAAGAAATACCCGGATACAATTCGGCTGCAAAATTCGCTATTTCCGGCACAAAAAATATGCACAAAGCAAGAACTGGGATTCCAATAAGAATAACAGCTATCTTTAAAAAGAGAGTTGATCCCCGTTTCATTAAAAGCACCTCACTTATTTTTGTCGATTTGAATTTAACACATTATTTATCGTTTTACAATAAAAATATATTGAAATTGATGATTTTATTATTGTTATGGACTGATCTTTTGATTTTTAGACAAGATGGCGTTACTTGCGGAAACAAAGCCGACACGTCTGCAGAGTACACACACATCTTGCAGACCTCTACGGATTCCGCTTATATGCAAATAAAAGCCCTAAATATGTTAAGCGCGTACTGAATCCTACAGATCGTCGAGGAGTGAAAAAGAATCGATTTTTCCCAAACATATTTTGAATTTATAATAGAATAGCTTTAAAGGAATATGTATCAACAAGTCGTCTAGCATATGTTGTGTTATAAAATAAAACAGCTGGCGATTGGCGTGTCTTTCCTTTTAACGTGAATAGTCGAGGAGTTATTTGAGGTGAAGCAGAAGACGCTGACGCATGATCGACGTCTTTTTATTGTGGTAAACACAGAGCAGAGAGTCTTGTTAGATTAAATTAAAATAAGACGCCAATTAAGGCGCCTTCATCTTGTCTTAAATCCATTCACAAAACTTTCTCCATCCTTCTCTGTCGCAATAAGCTGCTGGGCGCTTTGACTGATTCGCTGAGCAAGCGCCTGCTGCGCTTTTCCTTCGAAGCTGTAGAGAAGCGATGAATAAACGCTGTTCATTTCTTTTTGTATATCGTCTATTTTAAACTTCGGTCTTAGCGTCGTTTTAATGCCTTCAAGCTTAGTTGCGGCTGTTACTCTCATGCCCGTTTTCAGCATTTGAAGCTGATTGCGCCGTATGAAGAGGGTATCTTCTTGATCTCAGTTTAAGTTGTTGAGTGAAGCCAGTTTGTTGAAATTTTCCATTGTTTCATCTCCTAAAGTTTAAGCCAATTTGCCAGCATTTTATCTTTCGATTTAAAATCTTTTGCAATCTGCGCCAGGTATCCGCTGATGTCTTCTAAATCTGAAATCGTGTCCTTTAATGAGGCGATGTAAGCTTTTTCGGCATGAACATCGTAAAATAGCGGATTGCCTTTTTTGTCAAACGACTGCGCCAGGTTTTTCAGCGTATTGTTTACATCCTCGAGTGTCAGCTTGTCGTATAAACCGTGGCCGACTTGACGGTAGGTATCGTGCTTCAGGTCATTGATCTCGGCGTCGTGTTCCTGATAAGCGTTTTCGGCTTCCCGTTTCATCGTCCGCAAGCATTTACTTTTTGCGCGAGCTGCTTGGCAACTTCGGGCGTTACTTTAATTGCGCCACTTCCGGATGCAACTTCCGGTGGAAGCATCGCTTTTAAATTTTTGTCATAAACGAGTTCATCGCCCTCTATATTTTGAACGTTGCCGTTTTCGTCGAAGGTAAAGTTGCCTTTGTTGAGGCCGTGTGTATCCGGCATTCCCATTGCTGTGGTAGCAATGTAGTCTACAGCGACATTAAACACTGTGCCAAATATACCGCCGCTATACTTCGGATCTAGTCGTATTTGTCGTTCCACACGCGAAGTAGAGGGGTCTTTGGTATATATTGTTCTGCCTGCGTGTCGTTCGTACTCATTCCACCAGCCGGAACCAGTCATATCATCCGGATTGACAATCGCTTTTACAGACGAGTCATATTTGCCGCTTCGGATCTCCTTTTGCTTTTCTTCAGAATGCAATTTAACGACGGAAGGATTGTTGAATGCGACTGCGTATATATCATTGTTCACAGCGCTGTATTCAGCCTCTGCGCCGCCAAGAGAGTGTCCGGTGGTTGAAATAACCGTCGAGGTGCCTTTATACTTTTGTTTAACTTCCCGTACCAGATCATCAGCTTGCCCGATTTGGGACGTTTTCGTAATTAATTTGTATTTACCGGTGCTAAGCATCGCGTCTTGTGAGGGGGTTGCGTTGTATTTTCCTATTGTTTTTGATGTATCCTTCGCATCTTTTTCGATTATGTATTGCGATTTCTTTTTCGGATCAAGACCCATAACAACGTTACCGCCGTCTGCATCAATAACATCTTGAAAAAACTGTTCTTTAGGATTTGTTCCAGCGAAGGCCACGACGACGTTTTCTGGTGCGTTAGGTTTAACCCATTTACCGTCCTTTTTCTTTGCTTGAACAAAAACATACGCATCAAGTCCAGTGTCAGAGTCCCTTTTAATTTTATCAACAAAAAAAGCCTTATTTGATTTACTCTCTATAGGTGTTCTTTCCTTGAATGCTTCTTTCATTTTATCGGTACTATATGTGTTTTGGCTAAGAAAATAATACTCTTTATCTGTTAATTTAGGAATATCGCTCTTTTTATTCAGGTACATAACCCCGCAAACTATGTAAAATGTAACGTGGAAAGGATGGTTTTATGAAAAAATACATAATTATCCTTCTTGCTCTGGTCATTATAACATCTGGAGGAATATTTATGAAGCAACAAAATAATAACAGAGAAAAAGAAGAGCTTTATAATTTAGCTAAGGAAAGAATGACAGACTTTATTAAAACGAATTATAAGGACATTAAGTCAATTGATTATTATGATGACTACGAAGTGAATCCAATGGGCGGAATTGATATTAAAGGGTATCTAAATGATGATAAGAAAAAGAAAATATGGGGTATTTACGATAAGGCAAATGACGAAGTTGGGTCCTTCACAGTCGATGCTGAAAGAAAGCCCGAATATAAAGATAAAATTTGCGATTATTAATAAAAGGCCCGACTCGATTGAGCGGGCTTTTTTCTATTTTCATCTCTCGTTTGTTTAACTAATCGGTTTTTATTACCCCTTTTAGGCCTCCTCAACATAAAATAGTTCTTCAGTAGGCACGTTTAATCCTCTAAAATGGATAAATTGCAGTTTTGGGCATTTTTAAGATGGGAAGATAACTTGCATGCGGAAATAGGATAAGCTGTAAAACAACGAAATTTTTGATTTATAGTTACATACTTATAGTGTGATGTGTAATAAACGAAAGGTGAATCCATTTTCAGGCTATATGGCTTAAGCTTTAATATGCATAGTTGGTTATCGGGAAATTGCCTTCAAAACCGTCCAAGTTCATAATAATAAAAAGATATTCGTATTGAGCAGGCGTGCATCGTTGCACGCCTATTCCTTTTAAGGGCATTTTTTTCACCTAGAACGAAAGAACTTAATGATGCGAATTTTATTAGTTCTATTGTCCTGTTTTATATATTGAGTACCAAAAATGCACTCCATATGTTTTATAATGAAGCGGGCCTAACAATCAGCAAACATGGAGCGGAATGCAATAAAATCGTATAAGGGCATGCAGTATGAACTGGAGGATACATTTTTGAAATATAAAAAAGCAGCAGCACTTGGAATTGGTTTACTTTTATTTATAGGCGGATGTCAGAAGAGCGGGGAAGCTGAAATCAGCGTCCAAGATTACACAGGACAGGATTTTCATATTCATAGTAAAGGTTATCAGAAGGAAACCGCTGAGATCGCAGAAGCGCATCGAGATGAAGTTGAAAAAACGGTAAAAGATTATTTTTTGGATCAATATAGAACGAAGGTAAAAGTCCATAACATTGTCGGAGGGCATGGGTTTGTTACTGTGTATGCCGAATCAGTCGGAAACTTGCATTTCTACACAAGCGCAAAAATTGAAATTGATTTGGACAAGAAAGAGGTGCAGGCTGACGCGATCAGCTCATCGGAGTGGGACGTAAAAGACTCGATTACAAGCGCGATATATGCGTTGGCTTTTGAAGAAGAATTTGCCGCTCTAGATTACTATTTAGAGAAGCTGGCAGAAGAAGAGCCGGTTGTAGGTAAAACGCAGGCAGCCGTTGATAACACAAGCGGTATGGGATATCAGACGCCTTATTATGCTGTTTCTTTAAATGCTGATTGGAAGGATGACCTTTATTCAGCCTATTTAGAAAACCCAAAAAGAAGCAAAAAAGACTGGCAAGAGAAATTGGAAGATGAAGAAATCACCCCAAAATCATGTGATATCAATATACGGTTATATATGAATAAACCAAATACAAGACCGGACGAGCGCATTTATAATCAAGTTGTCCAGGATATCGAGGACATGGAAGAGCTGGCCCCGGGGACTTACACCATTTACTTGAGTGACAATAGAATCAACAAAAACCTAGGATATAATTCAAGAAAAAGCACGCTTGGCCGATAAGGTCTTCCTAACCGATAAAGAGATTGGAAACCGATCAATTTTCTGTATGGATATGAGCGGGAAAGAAAAAGTGGAGATTTCATCATCTATTTTGAAAAATAATGTCCTGGGGAACCGTTCGGGTGTTTCATTTCGCACAGTCGCCGTTTTTTCAGCTGTCCAATCAAAAATCGATTAAGGCGCTGTGCGATGCTTCAAAAGACATCCTGAACATATCAAACTTCTTCGGGATGATGCAGGGGACAGAGGAAAAAACCGCCGGACCAAGGTGGCAGGCGGTTTTCCTTTTGTAGAAAAACTTGTGGAAATAAAGCTTCGTGGAAATCGTGAATTTTTTGCTGTGAAGGGCGGCTGATTAATGCAGGGAGTCTTTAATAATTTTATAGTTTTTATGATTGACGACGGTTAAGGAGTCCAGTTCCAAGTCTCTGTAGTTTTCCATAATCGTGACATCGACGATCACAGAGTTTTCGTTTACTTTTTCTACGATTCCGGTGAGTCCGTTTTTAAATTCGATGACGTTCCCGACTTTTGCAATTTTCAAGTGACTTCCTCTCCTTTAAAGTAAATTAACCTATTGAAAGTATTTTGCAATATTTTCTTGGAGAAGTAAAGCGATTTGGGAAGCGGCATCACTATTGTTGTACCCGGTGTGACTTAATGATATAGTTAATTAGTTAAAGATGATGAGAGAAAAGGGGAGAGAAAAGTTGACAGAGCAAAATGCCATCGATCAGATCGAGCAATTAAGGTCAGGGAGCATTCATGAGCTCCGTGTGAAAAAAGAGGATTTTCTTTCTTTCAGAGCCATCTTAACAAAGCAGGAAGATTTTAAGCATTTTCGCGGCATTGCCCAGCATGGCGGAGATATTATATTTCAATATATGAAAGAGGCAAGAAGCTGAAAAAAGCTTTCTCAGACAGGCTGAGAAAGCTTTTTTTATTTGTGTGAAGCCATATGTTTCTGGAGATTTTGGTGTTTTTTGCATGAAATCCGCCGGCTGTCTGCAATAATGTGACAGCCGAACGGTTTGATGGAAGTCATGCCAACATTTTGGCAATGAAATCGGCGAATCGTCTTGTTACTGTAAAACATATGTTTTTTTCGATGAAGATTTGACAAGGAGGAAGGAAATGAAATCGAAATTTGCTGCTCTAGCTGCGTTTTTAATCTGCATGCTGCCGGCGGCAAGAATCGAGCATGCTCAAGCTGTCATGTTGTTCTCGAAAAAAGATAAACAGGAAATGGAACGGCTGATGGAAAGCCTTAAACAAGAAGAAAATCCTGCTTTTTCCCAATTGACAGATGAGAAAAGCTTCATTGAAGCCGCGCATCTGTCAGCTGAAGAGGAGGAGGAAATAGAAGAAGCTGAAGAAGAGACGACTGATCTTACACATAAAGAAAAAGATCTTTTATCAAGGCTTGTACACGCCGAAGCGAAAGGCGAGTCATTTGAAGGAAAAGTGGCTGTCGCCAATGTCGTCCTGAATCGGGTGAAAGACAGCCGATTTCCTGACAGCGTAAAAAGCGTGATCTATCAAAGAAACGCTTTTGAGCCCGTTCTAAACGGCAGCATCGAGAAAAAAGCAGACCGCGAATCAGTGGAAGCTGTGGAAGAAGCGGTAGATCAAAATAAAAAAGAAACAGAAGCTTTATTTTTCTATAATCCCGACATCGCTTCTGATGACTGGATTAAAACGAGAAAAGTCGTGAAGCGCATCGGCAATCATGTCTTTGCGATCTAGAAAGCAGTCAGGGCCATTCGCCTTGGCTGCTTTTTTTGTGCGATTCTTTCTTACGCATTATCATCTTTCACAGCCCAAGAAAAAATTTATTTTTGATACTTTATGAAAATCAATTTTCAATTAAAAAGAAAATAATTTTTAGACTTGTCTCATATGATGGGATAAACCCGTGAGACAAGGAGAGACCTCATGAACCGTTTTGTAAAAGGAATCGTTCTTCTTTCGCTAGCTGCTTTTTTTGCAGAATGTCTTGAATTCGTCATCAACATGATTCTTGCACGGGAGCTTGGCGAGCATGGCATGGGGCTCTACATGAGTGTTTTGCCTTCCATTTTTTTGGTCGTGGTGATTGCGAGCCTTGAGCTGCCCGTATCAATATCGAAGTTTATCGCCGAGTCCAACCCGAAGCTGCACGAAAGCATGCTGAAACATGCATTGCGGATGACTGCGGTCTGCACGGTTTTCTCCACGGCAGCCGCAGTGATCATTCTTCCATTTATTCCGGTTTTTGATTCTTACCACCCTCTAATCAGAGGACTTGTGATCGGGATGATTCCTACGGTTGCATTCACATCGATCGCGAGAGGCTACTTCATGGGCGTTCAGCAAATGGGTAAAATCGCAACGGCGAATGCCTTGAAAAAAATCTTTCAGCTCATCGGCTTGTTTTTATTTTTTCAATGGTATTCCTTTGAATTGGATACTTCTCTTCTCATTTCATTGTTTGTCCTCGTTGCAAGTGAAGTGGTCGTGTTTGTTTATTTGTTTTCGCAGTTTGTTTTGGTCAGGCGTGCCGCTCAAAAAGGGCAGCAGATCCACTTGCGGAGAAACGATGTTTTAAAACGCCTGCTCACTGTTTCGATCCCGACGACGGGGCTGCGCGTGTTTCATGCTGTGACAAATGCCGTCGAACCTTTTTTGGTGAAGGGGACGCTGCTTGCCGCTGGCGTATCAAGAACATCGGCCATCGACCAGTTCGGCATGCTTTCGGGAGTTGCGATGACAATCGGCTTTTTTCCGGCTTTTATCGCCCATTCACTGATGGTCGTCATGATCCCGAGCATTTCTGAAAGCTACGCTTACGGGCAATACGAAAGAGTGATCAAACGGATTAAACAGGCGATCTTTATTACGCTGTTTTACGGCATACCGTCCGTCATGGTGATGTATCACTTTGCAGAGCCGCTGACCCATTTATTTTTCGATTCGGTCAAGGCGTCGTTTTACCTTAAAATGTTGTGGCCGTATTTTTTATTCCACTTTTTTGCGATGCCTTTTCAGGCCTGTTTAATCGGAATGGGGTTGGCCAAAGATGCTTTTTATCATAACGTTTGGGCCAGTGTCTTATCGTTTTTGATGATGTATGTTCTCGGGTCCATGCAGACTTTGCAGATGACGGGGATCATTCTTGCGATGAATACCGGTATGATTTTGCTGACGGCGCTGCATTATGTGACGATTTGCAAGGAGCTGGGCGTCACGCTTTTTTTGACAAACAAATCCCGATCTCCGAGAATTGAAAGCCGCTGATGGATCCTCTTCATAGTTTTAGCTTTTGCGGGGAAGCTAATATTAAAAAAGAAGGGGAGTTCCCATGCGAAGAATCAGTCTCATTTACCCGCTCATCCTGCTGTTTTTTACCGGGTTATTCGTATTTCAGCCGCAGGCATCTGCAAAACAAGCTTCGCCGGCAGTCATGCAGATGAACACGGTCGAAGGTCAGCGCGTCGTCATTCCCGCCGAAGGCCAGAAGACGATCGTTCATTTTTGGACGACCTGGTGCCCGCCATGCCGTGAAGAGCTTCCGCGATTCCAATCCTACTATGAAAGCAAGCAATCCGGCGTCAAGCTCGTGACCGTTAATTTACTGAATGCCGAAAAGAACGAACAGAAGGTAAAACAGTTTATTAAAGCAAACAAGCTGACATTTCCGATCGTTTTTGACAAAAAGGGTGAGATGATGAAAGCATATAAAGTCATGACAATTCCTACGACTTTTTTCTTTAATGAAAAAGGAGAGCTGGAGAAAACGTTTGTCGGCCCCATTACTGTAGAACAGATGAAGGAATGGGCAGGGAAAAGCTGAGCCGGGAGTTCAGCTTTTTTTAAAATGTAAATGATAATTAATATCATAAAGAAATTATAATAATTATTATTTGAAAACGTAGGATGTCGTGCTATAATGAGAAATAGAAAAGGGTGTGTCCAATGGACAAGTAGCAGTCATACCCTTTATATAAATAAAATACTTAATGTTTATGCTGCCGATGAGGCGGCAATTTGTTTTTTAAGAAGGAAATTGACGATGAATTACATTCTCAATTAGGGAGGATATTGGAGATGCAATTAGAGATCGGGAAGCAATCGCAGCAAAACCGTCACACGTTGCAATTTGAAAATTGGAGGCAGCACGGGGAATTGATAGCTGCGCTTTTGTCGGGTTTGTTGATTCTTGCAGGCTGGCTGTTGTCCGGCAATGAAACATTGTCCGTTGTTCTGTTTATTTTAGCTTTTTGTATCGGCGGCTTTGCTAAAGCGAAAGAAGGTATACAAGAAACGCTGTCGGAAAAAACGCTGAATGTTGAACTCTTGATGATTTTTGCGGCGGTCGGGTCTGCGCTGATCGGCTACTGGGCTGAAGGGGCCGTGTTAATTTTTATCTTTTCTCTCAGCGGAGCGCTTGAAACGTATACATTAAATAAAAGCAAACGCGATTTGACTTCACTGATGAAATTGGAGCCGGAGGAAGCCGTTTTGCTTGAAAAAGAAGGAACAAGAACCGTGGCGGCAGCCGATCTTCAGGCGGGCGACCTCATTCTTGTGAAGCCTGGAGAACGCATTGCGGCAGACGGAGAAATCGAAACCGGAAAAACGAGTATCGACGAATCGGCTCTAACGGGCGAATCCATCCCAGCCGAAAAAACACTCGGAGACGCGGTTTTTGCGGGTACGGTCAATTTGAGCGGATCGCTCACGGTCCGTGTCACAAAGGCAAATGAAGATTCGTTGTTCAAAAAGATCATTCGGCTCGTTGAGTCTGCGCAAAACAGCGTTTCACCGTCGCAGGCGTTCATTGAGCGATTTGAAAATATTTACGTTAAAGGGGTTTTGCTTGCTGTCGGACTGCTGCTCTTTCTGCCGCATTTTTTGCTTGGCTGGAGCTGGAGCGAGACATTTTACAGAGCGATGGTGTTCATGGTCGTCGCTTCGCCGTGCGCCCTTGTCGCTTCAATCATGCCTGCCGCGCTGTCGCTGATATCAAATGGCGCAAGAAACGGCCTGCTTGTCAAAGGCAGCGTCTTTCTTGAAAAGCTTGGCAACAGCAAAATCGTTGCATTGGATAAAACGGGAACGATTACGAACGGAAAGCCCGGCGTGGAGGATATGCTTTTAGCTGCAGATATCGAGGAGCGCGAATGCTTGGAGGCTGCTGCTGCGATTGAGAAGCAGTCAGGCCATCCGCTTGCCAAAGCGATTGTCGAGTATGCAGAAGCAAAAGGCATCAAGCCGGCCGCGAATGTGTCGATTGAGGAGACGTCAGGGTTTGGCGTTCAGGCTCGATACAATGGAGAGACATGGCTGATCGGCAAAGCCGGATTTGTCGGGGAAGAGGCAGCCGGGCAATTTCTCACGGCGGCTGTTCAGGAGCTTGCCAAGCAGGGAAAAACAATTGTGTTCATGAAAAAAGGCGAAAAAATCGCGGGGTGTTTTGCATTAAAAGACCAAATCAGACCGGAAGCAAAAGCGGTGGTCGAAGAGCTGAACGCGCTTGGCGTTCAGACGGCGATGCTGACAGGGGACCAGCCTGAAACCGCAGCGGCCATCGCACGAGAAGCGGGCTTGAAAATCGTCGTTTCAGAATGCCTTCCTGACAGAAAAGTAGAGGAAGCGAAAAAGCTGAAAAAAACATACGGAACAATCGTTATGGTGGGAGACGGAATCAATGATGCACCGGCCCTAGCCGCCGCTGATGTGGGGATCGCAATGGGGGGAGGAACAGATGTCGCACTGGAAACGGCTGACGTCGTTTTAATGAAAAACGAATTGACAGGACTGACCAAAATGATTCGGCTCTCCCGGAAAATGAATACGATCATTAAACAAAACGTCATTTTCTCGCTTGCTGTGATCTGTCTTTTAATCTGCAGCAACTTTCTTCAAATTCTTGATCTGCCGCTCGGTGTCATCGGGCATGAAGGCAGCACGCTGCTTGTGATTTTAAACGGTCTCAGACTGCTGAAATCCTAAGCAAAGAAACGGCTGCATGCTAACGGCAGCCGTTTTTCACATCAGAGGGCAGTTTGAGGAAGAGGCGGCAATAATAGAAGCGGGCGGCACCCCCACAATACATAAGCGGTGAGCAAGAGACGGGAAAAACTGATACAATGGATATGATGCTTTTACATTTTACATGTATGGTACGGAAACTGTCTCAAGGAGTGAACAGAGCATGGAAAGAATTGAACAAATCTCTTCCTGGCTGAAAGAAAAAAACATATCTTCGGCTTTTATTCATTCAAAAGAAAACGTATTTTATCTTACCGGCTTTTATACAGAACCGCATGAACGGCTGATGGGCGTTTTTATTTTTCAAGATGAAGAGCCGTTTTTTGTTTGTCCGCAAATGGAGGCCGGTCAGGCGAGAGCAGCCGGCTGGGCGTATGAGATCATCGGATACGGGGATCATCAAAACCCTTGGGAACTCATATCCTCAGCGCTTCAAAAGCGAAACGGCCAATGTTTAAAAGTGGCGGTTGAAAAAGAAACGCTTGCTCTTTCGCGCGCCGAAATGCTGCAGGCGGTCACAAACGGTGCGGAGCTTGTCTCTGCAGAAGAAAGGCTGAACCAAATCCGCGTCATCAAAGACGAAAAAGAAATCAGCATCCTCCGCGAAGCGGCCAAGCTTGCCGATTACGGGGTCGAAGCAGGAGCCGCCGCATTAAAAGAGGGGATAGCGGAAATCGATGTCGTCGCTAAAATCGAGTATGAGCTGAAGAAAAAAGGAGTCCAGGGGATGTCGTTTTCCACAATGGTCCTTTTTGGAGAAAAATCGGGACAGCCGCACGGAAACCCCGGCAGCCGGACGCTCAAGCCGGGCGATTTCGTCCTCTTTGATTTAGGTGTAATCATTGACGGATACTGCTCTGATATTACAAGGACGCTCGTGTATCAAAATGTGAGCGAAAAACAAAAAGAAATATATAATACGGTGCTTCAAGCCGAAACGGAGGCGCTTAAGATGAGCAAACCCGGTGTGAGAATCGGCGATCTTGATTTAAAAGCGCGCGGCATCATCGAAAAAGCGGGCTACGGCGATTACTTTCCGCACCGCCTAGGGCACGGGCTCGGGATTTCGCCTCATGAATACCCGTCCATGAGCCATAACAATGACGAACTTTTGAAACAAGGCATGGTATACACGATTGAACCCGGCATCTATGTGCCGGAAATCGGAGGCGTTCGCATCGAGGATGATGTACTTGTTACAGCCGATGGAGCAGAAGCGCTGACAAAGTATCCAAAAGAGCTGACTGTCATTTCATAAAAAATGGAACCCGCCGTGCGCGGGTTCTATTTTATTACGGAAGTGAATCTTTTCATCTCACCGTCAATCCTTTGAAATGAAGAAATCGTCAAAGGAACGGAATGGTTTGATTTCGTGTTTTTCTTTGAGGGGTTTCATCGCTGCTTTTGAAGACAGCACGATAACGATACATAATAGGATCAGAATGAAGATGCCCATTTTCCTTCTCCTTTCTGGAATGTAAACGTGTTCAGCACCGGTGCTGTCTTCATTCTAAATTATGAAACGCTTTCCATATCAAGCCCTAAATCAATAAAAGAAACTTCTGATGCCAAAGGGTTCTGGAATATTTTGACCATCGCTTGAGTTTATTGGGGCTGCATGCTGCCAAAAAAGTCCTGTGATGATCGTTTGATGAATGAATCTATGACGCCTTTTTGCTTTTGTTTTGGTGATTTAGTTTGATCAAAAGATAATCGGATTGCATCATTATTCTCATGTGAAAAATTTGTATACTTAGCTCAGAAGAAAGGGGGGATTACACGGGAAAAACACTGATAAATTACTGTTTTAGACAAAATCTTTTCATCTCGCATCCAGATATTTCAGTCTCCGCAACGATTGCGGAATCACCCATAAAACAAATAAGCATTAAGGATTTTTCTAATGATTTGAAGCCATCCATTACCTCTGAAAGGAAGCTAGAAAGAGTGAAAAAATTAGGGTTTGTACTGTTTATGTCGATGTTTGCTTTTGTCAGTGTAGTACCGGCAGCTGAGGCGAAAGTCATTGATCATGACAAAGTGCAAGGCTTCAGCGAAGTGACCCCTGTGACGGTTTCCCAAAAAGCGGCCAAACGTTTTCAGCCTTATTTGAAGGTTGCGAGCGGCTGCGTGCCTTTTCCGGCAGTTGACGCACAAGGCAACACAAGCGGAGGTCTGGAGCCTACCGGAGCGCCCGAAGGCCACTGCAGCAAAAGCGTGGGACAAGTGTACTCACGATCCGCATGGTATAATGGAGTTTGGGCGATTATGTATGCATGGTATTTTCCTAAAGATTCACCTCTGCCTTTAAAAGCATTCGGCCATCGACATGATTGGGAAGGTATCGTCGTATGGATCGACAATCCGGCAAATCAAAATCCAAAAGTGCTTTCCATCGCTTATTCTCAACACGGTAAATTTCAAAAAACAGCGCCAAACAACAATATTATGGAAGGCGATCATCCGAAGATCCGCTATGATGCTCCTCAACCGCCGATCAACCACAGCCTATATGTGGACAGTGCAAAGGGCGGCACCCAGCCTCTCATCGGGTGGGAAGATTTGACGCCTGCCGCAAGAAACGCATTGAACACAACGGATTTCGGAAGCGCAAACGTTCCTTTCAATGATCACAATTTCACGAATAACCTAGGAAAAGCATGGTTTAGATAAAAAATATTTCGAGTATCCGGCTGATTGTGAAATATTTTCATATCAGCCGATTTTTTTCGCCGCCTTGTACCTCCTCCGAAATCTTCTTCGCTGTTTTCTTCATATCAATAGAATCCCGAAAAAATGGCCAAAAGGATCAAAATCTATGGCTCAAAGCGATATAATTTCTTTATGATGAAATGATCCGGATGTGCGAAAAGATTTGAATGAAAGAAGGGAAACGAATGGCAAATATCAGGGAAATAGCTGAAGCGGCAGGGGTTTCCATCACGACTGTTTCGAGGGTTCTCAACGGCCACCCGTATGTCAAAGAAGAAAAGCGTCAAAAAGTTCTTGAGACGATTGAACGCCTCGAATATGCAAGGAATATGCATGCCGTTCATTTATCCAAAGGCTTTTCCAACATGATAGGCGTTGTGCTGCCGACCATCAGCCTTCCTTATTTCGGCGAGCTGCTGGAAGGAATCGCTGAAGAAGCTGCGAAGGAAGGCGTTCACTTTTCGCTTTACCAAACAAATTATCAATTGGAAAAAGAAATTTTTGCATTGGAGCAGCTGAAACAAAGACAGGTGGACGGCCTGATTTTCTGTTCAAAAGCGATGTCCGATGAAGCGCTTTTGGACTGGCGTGAAACCGGCCCGTTCATCCTGTGCCAGGACTCAGGCGAGCAGCACTTTGCAACGGTCAGCATTCCGCATAAAGAAGCATTCAGACTTGGATTGGATTTTTTAATTGAAAAAGGGCACACAAAAATCGCGATTGGTTTGGCAAGGAAAAACGGCATGAACAGCCATTTTCGCCTCAAGGCATACAAGGAAGCTTTGGCCGCGATCGGGGAGCCTTACCGGGAAGAGTGGGTATTTGAGCGGTCGCTGACAATTACCGACGGGCAAAAACTGTTCTCCGAATGGAAAGGGATGGAGGAGAAGCCGACGGCTGTTTTTGTCGCAAACGACCAAGTATCAGCCGGTATTTTTCTTGAAGCGCAGCGGCATCAAGTGGATATTCCCGGAAGCCTCGCTATTTTAAGCTGTGACAACCAGCCGATCAGCGAAGTGCTCGGCATTTCAACAATTGAAATCAATATAAAGGAAATGGGGAAGCGCGCGTTTCGCCTTCTGCAAAAAAGAATCGGCGGCGCCGGGCCGGAAAAACTGACTGTTCCTTACAAGCTGATCAAAAGGGCGACTGTGTAATCAAAACATCAATCTTTTTCCAGACAGTGATCAAAATTCGACATTTTTCATCAAAAACGTCAAAATAAATTGACGCGCTTTCATGAGTTTTGTACGATATGAGAGATTGATGACAAAAAGGAGCTGAGGATCGTGAACAGATCCTTTACCGTTGAAAAGGTACTCAACAACAACGTTTTAATCGCTCTCCATGATGATTACAGAGAAGTTGTCTTGATTGGCAAAGGAATCGGTTTTGGTAAAAAGCGCGGAGATCTTATCGAACATGAGAACTACGAAAAAATGTTTATCCTGGAAAATGATAAGGAACAATCGCAGTATAAGAAGCTCCTCACTTATGTCGATGAAAAAATGGTTGATATCGCCAATGATGTCATCTACCATATCGCGCAAAAAATCGGCCAGCCGCTGAACGAACACATTCATGTCGCCCTGACGGACCATATCGCATTTGCAGTTAAGCGTCTAGAAAAGGGATTTGATATGAAAAATCCGTTTTTGCTTGAGACGGAATCGCTTTATCCGAAGGAATACGAAGTCGCCAAGGAAGCCGTCGATATGATTAATGAAAAATCCGACATTCAGCTGCCTGAAGGTGAAATCGGGTTCATCGCGCTTCATATCCACAGTGCGATGACAAACCGCCCGCTTTCTGAAGTCAATCAGCATTCACAACTGATCTCCAGGCTTGTCCAGGTCATCGAAGATTCATTCCAGATGCAAGTCAACAGGGAAAGCGTGAACTATTTGCGGCTGATCAGGCACTTGCGCTTTACGATTGACAGGATAAAACGGGACGAGCCGATTCAGGAACCGGAAAAATTAATGTTGTTGTTGAAAACGGAATATCCGCTGTGTTACAATACTGCTTGGAAGATGATCAAGATCTTGCAGCAAGCGCTCAAGAAACCGGTTCATGAGGCAGAAGCCGTTTATTTGACATTGCATTTGTACCGTTTGACTAATAAAATTTCATAACGCCTTTATAACGTGTTACTGATTCGATCAGGCATGAGTGAAAAAAGGGGAGAAATGAAGACGCTGTCTTTTGTTTCTTAGTGTACCCGCTTTCACCATGCCTTTTTTGTCGTTCTAAAGGCGAAATGTAAACGGTTTATTTAGATGAAAAAGCAGTCTTTTGAACGAAGTTGTCATGAATTTTTGCTGTAAGGTCAAACTATTCTTAGAGGGGGTTAAAAAATGTTTAAATCGCTATTTGGCGTTCTGCAAAAAATTGGACGAGCGCTGATGCTTCCTGTTGCCATCCTGCCGGCTGCAGGGATTCTGCTCGCGCTTGGTAATGCCATGCAAAATCCGCAGATGACAAAAGTCGCACCATTCTTAACGAACAGCACCGTTCAGCTTGTTGCGAAAGTGATGGAAAGTTCAGGTGACGTTGTGTTCACCAACTTGGCGCTCCTTTTCGCTGTCGGGGTTGCCATCGGTTTGGCTAACGGCGACGGCGTTGCCGGAATCGCTGCTATTATCGGATATCTTGTTATGAATGTCACGATGAGTGCAGTGCTCCTTCAAAACGGTTCAATTCCAAGCGATGCAGTTGAAAGAGCACAGTTCTTTACTCAAAACCATCCGGAATACACGACAATGCTCGGGATACCGACATTGGCAACGGGAGTATTCGGGGGTATTATTGTCGGTGTCCTGGCCGCAGCCATGTACAATCGATTCTACACAATCGAGCTTCCGCAATATTTAGGATTCTTTGCCGGAAAGCGCTTTGTTCCGATTATTACATCTATTTGTGCATTGCTGCTGGGACTTGTTATGCTGTTTATCTGGCCGCCAATTCAAGGCGCACTGAACAGCTTTTCAACGAACCTGCTTGCAGCCAATGAAGCGGTCGCAGCTCTCATCTTCGGAATGATTGAGCGGGCTCTGATTCCGTTCGGTCTGCACCATATTTTCTACTCGCCGTTCTGGTATGAGTTCTTCAGCTATACGAACCAGGCGGGAGAAATTGTCCGCGGTGACCAAAGAATTTTCATGGCGCAAATCAAAGACGGCGTCGAATTGACAGCGGGTACATTTATGACCGGTAAGTATCCGTTCATGATGTTCGGTCTTCCTGCGGCAGCGCTTGCCATTTATCATGAAGCAAAACCGCAGAACAAAAAGCTTGTTGCCGGTATTATGGGGTCAGCAGCCTTAACATCATTCTTAACAGGGATCACTGAGCCGATCGAATTCTCATTCCTGTTCGTCGCACCGATTCTGTTTGCGATTCACTGTGTGTTTGCCGGCCTGTCATTCATGATGATGGACATCTTGAATGTTAAGATCGGGATGACGTTCTCCGGCGGTTTGATCGACTACTTCCTGTTCGGAATTCTGCCGAACCGTACAGCTTGGTGGCTTGTCATTCCTGTCGGTTTAGTCCTGGCTGTCATCTACTACTTCGGATTCAGATTTGCCATCCGCAAGTTCAACTTGA
This sequence comes from Bacillus licheniformis DSM 13 = ATCC 14580, assembly GCF_000011645.1. Taxonomy (GTDB): domain Bacteria; phylum Bacillota; class Bacilli; order Bacillales; family Bacillaceae; genus Bacillus; species Bacillus licheniformis. The sequence goes on from NC_006270.3 coordinate 1,563,402, forward strand.
AAACGCCTGGACGCGAAGATGCAGCTGCAGAACCCGCTGATGAAGGCAAAGAAGCAGCAGGAGATCTTCCTTATCAAATTCTTGAAGCGATGGGTGACCAGGAAAATATCAAGCACCTTGACGCTTGTATCACAAGACTTCGCGTAACAGTCAACGATCAGAAGAAAGTTGACAAAGAGCGCTTGAAAAAACTCGGCGCTTCCGGCGTGCTGGAAGTCGGCAATAACATCCAAGCGATATTCGGACCAAGATCCGACAATTTAAAATCACAAATGCAAGACATTATGTCAGGCCGGACGCCTCGTCCTGAAAAAGCGCCGAACGCTGCCGAGGAAGTGGAGCAGCAAATCGAAGAAGCTATGGTTGAGCCTCTTCAAAACGAATCAGGTGAAGAAGTATTCGTTTCACCGCTTGCGGGTGAACTTCATCCGATTGCAGATGTTCCGGACCAAGTATTCTCCGGAAAAATGATGGGTGACGGATTTGCGATTCTTCCTGCAGAAGGCACAGTTGTGTCACCTGTAAGAGGGAAAGTGCTGAACGTGTTCCCGACAAAGCATGCGATCGGTCTGCAGTCTGACGGCGGCAGAGAAATTCTGATCCACTTTGGAATCGACACAGTCAGTCTGAAAGGAGAAGGCTTCACTTCATTTGTTTCTGAAGGTGACAGGGTTGAGCCTGGCCAGAAACTGCTTGAAGTCGACATTGAAAAAGTGAAGGACAATGTACCTTCCCTGATGACGCCGATCGTGTTCACGAACCTTCAAGAAGGAGAAAGCGTGAGCTTGCAGGCAGAAGGCAATGTCAGCCTGACACAGGACGACATCGTCCGCATCGAAAAATAAATTCACAAAATGGCCGTACTTGTCAGATGACATGTACGGCTGTATGATATAATATTGTGAATGTACTCAAAGCTTTAAATTAAAAGGAGATTGATAAAAAATGGCACAAAAAACGTTTAAAGTAACTGCAGATTCTGGAATCCACGCTCGTCCAGCGACTGTTCTTGTACAAACAGCAAGCAAATATGATGCAGATATTAATTTGGAATATAACGGAAAAACAGTAAACCTTAAATCTATTATGGGCGTTATGTCACTAGGTATTGCCAAAGGTGCTGAAATCACGATTTCTGCTTCCGGCGCTGATGAAAATGATGCTCTTTCCGCACTTGAAGAAACAATGAAAAGCGAAGGTTTAGGCGAATAATGCTTGAATTAAAAGGAATAGGCGCTTCAGCCGGTATTGCGATTGCAAAAGCATATCGGCTTGAGGAGCCTGATCTAACGGTTGAAAAGAAAAACATCTCTGATTCTGATGCGGAAGTAAATCGTTTTGAAGACGCCATCGAGCGTTCTAAGAAAGAGCTTGAAACCATTAAAAACCATGCTTTGAAAGAGCTTGGCGAAGATAAAGCGGAAATCTTTTCTGCACATTTGTTAGTATTAAGCGATCCTGAACTGTTAAACCCGATTAAAGACAAAATCAAATCTGATTCTGTCAATGCGGAATTCGCTTTAAAAGAAACGGCCGACATGTTCGTCACCATGTTCGAGTCGATGGACAATGAATATATGAAAGAACGCGCCGCGGACATCCGCGATGTCACCAAGCGTGTCACAGGGCATCTTCTCGGCGTTGAGATTCCGAATCCGAGCCTGATTTCCGAAGAAGTCATCATCGTGGCCGAAGACTTGACACCGTCTGATACAGCGCAATTAAACCGCAACTTTGTAAAAGGGTTTACAACAGATATCGGCGGACGGACGTCCCACTCTGCCATCATGGCGCGCTCGCTTGAAATTCCGGCCGTTGTCGGCACAAAAGCGGCAACGAAAGGCATCCAAAACGGCGTAACAGTTATCGTTGACGGCATCAATGGCGATGTCATCGTTGATCCTTCCCAGGAAACAATCAGCGAATACGAAGAAAAGCATCAAGCCTTCCTGGCGCAAAAAGCCGAATGGGCAAAGCTTGTCAACGAACCGACTGTAACGAGCGACGGCCATCACGTGGAACTTGCCGCTAATATCGGTACACCTGATGATGTAAAAGGCGTTTTGGAAAATGGAGGAGAAGCAGTCGGCCTTTACCGAACTGAGTTCCTTTACATGGGCAGAGACCAGCTTCCGACAGAAGAGGAGCAATTTGATGCCTATAAAACCGTTCTTGAGCGTATGGAAGGCAAATCCGTTGTCGTTCGTACTCTTGATATCGGCGGAGACAAAGAGCTTCCATATTTAGAACTGCCAAAAGAAATGAATCCTTTCTTAGGATACAGAGCGATCCGTCTTTGCCTTGATGAGCAAGAGATTTTCAGAACGCAGCTTCGTGCGCTGCTTCGGGCAAGTACATATGGAAACTTAAAAATTATGTTCCCTATGATCGCGACTGTAAACGAATTTAAAGCAGCGAAAGCGATTCTTTTAGAAGAAAAAGAAAAGCTGAAAGCTGAAGGCCAACAAGTTTCCGACGACATTGAAGTCGGTATGATGGTTGAAATCCCTTCAACAGCGGTCATCGCTGATCAATTTGCTAAAGAAGTCGATTTCTTCAGCATCGGAACGAATGACCTGATTCAATACACGATGGCTGCTGACCGGATGAATGAGCGGGTATCTTATCTTTACCAGCCATACAATCCTGCGATTCTCCGCCTGATCACGCTTGTCATTGAAGCGGCTCATAAAGAAGGAAAATGGGTCGGCATGTGCGGCGAAATGGCGGGAGATGAAATTGCGATCCCGATCCTGCTGGGTCTTGGATTGGACGAGTTCTCAATGAGTGCGACGTCAATCCTGCCGGCAAGAACGCAAATCAGCAAGCTTTCTAAAAAAGAGACAGAATCGTTCAAAGAGCAAATTCTGTCTATGAGCACAACAGAAGAGGTTGTACAATTCGTAAAAGAAACCTTCAACCTGGCATAAGCAATTGAAAATCCGGACCGGCATCACCAATGCCCGTCCGGGTTTTTTGTTTATCTGAATGATCCCGGCTGCGGCGGAGATAATACATGTGACCAATTGTTAGAAAGGGGGATTCTGATATGCCTAGGCAGCCATTCAAACTGGGAGATGAGGTGTATGTCATTTACCGGAATCCGCATGCAGCGAATGTGGCGCATATAAAGGAAGCTGAAGTCGTTGATCATCCGCTTCACGAAGGCGAACTGGCATTGTTTATGTATGATACATATCACGCCTTTGCCGAAGATGATGCCGTTTTTTCTTCATATGAAGAGGCGGAACGGCTTTACCGTGAATTATTTGACGGGATATGAAGACATTACCGGTATATCACATCCTCTAAATGCAAAAAGTAATGGAAATATGCAAAGGATGTGTCTGTTTCCAATGGTAAAACCGTTTGTTCCCCAACTCGTCTATATTGAACCGAGAGCCCTGGAATATCCGCTTGGAAAAGAGCTGAGGGATAAATTTTCAAACATGGGACTTGAGATCAGGGAAACAACTTCACACAACCAGGTGAGGAATATCCCGGGGGAAGGCCACCTGCAAAAATACAGAAATGCGAAATCCACTTTGGTGATCGGCGTCAGAAAAACATTGAAGTTCGATTCGTCAAAACCGTCCGCAGAATACGCGATCCCGTTTGCAACAGGGTGTATGGGTCACTGTCATTACTGCTACCTGCAAACGACAATGGGCAGCAAGCCGTATATCAGAACGTACGTCAATGTGGAGGAAATACTTGAGCAGGCGGATCAATATATAAAAGAAAGGGCTCCCGAAGATACGCGGTTTGAAGCTTCCTGCACATCCGATATCGTCGGAATTGACCATTTGACACATACGTTAAAACGCGCCATTGAGCATTTCGGTCAAACCGACCATGGTAAGCTGCGTTTCGTGACAAAATTTCATCATGTCGACCATTTGCTCGATGCCAAGCACAACGGAAAAACGCGCTTCCGCTTCAGCGTGAATGCCGAATATGTCATTAAAAGCTTTGAACCCGGCACATCCCCGTTGGATAAACGGATCGAAGCCGCCGTGAAAGTAGCGGAAGCGGGCTATCCGCTCGGTTTTATCATCGCTCCGATTTATATTCATGACGGCTGGCAGGAAGGCTACAGAGTTCTGCTGGAAAAGCTCGATCGTGCGCTGCCGCAGCATGCGAGGCGCGACATCACCTTTGAAATGATCCAGCATAGATTCACGAAGCCGGCAAAGAGAGTCATTGAAAAAAACTATCCAAAGACAAAGCTCGAACTGGATGAAGAAAAACGGCGCTATAAATGGGGCAGATACGGGATTGGCAAATACATTTATCAGAAGGATGAAGAAGCAGAGCTTCGCAGCGCCCTTGAATCGTATATCGACAACTATTTTCCCGAAGCAAAAATCGAATATTTCACATAACAGAGCTTTAGTTGATAAAGCTCTGTTTTTTGTTTTGAAAACATTATGTTAAAAAAGGATTTTTCCACTCCATTAACACCGCATAATCAAGCGATTCCTCATCTTCAATGTAGCCGGGAATCACACAAACTGGAGAGCGTCCGCAATGAAGCAGGAACGAGAGCACTGGATCGCGCTTTTCCCCGTCCAATACAGCTTGAACATACTGTTCGGGCGTCATTTCTTCAGCCGACTTGTGATAATGGGGAATCCGTCCGCCGCCAATGAGACGCTTGAGCCCTTTAAAGACCGTCAGTTCATACATGGATTGCATCAGCCGCATTCCGATGCCGAGTTTTCGATAGTCGGGGGACACGGAAATATCGACGACATAAAGGGAGTTTCCATCGTTTTGATGTGTGCCGATATACCCGTTGTCCGTCACTTCATCCCAGCTGTGGTGCGGATGATGCGGATCAAAATCAGCCATGAGCGCTGTCATCGAACCGATGATGCGGCCTTCGGAAACTGCGCAAAGCGCTCCATCGGGAAATCGTTCAATATGGGAATGGAGCTGCTCTTCATTCCACAGAAGGTCTTCCGGAAACGGAGGCGGAAAGCATTCTCTTTGGAGAGCAATCAAACCGGGAATATCTTTTTTGCTGTAATTGCGGATGTCCACCTGCTGATAAGAAGTGCCGTTATCGACGTAAAACTGTTTATAGATCGCCAATCACTCCTTTTGCTATTTCCTCCATTATACCGTTATTTTAACAGGCTATCTTAATTTTGCGAAATTTTTGCCGATAAAAAGAATATGAAGGTGCATGTAAAGGAGGGTTTCATTTGTTTAAAAAACTGCATGTCAAAATTGCCGGATTTGTTGCCGTCCTGCTGGTTTTGACGGTTATCGTCCTACAGTTCTCGACAACACATTTGTTGAAATCGATGCTTGAAGATGAGGCAAAAGAATCAACGTCCAGCCTCCTCGGTTCAATTAAAAGAAATATTGAGCTTCAATTAGAACACTACGAGATTTCTTTGAATCGTATAAGTGATGGAGAAATGGCTCACTCATTCTTAAAAGACGGGGATAATAAAATTATAAAAATCGTCAATGATGAATTAAAACAATTAAAAGAAAAAAATGAGTATGTCAATTTAGCTTATATCGGCACAAAAAAGAAGGAAATGTTTACATTTCCGAAAACGACCTTTGATGATGATTATAATCCGGCTGAAAGGCCATGGTATACGTCAGCTGCAAAAACACCCGACAAAGTCGTTTGGACGGAACCTTACAAAGATGCGGTTTCCGGAGATATGACAGTTACTGCGGCAAAAGCCATCGTCGTCAATAATAAAGTTGAAGGCGTTGTCAGTATAGACTTGTCATTGAATTCATTGAACAAAATTATCGAAAATCAAAAGATGCCTTATGACGGCTACGCATTTATTTTGGACCAAAACGGGACAATGCTCGCCCACCCGTCAAAACAGGGCGACGATATATCGAATGATAAAACATATCGGGACATCCCGTCATCAAAAGACGGAATCAAAGTAGGCAAAGATACTGTGATCGCTTATCAGACTGTCGGCGGTACGGGCTGGAAAGTCGGTACGCAGTTCGACACGGCGAAGCTGATGTGGGTCGCGCAGGAAATGAACAAAATGGTCATTATCGTTTCAATCATTGCTCTGGCAGCGGCGATCATTTTAAGCTATTTCGTTGCCAAAACGATCACAGGCCCGATTAAGCAGCTGATTGCCAAAACAAAAGCAGTCGCTGGCGGCGATTTGACGGTCCAAACAGCAGCTGCCTCAAAAGATGAAATCGGTATATTGACAAAAGACTTTAACAAGATGGTCGAACATATGAAAGAAATGATTGTGCAAGTCAGATCATCGTCCGGAAAAGTATCGGATACGACCGATCAATTAAGCGCTGTTTCAGAAGAGACGGTTTCTGCGAGCGATGAAATCGCCAAAGCAATCGAAGAAGTGGCGACAGGCGCGACTGAACAGGCGGCTGAGGTCGAAAATGTCAATGAACAATCCGAACGGCTGTCTGTCAAAATTAAAGAAATCGAACATCATGCCGACAGCATCAAGAAACTTTCGAGAACATCAGAAGAAGCAAGCTATACAGGAATCGATGCCCTCGGGCAGCTGCTTGCAAAGTCAAATGAAGCAAACTCGGAGACAAAGAAAGTGGAACATATGCTATTCCAGCTTGAAGAAAAAACGAAAAACATTGAAGACGTTGTTACAGCCATCTCGGCGATCTCTGATCAGACAAACCTGCTTGCTCTGAACGCCAGCATTGAAGCGGCCCGTGCCGGAGAAAGCGGACGCGGTTTTGCGGTAGTTGCAGAAGAGGTGAGAAAGCTTGCTGAACAATCGGCGGTTTCTTCACAGCACATCAGTGAAACGGTCAAACAGATTCAGATGGAAACGAAAGAAGCCGTTTCAGCGATGACAGAAGCAAGCAAGATGAATGAAGTGCAAAATGGAATGATTCACGAAACAGGTGAAGCGCTCAGCAAAATTACTGCTGAAATGCAGGCGCTCGTCAACTCAATTGACCACATTTATTCTGAAATCTCGGATATGAGCGGAGAGCAGCAAAAAATGTCCGATTCGATTCAGAGCATTTCAGCCATTTCCCAGCAGTCTGCCGCGGCTGCGGAAGAGGTCAGCGCTTCGGCCAACGAGCAGCTGACAGCGCTGGAAAGCATCGCAAAATCGGCTGAAGCGCTGAGCGAGGCCAACCAAGAATTATTAAATGCGATCAATAAGTTTAACGTGTAATAAAGAGGTCCCTCTTGTTGAAAGAGGGACTTCTCCTTTTTCAACATTCACAATCCCAATTTTCAGAATATACGTGTTACACTATAAGAAGGAAGGGAGTGATCATTGTGGACTTAAAGATGAATGGCAAAACAGCGCTTGTGGCTGCAAGCAGCAAAGGACTTGGCAATGCGATCGCCAAAGCCATTGCGAAAGAAGGGGCAAATGTCATGCTGTCCGGGAGACACGAAGCGGACTTGAAAAAAGCCGCGGAAGAGCTGAACGGACTCGGCGGCGGCACCGTCTCTTATCAAGTATGCGATCTTGCAGACGCCGACGGGATCAAAGCGCTCGTTCAAAAGACCGCTGACACATTTGGAACGATCGATATGCTTGTCAACAATGTCGGAGGACCGAAGGGCGGCAGCCTGCTTGATCTGACAGACGATGACTGGACCTCATCATTTGAATTGCATCTGCTCAGCTATGTCCGTTTAATCCGCGAAGCTTTTCCATATCTCAAAAAGGATGGGGGACGCATCGTTAATATCGCTTCATCATCAGTCAAACAGCCGATTCCGGGCTTGCTGCTTTCCAACACGTTTCGAATGGGAATCGTCGGTCTGACAAAATCGATTGCCGAAGAGTTGGCCGAACACCGCATTTTGATCAACACGCTCGCCCCCGGAAGAATCGCGACGGACCGCGTGGCAGAGCTTGATCGGCTGAAAGCCGAGAAAACAGGCCTTTCCGAGCAGCAGGTGAAAGAAAGCTATGAGAAAGAAATTCCGCTCGGCTCCTACGGAAAACCTGACGACTTTGCACAGTATGCAAGCTTTCTTTTATCAGAGTGCAATACATATATGACTGGACAAACGCTGCTGATCGACGGCGGAATGGTAAAAGCAATTTAAGGGGGATGAGACCATGAAAAAAACGGTCGGATTTATCGGACTCGGTGTAATGGGAAACAGCATGGCCTCGCACATTTTAGCCGCGGGCTATCCCGTCAGCGCCTATACGAGAACGAAACACAAAGCGGACAGCCTCGTGGAAAAAGGGGCGGAATGGAAATCATCCGTCAAAGCACTGGCGCAGTCGTCTGATGTGATCATCACAATGGTCGGCTACCCAAAAGACGTTGAAGAGGTTTACTTTGGAAGCGAAGGCATTATTGAAAATGCCAAAAAAGGTTCCTACCTTATCGATATGACGACTTCCAAACCTTCGCTTGCCAAACAAATCGAGACTGCCGCAAAAGAGAAAGGACTTTACGCTTTGGATGCTCCGGTTTCAGGCGGGGACGTCGGCGCGAGGAACGGCACGCTCGCTATCATGGTCGGAGGAGAACGGAAAGCTTATGATGAATGCTACCCGCTCTTTTCGATCATGGGTGAAAACATCCAGTATCAGGGGCCGGCCGGAAGCGGCCAGCATACGAAAATGTGCAACCAGATTGCGATTGCCGCAGGGATGATCGGCGTCGCAGAAGCGATGGCCTACGCCGAAAAATCCGGACTCGATCCCGACAACGTGCTGAAAAGCATTACGACCGGCGCTGCGGGAAGCTGGTCGCTCTCAAATCTAGCGCCTAGAATGCTGAAAGGCGACTTTGAACCGGGTTTTTACGTCAAACACTTTGTTAAAGACATGGGCATCGCGCTTGAAGAGGCGGAGCTGATGGGCGAGAAAATGCCGGGGCTCGAGCTTGCGAAAAGCCTTTACGACACCCTTGTTGAAAAAGGCGAAGAAAACAGCGGCACCCAAAGTCTGTACAAGCTTTGGACAGAATACAAATAACGAAAAAAACCACTTGCTGCATGCAAGTGGTTTTTTGCTGGTTCTTATTTTCCGATGAACTGCTGAGTCCAGTAGTTGCCGTCCTTCACATATCCGACACCGATATGCGTGAAGTTAGGATTCATAATGTTTTTTCTGTGGCCTTCACTGTTCATCCAAGCTTTGACGACTTCTTGAGGCGTTTTTTGGCCTTTTGCGATGTTTTCTCCGGCAGTGCGGTATGTGATGCCGAATTTCTTCATCATGTCAAATGGAGAACCGTAAGTCGGGCTGTTGTGATCAAAATAGTTGTTATCTTTCATATCTTGAGATTTCGTGCGGGCAACCTTGCTCAGCTTTTCATCCAATGTAAGAGGTTTTAGCCCTTGTTTCTTTCTTTCTGCATTCGTCAGTTCAACAACTTCTTTTTCATACGCGCTTACAGAAGAAGATGCAGGCGCTGTATTTTGCTTTTGCTGTGAAGTCTGCTCTTTTGAAGCCGCAGGCTTTGAAGCTTTAGGAGCAGAAGCCTTCGGTGCAGAAGCTTTAGGCTGTTGAGTTGCTTGTTTCATATAAGAATGAAGCAGGGACTGAATTTTTTCTTGGTCAGCTTTAGAAAGCTGGTTCATGTTTTGGATATTCAGTTTGCCCGCGAGATCAGTTACATTTATGGAATGAACGGTTTTGACTTGTACTTGCTGCTGCTCTTTAGCGTCTGCGTGCTGAACGCCGCTGAATGTGAAGAGCGTTGCTGCAGCTGCTGCTGATAAAAGAAAAGCTTTTTTCATAAACAGTAATCCTCCTAAATGTTGTAGTAGTTGTTGTTTCGTACACTAGAATCATAACATGGCTTTTTTGAAATAATAGATCCATATATTCCCTTTGACAAGGTATTATTGTTAATTTTGACATAAAAAAAGAAAAACCCTTTGCTGCCAATATGCAACCAGATCGTTCTTTTACACGTCTTGTCATAAACGTGGTAAAATTTAAATTTGTTAGTTAAATTTTAATATAAAAAGAGATTGACAGCTTTTTTGAAAACTTTAGATTGTAACAACCATTACAAAAGTGTTACAATATATCTCAGTTAATTAATGTAAAATTGAATATTGTGAGAGGAGAGAGAGTTTCAGTGACAGAATCTCAACATGATCCGGCTGAAATCAAAAAGAGCAGGCGTTCGCGTTTATGGCGGATCAACCTGTACTTCTTTGCGGTGTTCACTTTGTTCGCTGCGCTGATTGTCAAGCTGGGCCTCGTGCAAATCGTCAATGGAGAGGCGTATGAGCAGGAAGCTTCGAAAACCGAGGCGAAAATTGCGTCATACCCGGCACCGCGGGGTAAAATGTATGACAGATACGGGCGGGTGGTTGTCGACAACCAAAGCGTTCCCGCGATCACATATACGATGATGACTAGCACAAAAACGGAGGAAAAAATCAGCACAGCCAAAAAACTCGCAGAATTGATCGATATCGATACTTCGTTTCTGAAAGAGAGAGATCTGAAAGATTACTGGCTTGCCAGACACCCGAAAAAAGCTGCTGCACTTCTGAAAGACAGCGAGAAAACCCTCAAGTCTGATCAAACATACAAGCTTCAGGTGGACCGCGTTCCGGCGGAAGAGATCAAAGCGCTGGAAAAGGACAAAGATGAGCTTAAAGTCGCAGCGATTTTCAGAAGATTTTCTGGCGGCTATGCGTATGAGCCGCAAATCGTCAAGGCGATGAGCCCGAAAACCGCGGGGAAAAACGATGCGCAGCTCCTTGATGAGAAGGCTTCTAAACAGATGCCGGCCAACGATTTGACGTATGAGGAAGTCTCACGCGTTTCCGAGCATCTTGAGGAACTGCCCGGCGTCGACGTCATCATGGACTGGACCAGGAAATATCCTTATGAAAAAACGCTCTACTCCATTTTCGGAGGCGTCACAACGCCTGAACAAGGGCTTATCAAGGACCGGGAAGACTTTTACCTGACAAGGGGATATGCCCGGAATGACAGAGTGGGAAAAAGCTATCTCGAGTATCAATATGAAGAATATTTAAATCCGAAAAAAGCGAAAGTCCAATATACCGAAAACCGTTCAGGAAAGGTTATCAGCCAGGAAACGGTTGATGAAGGAAGACGCGGCTACGATCTGCAGCTGACGTTCGACATGGAGCTCCAAAAGAAAGTCGAAGAGGCTATCGAAGAGGAGCTTAATAAATTCCGCGGCTCAAACTACATGCTGGACAGAGCGTTCGTCGTCATGATGGACCCGAATAACGGAGACATTCTGTCCATGGCCGGAAAGCGGATCGTCGACGGCAAAATCACCGACTATGCAATCGGCGCGTTTACAACCCAGTACGAAATGGGATCGGCGGTCAAAGGCGCGACCGTGCTTGCCGGCTATCAGGACGGCATGCCGCATGGGCAGAGTTATTTAGACCAAGAGCTGAGCTTCGCAGGGGGAGTTAAAAAAGGTTCCTACAGAGGAAACACTATCGGTTGGGCTAATGAAGTTAGAGCGCTGGAAAAAAGTTCAAACGTTTATATGTTCTATGTGGCAATGAGAATGGCAGGAATTACGTATGTACCGAACGGCCCGCTTCCGGCGAACCTAGAGGACTTAAAGAAAATGAGGTATTACTTCAATCAATTTGGCCTTGGGGTAAAAACAGGCATCGACTTGCCGCAGGAGTCGGCCGGGATGCAGACAAACCCAAAAATAGTCGGGGGTCTCCTCCTCGATGAAGCGATCGGCCAGTTTGACACGTACACGCCTTTGCAGCTCGCCCAATATGTTTCAACGATCGCCAACGGCGGATACAGGTTGCAGCCGAGAGTCGTGAAAAGCATTCACCAGCCAGAAAGCGAAAAACTCGGTCCGGTCATTGAAGAGCGCTCTGCCAATGTGCTGAATCGTATCAACAATTCTCAAAGCGACATCGCCATCGTCAAGCAAGGATTTAAACGAGTAACCCAGACGGGAACTGCAGCCGGCGCATTCGGTTCGCTTGACGTATCAGGCAAAACCGGAACGGCGCAGACGCAATACTACGGCACAAACCGAAACTGGTGGGGGACTAGGACTTACAATATCACCTTTGCCGGCTATTACCCGTCGGAAAATCCGCAGGTCGCCTTCAGCGTTGTCGTCCCGAATGTCGACGACAAAACGAAGATGAACAAAAACATCGCCGCCAAAATCGTCAAAGCCTATGTCGATCTGCAAAAAAAATACAGCAAAGATTAGACAAAAAAGAACACGGATTTTTTCCGGGTTCTTTTTTTGTTATCAAAATTTGACGAATGCTAGAAGTTTTGAAGGAGATTTCTCGCATTTTAGCGAATCCTTTTAAGCAAAATAGTTTTAATGAATGCTGGTCATGAATAGGGTATAAAGGAGGGATATGATGGAACAAAAAACAAAACGTTTTGAGCAATATAAGCCTCATATGAATTTACAGGCAGTCCTGTCAGCTAACGGCCGTTTTATATACATATCTGCAAATTGCAAAGAGCTCTTAAGCTACGAGCAGAATGAACTGATCGGTACGTATTTGAAGGACTATTTACACGAAGACGATCTTTTTCTGGTAGAAAGCTATTTTTACAATGAGCATCATTTGCTGCCCTGCACCTTCAGATTTGTGAAAAAAGACTACACGATGATCTGGATCGAAGCATCGATCGATTTCGTGACGACCCATGTTGGAGAAAAAGAACGCGAAATTGTACTCAAAATGAAAGTGTTTGAAGACCGTCCCTCTAAGAAAAGCAGCTCCATAAAAGAGGAAGACGCTCCGGAAGAAGCCTCCAGGCTGCCGGCAAAAGAGGAATTCGAAGCCATGATCGAAGGCTTGCCAAACCCTCTGTGCATCAGCGTTCAAGGGGAAATAGTCTACGTAAATGACGCCATGGTCAACCTGCTCGGAGCCGAGCATAAACGGCAAATTATCGGAAAGTATTCCTACGATTTTATCGAGAAAGAGTACCATGACATCGTCAAAAACCGCATTAAGCGGATGCAGCAGGGACTTGATGTCGGAATGATCGAGCAAACGTGGCATAAGCTCGACGGCACGCAGATTCACCTCGAAGTCAAGGCGGCGCCGACCATTTATCAAAACCAGAAAGCGGAGCTGCTTCTTCTCATTGACATTTCATCGAGAAAAAAATTTCAGACCATTTTGCAAAAAAGCAGGGAGCGATATCAGCTCTTGATTCAAAACTCAATCGATACGATAGCCGTGATTCATAAAGGAAGATGGGTCTTTATGAATGAATCGGGCATTCGTCTGTTTGAAGCAAAGACGTATGAGGATTTAATCGGCAAAGATATTTACGAACACCTGCACCCATGCGATCACGAAGATGTCAAAGCGAGGCTGAAACGGATCACAGACCGCCAATCCGAATCTGAAATCATAAAACAGACGTGGTATACATTTGAAAAAAGGCTCATCTATACAGAAATGGTTTGCATCCCTACGACATTTTTCGGGGAAACGGCGGTTCAGGTGATTTTAAGGGACATTTCTGAACGCAAGCAGACCGAAGAGCTGATGGTCCGTTCGGAAAAGCTGTCGATTGCCGGACAGCTTGCAGCCGGGATCGCCCATGAAATCCGCAATCCGCTCACCGCGATCAAAGGGTTTTTGCAGCTGATGAAGCCGACAATGGAAGAAAATGAACATTATTTTAATATTATCTTTTCCGAGTTAAGCAGAATCGAATTGATCTTGAGCGAGCTTCTCATGCTGGCAAAGCCGCAGCAAAACGCATTGAAAGAAAAGCTTGATCTGATCAGGCTGATCCGCGAAGTGACGGCGCTTTTAGAAACGCAGGCCAACTTAAACGGCATTTTGATCAATACGATCCTCACAGACGACAAAATTTACATTAAAGGGGATCAAAATCAATTAAAGCAAGTGTTTATCAACCTAATCAAAAACGCCGTCGAATCCATGCCAAACGGCGGGACGGTTCATTTGACGGTCAGAGAAACCGACGATTCGGTCGTCGTCGAGGTGGAGGACGAAGGAGAAGGGATACCTGAACATGTCCTGAAGCGGATCGGCGAGCCGTTTTTGACGACGAAGGAAAAAGGAACAGGCCTCGGTTTGATGGTCACCTTCAATATCATCGAAAATCACAACGGAACCATCGAAGTCGACAGCAAAGCAGAAAAAGGCACGACATTTAAGATTCTATTTCCAAAATAAAATAAAAAAACAACGGCGTAAAAGCCGTTGTTTACGTAGTCTGTATCGATTGCCTCTTATTGAAAACAAAGGACTCCAGCCGGTCAAGACCTTCCCTTAGCGTATCAGGAGAATATGCGTAAGAGATCCTCACATAGCCTTCCCCGTATTCAGAAAACGAGCTGCCCGGCACGATCGCAAGCCCCTCTTCTTCAAGAAGCGACATGCAGAAGTCAAAGGAAGACATTCCAAACGATTTGATGGACGGGAAAATGTAGAATGCTCCCGACGGTTTAATCACATCGAGGCCCATCGTCACAAGTCTGTCGTACACGTAGTCCAGCCGTTTTTTATACTGCTCGCGCATGATCAGAGCGTCATCAAACCCGTTGGTGACGGCTTCCAGAGCAGCTTTTTGAGAAATCGATGAAGCGCAAGATACGTTGTATTGATGGACTTTTAAAATATGCTTTGCGATTTCCTTCGGTGCGAACAAAAACCCGATTCTCCAGCCCGTCATGCTGTGGGATTTGGAAAGCCCGCCGATGACGATCGTCTGGTCCCTTAGCACAGTTGCGATCGAGTGGTGCGGTCTGTCAAAAGTGAGTTCGCTGTATATTTCATCTGAGAGCACAAAGACGTTTCGGCCTTTTAAAAGGGAGGCGATGTCCTTCAGCTCTTCTTCGGACAGCGTCATTCCCGTCGGATTCGACGGATATGGAAGAACAACACATTTTGTCTTCGGCGTCAGCGCTTCCTCGATCAATTTTGCTGTCAGCTTAAAGCCGTGGGACGTGGTGTCAATGATCAATGGAGACGCTCCGCACATTTTGATGATCGGCTCATAGCCGGGGTATACCGGCCCCGGAAGAATGACTTCATCGCCCGGAGATAAAATCGTGCGGAATGCCGAATCGATAGCCTGGCTGGCGCCTGTTGTCACAATAATCTCGCTTTCCGCTTCATAATTTAAATCGGCTTTTTTCTTCATATAAAGCTGTACAGCCTGCCTCAGCTCAGGATATCCGGCGTTGTGAGTGTAGGATGTTTGATTCTCATCTATCGCTTTTTTGGCGGCCTGTTTGACATGGTGGGGGGTGAAGAAATCAGGCTGGCCGATTGTTAAAGAGATTACGTTTTCGTACTGGGATACAAGGTTTGAGAACTTGCGGATCCCTGAGATTTCGATTTCTTTTACATTTGGATTAAGCAAATGTTCCATTTAGCATCACCTTAAAAATGTTATGGTTTATCTTATTTTACCATCATCAGACCAATTGTCATCTTTTAATCAATCAATTTTATAAAAACTCGTAACAAGTATATGCGAAACGATGCAAGGTATGCGGACATGCGGACGGCGGCAGATAGAAAAATAAGACAATCAAACGATTGCCTTACGTTATGTTCCGTTTAGTAGCCGTAATCGGAGTCAAAATCTTCTTTCCACGAAATATATATTTGTTCTTCACTGTCTGAAGCTTCCTTGAGCATTTCTGTGTAAACGGCCCGGCTGACCTCTTCTAAAATGGTCATTTCATGATTTTTAATCGCTACAATTGTTCCCATCATAAACACCTTTCCTGAAAAATCCTTGACCATTGTAACACGATAAATGTCAAAGTCAATGAAAAACTTGTGATCCGTACATTAATTTAACTTTAAAAAAATGCGATACGTATTGATAATGTTCAGCCAGTCTTAGTAGTATATAGAAGTCAAGATGTTAGGAGGAAAAGCACATTGGAATTGGAATTAGACAAACACGAAACTGCTCCTGAAAGGAGCGAGTATGCCGGAATCGGCGCGCGTTTTGTAGCTTCCCTGCTCGACGGATTGATTCTCGGGATTCCCGCATATATTTTCACGTACGTTTTAACAGCGACGTTGATGTTGGGAAATTCGGATATCATGCTCATGATGGAGACTGATCCCGAGTATTTGAGCGATCAGGAAGTCTTTACGTTTATCATCAGTATGTTCAAAACCGTAGCGATCGTTGGAAGTATTACTTTTATTGTGTATTTTCTTTATTACACGCTGATGGAATCATCCAAATGGCAAGGGACGCTAGGCAAGAAAATCATGAACGTTCAGGTGGCGAAGGCAGAAGGCGGAAGAATCTCATTCGGCCGTGCAGCCGGAAGGTTTCTGGCCAAAAGCTTTCTATCTCCGATTTTGATGATCGGCTACATTATGGCCTTTTTTACAGAAAGGCGCCAGGCGCTTCATGATATGTTGGCAGGAACCATTGTCGTAAAAAAATAACGGGCAAAAGACAGCACGCTTTCAGCTTGAATGCGTGCTGTCTTGTTCAGGAAAATGTTTCACGGCAGGAATAAAAATAAGGAGGCATCAATCCAGATGGATACTCAGCCGGAACGTGAACAAGCTGTAAAGCGGGCGCAAAGAACGGGAATCAAGCTCTTTTTGACGCTGCCGATTCTTTCTTGGGCGTTATACGATTTTGCAAATACCATTTTTTCATCAAATATTGTGACGATCTTTTTTCCTTTTTATTTGCAGGAGGCAGTCGGCGAAAATGCCAGCATGAATCAGGTGGCAAGCACTTTTATCTCCTATTCGAACGCAGCCGCAAGCTTTCTGCTTGTCATTTTCACGCCTTTATTCGGAGTGCTGATCGACCGAACGGGCAGAAAGAAAAAATACATCGGCCTGTTTACGATGATTTGTGTTTCATGCACCATTTTAATGGGGGTTTTTGCCGGGGCTTCGTTTCAGAAGGACATATACGGGCTTCCGCTATCCTTGATCCTTGTCGTCATCATGTTTGTGACCGCAAAGTTTTTCTATCATTCAAGCTTGGTGTTCTATGATACGATTTTGGCTGACTTGGGGACAAAAGAAGAAATCCCGCTCTTATCAGGTTTCGGAATTGCAATCGGGTATATCGGCACTTTAGCCGGGTTAACGGTATACCTTCTTGTCGGCAACCAGGATTTTCACCGCGCATTCATCCCGTCGGCTCTCTTGTTTCTGTTTTTTTCACTTCCGTATCTGCTCTTCACGAAAGAGAAAAGAAAACCGGAACCGAAAGAAAAGAAATCGTTTTTCAGCGGATACTGGGAAATTGTGCAGACATTCAAAGACATTCGTCTATATAAGCCGGTCTTCTTATTCATGATCGCCTACTTTTTCCTGAATGATGCGCTTGCTACAGCAATAGCCATGATGGCGGTTTATTCAAAAACGGTCATCGGTTTTACGACCGGACAATTCGTTTTGCTTTACCTTGTTTCTACTGTATCAAGCATCATCGGTTCATTTCTGCTCGGCTTTGTGACGAAAAGAATCGGCGCCAAGCACGCGGTCAGCCTTGTCGCCGCCATTATGATCACCGCTTTGACGATTGGAGCATGCACGACGTCAACGCTCTTGTTTTGGATTGCGGGGAGCTTGTTCGGCATTTCGCTTGGAGGCACATGGGTCGCATCAAGGACACTGATTATCGAGCTGACGCCAGAACATAAAAGAGGCGAATTTTTCGGATTGTTTGCTTTGTCGGGGAAAATCTCTTCCATTTTCGGTCCGGTCCTCTACGGATCGATTACTTTGCTGTTCAGGGATCTCGGGAACATGGCCAGCCGAATGGCTTTCGGATCTTTAGTGTTATTGGCGGCGATCGGCCTGATCATTCATCAAAATGTTAAGGCAAAAGCTTGAGCCGGAGCATCAACTTTTAACAAAAGACGCCGATATAAAAAGTAAACACAAAGTAGGATAGAGAGGGATATCAGTGTCTTCAAACCAACAGGAAATTTTATTAAGTTCGGGAACCAATGAATTAGAAATCGTGAAGTTCGAGGTTGGTCTCAACATTTTCGGCATAAATGTCATGAAAGTCAGAGAAATCATTCAGCCGGTTGAAATTACGAAAGTGCCTCATTCGCATAAGCATATGGAGGGCATGATTACATTGCGCGGGGAAATTCTTCCCGTCATTGATTTATTCTCTTTCTTTGGCGTTGAGCACGGTGATGACGAGCATCAAGAAAAATACATTGTGACGGAATTTAACAAGCGGAAAATCGTCTTTCACACTGGAGCGGTTTCACAGATTCACCGGGTGTCATGGGAAGAAATTGAGAAGCCGACTGCTTTGAATCAAGGGATGGACCGTCACCTTACCGGCATCATTAAGCTCGACGGCACCATGATTTTCCTGCCAGATTACGAAAAAATCATTTTTGATCTTGAGTCTGAGTCAGGTATGGACCCTTATCAAATGAAAAATGAAAAATTCGATCAGAGACGGACTGACAAAAAGCTGATCATTGTCGAGGACTCTCCGCTCCTCTTGCGGCTATTGGTGGAAAAGCTGAATGAAGCGGGATACAACAACATCGTGTCTTTTGAAAACGGAAAAGACGCTTACGAGCACGCGCTTCAATTGATGGAAGACGGCACAGCTCTTCACGAAAAAGTCGATCTGATGATCACGGATATTGAAATGCCGCAGATGGATGGACACCGGCTCACAAAGCTGCTAAAAGATAACCCGCTGAGTACGGAGCTGCCGATCTTGATTTTCTCTTCTTTGATTACAGACGATCTTCGCCATAAAGGGGAACAAGTCGGAGCCGATGAACAAATCAGCAAGCCAGAGCTCAATGAACTGATCGAAAAGCTTGATAAATATATTTTCAAGAACTAAAAAAAGCCTCGAAAGGAGGCTTTTTTTTTTATTAAAAATAGCTTTCGCCAAGCTTCTTGAAGACGGGTTTTGAGGCTGGACGCTTCCGGTTTGTGACGAGCGGTTTTTCTTTGATTCCCGTGTAGTTTTGAAGAAGCTGTTTCGCTATATTCAAGGACATATGAGCTTTAGGGTTCCGATACGAATGATTTAATGTACCTAAGTGTGGAAGGTTTGCGAAGTCTTCTTTTGTTGGAGGCATGTGAAAAAAGTAGTCTCCGAGAGATATCAGCACATCTGACTGCTGCTGGCTGAATCTTGGATTTTTCGAAAAATGCAGGCCTACCTTTTTACCTTTTCCTTCATTAAGCAGCTTTTGCAAAGCTTTCTTTTTCAGAAGATACAGGTATTTGGGATTAGTCGCGGTTTTCGCATGGCGGTTAACTGTATAAATCGCTTTTGAAAGGTTTTCAACTGTCGGTTTTAATTCTTTCGTATGATTATGGTCGTCCATTTTTTCTCTCCTATCCATTCGTTTCTAGATCACCTCCTAAAGATGCAAGGCTTATGTCTAAATTATACGAAATAGAACAGAAAATGCAAATATCCCATAGAAAAAACGCGCGATTTTTTATGGAATCGCGCGTTTTCATCTTTATAAAACAGAGTTCATTTTCGCTTTTGTATTTTTTTGTCTCTTCAGCGCCGCTTGAACGTCGATTTCCGCACTCTCGGCGCTTAATTTAGGCAGGGCGATAAAGTAGTACAGCGCCGCCAGCAGAATAATTCCCGCCAAGCCGTAATATATATAATCCACATCGGCGATGATTCCCGGGAATAGGACAGCGATCATGCCAAGCGCTGAGGATTGCGCCAGCATTGTCAGCGGATCGGTCCACCCGCTGACCCTTCCCATCAGCCTTGGATGGACGATTTTGGGAATCCAGCCGCCAAGAGCTGTGTTGATCGGCCCGATGCATATCCCGGCAAGAAATGCAGCCGAGTAGTATACGGGCAATTGATCTGTAAAGCCAAGCAGGATGATAAAGGCACCCGCGATAAAAATCGGGACTGACATCATGTATGCCGGCTTCACTTTTTTTTCGAGCAGGGCGGCGACGGCAATCCCAGTCAAAAGTCCGATGCCCAGTACGATTGTGAAGAGGGAAGTATGCCACTCATAACTGTCAGGGGACAGCTCATACTTCATTTTAAACATCGGCAGAACCGAAAGTCCGCCGCTTACAAGCCCGAAAATAAAATATCCGAATACAAGAGAGGCAAGCAATTTATTTTTTAATATATAAACGATGCCTTCCTTAAAATCGCGCATCGAATCTTTGACGGTCATGTTTTTCCAGCCTTTATTTCCGTTCGGCTTCCGCGCTGCAAGCGGTATATCGCAGGAACGGATTAAAAAGCCGGAGACGATAAAGCTCACAAAATCAAGAGCGATTGCTCCATGCAAGCCGATCGTCTTGTACATAAATGCTCCAATTCCTACGCCGAACAATAGAAACAGGCTGAAAAGCATCTGGTTCAGTCCTGCAGCCTTTGCATACTGGTCCTTTCTTAAAATGGCCTGGACCAAACTTGCTTCGGCCGGGTAGAAAAATTTTGTAACCGCGCTTCTGATAAATAGGACTAAAAACACAAGCGGTATAATTTGAAGATACAATACAAAGAAAAGAACGACAGTCAGTCCCGCTCTGATCCAATCACAGTTTTCCGCGACTTTCTTGCGGTCAAAACGGTCAGCGACCACCCCGACGATAAAGAATACGAAAACCGTCGGCAAGGAATACATCAGCTCGGCGATTGTCGTATAGGCCGGCTGGCTGCTGAACCGGTCGAGCAAGAAAAAGGCGAAAGCCATATTTCCGACTGTCGTTCCCATTTGAGAAGCGAAAGCTGCGAAAAAAAGTCGGACGAAATTACGATTTTTAAAAAGATCCATATATACGCTCCTTACCCTAAAGGTCCCATTATATCTTAATACAAGATGTTGTATTGTTCAAATTGCATTTGTCTGGAAATGTACTCGTCTAAGGTGTAATGGACACTCGGGTTCCGTTGGGTACGATAGAAGCAAGTTCCAGAACATCCCGATTGTGCATGCGGATACATCCCCTTGAAACAGCTTTGCCAATTGACGAAGGGTTATTCGTTCCATGGATGCCGTAGTGCTGTTTTGACAGGCTCAGCCAGTAGGCGCCGAACGGGCCGCCCGGATTTGGCTGCCGGTTGACGATGACAAATTCGCCTCTCGGCGTCTGTGTGAGGATTTTTCCGACGGCAATCGGATATGTTTTTACAAGTCTGTCTCGCTCATACAATCTGAGCGTTCTTCCGTTGAGAGACACGGCAATCCGGTATGGAATTGTGTCCGGATTTCTGATGCCGGGAATGATAATCGACTGGCCCGCGGACACTTGGCCGCCGTTTAAGCCAGGATTCGCCTGCAGCAACGCCTGCCGGGTCGTTCTGAAATCGGCGGCGATGCTTTCAAGGGTTTCTCCGGGTTTGACTTGGTACATCAGCAATAATCAGCACATCTCCTTTTCAAAAACGAAAAGAGAGCCTTTTCCGCTGCTAATATATAGACGGAAAGAGGCTGAGGAAGTTTCGTTTTTTTGATGGGGATTGGATGAAATGGAGCGGGAATGTTTTTACTTAATGTATGCAGATGCCTTTTGTTTTGAGCCAAAAGACCGGGCAAGATTTAAATGGATTCAAGCTGGAACACGGTGATTTCAGGCTTTGACAGAAAGCGGAGCGGCAGCCTGGTCGTGCCGATTCCTCGATTGACATAGATTTTCATTCCGGCTGTTTCATACATTCCTTCCGTATAAATTTCTCCGTACGGAGGCGTAATCAAAGGACCGAATACGGGAATCTGAATTTGTCCGCCGTGGGTGTGTCCGGATATTTGCAGATTGACGGGGTATTGATTTGCCGTTAAAGCGGCATCAGGCTCATGGACGAGCAAAATCGAAAAGGCTTTTTTGCTCAGCTTTGACAGGATGCCTTCGTAGTCAGGTCTGCCGAGCATCAAATCATCGAGTGAAGCGATCTCAATTACGCTTCCGTCTATCAATTCAAGCTTCAGCAAATCGTTTCGCAGCACCCGAAAACCGGCCGATGCCATGAGCGTCTGATAGACTTTTGTTCCATAGCCTCCGTGATCATGGTTCCCGAATATAGCAAGCTTTCCATAGGGGGCTGAAAGCTTTTTTAAGGCGCTTACAGCACGCTCGTGTTCCCGGTAGCGATGCGGTTTATCTATTAAATCCCCGCTGAATACGATAAGATCCGGGGAGAGGGCGTTCACTTGGCTGACAACATTTGAAAGCTCGTCTGCTGTAAAGTATTCGCTTAAGTGGGTATCGCTGAACTGAACGATCCGAAACTGATCAAACCCTTTAGGAATGAGCCGATGCCGAATGGGAATAAAGTTTGTTTCAAGCATGTGCGGTTCGAGATAGCGCGCATAGCCCAAGCCGCCGGCAGCGGTAAAGAGCCCTGCTGCGGCAAGGCCTAAGAAGCCTTTTAAAAATTGTCTTCTGGACGGATTTTTCATAATCAACCAACCTTTAATAGATTCTCTACATTATATCATCCAGAAAAGCCATTTTAGGACAGTCCGCATGTTTTGTTAATTTTTTTTAATTTATATGATAAACTATCAATTGAATGAATACTCATTCATAACAAGGGGGATGGATATGGACAGAAAAGTTGTAATCGTGACCGGCGGGTCGAGCGGAATGGGAAAAGCGATCGCCAAAAAGCAGGCTGAAGAAGGATGGAATGTGATGATTACGGGCAGAACACAAGAAACGCTCGAAGCGGCCAAAGAAGAAATTGAAACTTTTGCCGGGCAGGTGGCCGTATGCCGGATGGATGTCCGGTCTGTTGAAGATGTGGAACAGATGATCACAGAGGCGGCAGGACGGTTTGGCACGATCGACGCTTTGGTTAACAATGCCGCAGGCAACTTTATCTGCCCGGCTGAAAAACTATCGGTCAACGGCTGGAAGGCGGTCATCGATATCGTGCTGAACGGCACATTTTATTGCAGCCAAGCAGCCGGCCGCTACTGGATCAAGGAAAAGAAACGCGGCCAGATTTTAAATATGGTCGCGACGTATGCATGGGGCGCCGGTGCCGGTGTCGTTCACTCCGCGGCGGCAAAAGCAGGCGTTCTGTCGCTGACAAGGACGCTTGCCGTCGAGTGGGGAAGTGCATACGGGATTAGGTGCAACGCCATTGCGCCCGGTCCGATCGAGAGGACGGGCGGAGCCGAAAAATTATTTGAATCGGAAGAAGCCGCGCACGCGACAATCAAAAGCGTTCCGCTCAAAAGGCTGGGCACCCCTGAAGAAATCGCGGGACTCGCCGCATTTTTGCTTTCTGAGCAGGCGGGATATGTCAACGGGGAGTGTGTGACGATGGACGGAGGTCAATGGCTGAATCCCCGTCCGTTTTAGATTTCAAATTCAAAGGTGCGAGCCGGTATGGTATAATCAGACAAAGATTAGAAGCAGGTGATATGCCATGTTGGATCCACTCGATATTTTAACGAACATTGAAGATGTCATTCCATACTATCAGCCGATCTTCAGTGCTGAAGAACAAAAGGTGATCGGCTATGAAGTGCTGGGGCGCATCAAGGTAGAAACTGAAGTGAAGAGCCTCGGGCCGTTTTTTTCTGATCCGACAATTCCGGAAGAATACAAGAAAGAGGTTGATCTCAAGGTGATCCGCCAGGCGCTCGATCATTTTCTGGACAGCGGGCGCGACCTGCTCATCTTCGTCAATCAAGATGCAAATGTGCTGATGATGGATCACGGCGAATCGTTCCTCGACCTGTTGATGGAATATCAGGATAAAGGGCTCGAGCTCAGCCGTTTCGTTATCGAAATCACGGAGCAAAAGTTTGAAGGGGATATTGAACAGCTTCATCATTTGCTGACCTATTACCGTACATACGGAATTAAAGTCGCTGTTGATAATATCGGTAAGGAAAGCAGCAATCTCGACAGAATCGCTCTTCTTTCTCCGGATCTGTTAAAGATCGACCTTCAGCCGCTCAAGCTGTCTTCTCCTTCGCCTTCCTATGAATATGTGCTTTACAGCATATCTCTCCTTGCCAGAAAAATCGGAGCCGCATTGCTTTATGAAGATATTGAAGCGAGCTTTCAGCTGCAATACGCATGGAGAAACGGGGGCCGATATTTCCAGGGGCAGTATCTTGAGCTGCCGAAGGATAAATTTATCGAACGGGATGTATTAAAGGACCGGCTGCAGGCCGAGTTTCATCAATTCATCACGCATGAGAAGAAGAAGCTAACCATTCTGTACGATCACTCCGAGCAGTTTTACAAACGGGTTCATCAGCTTGTCACATCGCTAAAGAAAACGGCTCAGTCAGACGATGAATTTCTCTTCAATCTCGGAAAAGAACTGACAGATTGCAGCTTTAGAATTTACATGTGCGATGAAGACGGTATTCAGCTGACGAAAAACGTGTTTAAGCATGACGGAGCATGGATATTTCAGCCTGAGTACATCGGCAAAAATTGGAGCTGGCGCCCTTATTTTCTCGAGAATATCATGAGGATGAGAACGATGAGAAAAGGGTTTTTCAGCGATTTGTACAGCGATATCGAAACGGGGGAAATGATCAGAACGTTTTCCTATCCGATGGATGAAGAATTGTATCTGTTCATTGACCTGTCCTACTCATATTTATACGAACAAGACGGATTAATTTAAGCGGCGGCCTTTCGCCGCTTTTTCTTTTTGAAAAAATGAATCCCGAGAGGTTTGTTTCGCGTATATAAAGGAAAATGTGAAAATATAAATGCTAAAAAGGGGTGGATCATATGAAGAACGTTTGGTCATCCTTACTGTGCGCGCTTCTGGCTGCGGCTCTTGTATTCTTCTGCGCGGATTTTGCCAAAGCCGGAGAAAAACCGACAAGAGCATCGTTATTTGAGACCCTTCAATCCGTATCGGACGTCCATTTTCAGCTGACCGAAAAGGAAAGAACGAAAACAGACATGATATCCCTCTTGGAACCTTATATGGAGCACGCCATGGCAGTGAAGTATGTAGAGGCGAACGCCTTTCCTGAACAAGCGGGGTGGATTTTTTACGGGACAGACGCGCCTGAAGTTGCAATCCCTTTCTTCAGCTATGGCGGAGACACAAAAGTGGCGGGGAAAGACGGAAGCTATACCGTATATGAATTTGTTGGAGATCAAAACGACGGCCCTGTTTCATATCAAAAAAATTATCAGACGGTGACGCTGAAGAATACCGGCGGCAGCTTCAAAGTAACGGATATCGGCCAATCTGATACAAAACCGGCTGGAGAAGAAATAATGTCCAAACAACCGGATGAAAAAGAAACAAGCTCGAATTTTGCGGATAAAGGGGAAGGAGACCAGGCTGCATTTCCGCTTTTTGCCACCGATGTTAACTGGACATTGGCCGGAATTTTCAGCTAGCAAAAGAATTTAAAGAAAATCATTGACAATGATACTGATAATCATTATCATTTAATTATAGAGAGATGAACCTCTCTGTTCCCCAACCCCTCTATCAGATCAAGATTTAAAAAACTTGGCGCTGCCCCCGCCAAGTTTTTTATTTGCATGGAATCCCGCACTTCAAATAGCTGCGGGATTTTTGGGCATTAGGCGCGCGCAGGAATAAGACAATCCTTTGCTCCATAAATCTAAATTGGTGGTTCAAATAGACTCCTCTGCAGTCAAAAAAATATTTTTCATGTATGACATGAAAAAAGAAAACTCAAACTATGAAAAAGCGGTTTTTCTTTTTCATGATCAAAAAGGAAAAATGTCATCGGCTGATACTTTGTGGTATGATGCTTTGTAGAACTTGTATTATAATTAATACTTGTTGATCCTGAAGTTGTTTTTTTGAAAGGAGTCTTTTTTAGAATGTCACAATTAATGGGTATCATCACGAGACTGCAGAGCCTGCAAGAGACTGCGGAGGCTGCCGGAGAACCGACGCAGCGCAATTTTGAAGTGAACGGAGAAAAAATTTGCAGCGTAAAATATTTTGAAAAAAACCAAACGTTTGAGCTGACAGTTTATCAAAAAGGAGATAAGCCTACCACATTTCCGTTTGACAACATCGATATGATTTCAATCGAAATCTTTGAACTGCTTCAGCAATAGGAGGATATGGCATGAAAGCTTTTCCAAGCGTTATTTGTCCGCATTGCAAAACAACCGAGCATATGGATCAAGTTCTGACGGCCCAGTCCAATCAGAATGTGATTTACAGATGTGAGAGCTGCGGGTTCAGCTTGAAAAATATACCGACCAAAAAAGGATAGCAGACAGACGAATCGTTCCATCTTCGGTGCAGATCAAAAATGAAAAGGGGCATTCCAATGGCTGATTCTTTTCTTTTTTACAATCTTTCTGAAGATCAAATGACATTTCCTGAAGTGATCGGGAGACTAAAGTCGTTCATACGCCAAGATCCGAGGGCAAGCTATCTGCTGTCCGTCGGAACAGACTCGCAGATCCATCAGAATTGCACAAAATTTATCACAGCTATCCATTTGCACCGCAAAGGCAAAGGAGCGTGGGGCTGTCTGAAAAACACGGTTGTCAACAGACCGATACATAGCCTCAGGGAGAAAATATCGCTTGAAACAGCTTACAGCCAAGAGATTGCCGCATATCTTTTAAATGATTATTTTAATGAAATCATGGATCTGCTTCTTCCGTTTACAGACGAGGGAGCAGATTTAACCCTTGAAGTTCATTTGGATATCGGAAAAAAAGGAATGACAAAGGATTTAATTCAGGAAATGACAGGACGAATCACTTCGATGGGGATCTGCGCCAAAATTAAACCTGACTCCTATACAGCTTCAAGCTATGCAAACCGGTACACAAAATAATTGTTTGAAAGAAAATCGAACAGATGTCGAAATGTGCGGTTGACGTTTGATTTTCAATTTCATATTCTAGCCCTATAGAAACTAGAGAGAACATATTGTTTCTGACTCTAGCTAAATCAATTAGGGGGCTGGTTAAGAATGGAACGCTTTTCAGAAGAAGAGAGAAAACTGTTGCTGAACGTACTTTTGGACCATGAGTATGCCGTAGAGCTACTAAGCAGTGAGATCAATGATATAGAAACTGGTACAAAAAATGTGGATAGCCTGACATATAAGAAACTGGTTACCTTATATGACCGTGTCCGGTCTGAAAATTAGGTCAGATTATATCAATTGATACTCATTAGAGTATCTTTTTTGTTTCCTAAAAGGATATTGAATGATAAACTGACCTTGGGAGAAAGGAAAGTTTTCGACAAATATTGATATTGTTTATATTATTGTAGTATAGGGAAATTATGCGTTGATGGATTAAAGCTGAAAAGGAGTCGAAAAATCATGATTAGTTTGCAATCAGATGAACTTCTTGAAACGACAGTAGGTCAGTTTATGATCGATGCTGATAAAGTAGCCCATGTTCAAGTCGGAAACAATCTGGAACATGCCCTTCTCGTTTTGACGAAAACCGGATATACCGCGATCCCTGTACTTGATGCTTCTTTCCGTTTGCACGGATTAATCGGAACGAATATGATCATGGATAAAATCTTCGGCTTGGAACGAATCGAATTTGAGAAGCTTGATAAGATTCATGTTGAAGAAGTCATGCTGACGGACATCCCCCGCTTAAAAATTGATGATCCGATTTTAAAAGGATTCGGACTCGTCATCAACAACGCGTTTGTATGTGTCGAAAATGAAGAGCAGGTTTTCGAAGGCATTTTTACAAGGCGTGTCGTATTAAAACAGCTGAATAAGCATTTGAGGACGTTGAATAAATAGGCGCGGCAGCGGCCTATTTTTTATTTGCAGCGCTCCATCCAATCCTCCGCACATTCCCCGATGCCCGACTTCCCGCTTGATTAAAAAACAGCCGTTTGATTAAATGTATGATAAGAAAAACTTATTGGAATGAGGAATGTCCATGCAGCTTCAAGAGCTTCACATGCTTGTCGTTCTGGCGGAAGAATTAAATATGCGGAAAGCGGCTGAACGTCTGTTTGTTTCCCAGCCGGCATTATCCCAGCGGCTGCAGACCATCGAGAAATCATGGGGAACGAAAATTTTTTTAAGATCGCAAAAAGGGCTGACTGTCACGTCTGCCGGAGAAAAAATTATCCAGTTTGCAAAAGATGTAACATTGGAACAGGAAAAAGTGAGAGAGAATATAGATGAGCTGGAGGGCGAGATACACGGTACGCTCAAATTGGCGGCCGCTTCGATTATCGGGCAGCATTGGCTTCCGAACGTTCTGAAAACCTACGTTAAACAATATCCGAACGTCAAAATCTCCCTCGTCACCGGCTGGAGCAGCGAAATGCTGAAAAGCCTCTACGAAGACCATGTTCATATTGGCATTATCAGGGGAAACCCGGAATGGAAAGGCCCTAAGCACTACTTGATGCGGGACGAATTGTACCTTGTCGATACAGAGATCCGAAACATTGAGGACATTGCCAAAACGGAACGGCCGTTCATCCAGTTCAAAAGCGACAGCACGTACTATCAGGAAATTCAGCACTGGTGGCACCAAAAGTTCAAAACATCGCCGAAACAAACCATTATTGTCGACCAAATTGAAACATGCAAACAGATGGCTTTCCACGGAATCGGTTATGCGATCCTTCCATCGGTGACGCTTCACGGAAGCGGGAGCCATGTTCACCAAATCCCTTTGCTTGATGCTAAAGGAAAAGCAATCGGCAGAGATACGTGGCTGCTCGGTTATGAGCCGGCTTTCCAGCTGAAGCAAGTACAGGCGTTTGTAGAAGTTGTGAAAGAATGTACGGCAATGGAATAAACACTAGAAAGGCAGGACTCCAAAAAGGGGACTGCTTTTTTTTGTACGATTTATTGACATTGATAATCATTATCATTTAAAGTGTATCTATACAATAATGAAAATCATTATCAATTATAGAGGTGATTCTGTTGTCTAAAGCATTGATTGCATATGCCAGCATGTCCGGCAACACGGAGGATATCGCTATGATCATTAAAGATACATTGCGAGAGTACGGTTTTGATGTCACCATTCAGGAAATGGATGATGTCGATACCGACTCATTGGCTGAATATGATCTTCTTTTAATCGGCACCTACACATGGGGGGACGGGGATCTTCCTTATGAAGCGGAATCGTTTTACGAAGAGGTCTCTTCGCTTGACCTTAAAGGAAAGAAAGCGGCATGCTTCGGATCCGGCGATTATGCATACCCCCGATTTTGCGAAGCGGTCAACACGTTTTACACCATGCTTGAACGAACCGGCGCCGACCTTTATCAAGAGACACTGAAAATAGAGCTTGCTCCTGAAACAGATGAAGATGCCGAGTGCTGCAAGGAATTTGCCGAAGGCTTTATAAGATGGGCAGAACAGCAAAAACGGCGGGCTGAGATCCATGTTTCATAAAGGTGCGACGGCCGTCGCTTCGGCAAAGCATTCCGGTTACTTTGTCGCCGTCAAGCGGGAAGGCATTTTTCACTATTCACTTGAGCAAGGCTGGAAAAGGCTCTTTCAATTAAAAAGCAAAATTTGTTCCATCACCTATATCGGCGATTATTTATTCGGCGCAGGGGAGAGAGGAACGATTATCAGATCGTCTGACCAAGGGGCAACCTGGTCAATCTCAAGCTTTCCGACAAACGCCACGATTTGGTCGATCACGGGGAGAACGGACGGCTTTGTGTGTGCGCATGGGAAGCATTGCATTTACATATCCGACGATTTCGGCGTCTCATGGAAAGTCGTCAAGCCGTTTTCCGGTTTGAGTCATCCGCCCGTTATCCGCTCTCTGTGCCTCCATGAAGAGCGCCTTTACATCGGGACGCAGATTCATGAAGTGCACGGCGGTGTTTGGGCATACGATTTGGCATCAGAATCGGCTTTTATGATCAAAAAAGAAACCGGCCGCATGACCGCCTCGATGATCGCATTTGAAGGCGAATGGCTGGTATGTGCGATGGGATCCAAAAAAGGGAATCACGGTGCCGTCGATTTGGTCAACATTCACACAAATGATGAAATACAAATCAGGCGGGGCCTTGTTGAGAATGAAGAATCATTCCTGGATGTGTCCGAAGACAACGGAATCATCTATGTCACATCGGCTCAGGACCGAGACGGCTTTTCAAGAATCTATCAGCTTGATTTCTTTGAGAGGGAGCTGAAATGGTTTGACACGATAAAAGGGCATGGGTTCAGGGTGGCCAACCAAAAGGAGAACTTCTTTTGCGCAGGTCTTTATGAATGCAAATTTGTCAGGCCTTATGAACAGCCTGCTGCAGCCCACTGATTTTATAGCGTTTTATAGGAGGAATAATGATGGGGAAAGTTTTGCTGGTTTATGCAAGCATGTCTGGAAATACAGAGGCGATGGCCGATTTAATCGAGAAGGGCCTTCTTGAGGGCGGGGCCGAAGTGGACCGTCATGAAGCGATGGATGTAGATGCGGCGCTCTTTAACGATTATCAGCACATGATATTTGGCGCCTATACTTGGGGCGACGGAGAACTTCCGGATGAGTTTTTGGATATTTACGACGATATGGAAGGGATGGATTTCATAGGCAAGACGTTTGCCGTTTTCGGATCCGGAGATACTTCTTACGAGCATTTTTGCGGTGCCGTCGACATTCTTGAAGATAAAATCAAGGAGCTCGGCGGGAACGTGGTGCTTCCGTCCGTCAAAATCGAAATGAATCCGGAGGATGAAGAAGAAGGCATGCTGCTCCAATTCGGCAGGGATTTTGCAAAGAAATGTGAAGTGCCGGCATAGCTTTTGATAAAAAAGGAAACGGGACATCCCTTTCCTTTTTTTCTTGTTTTTAAATCTTTCCTTTGATACAGTAATGAGGAGAAAAAGAGAAGGAGGACTTACATAATGAAAATGATGGATGCAAATGAGATTATCTCATTTATTCAAAATAGTAAGAAATCGACACCTGTTAAAGTGTATGTGAAAGGCGACCTTGAAGGAATTGACTTCGGCGCTTCAGCCAAGCCTTTTATTACAGGCAATACAGGGGTTGTATTCGGAGAATGGGCGGAGATTCAAGCTGCGCTCGAAGCCAACAAAGGCAAAATTGAAGACTATGTCATCGAAAACGACCGCCGCAATTCGGCGATTCCAACGCTCGATTTAAAAAATATTAAAGCGCGCATCGAGCCGGGTGCGATCATCCGCGATCAAGTGGAAATCGGCGATAATGCCGTCATCATGATGGGGGCTTCCATCAACATCGGCTCTGTGATCGGAGAAGGAACGATGATCGATATGAATGTCGTGCTGGGCGGACGAGCTACCGTCGGCAAAAACTGCCACATCGGAGCGGGATCCGTGCTTGCGGGTGTCATTGAGCCTCCTTCAGCAAAACCTGTCGTTATTGAAGACGATGTCGTCATCGGTGCAAACGCCGTCGTACTTGAAGGCGTGACTGTCGGAAAAGGAGCCGTTGTTGCTGCCGGCGCGATCGTTGTGGAAGATGTTGAGCCTTACACAGTAGTCGCCGGAACACCTGCGAAAAAAATCAAAGACATCGATGAAAAAACTAAAGGCAAAACAGAAATCAAACAGGAATTGCGCCAGCTTTAAGAAGCGGCAGCGAAAAGTGCGTGGATGTGACAATCCACGCATTTTCGCATCGCCGGGGAGGTTAGAAAGATGAAATTGGACGAATTAGCAGCGATTCGCAGAGATCTGCACCAAATTCCTGAACTCGGTTTTCAGGAATATAAGACACAGGCTTATCTTTTGAACCACTTAGCAAAGCATCCGGAAGGACGGATTGAAATTGAAAAGTGGAGAACCGGACTGTTTGTAAAGGTTAAAGGGACGGCCCCTGAAAAGATTTTGGCGTACAGGGCGGATATGGACGGGCTCTCTATTCGGGAAGATACCGGATATTCTTTTTCTTCCGTTCATCAGGACAGGATGCATGCGTGCGGGCATGATTTCCACATGACGATTGCCCTCGGCATCATCGATCATTTCGTCCGCCACCCGGTTAAACAAGATCTGCTGTTTTTGTTCCAGCCGGCTGAGGAAGGACCGGGCGGCGCTGAGCCGATGCTTGAAAGCGACTTGTTTAAAAAGTGGGAGCCGAGCATGATCACAGCGCTGCACATCGCGCCTGAACTCCCGGTCGGAACGATCGGAACGAAAAGCGGGCTGCTCTTTGCCAATACGTCGGAGCTCGTAATCGAACTTGAAGGAAAGGGCGGGCATGCCGCATATCCCCACCTTGCAGAAGATATGGTGGTCGCGGCCAGTTCGCTCGTTACGCAAATGCAGTCGATCGTAGCCAGGAATGTCGATCCGCTGGACAGTGCTGTTATTACCATCGGGACGATTACAGGCGGATCGGCACAAAACATCATCGCTCAGGAAGCAAGGCTTGAAGGGACGATCAGGACGCTGTCCCCAGCGTCAATGGAACAGGTGAAGAAAAGGATCGAGGCCATGGTTCGGGGCCTGGAAACGGCTTATCAATGCAGCGGTAAAGTCAGCTATCCTGCAGCATATTATCAGGTCTGCAATTCAAGCGATTTAGTCGAAGACTTTATGCAGTTCGTTTCTGAAAACGGCCTTGCAGAGGTCGTCCGTTCAAAAGAAGCGATGACAGGGGAGGACTTCGGCTATATGCTGAAAAAGTATCCGGGCTTCATGTTTTGGCTCGGCGTCGATTCACCTTACGGGCTTCACCACGCCAAGCTGCAGCCGAAAGAGGAAGCGCTTGAAACGGCAGTCCGCGTCATGACGGCTTATTTCTCTTCCAAAGCCAATTAGATAAAGCGGCTGGTATAAAAAATCGGCAAACGTGGCATCTTAATTGGTGGAGGTGTTTCTTCATGTCGAAAAAAATCGGAATCGAACAATCTCTTTCTGATGTCGAGGCTGCTTTGAAGGAAAAAGGGTATGAGGTTGTAACGATGAAAACCGAAGACGATGCAAAAGGCTGCGACTGCTGCGTCGTCACTGGTCTGGACACTGATATGCTCGGGATTTCAGATACGATGACCGGAGCATCTGTCATACAGGCGACGGGTTTAACTGCCGATGAAATCTGTCAGCAGGTTGAGCAAAAACTTCAGTAATAGACATAAAACCGAAGTTCCAGCTTCGGTTTTAACTTGTTTTCCAAAAAAAACAGCTGCTGCGTGTTAAACGGTTGTTTCCTCATCCGGCGGCATGTTACAATTTTTTTAAAGGATTTAAATAGAACAACCGCTAATTTAAATTTATTATCAATTAATATTGACTTAAAATATGGTAAGCATTATAATGAACTATGTATGTGATATTATTAACTAAATGAGAATTTAATATTTGAATTCTCATTTAGATACGGGTAGCATAACCCAAAAATCACAATTGGAGGGATACATAAAATGGCAGAACGCATGGTAGGTAAACAAGCGCCGCGCTTTGAAATGGAAGCGGTTCTTGCAAACAAAGAATTCGGAAAAGTAAGCCTTGAAGAAAACATGAAAAATGATAAGTGGACGGTTCTATTCTTCTATCCAATGGACTTCACTTTCGTGTGTCCGACAGAAATTACAGCAATGTCTGACCGCTATGACGAGTTTGAAGACCTTGATGCAGAAGTTATCGGCGTATCAACTGACACCATCCACACTCACTTGGCATGGATTAACACGGACCGCAAAGATAACGGTCTCGGCCAGCTGAAATATCCGCTTGCTGCCGACACAAACCATGAAGTATCTCGTGAATACGGCGTACTGATTGAAGAAGAAGGTGTAGCGCTTCGCGGATTGTTCATCATTAATCCAGAAGGCGAACTTCAATATCAAACAGTGTTCCATAACAATATCGGCCGTGATGTAGACGAAACATTGCGCGTGCTTCAAGCGCTGCAAACAGGCGGTCTTTGCCCTGCAAACTGGAAACCGGGACAAGCAACCCTTTAATTTCGATAAGAAATCTGATTGGAAAGGTCTAACATTTGTTAGACCTTTTTAAACGACAAAAATGACATTGGAGGAAAAATCATGAAATTACGTCAGCCGATGCCGGAACTGACCGGCGCAAAAGAGTGGTTAAACGGAGAAGTGACAAAAGAGCAGCTTATAGGAGAAAAGCCGACATTAATTCATTTTTGGTCCATCAGCTGCCACTTGTGCAAAGAGGCGATGCCCCAGGTCAATGAATTCCGCGACCGCTACAGCGATAAACTAAACGTGGTGGCCGTGCATATGCCGCGTTCAGAAGACGATTTAGACTTGAATAAAATCAAAGAAGTTGCCGCTGAACATGATATCACTCAGCCTATTTTTGTTGACAGCGACCATAAGCTGACTGACGCTTTTGAGAATGAATATGTCCCTGCTTATTACGTGTTTGACAAAACAGGCCAGCTTCGCCATTTTCAAGCTGGAGGCAGCGGAATGAAAATGCTCGAAAAACGTGTGAACCGCGTTCTTGCCGAAACAGAACAGTCTGCTGAATAAAGATGAAAAACCCCGTTTTCATGGGGTTTTTTATTTATTTGGCTCCCCAATTACAAAAAAACAAAAAAAATTTCCTCTAGCCTCCCCTTTCGACAAATAGGCCATTTGACACTGTTTATTTCATTTGATGAGTCTGGTGGCCTGTTTTTGGTTCGGGAGCATTTCTTACTTACCCCGTGCATAAAAGACTGTGGATTCGACAAGTGAAATCTGGAAATTTTAAATATTCTGGATTTATAAGGCGGAATAATCATTGATATCTCACACTTTCCATCATAATTAAACAGTGGATTCTATTCCTAAATTATGTTTCATTGAAAAGTAATTTTCTAGGTTCCTTCATTATTTACCATTTTTCGACAATGAGCTTAGAATAGGCCGAAATGCTTCAAAAACTCCTCAGGCTTCAAGTTTTTCGGAAATTTAGTTCTATTTTCTTAACGGAGAGCAACAGTAGAAAAACGAAAAAATAGTTGATAAAATTAGTTTGGTAATCTAATATTTTTATTGGAAGGTTTATTTATTCTGATAGGAGGGTATAAACGGTATGTTTAACGAGAGGGAAGCATTGCGTTTAAGATTAGAGCAGCTGAACGAGGCTGAAGTTAAGGTGATTAGGGAGTATCAAATTGAGCGGGATAACATATATGCAAAGCTGCGTGAATTGGATCGTCCATCCAGCTTTAATGATACAAAAAAAGATTTTCGCCCGGAGCGTAAAACTGAATCTCTCCCTGTTTTAGCTGAATTGGCTGCACAGGAGATGAAGAGCTACCAGCAACAGCAGCAACAGCAGCCGCAAGCATCTCAAAAGAACCAGCAGCAGACTTCTCCGCAAACCTCCTCACTGCCTGCCGGAATTCCAGATGGAACGACAAGGCGCAGAAGGGGTACAGCACGTCCAGGCTCAAAAGCTGCAAAATTGCGTGAAGCGGCGATTAAAACATTAAAACGCCATAATGCGGCCATCAAAAGCTCCGAACTTCAAAAAGAAATCGAAAAAGAGAGCGGACTTGAGATCCCTAATATGACAACCTTTATGCAAAGCCTGATTAAAATGTACCCGGAAGTCAAAAAACCATACCGCGGTCAATATATATTAGAGGGTGAGATTTCTACTGAGACAGAGCAGCAATAGGTCAAACCCTTGCTTTTTCAGATAGCGTTTCCATTTTAAGGGAACATAAAGGCGGCCGCTTTATACGCCGCCGCCCAATCAACTGCTTGAGACAATCTACTCAAGCGGTTTTTTTGTAAAAACCAAATTATTCCTTAAAGTGGTATTTAATTTAAAGGTTTTGTTTCTTTGTCTTTGCGTTTAATTTGATAGACCCATTTTTGCGGGGGTGTTTCTTCTTTCGCCTGTTTTTTCCATTCTGTTATTTTTTGATCCATTTTCGTATCATTTTGTTGAATGGCGCTCAATTGTTGTTGGAGCTGATCAACTTGCTCTGTAACAGTTTGAAGCACCGCCTCGATCTGTTCTGTCCGTTCAAAAACCTCCTCGTTTTGTTCAAGCGCCTTCTCCGTCTGCTGAAATGCATCAATATCGGCAAAATGAGAAGCGATCCACTTATCACTTTCATCGAGTTGCCTTTTATAAGAGAGAATCGTTTCATAAAACAGCGCTTCTTTTGTTTTTTCAGCCTCCAAAAGCCGGCTTTTCGTTTCCGTCACCCGCTCTTTTAATACCGCAACATCAGTTTCGATTTGTTTGAGCTGAAGACTTTTAGCATGAAGTTCATCTTTCAGGCGGGCATTTTCGTATGCAGCGTTTTTGAGCTCCTGTTCCTTTTTTTCCCTCAGCGTTTTTTCTCTTTCTGCATGAAGCTTTTCGTATTCTATTTGGCTATGTAAGCTTTTTTTCTCTTCTTCGGCTTTTACATTTGTTAAATGAAGGCGGTGCTTTTCTTCTATCTCTTGTTTTCTTGCATAGGTTTCTTTTTGAAGAAGCTCCTGAAGAACGACGATTTTACTCAGCAATTCGCTTTTTATCCGGTTGAGCGTTTCGGCCGACTTGTCTTCCTTGTTTGCCGAAATCCGCTCCAGTTCGAATGACAGCTGCTGAAGCTGCTGTTTCATTGCTGCGTTTTCCCGGCTGAGCTTATGATTTTTCTGGTGAAAATAGCTTGCTTCAAGCTCGTGTATCAATTGATGTGATCTTGCCAGCTCAGCTTTTAAAAAAAGGTTTTCCTGTGATAAATCTTGAAAATAAGGCAGCGAACCCGATGTTTTTTTCATGGTGACCAGCCCCCTATAAATGTTACAACTACAATATGCATAAATGAAACCCGCCATGCCTTTTGAAAAAGAGATTTTACAGACTTGTTCGGATTTCTAAAGTTTTGCTATGATGTTCGCAGGCAGGAACACGCGAAGGAAGGTTGAGCCGTATGAAAGAAATACATGTCATATTATCAGGGGGGCTTTCGCGCCGTTTTGGGGAACCGAAGGCGTTTGCCCGCTGGAAAGGCAAGCCGCTTTATCAATGGTGCAAACAGGCGCTGGGAGACGACGTCCTGATATTGAGCCGTCCGGGCTTGACGGAGCGGTTTATAGAACTCGGGGAAAAAGCGGTGCTGGAAGATATCGAACCGTACAGAGGGAAAGGGCCGCTTGCCGGTATGTACACAGCCATGGAGCGGGCGGAAGGGGAATGCTATATTTTTTCGGCCTGTGACACCCCGCTTGTCCGGCAGGAGACCATATCGGCTTTAAAACGGCAGTTGACCCCGGCGGATGACGCCGTCGTGCCTGTCGCAGACGGAAGGGCGCAGCCGCTTGTTGCCGTCTACCACAGAAGGGTAAAATCCGTCCTCCATGAACAGCTTCAGCAGAACGAACTGAAGATCAGCAGTTTTCTCGACCGCATTCGCGTCAAGTACATTGAAGCAGATGCGGTTGGTGCAGAGCCGTGGGAATTTATAAATGTCAATAAAAAGTCGGATTTAGAAGAAATAGAGCCGTTCTTTCCGGGATGAAATATTTTATCATAGATTGCAAGGGTTTTTCGGAAGGTGTTTTTCAAAGAACAGCAGACGGAAAAATGGTATGATATAGAAAAGGAAGTAAAGGGGATCATCCTGATGCATGAACGGTATTCAAGACAAATCAGATATCAAAACATCGGACAGGCGGGTCAGGACAGAATCAGGCAGAGCCATGTTTTGATCGTCGGGGCCGGGGCGCTTGGCACGTCAGCCGCTGAAGGGCTTGTGCGCGCAGGCATCGGCGCACTGTCTATTATAGACCGCGATTATGTGGAATGGAGCAACTTGCAAAGGCAGCAGCTCTACACAGAGAAAGACGCGGAGGAAAGGCTTCCGAAAGCGGCGGCTGCAAAAGAACGTCTTTCCGAGATCAACAGCGGTGTTGAGCTTCGTACATATGTTGCAGACGGCACAGTTGAAACACTCAGACCGCTGATCGAAGAGGCGGATGCCGTCATTGATGCAACGGATAACTTTGAGACCCGCATGATCATCAATGACCTTGCGCAGGAGACGGGTACTCCGTGGGTTTACGGCGCTTGTGTCAGCAGTCAGGGCATGTATATGACGATTATTCCCCAAAAAACGCCATGCCTTGCCTGCCTGTTTGAAGATGTTCCGATTGGCGGGGCTACATGCGATACGTCGGGGATTATTTCGCCGGCCGTTCAAATGGTGTCGGCTTATCAGCAAGCTGAAATTTTAAAAATCTTAACTGGACAGCAAGAAGCGCTTCAAACTGCTTTTGTCACGTTTGATTTATGGGCGAACACCCATTATCGCATGCAGATCGGCCGCAATGAGAAATGTCCTTCGTGCGGAGAAACGCCGGTTTATCCTTTCCTCAGCAACATGAGCCAAAAGAAAGCCGACGTGCTGTGCGGAAGAGAGACCGTCCAAATTCGCAGCGAAATGTTAAAACGGCTGCCTAAAGAGGAGCTCATGAAAAAGCTTTCGGTCATCGGAAAAGTGGATGCGAATGATTATTTGCTGCATGTACAATATGAGGCGTTCAGAATCGTTATTTTCAACGATGGAAGAGCCCTTGTTCACGGCACAAATGATATAAAAGAAGCCAACTCCATATTGGCGAGAGTCATCGGAATGTAACAACAGGAGGTTTTTTTAAATGATTGAAAAAAGAACGCCCATTCCAGTTTTTGAAGCCGCTGCGCGTGTCTCTCAGCACCAGAAGCTGGGAGATGCAGAGTGGATTCACCTTGAGGAGAGTCTCCATAGATTTTTAGCCGAAGATGTCAAGGCTGATCACGATGTACCCGCTTTTGACCGTTCGCCATACGACGGCTTTGCTGTCCGAGCATGCGATACAGCCGGTGCTTCGGGGGAAAATCCGCTGCAATTCGAGGTGGTTGATCACATTGGAGCCGGGGCCGTATCGGATAAAAAGCTGGGTTCTTTTCAAGCCGTCAGAATTATGACGGGAGCGCAGATTCCGGAGGGCGCTGATGCGGTAGTCATGCTTGAGCTGACAAAAACCTTCTCGGAAGACGGCAAAAACTATATGGTGTTGAAGCGCTCACTACAGCCGGGAGAAAATATATCAAAAACCGGAGAAGATGCGAGAAAAGGATCAGTTCTTGTGAAAAAAGGAACCCGGATAACGCCGGGTGTTGTCGCTTTGCTTGCAACATTCGGATATGCAGCGGTTCCTGCAGTCAAAAAGCCTGTGGTAGGCATCATTGCCACCGGGACGGAGCTTCTGAATGTCAGCGATCCTCTTGTTCCCGGAAAAATCCGCAACAGCAATGCAGGCATGGCGGCCGCTCAGGTTGAAGAATCAGGCGGAAAACCCCTTTATTTAGGAAAGATTTCTGATCAATTTGACGAAAGCTTTGCAGCGGTGGAAAAAGCTTTGGACAAGGTGGATTTTCTGATTACGACCGGAGGGGTATCCGTAGGGGACTTTGATTTTCTGCCGGCAATTTACGAAAAGCTCGGTGCCGAGGTCCTGTTTAATAAAGTGGCGATGCGTCCCGGAAGTGTAACGACGGTCGCTCAATTAAACGGCAAATTGCTGTTTGGGCTGTCCGGGAACCCGTCAGCCTGCTTCGTTGGATTTGAGCTTTTCGTCAAGCCGTCCCTGCGCACCTGGCTGCATCATCCGAAGCCGTATTCTTTATGTGCAGAAGCGGTTTTAGCCAAGGATTTTCCAAAACCTAACCCGTTTACGAGGTTTGTCCGCTCGTTTGTATCCATTCAAGACGGCGCGCTTCAGGCGGAGCCTGTCGGTCTGGATAAATCGAGCGCCGTAACGTCTCTTGCAGATGCCAATGCGCTGATGGTTTTGCCGGGCGGAACGAGAGGCTTTGAAGCCGGGGCAAGAGTGCATGTTCTTTTATACCGGGATGAGAACGGAAGTGAACAGCTGTGGCCGCACATTTTCCAATCCTCCAGATCGTAGGGTACCAAAACAGCGGCAAAACGACGTTCGTTGAAAAATTGGCGGGAAAGCTCGATCAGCTAGGAGTCAATGTTGGCTGTCTGAAACACCACGGACATGGAGGAGAACCGGACGCTTTTGCCGAAGGGAAGGATTCCGACCGCTTTTTTCGGGCTGGAGCGGCTGCGTCCGGCGTAGAAGGTGCGGGCGTTTTTCAGCTTACGGCGCGCGGCGAGTGGACGCTTGATCAACTGATTGCCGCTTACGGCGTTTTAGCAGTTGAGTGTCTCCTCATCGAAGGATTTAAACATGCGCCATATCAAAAAGTTGTCATGGTCAGAAACGAAGCGGACTGCCGGCTCCTGAAGGAATTGGACGGCATCATCGCCGTCATTTACCAGCAGAGCGAGCCGAAAACAGATGTTCCATCCTTTCATATTGAAGACCCGGGTGCCCTGGCTTTTATTCTGAATCATCTAAAGGAGGAAGGCGTTTGTCTGAACGATTTATCATAACAAAAGACCCGATTGTCATCGAAGATGTCGTCAAAAAAGTTGAAAGAAGGGAAGCCGGTGCCGTCACGACGTTTATCGGAACAGTGAGAGAATGGACCAACGGAAAAAAGACCCTCTATCTCGAATATGAAGCTTATGTTCCAATGGCGGTCAGCATGCTCGCTCAGATCGGCAAAGAAATCAATGAAAAATGGCCCGGCACAGCTGCAGCCATTACCCATCGCATCGGCAGGCTGGACATTTCTGACGCGGCCGTTGTCATCGCCGTGTCGTCGCCTCACCGGAAAGCGGCGTATGAAGCGAATGAATATGCTATCGAAAGAATAAAGCAAATCGTCCCGATTTGGAAAAAAGAACATTGGGAGGACGGCGAGACTTGGATCGGCGACCAGCTTGAGACAACTGAATACCCGGAAGGGAAACCGGATATTGAAGAGGCGGCTTCCGGCAGAGAAAGAGGTGCTGACCATTGATTAAAATTTTGCTGTTTGCCCAGCTTGCGGAACAAGCGGGTGCGCAGAGTATCGATATAGATGAAGAAAAGACGACAACAGACGAGATTAGACAGTTTTTAAAAGAAACGTACAATCTTCAGGGGACGGACCGGGCGATGATCGCTGTGAACGAAGTGTACAGAAGAGGAAACAGTGAGGTCGAGTCGGGAGATACGGTTGCTTTTATTCCCCCGGTCAGCGGAGGATGAGAACGTCGGTCGGTTCAGGCATAAGCCTGTCACCGACCGACGTTTTTTTTAGAACCGTTCTCTATATAAAGAAAACAGCCGCGCCGTTCTTTCGAAATGTTTGGTTCTAATTTTTGAATCAGGTCATAAAGCTCACTAATACGGTGAACGTTAAAATTGGTTCTTTCCTTCAGTTTCATTTTCAGTTCTTTTGTCGTTACAATTTCTCCTTTTTGCTGTTTAATAATGTCTACGCAATGTGCTGCATAATACTCTTTATTGGAACGTCTATGTCGCTGGATTTGTCTGTCAAGTTCTCCCAACCTTGCATAAATCCCTTCGCGTTCTTTCCGGAAGTCCTTCCAGATTTTTTGTTCCAATTCACCTAAGAGGAGAAGCCGTTTTTTTAAAGCCTCTCTTTTCGACATTGCAATCAACTCCGTCATTCATAGTTTGATAACTTTTTCTATTATTTTACATCATCTTCCTTCATTCATCAAAAAATTTCCTTTGACATCGAGAAACTATTTTTTATCGGCTGTCACATTTTAAACAGGCTTTATTTCAAACCGAAGAAGGGGGAAAACTCCATAATAAGACTGAATTTTTTAAAAACGGTGGAATTTTATTTCGTAAACCGATATATTAGATGATGTGTCCTTGTTTTACATGAATTGGAAAGGTGCTGGTGCTAATGGAGTCCCTTAAAAAACTAAAAGATTTTTATTGGCCTTATAAAAAAATGTTTTTATGGTCGATTGCGTCGATGCTTCTAATGACGGCGATTACCGTTGTTTATCCGATTATTCTGCAAATGACAATTGATGAAGTAATTCTCGGCGGAAAATACGGTTTGGTCATATGGATCAGCCTCGGGTTCATCGCTGTCATGGCGGCGAAGGGCGCAGCCACTTTTTTTCATCAGTATCTCGGAGATATGTTCGGAATTCGCTCTGTCTACCGGTTAAGAAAAGAGCTGTATGCGAAATTGCAGCGTCTGCCGTTCAAATATTACGACAGCGCTAAAACGGGAGATTTAATGTCAAGGCTTACGGCGGACGTCGAAGGCATCAGATTCTTTTTATCTTTCGGCTTTGCTGAGGCGATTCGATTTATCCTGCTTGTCACTTTCAGTCTGTCTGTCATGTTTTCTTATTCTGTGCCGCTGACTCTGGTTACGATTGCTTCTCTGCCGTTTTTAGGAGCGGCCGTCTACCGGTTTGATAAAAAAGTGCATCCCGCTTTTCGGAACATAAGAAAATCATTCGCCCGTTTAAATACGAAGGTTCAGGAAAATATCAGCGGCATGAACACCGTTAAATCTTTATCAAAAGAAGATTTTGAGATTCAAAACTTTACTCATTCAAATGACCATTTTCGAACTAAAAATTTAAACGCTTCGTTTATCATGTCGAAGTTCTTTCCGCTGATGGAGTTTATCGGCAATATCTGCCTCGTGGCTCTGCTGTCGTTCGGCGGCTGGCTCGTGATGCAGAACAGCTTAAAACCGGGTGAGCTTGTCGCTTTTTTCAGTCTCGTCAATTACTTGATGTGGCCGATCATGAACCTCGGTTATGTCATCAACCTGTTTTCACAAGCGAAAGCATCGGGAGAGCGGCTGCTGGAAATTCTTGATGCCGAGGAGGAAATCACCGATACCGAACAGGCGGTGAAAAGCGGCAGACTGAACGGCGATGTCGCATTCAGCGATGTTTCCCTTCAATATACAAAAGAAAATGCGGAAGCATTGCATGGGGTGTCTTTTCAGGCTGAGCGCGGCAAAACAATTGGGTTAATCGGCGCGACGGGGTCAGGCAAGAGCAGCATCATTCAACTGCTGAGCCGCTTTTATGAACCGACATCCGGCCGGATCACGATCGACGGCAAACCGCTTGAACACTACTCATTAAAGATGCTGCGCTCCAATATCGGCGTCGTTCCGCAGGAATCGTTTTTATTTTCCTCAACGATCAGGTCAAATATATCGTATGGAAAGCCTGATGCATCGATGGATGAGATTATCGAAAGCGCGAAAAGAGCCCAGGCTCACGATTTTATCATGGAGCTTCCGAATCAATATGATACGATGCTCGGCGAGAGGGGGCTCGGGCTGTCCGGTGGCCAAAAACAGCGGATTGCGATTGCGAGAGCGATTTGTATGAACCCGGGCATTCTCATCCTGGATGATTCGACGAGTGCCGTTGACATGGAAACGGAGCACCGCATTCAACTTGCATTGCGGGAAGTGATGCGGGATCGGACGACTTTCATCATCGCTCACAGAATCTCATCCTTAAAGCATGCCGACGAAATCCTTGTTCTCGATAAAGGCGTAGTCAAGGAAAGGGGGACACACGAACAATTAATGGAAGCAAACGGTTTATACAAACGGATTTTTGATTTGCAGTATAAAGATCAAAATGTGTTGAATGAGCCGCATTTTGCAGGATAGGAGGCTCTTGCTATGGAAAACCAGGCGAAAAAACAAACGTTGATGAACCGGTTTTTTTATACTTCAGACCAAATCATTGAAAAGCCTTTTAACTGGGCGCAGATGTGGAGGCTGCTTAAATATTTAAAGCCCTACCGAAAA
Source organism: Bacillus licheniformis DSM 13 = ATCC 14580 (assembly GCF_000011645.1). Classification (GTDB taxonomy): domain Bacteria; phylum Bacillota; class Bacilli; order Bacillales; family Bacillaceae; genus Bacillus; species Bacillus licheniformis. The sequence continues at coordinate 1,606,950 of NC_006270.3, forward strand.
AATTTGCTGCCGCTGTCGTTTTTAACGGTCATGATCTCGGCGGCGATCCGGCTGGCGGTGCCGATTTTGATCGGCGTCTATGCGCTCGACCAAGCGATCGCAGGCCGGGATATGAATCTTCTTGTGATTCTGATCTCCGTCATCAGTGGGTTGTATCTTGTCAATTATGTTAGCAATGTGCTGAGAATCCGCTGGATGAACAAGCTTGGCCAGCATGTCATATATGATCTCAGACAGCATTTGTTTACGCATGTTCAGCGGCTGTCGCACCGCTTTTTCGACGAGCGTTCGGCAGGTTCAATCCTTGTCCGGATCATGAATGACATCAATTCTTTGCAGGAACTGTTTACGAGCGGAGTCATCAATTTATTGATGGATATTTTGCTTCTTTTTGGAATTGTCGTCATTCTGTTCTCGCTCAGTCCTGAGCTGACCATCGCCATTATGGTGACGCTGCCTGTGATGTTCTTCATTTCTACTAATCTCAGAAGGAAAATCCGGCGATCCTGGCAAAAGGTGCGCTTAAAGCAGTCCAAGCTGAATTCCCATTTGAACGAAAGCATTCAAGGCATCCGGGTCACTCAGGCATTTACTCAGGAAAAAGAGAATATGATGTATTTTGAAGGCGTCAACAGTGAGAACTTTGAAGCCTGGCGGGAAGCGACGAAAAAAAATGCGACTTTCCGTCCGCTTGTAGAAATGACAAACGCTGTCGGGACGGCCATTTTAATCTGGTACGGCTCAAGCTTGATCATCAATGAAACGATCACGATCGGTGTATTTGTATCGTTCGCCTTCTATCTCGGAATGTTCTGGGAGCCGATTTCAAGGCTCGGCCAAGTCTACAACCAGCTGTTGATGGGGATGGCTTCGTCAGAGCGGATCTTTGAATTTCTGGATGAAAAGCCGAGCGTTGCAGACAAGGAAGATGCGGTCAAAATAAAAGAATTAAAAGGCCGGATCGAATTTGAACAGGTGGAATTTTCTTATGACGGGAACCGCAAGGCGCTGCACAGCATTTCATTTGAGATACCTGCGGGATCATCGCTTGCGCTTGTCGGACATACAGGATCAGGGAAGACGACGATCGCAAATCTGATCAGCAGGTTTTACGATGCAACAGGCGGGGCTGTCAAAGTGGACGGTATACCGATTACCGATATCTCGCTTTCCGATCTTCGTTCGCAAATCAGCATCGTGCTGCAGGACACGTTTATTTTTTCCGGAACGATTATGGAAAATATTCGTTTTGGCCGTCCGAACGCCGCCGATGAAGAAGTGATCGAAGCAGCAAAAGCTGTCGGAGCCGATTCGTTTATTTCAGCGCTTCCGAATGGATACGCCACAGAAGTGGAAGAACGCGGCAATGTATTATCGGCAGGTGAGCGGCAGCTCATTTCATTTGCGAGGGCGCTTCTGGCAGATCCTCGTATTCTAATCCTTGATGAAGCAACCGCAAGCATTGACACAGAAACGGAAGTCAAAATCCAGGCTGCCTTGAAAACACTGCTCCATGGCAGAACGGCTATTATGATCGCTCACAGGCTTTCAACGATAAGGGATGCGGATAAAATCCTGGTTCTTGACCACGGCCGGAAAATAGAAGAAGGAAATCACCAGGAATTGATCGGGAAACGTGGAATGTATTATGAGCTGGTAAAAGCGCAGTATCAAATGTTTCAGCGAAACTAAAACCGTCCGCGGCCGCACCTTCTAAGAATGCGGCCGGGGCGTTTTTTTGAGAACAGTTGTGAAACATTTTAGGACATTCTGCGTATAAACTGGTAATTCATTTTTTAAGGGGGATACATATGGAAACGAATTTAGAAACTGAAAAAGTAAAGAATCCATCATTGCTCGGATTGATTACCCGGCCCGGAGAACAGTTCGAGAGAATGAGAGAAAAGCCGGCTTTCTGGTTTCCGCTTGTCATTGTTTTAATCTTGTCGGTTGCGGGAGCGTATATGCTCAGCGAAAAAACGGCGTTGTCTACCGATTTGTCGGAAATGCCGGATGCTGAAGCATTTCAAGCTGCTATGAAGGGAATCGGCATCATCGGCGGGATCTTCGGCTTTGTGATTGCCTTGCTGATCAGCGCTTTAATTTATTGGCTGATTGTCAAAATCGGAAGAGGAACAACCAATTTTGTTCACATGTTTTCGCTGTCTGTTTTTACATATTTTATTGCGGCTATCGGACAATTCATAGGCGGACTAGTGATCTATTATTCAAATATCGATCCCACGATCGTCGTCACGTCTTTAAACGGCATCATCCCGGCAGACGAGCCGCTCAAATCGGTATTGGGTGTATTTGATATTTTCACGATCTGGTCGCTCTCATTGGTTGCCCTGGGTCTCCAAAAGGTTGGGGGCATCTCCAAAAAAGCGGCTTGGACCGGTGTGATCATTTTATTTGTGATCTCCATTCTGCTCGCTTTAATAGGCGGTATGGCGATCAATTTCTTCGATTCATTTGAAGGAGCAATGTAAATGAAAAAAATATGGATCGGCATCGTCATTGTTGGGGCTGCTGCGCTTTTTATCGGACTCAACCTCTACCGCTCGGTTCAAACGAGCGGAGGGGCTGAAGAAGCGGTTCAAACCGTGAAATTGGAAGAAAAAGAGATTTCTTCTGAAGTCATGGTTCCGGGGACCCTTCAGTTTGCAAACGAACAATACGAATATTTTGAACCTGAAAAAGGAGAAATTGCCGACATCAAAGTAAAAGAAGGCGATAAGGTGAAAAAAGGAGATGTGCTTTTCACCTATACAAATGAAGAAATTCGCCTGGAAAAGGAGCAAAACGCTTTATCCATTCAATCGAAGGATCTCCAGCTTGAACAGGTTAAGCGAAAAATCAGCAGCCTAAAAAGCAAGGAAGACGAGCTGAAGGCTGAGCTCGGAGCGGAAAAAGCCAAGAGGCAAATTGATGAAGAACGGTCACAGCTTGAAATGGAAGAAAAATCGCTCCAGCTTGAACTGAAACAAGCCGACCTGCAAAAGGAAACGCTCGAGAAGAAATCGGCAGCGCTGCAAGTGAAAAGCGGCATTGACGGGACGGTTATTACCGTTGACAAACAAGCCGCTGCAAAGCAATCGGATATTCAAAAGCCGGTTATACATATAGGTAACGAGGACAAGCTTGTCGTTAAAGGCGTGCTCTCAGAGTATGACACATTGAAAGTGAAAAAGGGACAGAACGTGACCATCACGTCGGATGTCATCCAAAATAAAGAGTGGCGTGGAAGGGTATCACAAGTCGGATTGGTTCCCAAAGAAGAGGCGTCTGCAGGTGTTGCGGGAACAAAGGAGCAAGCTGTTCAATATCCGTTTGAAGTCAAAATAAAAGGGGAGCGTCCTAAAGCAAAGTCCGGCTTTAACATGATTCTCAAAATCCAGACGGACAAAAGAATCGTTCAGGCTCTTCCTGAAGATGCCGTCAAGCAGGATGGTGATCAATCATACGTGTTTGCCGTAAGAGACGGCAAGGCAAAACGGATCAATGTCAAAACCGGTGAGAAAGCAGACGGCCTCGTTGAAATTACCGGCGGTCTGACAAACAAGGACCCGGTTATCGCAAACCCGGCCGAGGATATGAAAAGCGGAACGGAAGTGAAGCTTCAATGATTGAGCTTTCCAAAGTGAAAAAAAGCTACCAAATCGGAGGAGAAACCATTGATGTTCTCAGGGAGATCGATATGAAAATCGAGCCGGGAGAATATCTGTCCATCATGGGGCCGTCCGGTTCGGGAAAATCGACGATCATGAACATTATCGGCTGCCTTGACCGCCCGACATCGGGTATTTACAGGCTGGACGGCGAGGATATTTCATCATACGGCGAAAGGGAGCTTGCCGGTGTCAGAAACCGTTTAATCGGTTTTGTTTTTCAGCAGTTTCAGCTTCTGCCGCGCTTGAATGCCATAAAAAATGTGGAGCTTCCGATGATTTACGGCGGCGTTCCAAGAAAGGAGCGGCGGGAGCGGGCTGAACGGGCGCTCGAAAAAGTCGGGCTCAAGGACAGAATGCGCCATATGCCGAACGAGCTTTCCGGCGGGCAAAAACAGCGTGTAGCCATCGCTAGAGCGATCGTCAATGAACCGAAACTGATATTGGCTGATGAACCGACCGGAGCGCTCGATACGAAAACAAGCCGGGACATCATGGAGCAATTCACCGAATTGAATGAGGAAGGAACGACGGTGGTGCTCGTCACACACGAACCTGAAATTGCGGACTATACAAGCCGGACCATCATGGTGAGGGACGGTGTGATCGTCTCGCCGGAAACAGAGCGGAGGGGGACGGTGCAATGAATCTCATCGAAAACTTGAGAATGGCTTTAAGTTCCATCCTTTCCCATAAACTGCGATCGATTTTAACAATGCTTGGAATCATTATTGGTGTAGGCTCCGTTATTGTCGTTGTTGCAGCGGGGCAAGGAGGAGAGCAGATGCTCAAGCAGACGATCAGCGGACCCGGCAACACGGTCGAAATCTATTATCAGCCCAGCAATGAAGAATTAACCGCCAATCCGAACGCCTACTTAGACGCCGGCTTCACCGAAGAAGACATCAGAAGCTTAAAGTCACTCGAAGGCGTGAAACATGTCGTTGCGAAAACAACCGAGTCCATGAATGCCCGCTTCCGGGATGAAAATACGGATGCCGCTGTAAACGGCATTAATGACGGATATATCAGCATCAATTCGATGGAAATCGAAAAGGGAAGAGAATTTTCAGAAGAGGATTACCTTGCTGGAAGCAGGGTCGCCATTATTTCGCCGAAGCTTGCGGAAGAACTGTTTTCTCAGCAGTCGCCTCTCGGCCGTGTCGTATGGATAAATAGCCAGCCTGTTGAAATCATCGGCGTATTGAAAGAAGAAACCGGGCTGCTTGCATTGGGGATGAATGAGATGTATGTTCCATTTTCAATGTTAAAATCGTCCTTCGGCATCAGCGACTATGACTCTGTCTCCGTTCAAGCTGAGTCTGCCGACGATCTGCAGGCCGTCGGGAAGCGGGCTGCAGCGGCCGTCAACAAGAATCACGGCACTTCGGACTCGTACGAAGTGATGAACATGGAGGCCATAGCGGCCGGAATCAGCCAGATTACAACAATTATGACGATGTTCATCGGTTCAATTGCAGGCATTTCTTTACTCGTTGGGGGGATCGGCGTCATGAATATTATGCTGGTGTCGGTCACTGAACGGACGAGGGAAATCGGGATTCGAAAATCGCTTGGTGCAACAAGAGGCCAGATTCTGATGCAATTTTTAATAGAATCGTCTTTAATTACACTGATCGGCGGGGTGTTTGGCATCGGCCTTGGATACGGCGGTGCAGCCCTCGTATCGTTTTTTGCCGGGTGGCCGCCGCTCGTTTCCTGGCAGGTGGTCCTCGGAGGCGTCCTGTTCAGCATGGCGATCGGGATTATCTTTGGACTCATCCCGGCCAATAAAGCGGCCCGCCTTCATCCGATTGATGCATTGAGGTATGAGTAAGATGGTTGAGAAACTTGAAGCAGTTGCAGGAAAAACCCAAATGCACGAATGGTCCATGCCAGTACGTCAGACTATCGACAATATTGAAACCGCCTGAGCAGGCGGTTTTTTTATGGAAAAGCAAATTTGATCAGGCATATGGTGTATGGATGTTCCGGTTAAACATGCCTATATAAAGGGATGCTTGGTGCTTGGTGGCTACATTCCGGCCGAGAAGCCTCTATTAAATCTACTTGGAATATGCATCAGCAGCCGGAGAACGATGGATCGGCATTTCAATTATATTTATATCCATGTTGCGGCCTGTCTTACTATATCAATTTATAGAAAATATTCAGTAATCGGAAACAGGATACAGATTTGCTGTAAAACCTCATGCGGTGAGCATGGGGTTTTATCCTGTGACCTGAATGATGTTTGAAGGAATAGATAATAATAATGTCACATATTTTTGCGGATTTTTATAGTTTATACAGTTTACAAACGGTACATATCACGTTAATATTTTAAAATGTGAAAGATTTTGATGGTTATTGAATGAATTTGAAAGATTTTTGTTGAGTTATGTCGAAAAAGCGTTTACAATGAAATTGTAAGCTTAATGAAGGCGTTTCCAAAAGGGGTGATAATGTGTTGACTCCCGAACGGCATCAGCTGATTATTGACGAGATTGAAAAGCATGATGTCGTGAAAATCCAGTACTTAATGAATTTAACGAACGCATCTGAGTCAACGATCAGAAGAGATTTGTCGACGCTGGAAGCCCGCGGATATTTAAAGCGTGTTCATGGAGGGGCATCAAGGCTTTCCGATATTCGTACGGAGCCTGACATGCTAGAGAAATCATCCAAAAACCTTCATGAAAAGCGAAAAATCGCTCAAGAAGCGGCCTCACTTCTTGAAGAAGGCGATTGTATTTACCTTGATGCCGGAACGACCACATTGCAAATGATCGATTTTATCAATCCAGAGATGGATATTATCGTGGTTACAAATGGAGTCATGCACATTGAGGCACTAGGTAAAAAAGGCATTACTTTTTATTTATTAGGCGGGTATGTGAAGTATAAAACCGGAGCGATCGTAGGCGGTTCGGCTTTATCAGCCATCAGCCAATACCGGTTTGACAAAAGCTTCATCGGCGTCAACGGCATTCATAAGGAAGCGGGGTTCACGACTCCGGATCCTGAAGAAGCGCTTTTGAAAACAAAAGCTGTCAACCAGGCGAAAAAAGCATTTATTTTAGCTGACGTTTCCAAGTTTGGGGAAATTTCATTTTCTGCCTTTGCCGGTTTAGACGAAGCAACTATCATTACAGCAGGATCTGCAAAACATTCATTTGATAACTATCAAGAAAAAACTGTCGTAAAGGTAGTGAAAACATGATATACACTGTAACTCTCAACCCATCGGTCGACTATATTGTTCACGTTGAAGAATTTTCTGTAGGCGGGCTGAATCGTTCAGTCTATGACACGAAATATCCCGGAGGCAAAGGAATCAATGTCTCACGCGTACTGAACAGACACCATGTACCTTCAAAAGTTCTCGGTTTTATCGGCGGTTTTACCGGGGGATATATCAAATCATTTCTCGAAGAAGAGAAGCTTGAAACGGCTTTTCATGAGGTGAATGGCGACACGCGCATCAATGTCAAATTGAAGACCGGGGATGAGACGGAAATCAACGGGCAGGGGCCGGTCATCAGCGAAGAAGATTTCGCGGCCTTTTTAGACCAGTTTTCAGCGATGAAAGAAGGGGACATTGTTGTACTGGCGGGCAGCATTCCTTCATCATTGCCGCAGGACACATATGAAAAGATTGCGGAAAAATGCAAAGAGCAAAATGTCCGGGTTGTCGTTGATATTTCGGGTGAGGCCCTTTTAAAAGCAGCAGAAATGAAGCCGCTTTTAATGAAACCGAACCATCACGAGCTCGGAGAAATGTTTGGAACAACTATCACCTCGGCCGAAGAAGCGGTGCCTTACGGAAAGAAACTCGTTGAACGCGGGGCTGAAAACGCGATCGTTTCCATGGCTGGAGAAGGCGCACTTTTATGTACAAAAGACGGTGTCTACCATGCCAACGTACCTAAAGGAAAGCTCGTAAACTCAGTCGGTGCGGGGGATTCAGTGGTTGCAGGCTTTCTCGCAGGCATTGAAAAACAGCTTGGCATCAAAGAAGCTTTTCGCTTAGGAGTCGCTTCAGGAAGCGCAACTGCCTTTTCAGAGGAGCTGGGAACGGAAGAGCTCGTTCACAAGCTGCTTCCGGAAGTTCAAGTCAAAGCGATATAAAGGAGGAAAGGTTATGAAAATAACTGAGCTACTAACAAAGCATACGATCAAGTTAAACCTTGAGAGCAGCCAGAAAGAAAACGTTATCGAAGAACTCGTCAGCGTTTTGGATCAGGCTGGCAAGTTGAATGATAAAGAAGGCTACAAAGAAGCTGTGATCAACCGCGAGAAACAAAGCTCTACCGGTATCGGCGAAGGCATCGCCATCCCGCATGCGAAAACGGCAAGCGTCAAAGAGCCTGCGATCGCGTTCGGCCGTTCAAAAGGCGGCGTCGATTATGAATCCCTTGACGGCCAGCCAAGCCATCTCGTTTTCATGATCGCCGCTACAGACGGTGCAAATAACACTCACCTCGAAGCATTGTCAAGACTGTCGACTTTGCTTATGAGGGAGGAGATTCGCAAACAGCTGCTTGAAGCTTCATCTGAAGACGAAATCATCGACATCATCAATCAGCATGATAAAGATGATGATGAAGAAGAAGAGCAGGCCGAAGAGGCTCCTGCACCATCAGCAAAAGGAAAAATCCTTGCGGTTACAGCATGCCCGACAGGGATCGCCCACACGTTCATGGCTGCGGATGCTTTGAAAGAAAAAGCGAAAGAGCTTGGGGTTGATATCAAAGTTGAAACGAACGGTTCAAGCGGTATTAAAAATGGTCTGACGGCCCAGGAAATCGAAGATGCCGTTGCGATCATTGTCGCCGCCGACAAGCAGGTTGAAATGGAACGCTTTCAAGGCAAGCATGTCATTGAAGTACCTGTAACAGCAGGTATCAGACGTCCGCAAGAGCTGATTGAGCAGGCGCTGAAACAAGACGCGCCTATCTATCAGGGTAAAGGCGGCGGTGCAACCGCTTCTGAAGACGGAGCTGCCAAAGGAAAAGGCGGCGGTTTCTACAAACACTTGATGAGCGGTGTCAGCAACATGCTGCCGTTCGTCGTCGGGGGCGGGATCTTAGTTGCGATTTCGTTCTTCTGGGGAATTAACGCGACCAAGCCGGGAGATCCGACTTATAATGAGTTCGCTGCTGTATTAAATAATATTGGCGGAACGAATGCACTTGGATTAATTGTCGCTGTATTGGCCGGATTTATCGCGATGAGCATTGCAGATCGTCCGGGATTTGCGCCTGGTATGGTCGGCGGTTTCATGGCGACACAAGCTGGCGCAGGTTTCTTAGGCGGCCTGATTGCCGGTTTCTTAGCTGGTTATATTGTTGTCCTGTTGAAAAAAGTGTTCGCTGGTCTGCCGCAAGTGCTTGACGGTTTAAAACCTGTGCTGCTCTACCCGCTGTTTGGAATATTCTTGACCGGAATCATTATGCAATATGTTGTCAATACGCCTGTCAAGTACATTATGGACGGCATGACACATTGGCTTGAAGGTCTTGGAACAGGAAACCTTGTCGTAATGGGTATTGTTTTAGGCGGTATGATGGCGATTGATATGGGCGGTCCGATCAACAAAGCGGCCTTTACATTCGGTATCGCAATGATTGAAGCTGGAAACTTTGGGCCTCACGCAGCCATCATGGCAGGCGGTATGGTGCCTCCGCTTGGAATTGCCCTTGCAACGACTTTCTTTAAAAATAAATTCTCAAAACGGGATCGCGAAGCCGGAATTACCAACTACGTGATGGGCTTGTCATTTATTACTGAAGGTGCGATTCCTTTTGCGGCAGCAGATCCGGCACGCGTCATTCCTGCTTGTATCATCGGGTCAGCAGTTGCCGGCGGTCTGTCTCAATTTTTCCATGTCACACTGCAAGCGCCGCATGGCGGAATATTCGTTCTCTTCTTTACGACGAATCATGCGCTGCTGTATCTCCTCAGCATCTTGATCGGTGCGGTTGTGACAGCTTTGATTCTCGGCGTTTTGAAAAAGCCGGTTCCAACTGAAAAATAAGTGCTGAAAGTGCCACAGTAATCCCTCTCGTGGCACTTTCTTTTTTACTGTTTTTGCCGGAAGTGAGCGCGGGGATTATGTATTCAGCGGGAACTTGTGATAAAGTATAGGAAAGCTTTTATTTTGGCATGTATGCTGTGACAGACTGTTTTTAGGAGGAAGCGTTTTGACTGAAGAAAAATCCACCAATAAGAAAAACTCTCTCTTTGAATGGGTAAAAGCCATTATTATTGCAGTCGTTCTGGCGTTATTGATCAGGGCATTTTTATTCGAACCGTATTTAGTGGAAGGTACGTCGATGGACCCGACGCTGCACGACGGAGAGCGGCTGTTCGTCTATAAAACGGTTAGATACGTAGGCGAATTTAAGCGGGGAGATATCGTCATTATCGACGGCGACGAAAAGAATGTCCATTATGTAAAGCGCTTGATCGGCCTGCCGGGAGATACCGTGCAAATGAAAGATGACACGCTGTACATAAACGGGAAGAAGGTGTCGGAGCCGTATCTTTCGGAAAACAGAAAAGAGGCGGAAGCAGTCGGCGTCAAGCTGACGGGCGACTTTGGCCCTGTGAAGGTTCCCGAAGGCAAGTATTTCGTGATGGGAGACAATCGCCAGAGGTCAATGGACAGCCGGAACGGCCTCGGACTGATTGATAAAAAACGAGTGGCCGGAACTTCGCAATTTGTGTTTTTCCCGTTTAACGAAATCCGAAAAACAGACTGAAAAATGCCTGATGTCCATTTGGACAATCAGGCATTTTTGCTTGATTTATGCGGATAATGATGCCAGCACTGCGATAAACAGTACGGTAACGAACACAGAGGCCATAATCAGAAGAACGCTGTACAAGATTCTGATTTCCGCGGCTTCTTTTCCCCGTTTTGACAGCATTCGTTTCGCCGCGATATGAACGAACACGTAAATCATGGCAATCCCGATGTAAAGCCCCAGATCCCGTGCTGTAAAGCCGGTTATGGCAAGATAGACCCCTGCAAAAAAAATAAACATGCAGTATTCCGTCAAAGTGATAAGCTTCATGGTTTCCTCCGTCTAACGATCCGAGTTTTCTTCAAATATCACCTTTTTATAATATATCTTTTGGAGCCATCCCACAAGGAGGCCGAAGCCGATCAGCAGACAGGAAAATATAAAAAAGTCAGCGGTCCACATATCAAACCCTTTGAAAAGCCCGATAGACATCGTAGAAATCACCATGGCCACTGACGCGAAAAGCGCTTGGCGCGGCCTCGAATTAATCCATCTGATGATATCAGGGTCATCTTTCAATTTCATTATTCCTTCCCCCATTCTTCATTAATTGTAACATATTGTCACAAAGAAAGTGGAAATAAGCGTTTTTTTGATATATTTTTCTTTCAAACTTTATCGTAAAAAAGCAAAGCATTTCTCTTGCGGAATTTTCGTGTTATACTCATTTTAATGAAGTATAGATGGAGGATATTAAATGATAGCTGTTCAAAATGTCAGCTTGCGGTTTGCAGACCAGAAGCTGTTTGAAGATGTAAATATTAAGTTTGCGCCCGGAAACTGCTACGGATTGATCGGAGCAAACGGCGCCGGAAAGTCCACTTTTTTAAAAATATTGTCTGGCGAAATTGAGCCTCAGACAGGCGAAGTCCATATGAGTCCTGGCGAACGTCTTGCCGTCCTGAAGCAGAACCACTTTGAGTATGAAGAGCATGAAGTGTTGAAAGTCGTGATCATGGGACATAGACGACTTTATGAAGTCATGCAGGAAAAAGACGCGATTTACATGAAACCTGATTTTTCAGATGAAGACGGAATCCGCGCCGCGGAGCTTGAAGGCGAATTCGCCGAGCTGAACGGCTGGGAAGCCGAAGGGGAAGCCGCGATCTTATTAAAAGGACTCGGCATTCCTGAAGAACTTCATACGAAGAAAATGGCAGATTTGGGCGGCTCTGAAAAGGTGAAGGTCCTTCTTGCACAGGCCCTGTTCGGAAAACCCGACGTCCTTCTTCTCGATGAGCCGACCAACCACTTGGATATTCAGGCGATCCAATGGCTAGAAGAGTTTTTAATCAATTTTGAGAATACGGTTATCGTCGTATCGCATGACCGCCACTTTTTAAATAAAGTATGTACGCATATTGCCGACCTGGATTTTAACAAGATTCAAATTTATGTCGGAAACTATGATTTCTGGTATGAATCAAGCCAGCTTGCGCTTAAAATGGCTCAGGAAGCCAATAAGAAAAAAGAGGAGCAGATCAAACAGCTCCAAGAGTTCGTCGCCAGATTCAGCGCCAACGCCTCAAAATCGAAGCAGGCGACATCGAGAAAAAAACTGCTTGAAAAAATTACGCTTGACGATATTAAGCCTTCATCTCGCAAGTATCCGTATGTACATTTCGCACCTGAACGCGAAATTGGAAACGATGTGCTTGTTGTCAAAGACCTGTCGAAAACGATCGACGGCGTCAAGGTGCTTGACTCTGTCAGCTTTATGATGAATAAAGAGGATAAAATCGCCTTTACAGGCCGGAACGAGCTAGCCGCTACAACGCTCTTTAAAATCCTTGCCGGGGAAATGGAGCCTGACAGCGGATCGTTTAAATGGGGCGTCACTACATCCCAAGCGTTTTTCCCGAAAGACAACAGCGAGTATTTTGAAAACAGCGATTTAAACCTTGTCGACTGGCTCCGCCAATTTTCGCCGCATGACCAAAGTGAAAGCTTCCTGCGCGGATTTTTAGGCCGGATGCTGTTCTCCGGAGAAGAAGTGCTGAAAAAAGCAAGCGTTTTGTCAGGGGGAGAAAAAGTCCGCTGCATGCTGTCGAAAATGATGCTGTCCGGCGCCAATGTGCTGATGCTTGATGAGCCGACAAACCATTTGGACCTCGAGTCCATTACAGCGCTGAATAACGGTTTAATCAGCTTTAAAGGCGCCATGCTGTTTACATCTCATGACCATCAGTTTGTCCAAACAATCGCCAACCGGATCATCGAGATCACGCCAAACGGAATCGTCGATAAACAAATGAGCTACGACGAGTTTTTGGAAGACAAAACGGTTCAGGACAAGCTTGCTGAACTTTACGCGTAATGATAGAAAACCCGCCTTAAAAAGCGGGTTTTTTTTTATAAAAAGGAGATGGTTGCTGTGTCATGCCGAAAGGCTCTTGAGCAATATATTCAAGCAACAAACACACATGAGTTTGAGAATGTCAAAGCCCTCCTTGACCCCGGCGCTGTGTACTGGTTTTCGGATCAAACGTGCTCGGGCTTTGAGGAGATTCAGCGTTATTTTGAAAACGCCTGGAAGCAAATCGAAAATGAAGTATACAGCGCCGGTCATGTCAGCTGGATCACGGAAACGGACGAACAGGCCGTCTGTCTTTATACATACGAATGGAAAGGGTTATATAGGGGCGAACCGGTTCAAGGGGCAGGCCGTGCGACAAACGTATTTGTAAAGGACGAGTCAGGACGCTGGAAACTGAAGCATGAACATTTAAGCAGTTTGCCCAAGCGATGAGGCGGCGGAGCATGGACCTGATTTTCAGCTGTTACAGCCGCCATGCATGTACAGGGAAGTTTAGGATTGCGGGCGGCATGCGGACACGATATAAAAGGACCTCAGAAGTTTTCTGAGGTCTTTTTTTGCGGAAGGCTTTATATCGCCCAGTTGCCGTTTCTGAATATCGGCTCTCTTTTTCCGTCAGCAGTGATTCCGTCTATATTCATTTCTCCTGAACCGATCATAAAGTCAACATGTGTGATGCTTTCGTTTAATCCTTCTTTCGCCAGCTCCTCGCGCGACATCTGTTTTCCGCCTTCGATGTTGAATGCGTATGCACTGCCGATCGCGAGGTGGTTTGAGGCATTTTCATCAAACAGTGTGTTGTAAAACAGAATATTGGACTTGGAAATCGGCGAATCGTGGGCAACAAGCGCAATTTCGCCTAAGTAGTGTGAACCCTCATCCGTTTCGATCAGCTCTTTTAAAATTTCTTCGCCTTGTCCAGCTTTGACATCCGTAATCCGTCCGTTTTTAAATGTCAGTGTAAAGCCGTCGATTAAATTGCCGCCATAGCTTAACGGCTTCGTGCTTGAAACGGTGCCGTTCACCCCGTCTTTTTTCGGAGCAGTGAATACTTCCTCTGTCGGCATATTGGCCATGAACTCGACGCCGTTTTCGTTTGTGCTTCCGGCGCCGACCCACAGATGCTTCTCGGGAAGCTCGATCGTCAAATCTGTTCCCTTTGCTTGGTAATGAAGGGCGTGATAATGCTTGTCGTTTAAGACGCTTACTTTATCGCGCAAGGTTTGATCGTGATCTTTCCACGCTTGAACGGGATCTTCACGGTCAACGCGGGTCGTTTTGAAAATCTCATTCCATAGCTTTTGCACGGCTGTCTCTTCATCTGCCTCAGGGAATACTTTTTTCGCCCAGGCCGGCGAAGGCGCTGCGACGACAGTCCAGCTGACTTTATCCGATTGAATCATTTGCCTGTATGTATGCATCGCTTTTCCTGCGGCTTTCTGCTGTGCGGAGATTTTTTTGGAATCGATGCCTTTCAAAAGATCAGGACTTGAAGAGACAATGGAAATAAAAGCAGCGCCTTCTTTGGCGAGCGTCTCAAGCCCCTTTGCTTCCCATTCAGGGAACTCTTCAAAGGCTTCCGCAGGAGCCAGCTCGTATTTCAGCCTTGTGACCTCATCATCCTGCCAGCGGACCGTCACGTTTTTCGCCCCTCTTTGATAGGCGCTTTTGACGAGGAGCCGTGCAAAATCGCGTACTTCTGTTGACGCGTTGATGACGACTTGCTGTCCTTTTTGAACGTTTACGCCGACTTCGGCCACAAGCTTTGCATATTTGCTCAGTTTATCAGTAAACGAATTCATTGGCAAAACCTCCTTTATTGTCCATAACATCATATCAAATATTTGATTGAAAAGAAAAAAAGAAGCAGCCCGGTTCAGGCTGCTTCTTTTTTAACGGTTGATTTTGGCCGTTTGGCCGGGGGGCGAGCTTGGCATGTTTGCAAGGGAGATGCTCATCCCCCCGAGAATAATACCGCTTAAAATAACGGTGATGGCCAGGCGTCTTCCCATATCTCTAAGCATGGTCTTCCTCCTTATCGTTTCTCCATTCCTCACGATATGAAAGAAGCCGGGAAAAAAGACGCGAAAACAAAAATTATTTAGCCGCTTTTTGCAATTTATCGATCACTTCGAGAGAACGACCCGTTCCGATAGCGACAGATTCAAGCGGATTTGCAGCAACATGCACGGGCACAACGATTTCCTGTGACAGCCATTCTTTGATGCCGTTCAAAAGCGCGCCTCCTCCGGTCAAAATCACGCCCCGGTCGACAATGTCTCCGCTCAGCTCCGGAGGACAGTCTTCTAGCGTCGCTCTGATGGCTTCGATAATATGCAGGAGCGATTCGCGCATCGCCTTCTGAATTTCTTTCGATTCCAGGGTAATCGTTTTCGGCAGGCCTGTAACAAGGTCGCGTCCTCTGACTTCCATCGTTTTCGTCTCATGGTCAATCAATGCGTAGCCGATCTCAATTTTGACTTCTTCGGCCGTCCGTTCACCAATCAGCAGGTTGTATTTTTTTCTGACGAATGACACGATGTCTTCATCAAGCTGATCACCGCCGATCCGGATCGAGTGGCACGAGACAACGCCTCCGAATGAAATGATCGCCACTTCTGTCGTGCCGCCGCCGATATCGACGACAACGTTTGCGACAGGTTCATCGACAGGCAGATCTGCGCCGATGGCGGCGGCGACAGGCTCCTCTATCAAATGGACTTGTTTGGCTCCGCAGTTTTTGACAGCATCGCTGATCGCGCGCCTTTCAACAGCGGTTGAGCCGGACGGCGTGCAGACGACGACGCTCGGCTTTCTGAACGTAAAGCCGATGTTCTTTCCGGCTTTTTTCATAATCTGCTTCAAGAGGTCTGTCGTCATGTCATAATCGGCGATGACTCCGTCTTTCATCGGCCTGACCGCGACGATTTTTCCCGGCGTTTTTCCGATCATGTTTTTGGCTTCTGTGCCGACCGCCAATACGCTCTTTGTTTCCGTGTCCACGGCGACGACGGAAGGCTCATTTAAAATGATTCCTTTGTTTTTGCTGTAAACCAATATGTTAGCTGTGCCTAGATCAATTCCGATCTCGGTTGTTTGAAACATGTTTTCACCCAATCTCTATTTAAAATTTTTCCGAAAAACGAAATTTTCTTCGTGCTGAAAAAATGAATTTCATTTAAATTTTCTCAAATCATCGGCGATTTTTGGGGGTTTGTGACGATTTTGAAACCAATCTGTAAAATGCTGTCCTCATATTTACATGATGAGAAAATTATTTCATTTTTATGACCGGATTTTTGTCGAAGAAACGCTTGATAAGGGAAACCTTTTTCAGTCTTCATTCGTCTATCGTTATGCTAAGACAATATCTTAGAAAAATAGAAACAATAGAGGAAGTAGGCGAAAGTTTTGAAAGCAATAGGAGTTGTGAGAAAAGTAGACGAACTCGGCAGGATCGTGATGCCGATTGAATTGAGAAGAGCTTTGGATATCTCGATCAAGGACAGCATCGAATTCTTTGTCGACCAAGATAAAATCGTCCTGAAAAAATATAAACCGCACGGTGTGTGTCTGATGACCGGTGAAATCACTTCTGAAAACCGCGAGTATGGAAACGGGAAAATTACGCTCAGTCCTGAAGGGGCCGAATTGCTTTTGGAAGAAATCAAAGCTGCCTTAAACGGAGTGAAAGCATAACATTCGACGCCCTTCATCAGAAGGGCTTTTTCTTGCGCCGGGAGCAGATAAAACCGCCGTCACTGAAAAATTCAGCCATAGAGACGATAAATACTTCGAACAATCCTCTCAAATGTGGTGTAAAGAATGTTACAATTGACTGAGAAATACAAGTGGCAGGTGGGGGTATGAAAAGATATCAAGGACGAATCATTGCAACCGTGCTGGCAATGACTTTTATCATGTTTTGGAATTTTTTATTCTATGGGGTGTTGGGAAATAAAATCAATTGGACGGTTGATCTGCTGTTTACGCTGGTGACATTAATCAGCGTTTGGTGGCTCACACTTTATATCGATGAGTCAAATCAGCTTGTCTATAAATTGAAGGAAAGCGAAAAGAAATATAAAGAGCTTTCCTCAGAAACCAACCGCATAATGGATAATCTTCAGGAAATCGTCTTTCAAACGGACCGGATAGGATACATTACATTTCTGAATCAGGCGTGGACAACCCTGACCGGATACAGTGTCGAAGAGAGCCTTGGAACGATGTACAACGATTATTTTGACCATGAAGAACGGATCTCGAATCACCTGATCGCCCAGTTGAAGAACAAGGAGCCCGAAGGCAGGATCGAGGTGCTCTACCATCGCAAAGACGGGAGCAAGTTCTGGGGCGAAGTTCACTATAAACTTTATTATAAAAACGGTCAATTTACGGGCAGCTTGGGGACGCTGACTGATGTGACAGAACGGAAAAAAGCGGAGATGGAACTGTTTAAGTCGAATCAGCGGCTGGCCATGCAGTCTCAAAAGCTGGCGATGGCCGGGCAGCTCGCAGCGGGGATCGCTCACGAAGTCAGGAACCCGCTGACATCTGTAAACGGATTTTTGCAGCTGATGAAAGCGGAATATCCTGACCGGAAAGATTACTTTGACATTATTTTCTCAGAGATTAAACGAATCGATTCTGTGCTCGGAGAACTGCTTGTGCTGGCCAAACCGCACCAGGTTCAATTTAAAAAGATCAAAATCAATTCGGTTCTTCAGCAAGTGGCAACGCTTCTTGAGACGAACGCCGTGCTTTCCCACATTAAGATCGAAAAAGCGTTTCAGCACGGGGAGGAGTGGGAAATAAACGGTGATGAAAATCAAATCAAACAGGTATTCATCAATTTAATTAAAAACGGGATAGAAGCGATGCCTGACGGCGGTAAAATTACGATTTCCTCAAAGGCAGAAGGAGACTGTGTGAAAATCAGCATCAAAGACGAAGGCGGGGGCATTTCCCAAGCCGACTTGGCAAAGCTCGGGGAGCCTTTCTTCTCAACGAAAGAAGAAGGGACAGGTCTTGGGCTGACAATTTGCCTGAATATCATCGGCGCCCACAACGGAGAAATGAAAATCGACAGCAAATTGGGCGAGGGAAGCACATTCCACATTTTGCTTCCGGTCGATAAAGGTGCGGCGTCCGAAGAGAACGACATTCAGCAAGGATGCTGCAGCCGCGCAACTATAAAATAAAAGAGGAAAAATTCCACTTCATATGATAGAATTTGTTCAAGATTGACCCATGGAGGAATTACCGATGAAAAAAGAATTTGCAGTAATTGGACTCGGCCGGTTCGGCGGCAGCATTTGCAAAGCATTGAGTGAAGAAGGGCTTGAAGTAATGGCGATCGACAGAGATGAAGATCGCGTAAACGAATACGCCAAAATTGCAACACATGCTGTGATAGGAGACACTACAGACGAATCTGTGCTGAAAAACCTTGGACTGCGCAATTTTGACCATGTCATTGTAGCGATCGGGGAGAACATTCAAGCGAGCATTTTGACAACGCTGATCTTAAAAGAGCTTGGTGTGAAAATGATTACCGTAAAAGCTCAAAACGATTATCATGAAAAAGTATTATCCAAAATCGGAGCGGACCGGATCGTTCACCCGGAGCGTGAAATGGGAAAAAGGATCGCCCACAACATCGTCTCCAACAATGTGCTTGATTATCTGGAACTTTCTGATGAACACAGCCTTGTCGAAATCGCAGCGAACGGCAAACTGGCCGGAAATACACTGCTTGACCTTGATATCCGGGCCAGATACGGAATTAATATTGTTGCGATCAAGCGGGGAAAGGAAGTCATCGTATCTCCGCTTGCCACTGAAGAAATTCAGAAAGACGATATTTTAATCGTCATCGGCTCAAATCCTGACATTGAGAGATTTGAAAAAAAAGTCTTTCAACATTAAAATGCCACCGATTAACCGCGGGAACCCCACAGCCCGCGGTTTTTTTGATCTTTTCATTGACTGTTTCAAGCGATTCGGCTACGATATTGAACCATATACATATAAAAAAGAGAGGGGACATATACCTTTGGACAAAGAGATGTTCATTCGCCGGCTTGGCGCCGCCAGTCATCGCAAAAAAGCGGAAACTGTAATTAAAAACGGAAAAATCATGGATGTTTTTAATCAGGAATGGTTGGAGACGGACATTGCCATCACAGACGGGGCCATCGTCGGCTTGGGCGAATATGAGGGGGGAAATATCATTGACGCTGAGGGACAAATGATCGTTCCCGGCTTTATCGACGGTCATGTCCATATTGAGTCCTCGATGGTGACGCCGCCCGAATTCGCTAAAGCGGTGATTCCCCACGGTGTGACAACCGTTGTCACCGATCCCCACGAAATCGCGAATGTCTCAGGTGTGAAGGGTCTTGAGTTCATGTTGGAGCAGGCTGAGATGACCAGGCTGAACATTTATTTTATGCTCCCTTCTTGTGTGCCTGCGGCACCATTCGAAAAATCGGGTGCGATTTTGAACGCCGCGGATTTACATCCTTTTTACAGCCGCGAAGAGGTGCTCGGGCTTGCGGAAGTGATGGACTATGTGGCCGTTGAAGCTGGAGAGCCGGATATGGTGCAAAAGCTCATTGATGCCGATAAAGCGGGCAAGCGGATCGACGGGCATCTGGCCGGCTTGTCAGCCGGGTTTGTCAATGTCTACAGAGCGGCGGGCGTGCTTACAGACCATGAGGTCACAACACCTGAAGAGGCGCTTGAACGAGTGAGAAGAGGGATGTACGTCATGCTGAGAGAAGGTTCTGCGGCAAAGAATACGCGTCATGTTTTACCTGCGGTCAACGAGAAAAATGTGAGACGCTTCTTTTTCTGTACGGATGATAAGCATCTGGACGAACTGGTCGATGAAGGAAGCATTAACTACCAGGTCAAGCTTGCCATTCAAGAGGGGCTTGACCCGTTTCTCGCATATCAAATGGGCAGCCTGAATGCAGCGGAATGCTTCGGGTTAAAGACGAAGGGAGCGGTCGCCCCGGGTTATGACGCAGATCTTCTTTTCATCAGCGATTTTGAGAACGTGAGCATTACAAAGACGATGATTAACGGCGTGATCTGGAGCGGGACAGAGCAAAGCCAATCGACGGGCGGCAAAGCGGCATCCGGTCTGCTTCAATCTGTGCATCTGTCTGATTTACATGAGAACGATCTGCAAATTCCGATCGTTCAAGAGAATGAAATCAGGGTTATTGACATTATCCCCAATCAGCTCGAAACAAAGCTGTCCCTGGCCAAGCCGAAAAGCGGAGCTTTTTTTCAGCCGGATCTGGAAAGCGATCTGTTGAAAATTGCAGTGGTTGAGCGCCATCGCGGCGTTAAAGAAATCGGACTCGGCGTAGTCAGAGGCTTCGGTTTAAAAGAAGGCGCCATCGCGACAACCATTTCTCATGATTCCCACAATTTAATCGCTGTCGGTACAAATGATCAAGACATTTTAAAAGCGATTGAACGCCTCGGAGAAATCGGAGGAGGCCTCACCATTGCCAAAGGAGGGAAGGAGCTTCAATCCGTCGCACTGCCGATCGCCGGCCTCTTGTCGGACAAACCGCTTGAGACGGTCAACGAAAGCTTGAAATCTCTCCACGCGGCAATAACAGAGACAGGATTTTCAGGAGCGTTTAATCCTTTTCTGACGCTTTCTTTTTTAGCGCTTCCGGTCATTCCCGACATTAAAATGACAACGGAAGGATTGTTTGATGTTAAAGCGTTCAGGCATATCCCGGTTCAACCATAAAAAAACGGATGCACCCCGGTGCATCCGTTTTTTGCTGTATCCGCATCCGCGATTAGACTTCCATAATAATCGGAAGGATCATCGGCCGGCGTTTTGTTTTTTCATAGAGGAAAGGAGCAAGCGTGTCTGTAATCTCGTTCTTAATTTCAGACCACTGTGTCGTTTTGCGCTCCATCACTTTTTTAAGGTGTCCTGCAATCAGTTCCTGGGCATCATTGATTAAATCACCGGATTCTCTCATATAGACAAATCCTCTGGAAATTAAGTCAGGCCCTGCGGACACTTTGAATTCTTTCATGTTGATGCTGACAACGACAATGACGAGCCCTTCTTCGGAAAGAATCCGGCGGTCGCGAAGCACGATATTGCCGATGTCGCCGATGCCGCTTCCGTCAATATAAACATTGCCTGACGGGATTTTACCCGCAACTGAGGCTTCTTCGCTTGTCAAAGCAAGCACTTCCCCGTTGTCCATAATAAAGCAGTTTTCCTCAGGAATTCCGCAGTC
Source organism: Bacillus licheniformis DSM 13 = ATCC 14580 (assembly GCF_000011645.1). Taxonomy (GTDB): domain Bacteria; phylum Bacillota; class Bacilli; order Bacillales; family Bacillaceae; genus Bacillus; species Bacillus licheniformis. The sequence continues at coordinate 1,628,038 of NC_006270.3, forward strand.
TGTCGCCAGTTTGACATGCATTTTCTGCATTCTGTATTCACCGTGAATCGGCATGAAAAACTTTGGCTTGATGAGGCGGAGCATCAGTTTTTGCTCTTCCTGTCCGCCGTGTCCCGAGGTGTGAATGTTAGTCACAGCTCCGTGGATGACATCGGCACCCGCCCGGTAAAGCTGGTTAATCGTGCGGCTGACGCTGATCGTATTGCCCGGGATCGGAGATGATGAAAATACGACCGTATCCCCGGGATTGATGGAGATTTGCCGGTGTGTGCCGTTTGCAATTCGAGATAGAGCAGCCATCGGTTCGCCTTGGCTTCCGGTACAGAGAATCGTCACTTTCCCGGCAGGGAGCCTGTTGATTTCATTCGCTTCAACGAAAGTGTTTTTCGGACACTTAATATATCCGAGCGTTTGGCCGATTTCGATCGCCGACTCCATGCTTCGCCCAAATACGGCAACCTTCCGTCCGTTTGCAACAGCCGCTTCGATCACCTGCTGCAGGCGGTGGATGTTTGACGCAAAGGTTGCGAAGATGATCCGGCCTTCGACTTTTCGGAAAATATCATCAATGCTTTCTCCGACTTTGCGCTCTGACATCGTGAAATCAGGGATTTCACTGTTTGTGCTGTCTGACAGCAGGCAAAGCACGCCTTCTTTTCCGATTTCGGCCATCTTTGTCAAGTTGGCGGGTTCGCCCACCGGTGTAAAATCGAATTTAAAGTCACCGGTATGTACGATGTTTCCTTGCGGTGTTTTTACGACAATCCCGTATGAGTCCGGAATGCTGTGGGTCGTCCTGAAAAAAGAAACCGACGTTTTTCTGAATTTGACGATATCGTCTTCTTCAATGATATGAAGCTTTGTTTGGCGAAGCAAACCGTGCTCTTCAAGCTTCTTCCTGAGAAGGCCGATGGCGAGCTGTCCGCCGTAAACCGGAATGTTCACCTGTTTGAGCAGGTACGGAATTCCGCCGATGTGGTCTTCGTGTCCGTGCGTAATAAAAAGACCTTTGATTTTTTCTTCGTTTTTGACTAAATAAGTGTAGTCAGGGATGACATAGTCGATTCCGAGAAGCTCGTCTTCCGGAAACTTAATCCCCGCATCGATGAGCACGATCTCGTCCTGGAACTGGACCCCGTACGTGTTTTTGCCGATTTCCCCAAGTCCTCCAAGGGCAAATACAGCCGTTTGGTCATTTTTAACAAATTTCATTCATTCATAACTCCAATACTTTAAAATTTTCGCTTTGCTTTTCATATTCTAAAAAAGCGCCTTCAACTTGCTGTATAAACTCAATATTGTAGTTGTATGGTTTTAATTTAGATCTGACTTCACGTTCAGATTGAGCTTCCACAAAAATTGAATCTGTTTTTTCACGAACAGGTACTTCGTCATTGCTTGCTTGATAAAATACCTTATAGATCATCCAAATCTCTCCTTAACTGCCGATTGTTAGACTCGTCTTTCTATTATATTCGAAATTGGCTCATAAGAAAAGCGCCTGAGAAAAAAAGGACCCTTCCACACGAGTGAAGGTCCTTTTAGGCAATCGACTTTCTGCGCATCATGCCATTCAGCTGTTTTTTTAATTTTTTCCGCAGACGGCGAAGCATACGGGTTCCTCCTTTCTCTGACTTGTCTGAGTAACTTCCGTATCTCTTTAGTTCTATTATATGATGAATCCGTCTATTGTTACATGGATATTATTGGCATGTTGATTTAGTTTTGATTTTGGAGTGAAAAGGTTTTCTCGCGTACGCAGTTTTTGTATGATGGTACAGGAGAACCATCAATCATACTAGCTAAGGGAGAAGGATTCACTGCCATGGATAAAAAGCTGATTTTCTTTGATATTGACGGAACGATTTATGATCACAATAAACGCATTCCCGCCACCGCAAAACAGGCCGTCTCCGATTTGAAAGCGCACGGCCATCATGTTTTCATCGCGTCAGGCCGTGCGCCGTTTATGGTCAGGCCTGTTCTTGAAGAACTGGGCATCGATTCTTTTGTCTCTTATAACGGACAATATGTCGTTTTTGAAGGAGAGGTCATTTATAAAAATCCCATTGCCGAGCAGTCGTTAGAAGCGCTGCTTGCGCATTCGGACAGCTGCGGCCACCCCCTCGTCTTCATGGGGGAAGAGGGGATGCGCTCTACAACTGCCGCCCATCCGTTCGTCGATGAAGGGATCGGCAGCTTAAAAGTCAATCCGCCGGAAGAGGATCGTACCTACTTTAAGGGCAGGGACATTTTCCAGGTCCTCTTGTTCTGCACGCAAGACGAGGAAGAGCGGTACAGCCGGTTTAAAGAGTTTGATCTCGTCCGCTGGCACGAGCGCTCCACAGATGTGCTGCCTTCAGGCGGATCGAAAGCGGAAGGAATCAAAAAAGTCATTGAAAAACTTCCGTTCGACAGAGAGGATACTTATGCGTTCGGGGACGGTCTGAACGACCTGCAGATGATCGAATTTGCGGGAACCGGAGTAGCGATGGGCAACGCTGTGCCCGAGCTGAAAAAAATAGCCGACTTTATCACAAAGCCCGTCGATGAAGACGGCATTCAATACGCGGTGGAAGCGCTCGGACTTTTGAAATCATAAAAAACGGATCAGAAATGATCCGTTTTTTTTATGACTTTACCTGCCTACAGGCGTTGCATTTTCAGGTTGTTTCAGCGGGTTTTCTTTGTCGATGTGGTCGTAAAACATAATGCCGTTCAAATGATCGATCTCATGCTGGAATACGATCGCCGGATATCCTTTTAAGCGGATGTCGATGTTTTCGCCTTCAAGCGTCGTTCCTTTGACTCGGATCCGTTCATAGCGCGGAACATATCCGGGAATCGGCTCGTCGACGGACAGGCAGCCCTCGCCGCTTGTCAAATAGCATCTTTGAACAGAGTGGCTGACGATCTTCGGATTGAAAAGCGCATAGCTGTATAGTGTCCCGTCTTCGCTTTCGGCATGAACGGCGATCATTCGTTTATTGATATTAATTTGCGGAGCGGCTAGACCGACACCAGGACGAAGGTTGTACTTTTTAGCGATTTCGGGGTCCTGGCTGTTTTTGACAAACTCGATCATTTCGCTCAGCTGTTTGATTTCTTCTTCGCTTGCTGGCAATTGAACTTCTTCGGCGACGGTTCTCAAAGCAGGATGACCGTCGCGGACAATGTTTTCCATTGTGATCAACATCTTCACTCCCAACGATTCATTATGTAAAGTATAGCGGATCTTGCTCTTTCCGCGCAATCTCTGTGCATGATAAAATGACCAGCCTAAAGGAGGCTGGTCATGACGGATCCATCAGGGGCTAGCAGCCTAAATAAGCGGCCCCTACAATAATCAGCAAAATAAAGAGAACGACGATCAAAGCGAATGTGCGGCCGTAGCCGTATCCATAACCGCCGCCGTACCCGTATCCAGGGCAGCAATAACCGTACATATAAAGACCTCCTCCGTTATTTTACGCACAGCCTTTTCTTTTTAGTAGGCATGGCGTCTAATATAAACTATGTAAAAGTCCAAAGGTTGTATAGTCGAATGCCCAGCTTCAAGGAATTTTCCCTAAAGGTTTGGTCTAAAAGCGAAGGCGGTTGCATACCGATCTGATATCGGCTTGTCCATATCTTTAGACTTCTGTTGTCAAACAAGCGAATTCATTTTATAGTGGAATTTGTCGAGATTGGGGGAAGTTCATAGTGAAATTTTCAAATATGCGGGTGCCCGCAGGCATCGTCGTTTTTTGCACGGCTGCATTTGTATTAACAGGCTGTCTCTGGAAGGATCCTGTCGAGTCGTTTCACGGCTCGCTGGAGAAGATCGTGGAATTGGAAGAGCCTTTTAAACAAGAGCAGGGTTCACTTAAAAGTCTTGAAAAAGCCGAATCGAAGCTTTACGAGGAAATGATCAGGCTCAATATGGATGATTTTGACCGGATCGCTGCGCTCTCCGACAAAGCGCTGAAGACAGCCGGCAAACGCGAGAAGCACTTGAATTCTGAGAAAGAAAGCATAGATGAAGCAAAGCAGGAGTTTGAAGCAAATAAAGCGTCGGCAGAAAAAATCGATGATCAGAAGGTCAGGAAAAAGGCTGAGAACGCTGCATCTTATATGGAAAAGCGCTACAAAGCATACGACTCTCTTTATGGCGCCTATCAAAACGCAATCGGCCTTGACAAAGAGCTGTACAAGCTGCTCAAAAATAAAGGGCTTAAACTGGATGACCTTGAGGAGCAGCTGAAAAAAATCAATCAATCGTATGACAAAGTGCTGAAAGAAAGCAAGCATTTCAATGAGTATACAAAGGACTACAACAAAGCCAGAAAAGATTTTTACAAGGCTGCGGGGTTTGAGATGAAAGAGGGCTGAATTGTTCAGCCCTCTTTTTTTCGACAAAATCTGTATCGCTATTGTAATACAGATTGTTATCTATACTAGAACAGTTTGCAGCAGTCTTGACAACGCTGAAACAGAAATCCGATAAAGCGAATACATTTATTGAAATTCAGGAATGAAAACGATTGACGATCATGATCGGCTGGTGTAAACTTAGCCTTGGTGGAACTTGTTGTATTAGTTTGTCATAAACTATAAGTGATACAGTTTTAGAACGCGTTGTGCTGTCCTTACATAAAAGTTTCGACAACCATCAAAGCGGCTAATAAGAAATAAATATGAGTTGCGCCCGTCAATTTAGGACACCCTAATTCTGTATGTATAAGGGATACACGTCTATGACTGTCAAAAGAAAGGAAGAGGTGACTTTATATGGCTGCAAAAACGAAAAAAGCAATCGTTGATAGCAAAAAGCAATTCGATGCCATTAAAAAGCAGTTCGAAACGTTTCAAATTTTGAATGAAGAAGGCGAAGTCGTTAATGAAGCGGCAATGCCGGATCTATCTGATGATCAATTAAAAGAATTAATGCGCCGCATGGTGTATACACGCATTTTGGATCAGCGTTCTATTTCTTTGAACAGACAAGGCCGCCTTGGCTTCTACGCGCCGACTGCCGGTCAGGAAGCTTCTCAAATTGCTACGCATTTCGCGCTTGAAAAAGAAGACTTCGTTCTTCCGGGCTACCGTGATGTTCCGCAGCTGATCTGGCACGGACTTCCGCTTTATCAAGCATTCTTGTTCTCTCGCGGACACTTCCGCGGCAACCAAATGCCTGACGATGTCAATGCGCTTTCACCGCAAATTATTATTGGTGCGCAATACATCCAAACGGCTGGCGTTGCACTCGGCTTGAAAAAACGCGGCAAACAGGCTGTGGCGATCACCTATACTGGAGACGGCGGTGCTTCCCAAGGTGACTTCTACGAAGGAATCAACTTTGCCGGTGCGTATAAAGCTCCAGCTATTTTCGTTGTTCAAAACAACCGCTATGCGATTTCAACACCTGTTGAAAAGCAATCAGCAGCTCAAACAATCGCCCAAAAAGCTGCGGCTGCAGGTATCGTCGGCGTTCAAGTAGACGGAATGGATGCCCTTGCTGTATACGCTGCGACACGCGAAGCACGCGAGCGCGCTGTAAACGGCGAAGGCCCTACCCTGATCGAAACGCTTTGCTTCCGTTACGGTCCTCATACTATGGCCGGTGACGATCCGACAAAATACCGTACAAAAGAAATCGAGAATGAGTGGGAGCAGAAAGATCCGCTTGTCCGTTTCCGCAAGTTCTTGGAAAACAAAGGCCTTTGGTCTGAAGAAGAAGAAAACAAGGTAATTGAAGAAGCGAAAGAAGAAATCAAGCAGGCGATCAAAAAAGCTGACGAAGAGCCGAAGCAAAAAGTGACCGACCTGATCGACATTATGTATGAAGAGCTTCCTTACAACCTTGTAGAACAAAAGGAAATTTATAAAGAGAAGGAGTCGAAGTAAGCCATGGCGCAAATGACAATGATTCAAGCAATCACTGATGCGTTACGCACAGAACTGAAAAATGACGAAAATGTCTTAGTTTTCGGAGAAGACGTCGGTGTTAACGGCGGCGTGTTCCGTGCGACTGAAGGATTGCAAAAAGAGTTTGGTGAGGATCGCGTATTTGACACTCCTCTTGCTGAATCTGGTATCGGCGGCCTTGCACTCGGCTTAGGCTTACAAGGCTTCCGTCCTGTAATGGAAATTCAATTTTTCGGCTTTGTGTATGAAGTGATGGACTCTGTTTCCGGACAAATGGCACGGATGCGCTACCGTTCCGGCGGTCGCTGGAATTCTCCGGTGACAATCCGTTCTCCGTTCGGCGGCGGTGTTCATACGCCTGAACTTCACGCGGACAGCTTGGAAGGACTCGTTGCACAGCAGCCTGGACTTAAAGTCGTTATTCCTTCAACTCCGTACGATGCTAAAGGACTTTTAATCTCTGCGATCCGCGATAACGATCCGGTTGTCTTCCTTGAGCACATGAAACTTTACCGTTCATTCCGCCAGGAAGTTCCTGAAGAGGAATACACAATTGAAATCGGCAAAGCCGATGTGAAACGCGAAGGAAAAGACCTTTCCATCATCACATACGGAGCGATGGTTCACGAGTCATTAAAAGCGGCGGAAGAGCTTGAAAAAGAAGGCGTATCTGCTGAGGTTGTCGACCTTCGCACAGTCAGCCCGCTTGACATTGACACGATCATCGCGTCTGTAGAAAAAACAGGCCGCGCAATCGTCGTTCAAGAGGCGCAAAAACAGGCTGGAGTAGCTGCAAACGTTGTTGCCGAAATCAACGACCGCGCGATTTTGAGCCTCGAAGCTCCAGTGCTTCGCGTCACTGCTCCTGATACTGTATTCGCATTCTCTCAAGCTGAAAGCGTATGGCTTCCAAACCATAAAGACGTGCTTGAAACTGCGAAAAAAGTATTGGAATTTTAATTAGATCTGAACAATTCAAAAGGGAAAAGCTGATATCAGCCTTTTTCCCTTCATGCATTTCCACAGTCAGTCGGAGAAACTGTAGCCGTGTACTGACAGTCGGCCTAAACAAGAGGCCGACCACTATATCAACTACGTAATAATCTTAGGAGGTCGAGAACTGTGGCATTTGAATTTAAACTTCCGGATATCGGGGAAGGAATCCACGAAGGCGAAATCGTGAAATGGTTCGTCAAGCCAAACGACGAGGTAAACGAAGATGACGTTTTGGCAGAGGTACAAAACGATAAAGCAGTTGTAGAAATTCCTTCACCTGTTAAAGGAAAAGTATTAGAATTAAAAGTTGAAGAGGGAACAGTCGCAACCGTTGGGCAGACGATCATCACATTTGATGCACCAGGTTACGAAGATCTTCAATTCAAAGGCGACGAATCAGGCGAAGCGAAAGCGGAAGAAGCTGAAAAACAAGAAACTGATGCACCTGCAGAAGCAGCGGAAGCAAACGAGCAAGCGGATGCAGATCCGAATAAGCGCGTCATTGCAATGCCATCTGTTCGCAAGTATGCCCGCGAAAAAGGCGTTGATATCGTGAATGTTTCAGGTTCCGGCAAAAACGGCCGCGTTCTGAAAGAAGATATCGACAGCTTCTTAAACGGAGGAACTGCCGGAGACGCTAAGGCTGCTCAAGCTGAAGAGAAAGCAGAACCTGCTGCACAGCAACCTGCAGCTGCGGTTCAAGTGCCTGAAGGCGAATTCCCTGAAACTCGCGAGAAAATGAGCGGAATCCGCAAAGCCATTGCAAAAGCTATGGTCAACTCAAAACATACCGCTCCACACGTTACATTAATGGACGAAGTCGATGTGACAAACCTTGTCGCTCACCGCAAGCAGTTTAAACAAGTTGCGGCTGATCAAGGAATTAAGCTGACTTACCTGCCTTACGTGGTAAAAGCTTTGACATCAGCTCTGAAAAAATATCCAGTCCTGAATACATCAATTGACGACAATACAGATGAAGTGATTCAGAAGCACTACTACAACATCGGTATTGCGGCAGACACTGAAAAAGGCCTGCTTGTGCCGGTTGTTAAAAATGCGGACCGCAAAGCGATTTTTGAGATTTCAAACGAAATCAACGAGCTTGCGACAAAAGCACGCGAAGGCAAACTTGCTCCTGCTGAAATGAAAGGCGCTTCTTGCACAATTACGAATATCGGCTCTGCCGGCGGTCAATGGTTCACACCGGTTATCAACCATCCGGAAGTTGCGATCCTTGGAATCGGCCGCATCGCTGAGAAAGCTGTCGTTCGTGACGGCGAAATCGTCGCTGCACCTGTTCTGGCTCTTTCTCTAAGCTTTGACCACCGTATGATCGACGGCGCAACTGCACAAAACGCGTTGAATCACATCAAGCGTTTGCTGAACGATCCACAATTAATTTTAATGGAGGCGTAATGTAATGGTAGTAGGAGATTTCCCTATTGAAACAGATACTCTTGTCATTGGTGCGGGACCTGGCGGCTATGTAGCTGCCATCCGCGCTGCTCAGCTTGGACAAAAAGTAACAATCGTCGAAAAAGGCAATCTTGGAGGCGTATGTCTGAATGTCGGATGTATCCCTTCAAAAGCGCTTATCAATGCAGGCCACCGCTATGAGAATGCGAAGCATTCTGAAGAGATGGGGATCACTGCTGAAAACGTAAAAGTTGACTTTACAAAGGTTCAAGAATGGAAAGCCTCTGTCGTTAATAAGCTTACCGGCGGTGTTGAAGGCCTTCTGAAAGGAAACAAAGTCGACATCGTAAAAGGCGAAGCATACTTTGTAGACAGCAATTCTGTACGCGTGATGGATGAGAACTCAGCTCAGACTTACACGTTCAAAAATGCGATCATTGCAACAGGTTCTCGCCCTATCGAATTGCCAAACTTCAAATATAGCGACCGCGTACTGAATTCAACAGGCGCACTTGCACTGAAAGAAATTCCTAAGAAGCTCGTTGTCATCGGCGGCGGCTACATCGGAACAGAGCTCGGTACTGCATATGCAAACTTCGGTACTGAAGTTGTCATTCTTGAAGGCGGAGAAGAAATCCTTCCAGGATTTGAGAAGCAAATGAGCTCTCTTGTGAAACGCAACCTGAAGAAAAAAGGCAACGTTGAAATCCATACAAAAGCAATGGCTAAAGGCGTAGAAGAAAAAGCTGACGGCGTAACCGTTACGTTCGAAGTGAAAGGCGAAGAGCAAACGATCGATGCGGACTACGTACTTGTCACTGTCGGCCGCGTTGCAAACACGGACGAGCTCGGACTTGAACAAGTCGGCGTCGAAATGACGGACCGCGGCATCATCAAAACGGACAAACAATGCCGTACAAACATTCCGAACATCTATGCGATCGGTGACATCATCGAAGGTCCTCCGCTTGCGCATAAAGCTTCTTATGAAGGTAAAATTGCTGCTGAAGCGATTGCCGGAGAAGCTGCGGAAATCGACTATCTTGGAATTCCTGCGGTCGTATTCTCTGAGCCTGAACTTGCATCTGTAGGCTACACTGAAGCACAGGCTAAAGAAGAAGGTCTTTCAGTGACTGCAGCCAAATTCCCGTTTGCAGCAAACGGACGTGCGCTGTCATTAAACGAAACTGACGGTTTCCTTAAACTTGTAACACGCAAAGAAGACGGCTTAGTCATCGGTGCACAAATCGCCGGAGCAAGCGCTTCTGACATGATTTCTGAGCTGAGCTTGGCAATCGAAGCAGGAATGACTGCTGAAGATATCGCAATGACAATCCACGCTCACCCTACATTGGGAGAAATCACAATGGAAGCTGCAGAAGTTGCCATCGGCATGCCGATCCACGTTGTAAAATAAATCAAAAACCCCCTCTGCAGGGGGTTTTTTATGTTTTCTCTTATTCGGGTGCATGACAAATTGCCCGGGATACATGTGAAGCAGAAAAAAAATCCCCTTGCACATGAACTGACCCGTTAAAATGAGACTTAGAAAAAACACCTATGCTGCCTGTCCCCTGTATTCCAGTGGGGACAGGTAGTTTAATTTTGCCTGAATTCGTACATGATTATATCGATACATGTATTGATTTACAATTTGTACTACTTTAGAATTGGATATAGATGCTCTACTTTGAGCGTTAAATCCTTCCGACTTTAGCGAGGAGTGAAAGGATTCAATGACGGCATTATCATGGCAGTTTCCTTTTCGAGACATGCTTGTGGTAATGCCTTTTTCTTTGGCCAAATTCTGATATGCATGTGAAGTATAGACAGATCCCTGGTCGCTATGAAGAAGTAACCCTACTGGTTTACGTAATTCTACAGCTTCCCTCAATGTGTCTAATACTAGGTTAATATCTTGGCTCGTACCTATTTTGTAAGCCACTATTTCGTTGTTATATAAGTCCATAATCGTTGATAAATATAACATAGTCGAGCCATAAGGTAAGTAGGTAATGTCGGTTACCCATTTTTCATTTAATCGGCTTGCTTTAAAATTACGATTGAGAGTGTTCGGCACAATAATATTACTCTCACCACAAATGTACTTTTGTCGCTTCTTCTTAACTTGACACTGAATCTCAAACTTTTGCATAATTTTTTGTACAGTTTTGCGGTTTACATTTATCCCATACTTTCTGTTTAAGATGGATTTAATTTTACGATGACCATAGTGATAGAAGTTTTTCTTACACAGCTTGATTACTAGCTCTTCTAATGAAGTTAGCTCAACTTTTTTATACTTCTTTTTCCAACGGTAATATGTTGACTTAGGTATGCCTAATACTCCAAGAATATCAATTATTTTAAAAGTGGCTGAGAGTTCTTCTACAACTTGGACAATGACTCGTGGCTCCAACTCCTTTCGATCTCCTGGTACTTTTTTATAATTGCCAATTGAGCCTCTAGCTGTTTATTCTTTAGTTTTAATTCTTCTAGCTCACTCATTTCCTCCGATTCTTTACCGTAGGAATATTGTTTTCCAACTTGTTGCGAAAATCGATAGGTTTGGCCTGTTTTGTACCATCGCATCCATGTTTTAATTTGAGTCTTATTTTTTATCCCCAGTTGTTCCATTATTTCTTTGTTTGTCATTCCAGCTTGTTTCATTTTAATTACTTCCCATTTTACTTCTTCTGCGTAATGTACTCTTGTGCCCATAGAAAAACACCCTCCTAAGAATCATATTGTATTAATACGATTCAGGGGGTGTTTTTTCCTTGTCTCATTTATTTGGGTCTCTCCACACATGCACAGGGGGCTTTTAATGTTTCAATTCCTTTTGAAGAAGCCTTACAATTTTATCTTTATCTTTTATTTTTCCTTCAATTTTAACCAGTACTTTCTTATCATTAACAAGCAGCAAGCTTGGAAAGACTTTAACCTCTTTTTTCCACTCGCCTTTATCATGTGAAATTTCCATACTTGAAACCTGTTCGGGAAATTCTTTTTTTAAATCCAAAAGCGCATCATAATAAGCCACTTCCTGCTCCATATGCTCGTCATCGGAAAAAAAGATGAGCTTGAGGTGGCGGTGATTGGTGCTTTGATGCTGCTGGTCAGGCATGATGTGAGATAAAGAACATCCACTCGTCAAAAAAAGGAAACAAATTGCGGCGGTGAATATCGCTCGAAACCACATGACGTCTCTTCACCTCTCTATATAATGCAAGCCGATTTTCCTGTTCGATTAGTAAACAATTCCTATTTTATCATGATAATTGAAATAATTTTTCGTTGTTACCCATTTGTTACACAATTGATAACTGCCGTTTTATTTATGAGATGTTGTAGGTTGAGCGTGTTTGATGGGTACATCGTCGGAATCAGCCGGGAAGCGTTCTGCTTATACCTTAAGCAGGAATACATATATAACATGATGGCCTTTTTTTAGAAAAAGAGCAAAAATGATTTAAATGTGTTATACAATTTACCGTTGACAATATTAATGTGACATAATATTATAGGGGTAACAAATTTAAACGCTTCCATTTTGAAAAGAAAAGGGGAATGAAAGATGGGCACGATCGTTTGTCAAGACTGCAATGAAACCATTCAGCATTTTGAAGATGAGAAAGTGACGATACTTTACGGAACGTGCGGACAGTGCAACTGCCATCTTAAAGAGGAAGAATAGAAAAAAGCATGCGGCCATTTACAGTGCCGCATGCTTTTATGTTTTTACAGGATTGCCTGCTGTTCTTTAATAACGCGGATCATATGGAGGGTGTCATCTTCCGGTCCCTGAACAGGCAGCCCAGCTTCCAGGTTCTTTTCGATGTAGTTGATATTATCCTCGGTAATGATCTCGCCCGGAATGAAGATCGGTATCCCTGGCGGATAAACCATAACAAACTCGGCAATCATTCTGCCAGCTGCTTTTTTGAACGGAATGATCTCCGTGTTTGCGTAAAAAGCGTCACGCGGTGTCATCGCAAGCGCCGGAATGTTTGGCAGAAGCACTTCAGGCTTGCGTCTGTTTTCCGCAGATGAAGCGGCCTGTTGAGCAATCTCGGTTAATCCTTTAATTAACGCATCTGCATCCTCTTTCCGGTCTCCCGGTGTAAAAATGCACAGGATGTTGTATAAGTCAGAAAGCTCCACTTCGATTTGGCATGACTCGCGCAGCCATTTTTCCACATCATGACCGGTCAGGCCGAGGTCTTTCACAGATATGATCAATTTGGTCGGATCATAGTCAAAAGCCGCTTTGGAGCCGAGGATTTCCCTCCCGACGCATGAAATCCCGTTGATATTATTGATGCGTTCCCTTGTTTCGTTGGCGAGCTTAATCGTTTGTTCGATCAGTTCGTGTCCCTCTGTGGCTAAGCGTTTTCTGGCGACATCAAGCGAAGCGAGCAATAGATAGGAGGTCGATGTCGTCGTCAGCATGCTTAAAATCGATTGCACCCTTTCCTTTGAAACCAGACCTTCTTTCATATTGAGAATCGAACTTTGTGTAAGGGATCCTCCGAGCTTATGAACGCTCGTCGCCGCCATATCCGCTCCGGCCTGCATTGCCGAAAGAGGCAGATCTTCATGGAAGTGGATATGAACGCCGTGCGCCTCGTCAACTAGCACCGGGACATGAAAAGAATGAGCCAGCTCGACGATGCTTTTTAAGTCTGCAGCTATGCCGAAATAAGTCGGGTTGATGACGAGCAGTCCTTTTGCGTCAGGATGCTCAAGCAGCGCTTTTTTCGCTGATTCAGGGGTGATCCCGTGTGAAATCCCCAGCTCATCGTCGATTTCCGGATGGATGAAGATCGGTACGGCGCCTGAGAAGACGATCGCTGACATCACCGATTTATGAACATTTCTCGGGACGATGATTTTGTCTCCGGGTCCGCATACGGCCATGACCATCGTCATGATGGCGCCGCTCGTTCCCTGGACGGAAAAGAACGTGTAGTCGGCTCCGAATGCTTCAGCCGCCAGATCCTGCGCCTGTTTGATTATTCCTTTCGGCGCGTGCAGATCGTCGAGAGGCTCGATGTTGATTAAATCTATGCTTAATGCATTTTCTCCGATAAACTCCCTGAATTCAGGGTCCATCCCAGAGCCTTTTTTGTGCCCCGGTATATGGAACTGGATCGGGTTTTTGCCGGCGTGTTTTTTTAATCCGGTATATAGGGGTGTTTCGTGCTGCAACAATTGTTTTCCCACCTTCATGATAAACCTGCTATTTCCTTAAAGACTATTCTTTATCAAAAATCGTTGAGTTATTTTGCGTTTTTGCTTGATGGCATAAAACAAATGAATTATATTATGTTCTTGAAAGAATGTAAAGAACATTTTATCATCTTTCCTGTAAGGGGCTTCTAGGTCCCTATGGATAGTCGCAAAAAAGAAAACCAATACTAAAGCTATACAAGCCGTCAGGCTGAACTGCACAAGGAGATGAACCAAATGGAAGAAGGGTACCAATATCCGATGAATGAAGACTGGAGCACAGAGGAAGCGATAGACGTCATATCGTTTTTTCAGGCGGTTGAGCTCGCTTATGAAAAAGGCGTAGAGCGAGACGTGCTGATGAGTGCTTACCGCCGCTTTAAAGAAATAGTTCCGGGAAAAGCGGAGGAAAAAAAGCTGTGCAGCCAGTTTGAAGAAGCGAGCGACTACTCTCCGTATCAAGCAGTCAAAAAAGCAAAGGAACAAACGGAAGATACGAAAATTAAAATGTAATGAGAAAATCCAAAACAAAAAGGGATGGCACCACCGGCCATCCCTTTTTGATTATACCGATACTTTCTGCGTCAGGCGGTAAAGGAAGGCGAGCTTTTCAAAAGCCGCTTCGATTTCGGATAGAAACGCCTCTTCACTCATATGCAGCACCTCGTCTTTAGAAAGCTGAATACCGCAAAGCGCTTCTGCTTTCTTCACGTTGACGAGCCGTTCAAACAGGTTTTCCAGATCTTTTTCATTCATCTCAGACTGTCTCTTGGCATCCGGTTTCGTATGATCGGCCGACCAGAAAAAGCGACTTGGAATGCTGCTCTCAATATCCGGCAGATGCTTCTTAAACAGCTGGCCGTATTCCTGCTTGAGAGGGGACTCATAGATCAATGCAAACCATACGAAAACGTGGGTTTCCCATAAACCAATTTGGAAATGCGGCAGCTTTTTATAGCCGCGCTTATTGTTTGCGAAAGCAACCCAGCTGTCGTCCGGCGGATTGACTGAGCGGCGCGCGTGCTTGGCGACGTGGACAAACATTTCGTCTCCTGTCAAAGCGGACAGAACAGGCGCAAAATGATCGCCGAGCCCTTGAAGTTTCGGGCGCACTGTGTCTTTCAGAACGCTCATCCGCGCATCTAAACCTTCTATTGTAAATGTACGAAAATCCTCTTCAGTAAAACGCAGACTGCTCATTGTGTTCCTCCTTGTCCAATCAGTAAAGATATTGTATCACAGTCGGCTTTTCAAACAAAAAATTACGTTTCGCCTTGCGGAATTTGGGGAATCGTTAGGTAAACACACAATTTTTAGAATAACGTTGCGAATGTTTGAGCACTTCATACGATATGAATAAGAAATTAATATATATCACGCTTAGGACTTAAAGCCAGAAGGATTCCTTTTGAAATCAATTTTCTCTGGAGGGGGCGTAGGGCACATGAAACCAATAGTAAAACAAGGATTGAAAGAGGAAAAAGACAATCGGGCCGCTGTTTGGAGGCTTGAGGTCGATTATGAACTTGCAACGCTTTTTGAAGCTATGGAAAAAAAGGATGAAACCCAAATCGAGTTGAGCAAGCGCAAACTGGAACGACTCAGAAAAGAATGGATCAGATTACATGGTTGAAACCATAATAAAAACGAACCGTTTGAGAGGTTCGTTTTTATCTGGGCTGCCTGGATATTTGTCATTTTTCTTGATTTTTCCCGGTTAATATCAGTATGCTATGAATAAATCAACAGGTATACATAGAAAAGAGGTAGTGTGATGACAAACTGGAAGGAAATCGATCGCCTGGCGAAAAGCTGGGTGAAAGAAGCTGGTCAGAGAATTAAGCAATCAATGAAAGAAAAGATGACGATTGAAACGAAATCGAATCCAAATGACCTTGTCACAAACATTGACAAGGAAACAGAGCGTTTTTTCATTGAAAAAATTCAATCGGTTTTTCCGGATCATCATATTCTTGGCGAAGAAGGCCAAGGGGACAAGCTCACATCTTTGGACGGCGTCGTTTGGATCATCGATCCGATCGATGGTACGATGAACTTTATTCATCAAAAACGCAATTTTGCGATTTCAATCGGCATTTTTGAAAACGGAAAAGGCAAAATCGGCTTGATTTATGATGTGACTCACGATGAGCTTTATCATGCTTTTCAAGGCGAAGGTGCTTACATGAACAATACAAAGCTCGGCAAGATGAAAGAAGTGCCGCTTGAGGAATCGATTCTGGCCATCAATGCGACATGGATCACCGAGAACAGACGGATCGATCCAAGCGTATTATCCCCGCTTGTCAGGCGCGTCAGAGGGACCCGTTCATACGGTTCAGCGGCTTTGGAACTCGCTTATGTAGCGGCAGGCAGAATGGATGTGTATGTGACGATGAGGCTCGCTCCTTGGGATTACGCTGCCGGCTGCATTCTGCTTGACGAGGTCGGCGGAACATATACAACCATTGACGGGAAACCGCTCAATTTTCTTGAAAACCACAGCATCGTAGCCGGCAATCCGGCAGCTCACCGGGCGATTTTCGACGAATATTTGCCGCATGAATAGCAGGTCTTTCTCTTCTTCTGATCTCGCCTTTTTTGAAGAGCTGGCCGAAGCGAGCCCCGGGTGGGTGAAGGAAGAGCTTGACGGAAACAGCCTGGAACGCTATATGAGTGCTTATGCGATGTATAACGGTGAATGGCTCGTGTGGGAAGACGGGGGACTGCCGGCGGCTCTCAGCTTTCATCTCGAATGGGCGCCTTCTAATGGCAAGCCTTGGCTCGGAACGCTTCTTGTCCATCCCGATTTCCGCAAAAAAGGCCGGGCAAAAGAAGTGATCAAAACGATCGGAAAACGCTTGAGAGAAAAGGGGCATAAAGCGTTGTTTGCGGCAGTGCCTTATGAGAAAGACGAATGGTTGAACATGCTGGCCCGTTCAGGATTTGAACAGCTGAAAACGGAAAAAGATGAAAAGGGAAAACGATATTTGATCATGGTTTTGCCCCTTCCCTTGTGGCTGCAATGAGACTTGTTTAACAACAGGTCTCTTTTTTTTATGATTTTATGAAACAATATGCAGCGTCGTTTGTCTATAAAGATGAGGCCTTAATTTGATGTAAAGGAATTGTGGAAATTGATCGAACTATTTAGTGATTATGTGCTCCATTTTGAACGTTATTTTGTTTTAAGCAGACAGAGCATGCTTGTCATTCAGTGGTGTGTGACAGGCCTTGTCCTTTTGTATGCCGTGTCATTTCATCCAAAAGTGTGCAGGCGGCGCCTCTTTTTTTATGCAGGCATCGTTCTCAGGCTGATACTGGTTGGCGCCCTTTCGTTTGAATTGGCTCACCAAATGAAAGCCGCTGAGTTTTCAAACCTGTACATAGACGAACAAGATGCGCTTCTGCCTTTTATGCAGTTTTTGCTGTTCGGCTATATTTTGCTTGTCTCTTTTCATTATATGATGACACTCGCGGAAAAAGGGGGCAAGGGGCTGTTTTTTGCATTTGACATTGCGGTGATGGCGATGCCGCTTTTCCAATCGCTGTTCAGCTTTGCCGCCTATTTGAAGGAATTTGGAGCGGAGGAGCTTGAAGAATTGCCGCTCGTTCTGTTGTTGATTGTCGGAATACCGGGACTGATGATCTGCTTGTTTTTTCAGCTTTATTGGAAAAGAAACCGTTACGTTCTCCTTTTGATTTTTTATATTGTGACGATCGGCGGTTTCTTCATCAAAAAGCTTGGATACGAATTTTTTCCGCTGAACGTATTTCTGACAATGATCGGTTTTCTTATGACATATCACTTGCTGAATGACTCGAGAAAGCCTTTGTTGATGGTGAAGCGTGTTTTAGCCGCGGGCACCGCCGTATTTTTCACGCTTCACCTCAATCCTTTTTACAATTTGGCGGATGCCGCTTTTACAATCTCACACCCGGAGGTTTCAGACGTGGTTGATGCCAATTTTCGGCCTGTTTCGGTTAAAGAAGCGAAGCAGACTGTCAGCTCGTTTTTTCCGACAGAGAGCTTTATCTATTTGTCAGCTACCAACCAGGATTTTCATAACGTTTATCATTTCAAAACGAAAGATTACGATGCGGACGTTGACGGCTGGACGGGAATGATCACCAATTATCACAATCAAAAAAAGCCTAGCGGGAATATCCTGTCCGGTCAGGCATATATCAAGCGGTCGAAGCAATTTCTAAGGGAACACGGCCGCGAACTTGACAAACAAATCAAGGCAAAGGTCAGCCGTGATGACGGCGAAGCTACTGTTGAATTTTACCGTGAAGGCGAGGATCCTGAATTAAGCACAATGTGGTTTACTTGGCGGAAGGAGACTCTGATGGGATTCCATGAGGACGCGTCTGTTTACAGCTTAGAAAGCGTGAACCAAGCCCGCGTTTCTGGTGAGGATATCGAGCGGGGAGTTGAAGCCGTCTATCGTAAGCTGGGCATACCCGTCTCATCTTATCGGCTGACAGATATTGATTTATTATTCCCATTCAGCCTCAACTCGGCATCCATCAACATAAAGACAAGTGACGGAATGGGGATGGAGTTCCACCCTGTAACAGGTGCATTAACGGCTATTTCGATCAAATCTGAAAGCGCCTTGCCTTATCGCGGACAAGAGCTTGAAAAACGCTTGCTTTCATTATTTGATCAAGACATTTCCAATCTGAAAAGGGTGGAGTTAGAAAAGGATCTGATAGAATTTCAGAAAAAAGAAAGCGATGCTGTGTTAAATACGGTCTGGACCATGACGAAACATGAAGAGGGAGCTTATCTGACGGTGAGAAAAAACTTTCAAAAAGCAGATGAAAAACCCCCCTACACGTATGCAGACGGGGAAAAAGCTTTTCAGAAAGTGTCTGAACGCTATCAAAAAGGGCTGGTCTATCATAAACGGACGAAGCTTGTAATCGTTTCAGACGGGGATCAAAAGAGCCGTTATGCGTGGCTTGTCATCATCCAGCCGTTCGGCTCAAATGAACATGACGCATACTTGGTTGATGCCGAGACAGATGAGGTGAAACATTTTGATGACAAATGAAGAAAAAAAAGCGGTGTTTATCGATTTGTATGAGCTCTATCAAGAAAGTGAACTGGAAGAGGAAACGATGATCTGGATGAAAGAGCATGAGCAGTTTTTTCAGGATCAGGCTGAAGCGGCAGCAGCCGGTAATAGAGAGCTCCCCGGCATGCAAAAAACAGATGATCATCAGAAGCTCCTTCATATCAAGATTTTTGTTTACTCGTTATATGGTGCTTTCCTGCTCCTATCGATTTGGATGACGGTGTGGTTTTTTTTCTAAATGGCTCACAATAATAAACAGACGATTGAAGAACTGTACAGGGAATATTATCATGACATCATGTACTATTTGTACAGGCGAACCCATCAGCTTGAGACGGCGAAAGACCTGGCGCAGGATACGTTTCTAAAAGCTTTTGCGGGCCTGGAGTCTTTCAGGGGCCATTCCTCGATCAAAACATGGCTGTATACGATCGCACATCATACGTTTATCAACTGGTACAGAAAAGATAAAAAAATCCAATTTTCCGACGTGGCGGCCTGCGGCGATATGGAACAGCACACATTTGAAATGCCTGAGCGCCATTTGGCAAACGCCATAATGCAGGAAGAGCTGAAACATCACATTGACCGGCTGAAAGAAGATTACCAGACTGTCCTCATTTTAAGAGAGTTTCAAGAGCTGTCATACGAGGAAATAGCGGAAGTGCTGAATTGGAAACTGTCAAAGGTAAAAACCAATCTTCACCGGGCCCGCCTGGAGCTGAAAAAAAGCTTGGAAGGCAGGGAGGTTTAACAATATGAAATGCCATCTTGTAAGAGATTTACTGCCTTTATACATAGAAGGCGATTGCAGCCGCAAAACGGAACGTTTGGTTGCCGCACACATTAAGACATGCGAGGATTGCCGGGAAATGTACGACATGATGAGGGAACCTGTCAATTTTCATGGTGACGGAGGATTGCCAAAGGAAGCAGAAGAAGCGGAAGAACAAAAGTTCAGGAAAGCGTATTATCAAAGGCTGATTCTCAAAGGGGCAGCGCTGTTTGGCGGGGGCTACTTGCTGATGCTTTTGATTTACTTATTCTTTTTATAAGAACTGGCGGCAACCAGCCGCCGGTTTTTTGATATAAAATCAAAAGCCCCTTCATTCGGTAGGGGCTTCTTTCCTATTCAAGCAGGCCTTTTTCGCGCATTCTTTTTTTCAGTGTGAAACCGCTTCCCATAATGACGATCAGAATCGCGATGGCGATTGCGACGCCGGCTGCGCTTTTTTCGGCGACTGCAACTCCGATCATCATGATGCTGATCACTGCAGCAAGTGCGAATAATAAGAAAATCCATTTGATTTGTTTCACTGTTTTTCCATCCCCTTAGTATGAAGTCTACTGTTAGTTTACAGAAAATCGCGCTGGATAGAAAGGGGCAATGGGAGCTGAAAATTTGAAACAAATTGAAATAACTTTGTTTGTCAGTTATAATATGAAAGATTATCTGAATTTTTTTAGGAGATGAAAATGTGAAACTTCGAGAAGATCTTCGCAATATCGCTATTATCGCCCACGTTGACCATGGAAAAACGACGCTGGTGGATCAGCTCCTCCATCAGGCCGGTACATTCCGTGCAAATGAAAACGTGGCTGAGCGCGCCATGGATTCCAATGATTTGGAAAGAGAGCGCGGCATTACGATTTTAGCGAAAAATACGGCGATTAATTATAAAGATACACGCATTAATATTTTGGATACTCCGGGACACGCAGATTTCGGCGGGGAAGTTGAACGGATCATGAAAATGGTCGACGGCGTTCTGCTTGTTGTCGACGCTTATGAAGGCTGCATGCCGCAAACCCGCTTTGTGCTGAAAAAAGCACTTGAGCAAAACTTGACGCCGATCGTTGTTGTCAATAAGATCGACCGCGATTTTGCCCGTCCAGAAGAGGTCGTTGACGAAGTGCTCGATTTGTTTATCGAGCTAGATGCAAATGAAGAACAGCTTGAATTCCCGGTTGTTTACGCTTCTGCGATCAACGGCACCGCGTCAGCAGATCCGAAGCAGCAGGATGAAAACATGGAGGCTTTATTCGAAGCGATTGTCAACCATATTCCTTGTCCTGTCGATAACCATGAGGAGCCTTTGCAGTTCCAGGTGGCTCTGCTTGACTACAATGATTATGTCGGCCGTATCGGAATCGGACGCGTGTTCAGAGGAACGATGAAGGTCGGACAGCAAGTTGCTTTAATGAAGCTTGACGGTTCTGTCAAGCCGTTCCGCGTCACGAAAATCTTCGGTTTCCAGGGCTTGAAGAGAGTCGAGATTGAAGAAGCGAAAGCCGGCGACCTTGTCGCTGTATCAGGAATGGAAGACATCAATGTCGGAGAAACCGTCTGCCCGATTGAGCATCAAGAGGCGCTTCCGGTTCTTCGCATTGACGAACCGACGCTTCAAATGACGTTTGCGGTTAACAACAGTCCTTTTGCCGGTCGCGAAGGAAAATATGTCACGGCCAGGAAGATTGAAGAGCGGCTTGAACAGCAGCTGCAGACAGATGTCAGCCTTCGAGTCGATCCGACGCCATCTCCTGACGCATGGATCGTGTCAGGACGCGGTGAGCTGCATTTGTCGATTTTAATCGAAAACATGCGCCGCGAAGGCTTTGAACTGCAAGTATCGAAGCCGGAAGTCATCATTAAAGAAATCGACGGCGTTCGCTGTGAGCCTGTTGAACGCGTACAAATCGATGTGCCTGAAGAGCATACCGGATCTGTAATGGAATCAATGGGTGCGCGCAAAGGTGAAATGATCGACATGATCAATAACGGAAACGGGCAAGTCCGCCTGATTTTCAATGTCCCTTCACGCGGATTAATCGGCTACTCAACCGAATTCCTTTCCCTTACACGCGGTTTCGGGATTTTAAATCATACGTTTGACAGCTATCAGCCGGTTGAGCCGGGGCAAGTCGGCGGGCGCCGCCAAGGCGTGCTTGTCTCAATGGATACCGGGAAAGCTTCAGCCTACGGCATTCAAGGCGTTGAAGAGCGCGGCGTGATTTTTGTCGAGCCGGGCACAGAAGTATATGAAGGCATGATCGTCGGCGAGCACAACCGTGAAAACGACCTTGTCGTCAACATCAACAAAATGAAGCAGCAGACAAACGTGCGCTCAGCGACGAAAGATCAGACGGTCAGCATGAAAAAACCGCGTATCATGTCGCTTGAAGAATCGCTTGAATACTTGAACGAGGATGAGTACTGCGAAGTCACACCTGAATCCATCAGATTGAGAAAGAAAATTCTCGACAAAAACGAACGCGAAAAAGCAGCGAAAAAGAAAAAGCTGGCAGGATTGTCGTAATATTTGCAGAACCTAAAAAAAGAGCAACCCAACTAAGCAAAGGGGAGGGGAATCTTTTTGACTGATGTAAGTGAACGGCTGTCGTTTTTTGCCGCTCTCTATAAAGTGGACCAGAATCCCGAGGCGGGAATGTGGTGGCTTTATGCCACCATCTTCGTCCTGTCTGCGGTCGTCTTTAAACTGGGTTTCGCCAAACGGCTGCCGCTGTTGAAAACGGCGATCATTTACTTTTTTCTGGCATTAGGCTGTACGTTTTTAACTTTTTTCGGCGTTTTTCTGCCGGTTGGAGAAGGGCTGATCGTAGCTGTTTTAATCCTTTCGATTTATAAAATCCGCCTGCACCGTTCGAAAAAAGAGCAGACGGGGGCGAATACGTAGAAAAGACATAGCCGAAGAAGGCTATGTCTTTTCTGTATCCGCGAGAAAATCCGCCGTTAATAAGTCCCGAAACAAAGCCCTGGCAAAAAGGATCTCATCAAATGAATACCGGCTTAAAAATCGTTTAAATCTTTGTTCGATTTTATCGTGCTCCCGCTGGTGAAGGTGATGGATGCTTCTCCCTTTATGGCTTAAACGGAAGTAGATTTCTTTTTTATTATCGCTGAGCTGTGTTTTGCTGACGAGCCCTTTTTCGGTCAGCTTTGCGGTGATCCTTGAGACCGTCGCTTTTGAAAATTCCATCTTCTCGGAAATCGAGGTGACGTTGATCGGTTCGTGGTCGCCAATGCAGCTGATCGTATGGATGTCAGACATATTGAGTCTCATTTCAGCTCCGAATTCGCGCTCCATCTTTTTCATTTCTGCGGAGATGCGCTCTTTCATGACGGTTTCTTGCTGCTCCTGCTGATGAATGAGCCTGATGTACAGGTCAAATATTTCTTGTTTGGCGTGTGTTAAATGTTCCATGCAGAAAACCGGCTCCTTTAATCGATTATTCTGCTTTGATTATACCATTTTGTTACGCGTGAAACAAAATGGTTAAACAGATTGCAGATTAAGCGTTTCCGCACCAGCGGCGGATTCCATCGGCAATCAATTGCTCCGCGTTTTCCAGGGATTCGTCCACAGCCCAGGCTATGTGGCCGTCGGGGCGGATCAGGGCTGCTTTTACGCCATTCCATTCAGGCCGTCCGTCAATCGCTTTCAGTTGCATGAGCCGGACATGAGGCAGTCTGGAAAATTCCTTCGGTTCTTTTCCGAATGCTGCTAATAAGAAACGTCCATCGCGGTGAAATGTGTAAAGTCGTTTGACAGTACCATCTGAAAGGGTCAGGTCAATATCGGGCAGGCGTTTACCGTTCAGCTCATGTTCAGGCATTTTTTCATCTGCTTCATACTGCACGCTGAGCGCTGCAATTTGTTCTGCCAGATAGCGATTGACGTCTGAAAATCCGAGTATGCCGGATAGCAATTCACGGAGGTACAGCCCTTCACGCGTAAAATCAAACAGCTTTGTTTGGATTTGTGTATTGACGATCAGCGCTTTGCCGACAGGGTGTCTTTCATGATGGTAACTGTCAAGCAGCCAGCCGGGACACCGTCCGTTGATCTTTGCTGCGAGCTTCCAGCCAAGGTTCATCGCATCTTGAAGCCCGACATTTAAACCTTGCCCACCTGCGGGAAAATGTATATGCGCGGCATCTCCAGCTAAAAAAATTCTGCCGGAACGGTAATGCTCCGCCAACTTGCTGGCATTTCCGAAGCGGGACATCCAAACCGGGCTGTTAATTCCAAAGTCCGTACCGCAAATGCGGCTGAGTTCTTTTTTTAATTCTTCCAGTGTGACGGGCTCGTGAAGCAAAGCTTGGGGCATATGCGGCGCCGTTATGAGGACGCGGAAAATGCCGCCGTCTAAAGGCACGATCACAACGCCGCCTTCACGGTTCACGCAAGTATAGAAATGCGATTCCGGCGGATTTTCAAGCGACACATCACCAAGCATTGCGGTGATATTCGCATCAGTTCCGGAAAAAGCGATGCGCGCCTGCTTGCGGATGGTACTTCCGGCCCCGTCGGCACCGACGATATAGGAAGCGGTTAGTAAGGACAGGCCGTCCGGACCCTGGACGACAAGCTCGGCGGTGTCTTCATGCTCGCGGACAGCGAGAACTTCATGACCGCGAAGGATGCAGACACCGAGATTCCTCGCGTGTTCCTCAAGCACCTTCTCAGTTTCGTACTGGGGGATGAACAGTGTAAAATTGGCTCGCGTGTCAAGCGCAGAAAAATCCAATCCAGTCTTCAGACCTGCAAAGTGCCCCGAACCGAGCGGCTTGCCAATTTCCTTAAATCGTTCTCCAAGCCCCCTCATTTCAAGTATTTCGATTGAGCGAGGATGCAGTGTGAGCGCTTTTGAGAATGGAGAAGGCTCATTCAGCCGTTCGACAATACAGGTCCGGACGCCGGCCAAAGCCAGCTCGGAAGCCGTCAGCAGACCGACGGGGCCGCCGCCTGCAATCAATACATCAAAATCCATGATCAATCACTCCTTTTTTGTTGCGTATGAAACAATTTTAAAATACTACAAATGAAAATTT
The DNA here is from genome assembly GCF_000011645.1 of Bacillus licheniformis DSM 13 = ATCC 14580. Taxonomy (GTDB): domain Bacteria; phylum Bacillota; class Bacilli; order Bacillales; family Bacillaceae; genus Bacillus; species Bacillus licheniformis. Next base: position 1,652,533 of record NC_006270.3, read on the forward strand.
TTATCAACTATATTCTATTATTTTTGTTACTTATGTAACAAAAAGAGATAAAAAAAGCATGGTGCTTGTCCATGCTTTTATGACTTGATCTGCTCTTTATCTTTTCTGTGCGGATATAACTTAAAACGGCCGGTTTTCATCCGGTTTTCGGTTTTGATTTTAATTCTTTCGCTGCATTCATGGCACATATAGGTATGTATCGGCCGGTTTCGGAGACGTTTGGCAATGAGTGTGTCGTCATCGATTTTTTCGATTTTGTCACACAATGAACACTTTACCCTCACTTGATTCACCTCGCTTACGATCCATTATACCTTAATCGATCTGACAAATAAATTTTCTCTATTAGAAAAAAGGAAAAAGCCTATACCGTCAAGAAAACAGTGGCACAGGCTTTTTAAAGTTATTGCTGCCGATTTTTCATATGTTTGTTCGATTGATTATTCTGCTTCTTTTCGAGTTGTTTTTGGTTTCTCTCATTCAGCTGGTCGTTGTTGGATTTTGTAGGATTTGTTTGCTGGTTGTCTGTTGCGTCGTTCGGCACTTCAGGAAGGACGCGCCCGACAATGGCTGCCAGCTCATCGAGAATCCCTTTGACAGGACGTCCCGCTTGAATTTCTCTGCCCATTGCCCGCAGGCGGTTTACAGTGTCGGGATCCGCGACAACGGCGGCGTTTGCTCCATAAGGGTCATTCTGCAGAGCTTCAGCGACCGAATACTTAATGGATTCGACTTTGCTGCGTTCCAAATTGTCTTTCACATCAATTCCGACGACGGCGAGCCTGCCTAGCACGACGGCGGTCGCATCATTGACACCCGGAACGCTTTCGGTGATCTTTACAAGGCGCCGTGAGATGGCTTGTCCGTCTTCGCGGTTCACCGGCTCCTGGGCGCTGTTTTTTACATGAATCGGTCTGTTGCCGGGAAGCTCATTTGCTTCATTTCGGGCATTATTTTGAATGCCGCAGGCTGAAAGCAGCATAACGGTTTGAATTAGGATCAAAAAAAAGATTCGCACTTGAGGTTGCCTCCTTAAAAATGCTTTCATTAATTTTTATTGTTGAATTAACCTTCTATCTTTATTCACAAAAACATATATTTTAGCGGGCGCTCCATCAGCTTTTAACCCAAATGAAAATAAAAGGCTAAAAATCCTGATCAGGAGGCGGAAGATTGAGTAAAATTTATGTGCTAGATACGAATGTGTTATTGCAGGATCCGAATTCAATCTTTTCTTTTGAAGATAACGAGGTCGTCATCCCGGCTGTCGTATTGGAGGAAGTCGATTCAAAGAAACGTTACATGGATGAAATTGGGAGGAATGCAAGGCGCGTATCTAAATTGATAGATGATTTGCGTTTAAAAGGAAAGCTGTATGAAAATGTTCCTCTCCCTAACGGAGGAAGCTTGAGAATCGAGCTTAACCATCGCTCTTTTCAGCAGCTTCAGGAAATCTTTATCGAAAAAACTAGCGACAACCGGATTTTAGCCGTAGCGAAAAACCTCAGCCTTGAAGAAGAAACGAAAGAAGGCGGCAGACCGGTTATTCTTGTCAGCAAAGATATGCTGATCCGCGTCAAAGCCGATGCCATCGGGTTGATGTCAGAGGATTTTTTGCACGACAGGGTTGTCGACAATGATGATATATACAGCGGTTATACGGACGTGTACATTCGCTCGGATCAGATGAATTCATTTTTTGAACATCATTATTTGCAGCTTGACGAAATCAGCGAGGAGCCGCTGTGTCCGAACCAGTTTGTCGTCATGAAGGACGCGCTCGGCGGATCATCTTCTGCGGTTGGAATCGTAGATCAAAGCGGAAAAGCCGTTAAAAAGCTTGTTTTTGACCAGGAGCAGGTTTGGGGCATCCGTTCCCGAAACGTACAGCAGACGATGGCGTTGGAACTTCTATTAAGACAAGATATTCCGCTTGTCACCCTGATCGGAAAAGCCGGCACAGGAAAAACACTGCTTGCGCTGGCAGCCGGATTGCTGCAGACAGAGGATCTGGGGAATTTTAAAAAACTTGTTGTCACAAGGCCGATCGTTCCTGTCGGAAAAGATCTCGGCTATCTTCCGGGTGAAAAAGAAGAAAAACTTCGACCGTGGGTCCAGCCTATTTTTGATAACCTGGAATACTTGTTCAATGCAAAAAAACCGGGGGAACTTGATGATATTTTGGCGGGGATGGGCTCCATTCAAGTCGAAGCCCTTACTTATATAAGGGGCAGAAGCATTCCCGACCAATTCATCATCATTGATGAGGCCCAAAATCTGACCAAGCATGAAGTCAAAACGCTTCTGACACGCGTCGGGGAAGGCAGCAAAATCGTATTGATGGGAGATACCGAACAGATCGATCATCCTTATTTGGATGCGATGAACAACGGCCTGGCCTATGTAGTAGAGCGCTTTAAAGATCAAAAAATTTCCGGAAACGTGAAGCTTTTAAAAGGAGAGCGCTCCCGGCTTGCAAGGCTTGCAGCAGACCTGCTGTAAATAAAAAAAACGGGCTTTTAACCCGGGTTTCAACTTGCATGGCACGCCGGCCGGGTCGTCTGCAAAAGCCGAAAACCCGGCCGGGAAAAGAAGAGGCGGAGTTTTTTCCCCGCCTCCGGCGCACCCGTTACAGTGTTGCCGCTTTAAATAATGTGAATTTCTTTTACTCGTTTCACAGGATTCATCTTGTTAGAACCGTCGGGAAAATAAACGTGTACAGGCCCGTCTTCGCCAAGCGGCTTGCCTTTGTTGCTGAAGCAGAGAATCATGCCGCCCGCTTCTTCAATTGGAACGGAAACGTCTTCACCTTCCGTTTTGAAGAGGCATTTGACGGCGGAGCCTGACACCTCCGCGTTTTTCAAAAAAGGCTCAAGCTTGATTCCGAAAGTGCCGTCAAGCAATTTTTCCTTTTCATACTTTTTCTCTGATTTCAGCGTCGGCGGCGATACAGCACCTTCTCTGATTTGCCGTTCCCGGTCAATCACAAGGTCGTCATCTTCATCCTGTACCTCTCCGAAATGTGAAAAGAACTGCTCGAGATCGAATTTTCGGTCATCAAAAATCCAGACGCTCGGATCGAGCGTAATCGGATACTTTACATTTCCTGTGATCGTTACAATGCTCATGTCTCTACCACTCCCTCACAAAAAATTATAAGCGCTTTCTTTCGAATTGTCACTTCTCATAACAAAAGCCCTCTCGGGGAAAGATAACAGCAATGACGCTCGGATGGAGGGAAAAAACTTGAATTGCCGGCATAATAAGGAGCTCGAATATTTTGTCACAGAAGCGAAAAAAGTGACGGACAAAGGAAAGGTTGCATCTTACATACCGGCTTTGGCCGAATTATCGGAGGACGATTTATCGGCGGCGGTCTACTTTACCGACGGGACTTGTATATCAGCGGGGGATGTGGAAAAAGCATTCACTCTGCAAAGCATATCAAAAGTATTGTCGCTTGCCCTCGTTCTGATCGATCACGGACCGGAAAAAGTGTTTCATTACGTAGGACAAGAGCCGACTGGCGATCCGTTTAACTCCATCATCAAGCTTGAAACCGTCAACCCGGGGAAGCCGCTGAATCCGATGATAAACGCAGGAGCATTGGTGGTCACAAGCATGATTAAAGGAGAGACGAACGCTGATAAGATCGGGAGACTGCTTGATTTTATTAAAAAACTTGCAAACAACCGGAGCATTACCGTTTGCGGGAAGGTCGCCGAATCTGAATTTGAAACCTCGATGGTCAACAGGGCGATGTGCTATTACATGAAAGAGCACGGCATTTTTCAGGCTGAGGTTGAGGATGTTATGGATGTATATACAAAACAGTGCGCCATTGAAATGAACAGCCTGGACCTGGCAAAAATCGGCTCTGTTTTTGCTTTGAACGGCAAGCATCCCGAAACGGGAGAACAAATCATACCGAAGGATATCGCGAGAATTTGCAAGACATTTATGGTGACATGCGGAATGTATAATGCCAGCGGCGAATTCGCAATCAAAATCGGAATTCCCGCCAAAAGCGGGGTTTCAGGGGGCATCATGGGGCTATCCCCATACCGTTTCGGCATCGGCATCTTCGGGCCTTCGCTCGATGAAAAGGGAAACAGCATTGCCGGAATCCGGCTTTTAGAGCTATTATCTGCGAATTACAGCTTAAGCATTTTTTAAAACGTTAGCGGAAGCTTAAAAAGCGAGTCTTTGAAATACGGCGAAAGGACAGAAATAGCTTGCTTTTTTTCGGCTGAGGCTTTATCATAAATAGAAGAATTAGGTACTCGCCTGGGGAACGGAGGGATACTTTTGGCGTCTGAGATTGTAGTCGACCATCGTGAAAAAGCACTTGCTCTGTTAAAACGTGATGCTGATAAAATCTTAAAGCTGATTCAAGTGCAAATGGACAACTTAACGATGCCTCAATGTCCTCTTTATGAAGAGGTTTTAGATACACAAATGTTCGGACTCTCTAGAGAAATTGATTTTGCTGTCCGCCTTGGATTAGTGGATGAAGAAGAGGGTAAAGAACTGCTTTACAGGCTGGAGCGTGAATTGTCTGCATTACATGATGCATTTACAAAAAAATAAAAGAACACCTCAGCAGAATCTTTCTGTCTGAGTCAGCTTGTCGACAACGTTTCGATAGAAACAAACTGCCGGCAGGCTTTTTTTATTATGGAATGAGAAAGAAAACGCCAGTTGATGAAGGAATGGCCGCTGTTCACGCCGAATAAACGAAGACGCATGATTTGCCGATAAAAAAATAGAATGGCAGTCTTGGAACAGACGGACTTTTCTTTCTGAGGAGATTCGAAGTCTTATGAAAAGGGTATCTTTCGTGCTTTTTTAAGAAAGTGTAGTAAAATAACGAAGGAACTACCACAAACACATTTTGAAGGCAAGTAAGGAAGAGGATAATATGATAAAAAGAATGCTCAAATCCTATGATTATTCATTAATCTTCGC